>CAYJFD010000013.1:0-51565 GCA_964369605.1 uncultured Muribaculaceae bacterium | reverse complement strand
TTTAAATGGTGTTTTCTTCGACGTGCCAACAAAGGCTACGTATTTATTCACTTCCATATATAAATTCAAGCGACAACTTCCTTAATAACACATCCTCGCATTCCACCCACCACAGAAGATTAATCCTAGCGCTAGCACCATATCTTCCTTTGTTGACTGGAAGAACCATTTCGCCAGAAATGAAGATAGCGCAAAAGTTTTGTTGGACAACGATAGTATAGTACTAAGCGCTATACCTAATTCCTACGCTGTACGGCGCTATCTTCTTGATTATGATGATAATTTGGAGGTTATTCTAAGGGAGTAAGTTGGTTTACAACAAATTCCTGAACCGCTCCTTCAGTGGCTTTAATATACTCTGCTAGATGCGTACTGGCCATGTGCTTCTGCCACAGATCGTGACTCTCCCAGTTCTCATGAAAGATGAAGAAATTTTCATTCTCATTATCTTGATGAAGAATATAATCTATACACCCTGCCTCAGCACGTGTAGGCTCAATTAATTTTAGAAGTTCGCTCTTTACGAATTCTCTTTTTTCAGGCACAGCTAATATGCGTGCAACTATTGTTAATTTTGACATATTATAAATATCGTGAGATTTCTTCAACTGAATGACGAGGTGTTGGCTTTGGTGTCTCCTCAGGGTAACCAAAGGTGATAACTGCTGCCACGGTTTCATCTTCTGGAAGATTTACAATATTTGATATTGCGACATCGTCGATTACACCAAAAATACAAGTTCCAACGCCGTACTCGTGCGCTGCTAGGCAGAATGTTTGGCACGCGATTCCTGCATCAAACATTTCCCACTCCTTCCCTTTAGAGGTAGCATAGTCCTCAACATACAACTTACCGCTCTTGCCCTTTACATAGCTAAGAATCAAAACACCTGGGGTATTGCGAAGCGTATTAATATTATAAGAAAATCCATGAACACCCTCGTCCGCTATGCGCTTGATTAGCTCTGGATTCTGTACAACTGTGTATCGAGCCACCTGAAGATTCCCCCAAGACGGCGACCAACGCGCTGCATCTAAAATCTTATCCATAGTCTCACGCGCTACGGTTTCCTCTTTGTACTTTCGAACGCTTCTGCGCTCCTGAATCATTTTAATTGCTTCCATTCTATTTGCTTTTATTATTAAGAAATTTGACTAATTTTAGCTCTATATTTTGCGGGACTCATTCCGACCTCTTCTTTGAATAATCTATAGAATGTAGCGATCGAGACGAAGCCAATCTCTGCATGAATAGCCTTTAAAGGTAGGTCATTTGAGACATCTGATAATAGCTTTATAGCCTCCTCTATTCTATACGAATTAATATATTGAGTAACACTTTTTGAGGTGTTCTCATTTATCGCTTTTGTAATATAGTCGTGATTAGTATTCATATATTTCGCAAGTTTTTCCCGTCCAAGATCCTGTTCCCTATAAACCTTATTTACTTGCATTTGCTCCTCTATAGACATAAATAGTTCCTTATTTTTATCTGCATAGGAGACAGATACAGGATTTGGGGTTTTATGTTGTTTTGCGAGATAGTCATCTATTATACTTTGCTGCTCCTGAATTCTCCTTCTGAACTCCTTTTCTTTTTTCTCAGCGACTTTATACTGCTTAGCGATCTTAGTGTACAGTTTATTTTCATTCTTATACATCATATACGATAATAAGGCCACGATAAAAGCGCCGACAGCAACAATTATAACTAGTAATAATTGACGACTCTTTCGTTCTGATTCGAGTTCGACCTTTTGAACCTCTAGTTTATATCCCTGCACCTCGGCTGTATGTGCCACAGCTTGATATTTCCTTGAAAGTTCATTAAATTCCTTTTCATTCTGAACATCAAATACTTTTCTGTACTCATCATGGTATTTTCGATGATACTCTAAGGACTTTTCCCAGTTTCCTATTTTACTATAGGCTAGTGATAAATTATTATAAATTCTATATAAAAATGGCCTTGTAGCTCCCTCCTTTTCGATATTTGTCGCCTTGTGAAGTAACTCGATCGCTTCTTCAGGGCGGTTTTGCTCCAAACAGAATTTACCATAAGACAAGTAAATATAATCTATATGAATTATCGATGTATTATTATCTATCCGCTCTAGGGACTTGATATAGTTCTCCTCTGCTCTCTGATAATCTTTAAATGAATATAAAATATCTGCATAGGTTACATATAGATTTACGCCATAACGTTTTGAATTTGGATTCATCTCGAGCGCTATATCGATGTATTTCAATGCTTGATCATACTCTGCACTAATATAATACATCATAGCTAGCCCCAGCGAACCTAGAAATTTAATATTACTATTCTCCCACTTGTTACCTTGATCATACACCGTCTGAGCGAATTCCAGACCAGAGCTATCATCACGCATAAAATTCAATATACTCCAATTATATGCTATCAATGCGTATTCTTTTTCCAAATTGTGTGACTTAGCGAACTCTGCCCCCTCAACAAAATACTCTATTCCTCGTTTATGATCTAAACTATGATTAATATAATAAAGTGCCAAGTCATTATAGATATAACATATCTGAGATAAATTATACTTGCTTGTTATCTCTTCGCGATTCTCCTTCCAAAGTTCTTCTGCTGCTTGTAGATGTGGGAAAGCATCCTCATATCTATCTGTTGTAATAAAGTAGGCACTATAATGTAAGTGACTAACTAATATATAGTAAGGTTCTTGAAGCTCTGTAGAGAGCAGTAACATATCATCGCAGATTTCCAATAGATCATCATTTAAGGCGATCCGTGTCTCTACCTTAAATTTCAAACTAAGACTATCTATTTGCCTGATTATCTTTTCTGCCGGATTGTCCTGTGCCCGCGAATAATTTATCGAGCTTAGGACAATGATAAGCACTATCAAAATACGTTTATATAGTTTATATTGGAACATGATTCTCAGACTTTATTCGACAAATGTACTTGTTTTTGTTCAATTATTAGAATTACTGTACATTCTTATTACATCCTCATCTCGACTAACAACTTTAATCTTCAGATAATCAGATTTTTGCATTTTTTTATTGTTCCATAAAGCGAAGTTTACTAACTTAGCAATTATTTTAGCACTCCTAACCTACGAATAATATGATGTATTTATTGCGAACATCAAGTAGAAGATAGTACATAACCACTTATGAAGAAGATATCCTATTACATAATCACACTCATTCTCACACTGCTTCTACACTCTTGTGCAGAAAGCAGTAATATAAGATACTCTAATGAGATAAATGGAGACTACGGTGGCTGGAGAGAATTTTTCGTAAAATGGGATTCATATATTAGAAATGCTCAGTATGACTCTTTAATTATGTCTGCGACTCCCTTATTTCACGAGGGTAAACAAACTAGAAATGAAGAGAAAATTATCTACCCAGGATTATATCTATCGCAAGTATACACCTTAACAGAAAATTTAGATTCAGTTCAATTCTATATTGACTATATCTATCCATATAAGAATAACACACCGCCGCTTATCGAAAGTTTAATAGATAATATTGCGGCAACTTACGCTCTAAAAGTAGAGCTTAACTACGCAAAAGCCCTAGACTTATTTTTGCAAGCCTATAACAGACTTGAGGGGCAAGAAGAATACTCAAATCAAGTCGGTTTTTTGAGTAATATCATTTACATATATTATCTAAGAGGTGACACCTTAGGAGTAAAACACATCGAGCAAGCGCGAAATCTGATTTCTGCTCACAACATAGCTAAATATCCTCTTTGTTTGTTTGAAATCTCTGCGGCAAAGCTTTATTATTTAATTGGAGACTACGAACAATCGATTTCCCTTTTAAATAGCGCGCACAAGATAGTTGAAGAGAAAAAATATAATGGAGCATTGTCGACGATATATGTGAGCTTTGCAGATATTTACAAAAATAAAGGAGACTATGATATTTCTAAAGAGTTCTACGAAAAAGCGCTCAATGCGTCATCTTATGCAGAGCCTGCAACACTTACTAATATACTTCTAAGCTACGCTGATCTATATGAGTTACAAAATGACTTACCTACTGCTTTAGAATTATGCCTTAAAGGCCTCAATATATCTTATGAGTATAAAAACGTTGAATTTCGTAGGGGCCTATTAAGTAAAATTTCTAGGATCTATGCCCTTTCTGGTGATAGTCTTGGCGCAGAAAAATATGAGCGTGAATTCAAAAGTCACAGGGATAGCATCTTAAATTTTAGAAAAGAGCGAGAGTTTAGTTATCTACAATTACTTCATCAGCAAGATGAGCATGATAAAGTAATAAAAATGAAAGAATTAGAACTACTTAGAGCTCACAAGAAACACACAATATATGCTTCTGCCACAGTATTAGCTTCTTTTTTAATTTTATTTATTTTCTTACTTTACAAAAAGAAGAATCAAATGTACTCTCAGCTTGTAGATAAGCACCAGCAGTATATGCTTAGGATTAATAGTTCAAATGTGGAACTAGACGATGACTGTAACGATAGCTCGAATGCTGATAAAATACTCTTCTATAAACTTGAGAAACTTATGAGGGAGGACAAAATTTTCAAGCAAAAGGATATATCTATGGACAAAATCGCAGAAATGCTGTGCACAAATAGAACTTATCTATCTAAAGCTATAAACTCTGTATCAAAGATGTCATTTTTTCACTACATCAATATGTATAGAATCAATGAGGCTACCGCACTTCTATCTGACCCAAATTACGATGATTCATTCAAACAAATCTCTGATAGCTTAGGCTATAATTCTATTTCTGTTTTCTATAGAGCATTCCAAAAAGAAACTGGGTGCACCCCTTCTAGATACAGAAGAGAAATGCTCAAAAAGTCTATTTAATCGACATCTATAAGCGTTTTTCCTTTTACGTAACACTATACTTTTGACGAAATAGTAATATTTACATATACTATTTTGTTAAATTGTGAATATGTCAATTTTTTTATTTCTGTTTATATTTTATTGTAAATAGTTTTGTATAAAACCTATCACTCAAATGCGCATTGAGTCAAGGTTACCTATAAACACACTCTCTTGAAGGAATAACGGATTCTATACTTCTTGAGAGAGAAAATTATTGAAAATAGAATCCAAAAAAATACGTTATAGATATGATAAGAAAAATCACTAATGTAGTAATTCTACTTGGAATTTTATTATTTGCAAGTTGTGAGAAACAATCTAGTAATGCTATATTACCTGCCACAGTTAGAGTTGAATTAGAGCAGCAAATGAGCTCAAGCATTACAGTTTCATTTGTAGCAGCACAAGAAACAGTTAGTTTTAGATACGGTATAGGCTCAGCTGATGACCTTGAAGCCTTTTCAAACGGTTTAGTCCCTGGATACGGAATTAGCGACAAAGATACAACTGTCACCTTTACGGAGCTTGAAGCAAATACAGCTCATTATATTTACACGCAAGGCTTCGACTTCTATGGCGTTCCTGGCCCTATACTTTCCGCTCAAGTTGCGACTCTAAACCAAGGAGGAAAAGGGTATGTTCAATACGCTACTGAAACAGGTGTGTCAATCAATTTTAAGAGTAACGATGAATACTATAAGCTAGGATACGCCATAGGAGCTCCAGGTAAGATGGAGGAATTCAAAAAGGGATTTTTGGATGAAACATACATAGTTGAGAGCTATGATTCTTATGTTAGAATTAACAATCTAGTACCTGATACTGAATATGTAATTTACACGAAATCACTTCCTCGTAATTCTAATGGAGAACCTGTATATAATGAAACTCTTTTTAAAACTTTCGCGATAGGAAGCTGTCCGAAGGTGGATGTTAGCATTGATGGAATGTCTGTTGCTAACGGATTTTTCACTTTAACACCTAATGAGCATGTATCATCGTATGCTTTTCTACTTCAAGAGAAGGGCAGTAGAGATGCCATATTAAATAATGTAAACTGGCGTAATAACCTACAAGCAGTTCTTGAAACTTGGCAGAATGTTCCTAGTATTGGAATGATCTCTATAAACTCGGATGAGCCTTCTAATCTTAAATTTACTTTCCCAAATCTTGCACAAAATGTATCTTATGAAGCATGGATAATTTGTTATGATAAAGATGGAAATCCAGCTCAGTGCTACCAAATCGACGACATACTTACTCCTACCTATAGTTTTCATAGAAACTGGGCAAAAGTAGAAGTTACTCATGAACCATTTAATGTAGATGATATGTCGATAGAAATAACCTTCACGCCTAATCAAAACACTGTTGCATATATGTATGAGATCATTGACGATGTTTACTACAAACAAATTACATCTAAAGCAGATTATACTGCAAAATCTATAGCCTATGACCTATATAATAAAGGATACGCAAAAACTATACGTTTAGTTACACCTGATAAACCCGTTGTTATAGGTGATGCTTCGACTTCTATGCTGCCATTCACTTACCTTTACGAAAATGGAGAAGGAAATGATGCATTCAAATACGATACTCAGTATTATATCGTTGCTTGTCCACTAAACTGCTCGGGACACGCAAGTGGCTGGGAAAACGTCGTTATCATACCATTTACTACACCTTCAAAATAATATAAACTACAACATTATATACAATTATGAATAATATACTATCAAAAATAAGATTCGCATTCTTACTCCTAATTACCTTAGGTCTACTATCCTGCAAAACTACAACTATAAATCATTACTTTACAGTTACAAACTTACACTACACCATCCCTGCTAGTGGCGAAGGTGAATACACCATAGCTATCGAATCGGAATATGAATGGAAATCTAGTGCTTCAGATTTTGAATGGATCGTAGAAGGTAAAAAAACAGAGAATTCTCTAGAGTTCACAGTTCACCCTAATAATACCACTGAAACGAGAGAAGGTATTATTTCTATTACATCAGCTGATTTTACTCAGGAGGTTATAATTATTCAATACGGAAATAAACTAATATATAAAAGCTTACCTCTTGAGCTTGGTGGAGGATCTTTTTCTCCTGATGGGAACTACATTGCCTTTGCTAGTGAAACAGTTAACGGAATAATCCCTTCTGTATATGATATTAGAACAGAAGAACATGTATATTACAAAGAATACGCCGTAGATGGTCAAGGACTACCTATAACTGTTAGTAACAGTGGAGACATCTTCTTTAATGGACAAATGATTAAAGTAGACGGAAGTATAGTAGACGTAAAATTACCCGAAGATACTAAAGATCCAAGAGTTACTTGCTTTGCAAACGATGGATCATTTGTTGGTTATGTCACTGATGCGTCTGCAGCTTTTGGCGCACCTGCTTTACCAGTAAAATGGAACGCCGACGGTTCTTCAACAATCCTACCTCTTCCAACTGACCCATATCATGAAAATGGAAAAGTTCCAACTACAGCATACGTTAGAGGCTGTTCTGACGATGGTTCAGTTATTTATGGTTCTGACACACATAATTCTCGTTACGCTATAGTATGGACAAAAGGGGGAGCAGAAGTGGCGTATATTGGGCAAGAATATGTATCAAGCACTTCCGAGCAGTTTAGAATTGATGCTGGTGGATTTGAAATAAGTCCTAACGGTAAGTATATTGCGACATCTCTTTCTTCAGGTAGAGATAGAACTCCTGCCATTTACAATGTAGATACAAAAGAAGTTAAGCTATGTACTTCTTTTAATGCTACTAGTACTACAGCTTCAGACAATGGTGAACTATTCTTTACTACCCCTACCACAGGACCTAACGAAGGATTTGTGATGAATGCAGATAACACTACTGAGAATCTAGCTGAATGGTTTTACGCCAACCTTGGTCTTAAAATCCAAGGCAACGACATAGTAATGCATATTACCGCTAATGGTAATATACTTGGGTACAAGGAAGTAGGGGGAAAATACTCTACTTGGTATGTAACTATTAAGTAATTAAATATAATATGAAAAAAATATTATTACTTATCACTTCAGTTCTATTAATTTGTTTGTCATATTCTTGCAAAAAAGATGAGGGTGAACAAGTTCTAACTCCATTAAGATCTCCATCTATTGAAGTCACAACAGGTATAGGCTCTGCAAACATTACTTGGTTAGGAGTTAGTAATGCTAAAGGGTTTTCGTATAGTTTTGATAATGGTGAAGATATATATACTGAAGAGAGAATTATTAAAATTACGGAAAAATCAATAGGTGAATATTTATTTAAAATTAAATCAGTTGCTTATTCTGAGTCGGAGTACACCGACTCAGAATACACTGAGACTATCATCAATATTACTGAGGAAGAAGAGTTTTATCTTCGTGCACCTAGTTTGACACTCTCTAAGGAGCCTAATAAAATAATCGCTACTTGGGAAAGAGTTGAAAATGCGACAGCTTATATATACACTCTAAATGATGGAACCGAAACTAAAACGGAAGGACTGAGTGCCGTGTTAGATAAACTCAACCCAGGTATATATACTTTTAAGCTTAAGGCTACTGCAGAGGGCACTGAATACAACGATTCACCATATAGTAAATGGAGTATCACTATTACGGATCCTGCTCCGGCAGGCTGGTTCATTCAAGATGTCTTCTTAAGTGAGAACGAAAATTCTGGAGCAAATAAGGGAAATTCTATTTTCTTTAAATGGGTAGGAAATAATGTTGAGACAATTCGATTTGCATGTGTGGAAACTAAAAACATAGAAGGTCTCATAGATGAAAACCTCATGAGTACCCTACTTCAAAACGATGGAACTATCGTGTCAAATAGTATGATAGAACAAGCAAACCAGGAAGGAGGACACACATTCTTCTACGGTGGCGCAAATCAACCATTATTAAGTGAAACTAGCTATACGCTATTTACACTTGCTACACATATTTCTGGTGAAGTTATATTTGCAAAGCAGTCCATCACAACTGAGGAGACTAAACCTATATCTGAGAATTTTGATCTGATTCTAGCTCTTACAAATGACCCAGCTAACGGTATACTTCCTAATAATGCAGTTGTATTTCAGATGAAAGGCTACGACGTAACCTCTGTAAAATATTCATTTAGGATGTCTGTTGACTACCAAGGAGAAAATGAAGAGGCTCTTATAGAGTTTTTAAAAGATAGTGGTCTAGGTACGAATCCGACACAAATTAGTATGATTAATTCATCTTATGGCTACACCGCTTATTATGGTGGGGCAAACTCTCCACTACAATCAGGCACTGAGTATAGTATGATTGCTTACGTTACTTATAAGTCAGGAGATACGGAATTTGTTAGAGCAGACATTGCAACGCAAAGTGCAACATCTTCTCCGAAAAACACGCCTGCTGATCCTACATATTTAAAAACGTATTTAAATCCGATAATAGCAAAAGACTAATAGGTATTTTCTATAAAAAGCTAAACGAGGGTGATTATTTTTTAGTTACCCTCGTTTTGTGTTTATGAGTTACAACTACTACCATATCTGCAAAGATGCACCTCTCAAAGCAAGAGATTTATCGCACATATAAAAGTGAGAAATATTATTAGATATCTATATATAGTAGGCATTTTTCAAGTATATTAAATT
Source organism: uncultured Muribaculaceae bacterium (assembly GCA_964369605.1). Classification (GTDB taxonomy): domain Bacteria; phylum Bacteroidota; class Bacteroidia; order Bacteroidales; family UBA932; genus CAYJFD01. The sequence goes on along the minus strand of CAYJFD010000013.1, from coordinate 42,005 downwards.
CATCACAAATATACATAATTCTTTAATACTATAAGAGCAGCCGACATATCTGCTGGAATAATAAGAGTTTTTAATTAACTTTGCAGCATAAAAGCAAAGATCATGAAGAAGTTAATTTTAGCACTTATATTTTTAGTTTCAGTACTCTCTTGTTCTAAACAAGAAGACGGACTAGCAGGAACACAATGGGCAAACCACGAAAGAACCGATTTTTTCATATTCTCTGACGAAAAGAACTGCTCAAGAAGAGTTCCAAAAGAATTTGGCCCAGCAACGGTTACAAATTACACCTACGCACTAGAAGGACACACCATCTATATTTTCTACAAAGCTGAATCACCATTCTACACCGGCACCATCATTGGTGATGTAATGAACCTCGAGGGTGAAAAATTTACTAGGGATAGATAAGCCAGAAACCCTTTAAGGTGAGTTATGTTTATTTGTCTATCTTGAGCACTCTTGTAGTCCAGAAGCAAATTCTACCTCAAATAGTTCTTCGATATTGTCGCATAGCGGCTCTATCTCATTATTTTCATGCGACAAATAATAAATCTGAGGGCCGTCTGGAAGCACAGCCAATTTATCTCCATCGCTATATTTGTTATAATCACCGATTATATAATAAACTTTATCCTTTATCGTAACGGGCTCCAAGCAGCCTATTCCGATGAGTGTGTCATCATCAAATGCGATCTCCGCGATATTTGCAAAGTGGTATATCAAATCATCGTGAAGTTCGAGACCTCTTTCACATTCCGAGACTGCATCATTAATAATTTCTATGGGCATCATCCCTACAAATGTATCAACTGCAAGAGTATTAGGGCACCTTTCCATTACACTAGCTAGCCTAGGATAAACCCTTTTGAGCTGCTTTAGATTACTCTCTTGTACTTTTCTTATCATAATTATCAAGTTTATTCTGGTTAAAAACTAGCTATCTTTTCGAACGACCTTTAAGAAGATAGCGCACTGGGGAATCCTTCCTAACAAATGACTTCAACTCATCCCAAGAGAAAAAGACAGTTGGCATACCGATAGCATAAGCACATATTTCATAATGCCCATAAGTAAACTCTATACCTCTATCATTTACCAAAAAATTACCATTCAAGCGTATTTGATCAAATTCAAAATAAGAAGATTTACCCTCTCTCACCTCTAAAAGCTTCTTTCGAAGGAGTGCCACAAGTTTACGATTTTCTCCATCCTTAAATATCTCATCAAGGGTGATAATTTCTCCAGTCTCAAGACTATACACTTGATTTATATAATAACTAATGCCGTGAGCACCACCGGCATAAGAATAACCAGAATTATTAATCGAGACTAACCTATCATCTGCATACTCTACACTATAATGAGAAATATTACTTATCCCAAACGGGCCATCACCAAACTCAGCTATCTGCTTAAGAACATCATTATACATAGAGCCTGAATTCTTAGCCGCTTCGACATACTCTTCACGCATTAATCTGTTTATAAACGTTACTGCCTGAGTAGATCCGATTAACTCCAGATATTCAATATCAAAATTTACACTCGTTGAACTACCTGGCTTTCCCGGAAACGGAATATCATATTCATACAAATATTTACGCACTCTATATGATTGAAAACTCTCACTCGCCGGTTCAAGGTCAACTCTTTTTATATCATTTCCCAGATTTCTACCTGTCCTATCTGTATTTTGCCATACACCATTAAAGGCCTTATCTAAAACAAATACTCCAGTAGTATCTACTATTCCCTCGTTTTCCACAGTGGCCCAAAATCTATATGAATCATCCTCGATTTTGCCACTAAGCTTCATAGGCTCTGAGTTCGAAAAAACATAACTTCCCACGATAGTATCCTTCTCAAAGGCCAAAGTCATAGAAACAGGATACTCCCCTGCCAATTCACCTTTCAACAAATAAACCTCTCTGCCCTCGTCAAGCATTTTGGCCAAATAAACTTGCTCAGGATCGCTTGCTAAACCTGCTGTTGCATAATATCCTACGACACTCAAGAGCAAGAATACTACGCACACTATTACCTTCTTAATCATATTCAAATATTTAATTTTATTTTACTATTTAATGGAGATTGTAAATTTAATAGTTTTAAACTTTGTCTCCAAAGAAAATGCAACTTTTTTACAGCAATGTAGAGCCTTCGGCAATATCATAACTCTCACCAGTTCAAGCTATTTCAAAAAAAGCCATTATTTTTTCTCATCATAGGGAGTCAGATTTATTGCCAAACTCTTGGAAAAATCGTTTAATCGCATACCTTTGCTCCCATTATTTTATAACAAATTATATATCAAATATGATACTAAAAGTATGTGTAGGAAGTTCGTGCCATCTAAAGGATTCGTACGAAGTAATAACGAGATTAAAAGAATTGATAGCTACTAATGATGCTGGGCAAAAAATTGATCTTCAAGCAAGCTTCTGCCACGCTAATTGTGTAAATGGTGTTACAGCTAAAATCGAAGAATGTAACTGCGACTCTAACTTCGAAGTTGGAGAAGATGGCTCGATTATGCTGCATAAATTGTCTGTTGACAATATTGATGAAATATTTAATAATAACCTGCTCCCATTAGTACTCAGAGTATGACAGAGTTCCTAGAACTAAAAAGATCTCGCTGTAAAGATTGCTACAAATGTTTACGTGAATGCCTAGTAAAAGCTATCAGCATGAAAGGTCACCAAGCGAGAATTATTCCTGAAAAATGTATTCTATGTGGAAAATGTGCTTTAACATGCCCACAAAATGCCAAAGTTGTCAGGAATGACACCGATAGACTACTAGAATTACTTAGCCAAGAGACACCAGTAATCGCGTCTATTGCCCCTGCTTTCGCTTCAAGCTTCTCTATCTTTGATTTCGAGAAAATGAAAGCAGCTCTAAAATTATTAGGTTTTGCAGATGCCTATGAAACTTCCATCGGAGCTAATGCTGTTACAAGAGAATACGCATCTCTAATGAAAAGTAACAATTACAACAATCTAATCACTTCTGCTTGCCCCGCTCTTTGCAAACTCATTCAAATTTACTATCCAAAAGCTCTAAAATATCTAGCTCCCGTTGATTCACCCATGGTGGCACACGCAAAGATGATAAAAAAAGACATACCCCATTCCAAGGTAGTGTTTATTGGCCCTTGTATAGCTAAAAAAAGAGAAGGTGAAGAAAGCAAACACGTTGATCTAGTCCTTACATTTGAAGACTTGAACGAACTGCTAATATCAAAAGGTATAGACTTTGAGGAAATAGAAGTACCTGAAAAAGCTATTAATCACGATACTAAAGCAAACAGAGCAAAATTATACCCTATAACAAGGGGCATAGTTAAATCTTTTAATGTTCCAATGAGTGGATACGAGCATATATGTGTCGACGGCTATGAGAGATGCGTAAATGTTCTTGATAACATAGAATCTCTTTCGAATGTTTTTCTAGAAATGAATATATGCGAATATAGCTGTGTAAATGGACCTTGCTCACTAGATATCGAAGGAGGCTCTTATAAAGCTAATACCATTATTAGAAAATATGCAGAGAAAGACCTATGCAATCTCCCTCCAGAAGAGGACAACAACCCTATTGAGGGATTAGATATCGTAAACTACTATCCTTCTTTAGAGAAGAAGGTTACTCCACCATCAGAGGAGGAGGTTAATAAGATATTAAGTGACATCGGAAAAAACAGTATCGAAGATGAACTTAATTGTGGAACCTGTGGTTATGACACTTGTCGGGAAAAAGCAGAAGCTCTATTCTACGGAATAACTGAAATAGATGTCTGTCTTCCATTTATGCGTAAGAAGGCTGAAAGCATGTCATACGAAATAATACATAATAACCCTAGCGGCATAGTGACTGTTGATAAAGATCTAAAAATTATCGACATGAATATTAAAGCGATGAAGTTATTAGGTCTACCACAGCAAAACTATAAAGGCAAATACGCTAGTGATATATTTGATGCATCAGAATTCATGGAGGCTATCGAAAGTGAGTCGACCGTGATTTCGGATAAAAAGTATATACCTAAAACAGATTCCACTGCCTCCATCACCGTGAGTCTAATACAAAATTCGAATGTACTATTTGGTATAATGAAAGATATTACCAAAGTAGAAAATACGAAGAATCAACTATTGGCAGTAAAGCTCGAAACTCTAGCGACTACTGACGAGGTGATAAAAAAACAGATGAGAGTTGCGCAGGAGATAGCCTCGTTATTAGGTGAAACCACGGCTGAAACTAAAGTCGCACTGCTGAAACTTAAAAAAACACTACAACAAGAATAGTACAAACAAAATGAAAAATATTCTGGAGTACGGCTACACTACGATCAACAAAGAAGGGGAAGAGCTATGTGGAGATAATGTTGCGATAAGTGCTGGCCAGGAGTACACTACCGTAGTACTAGCCGACGGCCTAGGTTCAGGCGTCAAGGCAAATATTTTATCTACCATCACCTCAAGGATTCTTTGTACTATGATCTCTAATAACATTCCCATCGAAGAATGCTTAGAGACTGTTATACAAACCTTGCCGACTTGCAAACAAAGAGGTATATCATATTCTACATTCTCAGTCATACACATCTCTAACGAATCGAACTCTGGCTATCTTTTTGAATTTGGCAACCCGCAAGCTATCTGCCTCAACAATGGTCGCCGCAAAGAGCTATTTCCTAAAGAACTAACTATCTGTGATAGGGTAATTTACGAAACTAAACTAGAGCTAGTGGAAGGAGACATTCTATTTGTTATGTCGGATGGCGTTCCTCATGCAGGGATCGGAAAGATTCTCAATTTTGGATGGCAGCGTAAAAATATAATTGAATACCTAGAACGTACTGTTAAAGATAGTATGTCCGCTAGGGCCTCAGCTACTCTTCTCGCATCTGCTAGCAATGATTTATACATGAACGCACCGGGTGATGACACTTCAGTCGCTGCAATAAAAGTACGCAGGACACTGGAGGTCAACATTATGGTAGGCCCCCCTGTCGATAAAGAAAAAGATAATGAAATAGTAGCCGAGTTTATGTATGGAGATTTTCACAAAGTAGTATGTGGAGGAACTAGCTCACAGATAGTTTCTAAATATTTAGGAAAAAATATTAGAACCGTTCTAGATTTCCCAGACCCTACTATTCCTCCTATCGGATTTATTGATGGGGTAGATCTTGTTACTGAGGGGGTAATTACCCTTCGTAGATTAGTAGAGATGCTAGAGAAATACATTTCACCTAGCGACCTTACGCCCAAAGTTTTTAACAAGAAGGATGGGGCATCTCTACTAGCTGATATGCTTCTTGAAAAGGCTACACACATAAATTTCTTTGTTGGCCAAGCTGTCAACCAAGCACATCTGGGTATGCCTATAAATGTGACCATGAAGCTAAAACTTATAGAAACTATATCTCAAAATCTTACAAAAGCTGGAAAAATTGTAAGTGTAAGATATAATTAACTTTTATTCTAAATTCAGACCAATTAACAATTATTAAATGAGATTTTTTGACACTTCAGTACAACTTCTCAAGTACAGAGTACTCAAAGAAGTTATCAAGTCAGCCTACCAAGGTGACTTACAAGATATATATGTTAGACTTCCTAAGATAATATCTCCAGGTCCAAAATCAGAAATACGTTGCTGTATATATAAAGAACGTGCTATCACCCTCGAACGCATCAAGATAGCTATGGGAGGTAATAAAAGTAATCCAAACATAGTTGAAGTTCTTGACATAGCCTGTGATGAATGTCCTGCTGGAGGACTTTATGTAACACCTTCCTGCCGTGGATGTATTGCTCATTACTGTCAAGAATCGTGTCCAAAGGATGCTATTACGATTATTGATAAAAAAGCTGTTATCGATACTGAAAAATGTATTGAATGTGGTAAATGCACTAAAGTTTGCCCGTATAATGCCATCGTTCTGCACCAACGTCCTTGTGCTGTTAACTGTGTACCTAAAGCAATATCTGTTGACTCTAACAAGAAAGCTGTCATAGATAATGACAAGTGCATTCAATGCGGAGCCTGCGTAAAAATGTGTCCATTCGGAGCTATTATGGAAAAGTCCTATGTCTTAGATGTGGTCGATATGTTAAAAGAATCTAATAATGGTAAAAATTTCAAGATATATGCGGTTATAGCTCCTGCCATAGTTAGTCAATTCAAATATGTAAAGATAGAACAGATCGTAACTGCTATTCACAAACTAGGTTTTCATCAAGTAGTTGAAGCTGCTCTTGGGGCAGATATTACGCTACACAAAGAAGCTCAGGAATTAACAGAAGTGGATTTCCTTACAACATCTTGCTGCCCTTCCTTTGTCAAATACATCGAGAATAACTTCCCATCACTTACTCAATACATCTCACATTCAGTCTCCCCAATGGTCGAAACTGCAAGACTAATAAAGAACAGTGACCCTAATGCAAAAGTTATCTTTATTGGTCCTTGCGTAGCCAAAAAAGGTGAATTTCAGCTCGAGAAATGTGGTGGTGCAATAGACTGCGTTATATCCTTTGAAGAACTTCAAGCCTTTATAGATGCTCTTGATGTAGATGTAATGAACCTAGAGGGTACCCCTCTAAATAACGCCTCCTACTACGGAAGGATATTCGCTAAAGCTGGAGGTATAGTGCAAGGAGTGCAGTACTTAGCCCAGAAGAATGGCATAGAAGTAAACCCCGTATCAATGAGCGGTCTATTAGAATGCAAAGCAGAATTAATGAAACTAAAAATGAAAAATTCTAGCTACAACTTCTTTGAAGGTATGGCCTGCGAGTCAGGATGTATAAACGGACCACTATGCTTAAATAGAGGTAAGAAAAACATCAATGACGTAGACCGCTACGGCAATGAAGCCAAGGAAAAGAACATAGACAATTCTATTCGCCTATATGAACTAAGTTAAGGCTCTTGAAATAGGGCCTAATTTGCACCACGAAAAATTTGCCTATTATTTTCTAATTCACTATATTTGAGCTACTAAACAAACTTAAATTAAATAATTATGAAGATAATCAGACGAAACGACTCTGGAGACGAAGTCAAAAAACTGCAAGAAATCCTCATCAGTCTTAACTACAAACTAATCGCAGACGGTATTTTCGGTAAGAATACTGAAAATGCCGTAATGGATTTTCAAAAAAGTATGGACCTGTCACCCGACGGAATAGTTGGAAAAGGCACTTGGGGATGCTTATTAGATAACGATGCCATCGAACTACGCCCTAACAGACTAACAGAAGAAGATTTCATCCGAGCAGCCAAGACTCTTAATGTTGAAGTAGCAGCTATCAAGGCAGTACAAGAAGTTGAGACTGGAGGAAGAAAAGGATTCTTCAAAGATGGTATGCCTTCCATACTATTTGAAGGACATATCTTTTGGGTCCAATTAAAGAAAGTAGGCATCGACCCTGAACAATACTCCGTTGGAAATGAGGATATACTATATAGGAAATGGACAAAAGCTCACTACCTAGGAGGTATGAAAGAATATGACCGCCTAAATAAAGCTATCCAAATAAACCACTTAGCTGCACTTTCTTCAGCTAGCTGGGGAGCATTCCAAATAATGGGCTTCAACTATTCAAGCTGTGGATGTAACAGTGTTGAGCAGTTTGTAAAAATTATGCAAGAGAGCGAAGGCGCTCAACTCACACTCTTTACTAAGTTCATACTAACAAATAAACTCGACAAGCCTCTTCGTGAACTTAATTGGGCAGAATTTGCTAGACGTTATAATGGGCCTAGGTACGCAGAAAACAAATACGATGTAAAACTCGAAAGAGCCTACAAACTATACGCTAAGAAATAATATTCTACGGCGTCAGCCTAAAGTTGATCTTCGGTGGTGGGTGGGGATGATGATCTTAATAATAGATTATCATACATCATTTTATACAGTGGGGTAGGTATTCCTAGTTGCTCTCCTGCCCTTACTATATAACCAGTAATAGTCTCTAATTCTGTGGATTTATGCTCTTGAAAATCACGTTGCATAGAAGTAGTCATAGAATCACCGATAGCATTAACATGCCCTAGATTCCTCTCAAGAGTATCCTCTGGTAAAATATGCCCGAGTCCCTCAGCTACTGACATAAACTCAGCTATTAAACCCTCTAATTCCTTCCTTATCTCAGAGTTACTTTTAATATCTCCATTTGTCGCATTGCGATATGATTGCAGAGTTGATGCTGTAGAGATTCGAACAAATTTCCCCCATACTATCTGGTCTATATTATCCCTATAAATAAGATTATCTATCGCTGGTTTTAATATCTGCTCCAGCTCCATCGCTCTTTTCTTTTCCTCAACAGCATATCCCCCAAAGAAATACTTCGTTCTATCTGATGTTTCAGATATCTCTATCACGCCAGGAGAAAGTATCTTGCTGATAATATATACACAAGCGTCTAAAACCATTCGATTTGGCAACTTACAAATCAGCTCCTCCCTACCATCTACACCATTCAAAAACGGAATAATAACACTATTCTCATTTGTACTCCTTAAAATATCATCTATAATACTTCCAACTGAATAACTCTTTACACAAACAAAAAGATAATCCATAACTGGTGCATTCTCACCACTACTATACACAGCTCTAGGACGTCCTACATCCTCTCTTCCCTCCTTTGTAGAAACTAACTTTATACCATCCCTCTTCATCACCCTTGCAGCTTCTCCCCTCGCAAACAAATGAATCGACACCGATTCACTTTCCTCAAAATGCACAGCAAGTTTTGCGGCCAAATAGCCACCAACACCGCCGATTCCAATTATTCCTATATTTATCATCTTAATTCGAATTAAATTACTATCTGCAAATTTACACAATTCTCCTCAACTTTCTTTTAGAATAAAATATAATAAGTAGTATACTAATATTCGTCGCAAATTCTGCTGCTGGCACTGCTAACCATGCTCCACTAACACTTGCTAAATTAGGCATTAAAATAAAAAACAAAATCATATAGACAAAGCCTCTTAAAGCTATAAGCAATACGGCCTTACTTATCTTTTCAAGACTCTGATAATATCCAATAGTCATTATATTGACTGCAAAAGAAATCAAACCGATTGCAAACAAAGGAAGTCCCTCAGTCGCTATCCTATGCGCGTCCGAGCCCGGATCAAGAAACATCGAAGATAGCTGCGGTGCGAATAAAGCCATTCCCAAGGTTAAGACGGAGCCTATTGCTACGCCCCAAGACATCGAAACTCGACAAGCTCTTGCCACCCTCTGCCTATCACCTAAGGCATAATTAAATGAAATTATAGGTTGTGATGCTTGCGCAATAGCACTATAAATCATAAATATCAGAGGAAATACATAGCCGCAGACCGAGAATGCGGCAACACCTGCTGTTCCGTGCACTCGAGAGAAGACAATATTTCCGCAGATAACCATTACCACAGCTGCCCCTTGTCCAAGAAAAGAAGCAAAGCCTAACTTACTCATATACCAGATATTGCGTAAGCTCATAAATATGCTTTTCTTTGACCATTTAATCTTAACAAAACTCAGTTCCTTTTTCTTATTCATCAAATAAAACAAGGCCATTAATGCACTAATAGTACTTCCTGTACTTGTTGCGATAGCAGCACCAAATAAACCTAAATCAAAAACAAATATGAACAAGTAATCTAAGACAATATTTAGCAATGCTCCCACTATCGAGCACATCATCGCATACTTTGGAGAGCCATCTAAACGAATAAAAAATGGCAGACACGAGGTTAGGACACAAACAGGTAAAAAAGGAATAAACCCAAAAGCGTAGGCCTTACTCGGCCCCACTAGCTCCTCTGCAGCTCCAATAGCCATCACCCATTCATCGATAAATATTAATGCTAACACAGAGATAATAGCTAAAGAGATAACTGCTGTTAATGCAGCCTGCGTCACTATAATTCTTGATGACTTCAATTTTTTATTTGCGAGGTGAATTGAGGCCACTATAGAACCTCCCATTCCTAACATCAGGCCAATACTTCCAGCAAGGTTATAAAATGGAGCGACGATTCCGACTGAGGCTAAGGCCTCGTTTCCAAGCCCTTTTCCAACAAAGATACCATCTGTCACTATAAATAATCCCGTGAAAAACATTCCCCATAGTGTTGGGATTAATATCTTCCTAAATAACTTTGGAATACTATCACATCCAAAATCTATTTGATCTCTTAATTCTATTTTACTCATCTAGCTTAATTAACTACATAAAAAAAACACAAAACTCTCTTTCAGCGTCTAACACCTTGATAGTCTTGCGTCATATATTATCTTACAAAGATACAAATAACTTCTCTCTAAGCAAAACTAGAAATTCACTATTATTTCTTTTTAAAATTAGATCTAGTGTTTCTTTAAATAAAGAAGTATGTATTATACGTTTTTGTCACGTTATTTTCAAACATTTTTGTATATTTACAGAGTTAAAATAAACTTTGTTATGAAAAAATTTATACTGTTATTTGCCCTTGTAGCTCTAGTCGCTGCAGGATGTAAGAAAGAAACTGAAGAAGGCACAAAAGAATATGTGGAATTTATCGCTGGAAATATTGGGGAGACCGAAGGCTCAGAAAGTGGATGGAATATAGGAGATAAAATCGGAATTTTCGCCTACAGTGAAGATGGTACGCCTTTGCTTAATAACGCAGAATATGAAGTTATTTCTACAGATGGAAAAATGGTGCTAGTGGAAAGTGAAGAAAAAGAAGCGATATTGCCACCGAAGGTAGGCACTAACTACTACTATGCATATTACCCTTATGATGCGTCCCTTAGTGGCACTAAAGTAGAAATAAATCTTTCAGAAAACATGCACTCTGTTTTCTGGGCGAGAGTAGAGGGTAACGAGCAGCAAACTATCACCCTTCCTTTTGTACATAAGTCTATAAAATTAAACTTCAATTTGTCGTTTGCAGATGGAGGACCAGATTCTTTTAATGGCGCCAACATTAAGTACTGGAATCTTTTACTAAATGGAAGTTATAGTATCTTTTCGGGGAGATGGGAGTACAATAGCGGCGCTTATCTCAGTACTGAGTATGATATACAAACAGAGGAGAATAGTATTTCACAAACGATTTATGCGTTGAAAGATAATGGGGTTCATAATTTCTCAATCACTGTTAACTTAAATAATAAAACATATAAATGGAAGCCATCTTCAAACGCCCCTGACTGGGAGGAAGGCGAGGAATACAGCTACGAAATAATACTTAGTGATAAAATTGCTGCTGAAGTTGGTGACTTTTACTACTCAGATGGAACTTGGTCTACTTCTCGCGATATGAACAAAAAAGTAATCGGTGTTATCTATCATGTTGAAAGTGGAGGTCAAAGTGGCAAAGTGTTTTCATGGGAGATACCCCAGAAAGGTTTTGATGATAATCAGTCCCAGGGACAAGCTCGTTGGTCTACAGAAAAAGTAGAGATACTGGGCGCTAGAGACCAGAATAATGGTTTAGCTAATATGAGAGCAGTGTGGGAACAAAGTAAAGATTATTCACCAAATAATAGCTTTGCAAGGTATCCTGCTTTTGCTTGGGTTCATCAATTAAATATCAGTTCAGGAATTGACCCTAATGGCTATGAAGATAATAGTAAGGGAGTCTGGTACTTACCATCTATAAATGAACTTTCATATATCTATGATGTTAAGTTTTTTTTCGAACGCTCACTCGAAAATGGGATACTATCAAATTATGGATATTGTTCATCTACTGAAAAAGATGCAACAAATGTCCACATGTTTATTCTTGATTTTGGACAGAGTCAAATCACCGAAAAAGATTGGGGTCACGTATGTGTTCGTGCTATCTTAAATTTTTAACTATAAATAGTTGACCTATATTCGTTTGGTGTTTGACCTGTATGCTTTTTAAATAGACGTGAAAAATACTGTGGGTACTCAAAACCTAATGAATGTGCTATTTGGGAGATACTACTATTAGGTATCTGTAATCCTATTTTTGCTCTATCAATGGTTGAAAGTTGTATATGCTCTACTGCGCTTTTTCCGGTTTCTCTTTTTATCACATCGCTCATATAGCTTGGTGATAGGGCTAACTTTTCTGCGCAGTATTTTACACTAGGTAGGCCCTTCTGCTCAGCTACTCCACTCTCAAAGTAGTTACTAATTAATGACTCAAAACGAGACAATATATCATGGTTCAAAACCTCTCGTGTTATAAACTGTCTATCATAATAACGTTGACAATAATCTAGTAGAAGCTCTATATTAGAAACGATTATACGTTTACTATGTTTGTCTATTGGGCGAGTCACTTCGTTCGATATCTTTGCCATACAGTCTCCTATCGTACGCCTTTCTTCTGCACTTAAATGTAAAGCTTCATTTACTTCATAAGAGAAAAAATTATAGGTCTTAATATTACTTGCTAGCGATGTTCCCTTCAGCAAGTCAGTGTGAAAGAATAATCCTAAGCCTTTACCTGATTCATTATTTTGATTCCCTTCTACTCCTATAACTTGACGAGGTGCTACGAAAATCATAGTTTGCTCGTCATAATCATAGCGATTTCTGCCATATCTTAGCGTCCCTTGACAGGCATCCTTTAATAAAATAGAATAAAAGCCTGTTGAAAAAAGTGTCTCTTCAATCGTAGTATTGATTTTCTCGAAATCGACTATTGCGATAAGAGGATGTTGAGTTTCTAGTTTCAATAATTTATTAAACTGTAAAATCGAATCTATTTGAATTATTTGATCTGCCATATTATAACTTGAATTCTGGCGCAAAGCTACGAATTAATTTTTCATCGTCGCTATGGTAGAAAACAACTCACTTAGTAAAAACAACTCACTACTGAGTTTTAGCATTTCATCTAGCATTTGAGACAGTTCAAAGGATGCTCTATTTCTATATCTTTTAGCTAGCCATACTTTTGCATCAGAATAAATAACAAAATAAGTTTTTAAGATAATGCGAATAATAATAAATGCTATGCTTGCAGTCACCTCTATTTTTATCTCGACTGCAAGCTATGGTCAAGAAGCAAAATTTGGAGTAAATACTTCCTATAGGACGACCTTTACATCAGGGATCAACAACTATAACCCTACACTTAGCTACATTCCATCCATTGGTTTTAATCTCCAACTTAGTCAAAGCAAGCACTCTATAGCTTCACTGTACTCCGAGTTTAATTTTGTATCAACTAATATAGACGCCTACTATGACATTAAGAATTTATTCAAGGGAAATGTTTATAGTTATCTATATTCGTTTGAACTACCACTAATGTTAGACATAAAGCTTGGAAGAGCATTCCACATTCGTGCTGGGGGCTATATGGATCTATTATTGGACGCTGATACAGACTATGTCGGTGCCCACTATAACGGATATGGTGAAGCCTATCAAATCGATTATAACTATTTTGATTATGGTTTTGCAGTAGGATGTGGTTTTTCATTCAATCAGATATCACTAGATTTTAGATATAGATACTCCTTGACGGATATCACTCATTACCACTCTCCTTCACCCTTCTTTAAAGGGGCAAGAACTGAATCTTTTGAATTTTCTATCAGTTACTTTTTTAACCTTTCGAAGCCAAAGAGCTCTAATAGACAAGTAAGAGTCATCCACGTTTTCTAATTTTAAAAACATATAATAATTTTTTAAACACATAAGAAATATGAATATCCGTAAATCTTGCATACTATCATTTATAGTTATTGCTCTTCTAGCAATATCAGAAAACGCACACGCACAGCGTACTGTTGTAAAGACATCTAAAAATAAAACAGTCGTAACAACCAGGGGAAGGAATGTAGTTTATACCAAGCACACTCCTACGATTAGAACGATTCGCACTCTTCCACCCACAGCCATAACTGTTAAACGTAGTGGAGTACACTACCACTGCCACGCAGGACTCTTCTATAGGCACATTGATAACAGATACATCGTCGTAGCGCCCCCTATCGGACTAAGAATAGCGACATTGCCTGTCAAGGCTACTAGAATTATCCTAACTGGAAGAACATATTACTACTACGGTGGCACCTACTATATCAAGGTAAAAAAGGAGTATGAGGTAGTAGAAGCTCCAAAAGATATAATAGTTTATTCCCTTCCTGAAGAAGCTGAAGAGATTATGATTGACGGTAAAAGATATTTTATTTACGACAATATTCTATATACAATAGTTCATACTCCTGAAGGAAAGGGATTTAAAGTTACTGGAAAATTAGAAGATTAAAACAACATCAAACAATAAATATTAACAAATAAAAAAATCAAATCATGACAACAAAAAAAATGATCATTGCTGCACTTGCATGCCTAACTTTACTAAGTTCTAATCAAATTTTCGCTCAAGCGGAGAAAAGTTCTTTAGCTGAAAAAGCTAGTATTATGACCACTAAGATGGATGAAACTCTAGATCTTGACGAAAATCAAGAGAGCATTTTCTACGAAATCACACTAAAGTACCTAACAAAGGGCGAAGAATTAAAGAATAGCGATGCTTCACGTTCTGAAAAATATAAGATCCTTAAAGAAAACAATGAAGCTAAAACAAAAGAAATGAAAGAGTTACTTTCTAAAACCCAGTTCGAAGAATATGAGCGCATTACAGAGGAAATGAAGGAAGAGATGAAAGAAGGAATGAAAGGTAAAGGTAAAGGACAACGCAAAGGGCAGCGATAAACTAAGACCGACAAAGAAACCGCCTATAGAATAATTCTAAAGGCGGTTTTTTATTTCCACATATGATTTTAATTTCCAAGTCTACAAGTAGCTTTCAACTTCATTTATTCGCTCTACAACATGACTCTTTAATTCATCTACTGCCCTATCAAAATCTGCATCATTTCTTAAAAAGGTACGATTTCCGCCTTCTGAATAAGCAGATTCTTTAACTAGGTTAAAATATGAATCGTATTTTGCAGTCATCTGTAGGTGATTAAAATGATTTTCCGTAAAATCACGCAAATGATCTTTGTAGATATTCTGATACTCCTCAACATTTATTAAGAAACTTATTAGCGGCCAATTACTACTAACTCTTGATAATTCATCTGGATCATAGGCCTGTCTACTGCCATGCCCAGACGAAAAAGCTTCATTGTGATCCCATGGAATCCAAGTAAGTAAGTTATTCTCTGGGTTATTATAGATGTAGTAGTTATGTGTCATAACACCATAGGAGTCCCAGTTTTGAATAGTTGTAGTAACTGCTAACCACTTCAGAAAGGTATCAACATCAAATATTCCTTCCAAATTATCCTTCCAAGCCTCCAGATCACTTCCACGTAAATCACTATGAAGTGCATCATAAAGCGCCCTTAAATCGCTATAATCTGTAACATCCTCATTCGTCTTTGGATAAAACTCCTCTGTATCAAATGTCCCTAACCCAAAACTTGCAGCATCTCCATCTGGCTTATAAAGATTACCCGAATCACTACTAAACTGAGTCTCTATCACAGTATCATCGACTTCCTCTACAATTGTATACAAGCCATAATACACTGATTCTGACCCTGAGTTAATATATACTTCACAGTAACTTGTATGTGCCGCTGCCAATCCAAAATCTCTAAACAAATCAGACGCAGTCTTCTCTCTCATAAAAGACATATCCTGATAATTATTATTCAAGTTTAACTGCTTAAATCCGTAAAATCTCTGATTCTTCAAGGCTGGATAATCATCTTCCCACTCATCAAAATCTAATTTTAAAGATAACTTATCTATATCTGACTGATAAGAAGATGACAAACTAGAATTTCCTTTAAATCTTATCCCCACGTTATACCAATCTATATCATTGTATGTAATAGTTGAGCGAACCCAAATAGGAGTATAATCACTTGACATTCCGGTCATACCGCCTCTTATATTTTGAGCCAAATCATCCCACATTGCATCCCAGTCCTCAGCGCTGATTACGATATCTAAGCGAAGAACTTCATTCTGGTTAAAAACAATATCAAAATTAGGAGCTACGTCATTGCTATGCGTAGCATCGCTCCAATCTGGATATAGATTTTCATCGCCTCCATTATCGTCAGGAATAGAGCTATTACTCTTTCCATCTGTTCGAAGCTCAAACCACTTAAATGTCTCACCGCCATCGACTTCTCTTCCATAGGAATCATAGCCCTCCACTTCTTCTGGTAGTTCCATCTCATTTACTATTACACCAGAGGCATCAAGCAGATATAATGTTTCACCATTACCGCTTATTCCAAATAAGAAATCAACATCCTTATATACAGCGATAAAGCCACCACTCTCTATACTACTACCCTCTGGGAACAAATATGCATCCTCATCATAAGTATCACTATCGTTTATAACATAGCCACTAAGGTCGAGACTTTGAGAGGTGCCGTTATATATTTCGACAAAATCACTGGATGATGCGGCTTCGTTAATTACCAGTGCACCACTAACTGGTTTGTTATTATCTTCTGTATCCGTATTAGGCTTCTCACAAGCAAATAATAATATAAAAGTTAATACGGAAATCGACTTAAAGTATGTATTTTTCATAAAAAATGATTTAATAATTATATTCTTTCGTTTCAATACTAAGTGTTTTATATAGGTGATTTGTATACATATTCCCATAATTTGTATAACTTTGGAGTGTCTTTATAAATTACCTTTGTGGTTTAAATTAATAGACGAATTCACCATGACAAAAAACATTATGCCTTACATTATTCCTATCATCTTTCTAACTGTAGTAGTAGCAGCAGTTATTTACGCGTCGAATCGTTTAGGTTGGGCATTCAATTTTTCTCCTAAATATCTATATATTGGCTTAGGTTTACTCCTTTTGACATTCTTTTTCACAATAGGTTTAATTATGAATACGAATCCTACCTCAGGTCTTAGTCACATAATTAGTAATACCGCGACTATTGGCCTAGGAGTAATAACCATTATGCTGCTGTCAATCATAGCTTTAGACATCACAAACCTATTTGCAAAATATTCTCCAAAAGTTTTTGGAATCATAGCATTATCGCTTACAGCACTCGTCTCGATTTGCGCAGTATTGAATGCAACAAATGTACGAGTAGTTCACCAAGATATTAAACTTACAAATCTTCAAGAGCCACTTCGTATAGCTCAACTTTCTGATGTGCATATAGGTCACTTTTGGGGCAAAAAAACTCTTCAAAAGCTTGTAGATAAAGTAAAATTAGAAAATGTGGATGCCGTGGTTATCACAGGAGACCTCTTTGATGGGCGCGTAAGACTAAGTGCAGATGTGCTTTCACCGTTAAAAGAACTTGGAGTTCCTAGTTACTTCGTTTCTGGAAATCACGACTCATATACTGGAGAAGGAGAGATTAAACAGTTTCTAGAGCAAAACGGAGTAACTGTACTTGACAACAAGGTTATAGATATCAAAGGCTCTCAAATAGTGGGACTAGACTATATGCCTGCTGATCGCGAGAGTGTAGATATGATGCATCACGCGCCATCTAGCAGCACCACTATTCAAGAAGAATTAGCAAATATGGGACTAGACAAGCAAAGAGCATCTATCCTACTACACCATAATCCTATTGGGGCTAAATATGTAAACCAATACGGCATAGGACTTTACCTAGCAGGACATACTCATGGAGGACAGCTCTTTCCAGCTACCATCATCGCCTGGATGATGTTCGACTATAATAAAGGCCTACACGAATACGAGAAGGATGGAACTCAAATCTATGTTTCTCAGGGAAGTGGAACATTTGGCCCTCCTATGAGGCTTGGAACATTCAGCGAAATTACTATATTTAATCTTCAAAAGAAATAAACCACTAATTAACTTAAACTATGCAACGAACTTCAGAAATATACAAAGAGCGGCAGATATCTTGGCTCATTATAATTATTCTGCTCATAACTATGGTGTATACATCTTATACGATTTACACTTCAGCTATAGAAATTATTTACATCGTAGGATTTATCAATTTTATACCACTGTTTATTTTGCTATTCTTTTATCAGATGACAACCACCGTATATGAAGATAAAATCGTCATTAAATACGGGATAGGCGTAATCAAGAAAACAATCCACCTTAAGGATATACAAAGTGCAAAGGTTGTAAAAATGCCTTTTTACGTAGGCGCTGGAATAAAATACTATAAAGGGGGAATGCTCTACAGCATAAACTTTACCAAAGCAGTAGAGCTTCAGCATAAATATAAGAATTCCAATATTGCCATAGGCTCCAAAAATCCCCAAGTCCTTTCTGAGCTAATAAACAAGGCGCTCCAAAAGGAAAATATGCAAGCCTAGCTTTATTCTTCATACTCTTTAACTTACCACCACAAAGATATGAAGTTTTCTCGGGGTCAAAAGTGTATGCATGTTAGGATATTTCAAGGTGACATTTCATTTTGAAATTATGACATTTGAGGCGTTATTATTGACAATCCGTGCGCTAACTTCTTTCCCATTGAAAAGTAATCTTATAAATTTGCGTCATCTATTATTTTAAACAAAACTATTTTCATGAAAATAAGCGTAATGAAAAATAATATAATCCTTGGAATAATCCTCTCAGTGGGAATCACTATAATGGTGATGCTCCCTCGACTGGCCATGGGACGCGGGGTAGAATACATCGACACGATGGCTCTTAACACATTTGTGATGCTACTCGTAACGTGGTTTGGGCATCTGTGGCTGCTGACTTGCGAGAGATACAAACGACTAATTCCAAAGATATGGCTTCGCAATATCCTCACGATTATAGCGATCACGGTAGCTGTTTACTACCTGCTCGAACTGATTTCGCCAATAATCAACTCAGGCGACAAAGGAGGAATTATTATCGGCACTAATGAGCGCACAGAACGATGGAACCTTATTAGAATAGTCGCTTGGAATATAATATATAACTGGATCCTATACTCACAGATGATAATAATGGAGAAAAAGAGCGCAGAACTGAAGGCTTCAAATGCCGAAAGACTAGCACTAGAGGCTAAACTAACTTCACTAGGAGAACAGCTAAGTCCTCACTTTATGTTCAACTCACTTAACACTATTTCATCCATGACCGAAGACGTAGCAGTTCAGAACTTTGTAGATCGCTTAGCTGGAGTCTATCGCTACTTACTCACAAACCGCGATCAAAAATGTGTATCACTAAATGCAGAATTAGATTTTGCACTCCAATACTGGTATATTCAAAAAGAGCGTTTCTCTGATGCCATAGATCTAACAATAGATATTCATAGCGATTTAGAGAGCATTCAAATTCCACCAATGACCCTGCAAACTCTACTTGAAAATGCGATAAAACATAATAAGTCGACTGTGAGAACACCTCTCAAGGTCTCTATCATCGAGCAAGGAGAATATATAATTATCACTAACCGCGTACAGCCAAAAACGATAGTTGCCGAATCAACAGGAATAGGATTACATAACCTATCAGAAAGATATCGCCTTCTATTTGGCAAAGAGGTGGAGATTACACAAAACGGAGACTTTATTGTTAAACTTCCAATTATAAGAGCATGAATATACTAATTATAGAGGACGAAACACTAGCAGCAAAACGCTTAGCCGAAATACTGACAAAAATAGACGACACTATCAATATAGTAGGCATCGTAGATTCTATCGAACAGGGGACAGAATGGCTTGAAGAAAATCCCTCGCCTGAACTTATATTCTCTGATATCGAGCTAGCAGACGGCGTGAGCTTCGAGATCTTTAGACAAGTAAAGGTCAAATGTCCTATTATCTTCTGCACTGCTTACAACCAATATACTATGGAGGCATTTGAAATAAATGCCATCAGCTATATCCTTAAACCCATCAGTCGCGAACAAGCAGCAAAAGCCCTTGAAAAGTTTCACTCTATGCGAGATATTTTCACTCCCCAAAACGACACAGTGGCCTATAACGACCAGATCGAGGGACTACTAAAACTTATTGGTAAAGGTGGCAGTCCTAGACAGAATAAATCAACCCTTATTATGAATGTTGGAGAAAAGATAATACCTATCTCTGTAGATGACATCGCCTATATCTACGCCACAAGTTCAGGCCTGCAAATAAGCACAACATCTGGTAAGGAATACAGCTACCACTCCACTTTGGACGAATTAGAAACGCTACTAGATAGCACAAAATTCTTCCGCGCCTCACGTCAGTACATCATCCCACGATGGTCTATACTCTCCATAGAACGCTACTTCAACCGCACCCTCGTGGTCAAACTACAATACAAAACGCCTGAGCCTGTAAATATCTCGCGTCTTAAAGCAAAAGCATTCTTAGAATGGGTGGAAGCTTAGTATCTACTTCTTCAAAAAACAAGTCTTCAGAACGATACTACTACCCTCTATCTTACAGTCTACTTCCTCAGGATTATCAGTTAATCTAATACTCTTAACCTTAGTTCCCCTCTTAATAACCATAGACGACCCCTTCACTTTCAAATCCTTAATAACTACGACTGAATCACCATCTACCAACTCAGCACCATTACTATCCACTACTTTATCCTCTACCACTTCTTCATTCGACCATTCATAAAAACAATCAGGACATATATTTACAAAACCATCAAAATATCCATTCTCGCTCTTGCACTTAGAGCAAATTAACACATCTTCCATTCTTATATCTTTTTAATTATTTCAAAAATTCACGCAAAAATAAGTTATATTTTTGAAACACCACTTTTTAATAGTGATATTAATTTCGATAAAAACACTATCTTTATTTCTTATTTAACTTTATAACGATTTATGAACTGCGCACTTGATGAAACATACGAAAAAGTAGGCTATTTGCAGAGCTTATCATCAATAGAAGAATTTGATAACTGTAGCTTTAACAACACAGACTTCAGTGAAGTAGAGCTATTTGACATCCGATTTTCAGACTGTGTCTTTAAAAACTGCGACTTTACTATGGCAAAGTTTATTAATGTTTCGCTAAATGGTTGCAAATTCGAAGGCTGCAAAATCGTCGGCACGAACTTCCTTAGCTGTAACAAACTAGGTCTAAGCATCGAGTTTACAGACTCAAAAATCGACTACTCCATTTTCATAGGCCTACCACTTGCTCACACTAAATTTACAAACTGCTCCATTATAGAATGTGACTTCTCAGAAGCAAAACTAAGCAACTCAGAATTCATAGACTGCGACCTGAGCAGATCCATCTTCCACGCCACAAACCTTCAAAATGCAAACCTAAGCACATCATACAACTTCCAGATTAACCCAAACACCAACCAAATCAAAGGCGCAAAATTCTCTCACTCAAACATCGCAGGCCTACTAACCAGCTTCGGCATAAAAATCGAATAAAAGTTTCCAATTTTTACCTCTCCATCATCACATTTAACCAAAGCTGATCCTTCCGATCTTCACGCACATCACGGGTGATATAGGTGCTAAGAATCTTTAAATGTGGGACATTGCGAAGCACTTCTTCAAGAGTATCTTCAGTTAGGTCAGTAAAGTACCTGCCGCTGCGCTCACCCTCAAAATTACCATACTTAAAGGAACAATACAGCACGCCACCCTCCTTCAGAGCTAGGAATAAACGATTAAACATCCCTGGAAGCTTCGATTTAGGAAGATGTAAGAGAGAAGCACACGCCCAGATTCCATCGAACTCATTTTCGAAACGAATCTCATCGAAAGAAAGGTGATGCACCTCGCAGGCTAGGCGTTCTTTGACAATCATACAAAATTCCTCTGAACCATCCATCGCTACCACTTCATAACCATTTTTCAGAAAATAGTCACTATCACGACCAGACCCACAGCCCAAATCTAAAATCCTTGCGTCCTTTGAAATACGCTCTAGAAACATTGTATAAAGTTCGCTCATATCAGAACCAAGAGTATCTGAAATAAACTGCTCAAAATTCCTATTATAATAATCAATTGTACTGTCCATACTCATAAATTAGAAAATCGCCATTCCTACCTGCTCTGTACTCCACCTATGAATTAGCGAATTAATTGCAAATATATCAATTTGTTGCAAGAAATAAATACGGCTATCTAAATTCGAACCTGTCTGCAGCATCAAAGTTTCTTTCAGTGGATGATGACTACTGATTAAAAACTCATTGCGCCTATGTAGTCTCTCTAGATATTTCAATGAAGGAACCTTTGCAAATTTACCATCGCTACCCCTATTACACTTACTACACGAAAGCACTAAATTCCACATTCCATTAAAATTAACCTTCGGGTTCCACTGCTGTAAAATATGAGGAAAGAAATGATCAACATCACATAAACCTCCACCCTCTCTATCTAAAGAAATGTCATCAAAACAATAAAAACATTTCCCCTTCTGATAACCATTCAAAGCACCTCTCGAAGAAGTAACATCCTTACGCCTATAGTTATTCCCCTCAACAAACAACATACCATCCTGCTTATCATACTGTACCGAAAGTAAGTTGCGAGAAACTCCTAGCTCCCAGGCCGTTTCTACCAGATTCCATCTTGACTCCACCTCGTGAGCAAAGTTTTCAAAAAACGGAATCTCCTGCAGTTTAAACAACTCATCACATAAAATTATTCTCTTTTTTGCTCCCCCATAATCCTTCAAGAAAAATGACAAGGGAAGACTCTCACTATTCACTGTATGAAAAGCATCTATTACATTATTAAATCCATACTTTACCGTTGTATCCAACAGTACCTGCTCTGAGACTTCAGAGCTATTATAATCCTGACAAGTTTTTAAAAATTTACTGCTAGCACTTGTACACTGCTTTGGAGAATGCCTAATATGCTCGCAAATACTCTTTGAAAAAGGCTGTGCTAATTCTTCCAAACTAACAATTGTTTTGCCCGTAGATACGATTTCAAGTAAGGATTTTGCCAAGGCAAATTTATAAGACGCGACATTTCTACCAAATAAAATCACCGAGCGCCAATAAGATTCTGGCGTCGGATAAAGTTCTTGAAAAGTTTTAATTACATCTGACATGTAACAAATGTAGCAATTTTTTCTAAACGATTATAATCGGATAAATACGATTAACCACAAGAAATAAGTTTTCCTAATCACCCATTAATTCACTTTCCACTTTTCTTTACTACCTTTACCCCACAATTCGAGTCCAAACAAAATAACAGTATATGAGAAATGTAATAACTATCAGTCGTCAGTCAGGAAGTGGAGGGCGTACTATAGCTAGGAAGCTAGCAGAAAGATTAGGTTATAAATGCTATGATGGGGAGCTAATCGAACAGATAGCTCAAGAAACAGGACTAGCAAAAGAATACATTTCAAAAACTTGTGAAAATGCAAGCTCCGCAAATCCTTTTATTTTCTCTATGGAAAGGACTAAATTTTCACGATTTGGAGCTAATTTATCTATACGAGATGAAGTTTTTAAGGCTATGCGAGAGATTATTGAAAGGCTCTCTAGTGAAGGAAACTGCATATTTGTGGGTAGGTGTGCCGATTACATACTAAAAGACAACAAAAATGCCCTACACCTATTCATCTACGCAGACAACAAATATCGCATAGAAAGAATAACGACCAAATATGGCGAAGAACTTAAACACCCTGACAAAGAATTAGAGGAAAGAGATAAAAAACGCAAAATATTCTACTCAAACTACACATTCAGAGAATGGGGAGAGACCTCAAATTATTCCCTTTGCCTAAATAGTGGAGTGATAGGAGAAGATAAAATAGTCGATATAATAGAGAAAATAGCAAAAGGAGAATAGATGTCAGAGATACTAAATTTTGATAAAGGCAACATAAATAAACTATACTTTAAATTTGCCCTACCCAGCATCGCAGGTCTACTAATGATCTCTATGCAGCTAGTTATCGATGGAATATTTGTAAGTAAAGTAGTCGGCCCTCTAGGACTAGCGGCTGTTAACCTATCTATGCCGCTTGTAAATATTATCTTAAGCGTTGCACTTATGATAATATGTGGAGGAGTCGTGGTAGCCAGTATTGCCAAAGGCAATAAAGATGAAGATCTCGCCAGAAGCTATACAACCCTTACCCTAGTAACCTTCATAATAACCATCCTAGCACTCTCGGGCTTACTACTAATCAATCTTGACGGAGTATGCCGCTTCCTAGGAGCTGATGGAGAAGTACTACCCTACGTTAAATCATACCTGGGAGTAATGATTGGAGGTGCAATACTCTACAGCATACCAAACTTTTCAGAGTCGTTTTGTCGCCTAATGAACAAACCTCAACTCGTATTTGTAAGTGGACTAGTTGGAGTAATAACAAACGTCACACTTGATTATATCTTCCTTTACAAACTTGGCTGGGGCATCACCGGAGCAGCTGCTGCTACCCTTCTAGCCTGCGCTGCATCAGCTATTGCACTATTCCCCTTCCTTAAATTCGGAAAACTAAGAGGCTCAGTAGCCGTTATTAAACGCATATTCTTCAATGGTAGCTCAGAAATGCTCTCAGTAGTATCATCAGCCATCACGACCTATGTATTTAACATCGTACTAATGGAGCAAATAGGCGCTATGGGAGTAGCCGCACTAACCATTGTGTTCTACATAAATATGATAGTAAACCTCTCCCTATTTGGCCTAGCACAAGCACTCCAACCACTTGTAGCCTACAACCTTGGAGCGATGAATTACCCCAATATAAAAAAACTCCTTCGCACCTCCATAATCGCAGGAGCCTGTATCGGATGGGGATTCTACCTCATCTCACTATTCGCAGGAGACAGCATAATCAACATCTTCACCGACGGTGACGCAGACCTATTCAAACTAGCCCAACGAGCGGCCCTATTCATCACCATTCACTACCTATTCTCATTTGCCAATGTCATAATAAGTAGTTTCCACACAGCCATCGAAAAGCCCATCGAATCAGCCCTCATAGCACTCTGCCGCTCCATCATATTCGTCCTGATTCCTCTTTTCACCCTCCCCCTAATTCTCGGAAACACAGGAATCTGGCTAAGCATGCCCGTCGCAGAAGTCCTCTGCCTCTGCGTCAGTATCCCACTCCTACTCTCGTCCATGAAAAAACTAAAAACCAAAACACTAAAAAGCTAAAAGAATTAAAAAAGTTAGAGTATCACTCCGATTAACCACCTTTAACATCATCCTGCTCGAGCTGTACACGGGCATAGGCCTTAAAAGCACCTCTAGACCACATAAGCGTGTACAGTTGCACTAAAACACCTCATTTTTCTTGAGCTGTACACTACGATATGCCCTACAAGCACCCACAAAGGCGGTAGGCGTGTACAGCTAAATGCCTGGGCTGATCAAACCTCTCGATTCCCCTATCAGTTCAAGTGTTTTTTTATTCCCAAAGTAATCGTGTATAAAAATAGGGAATGAATTCAAAACACTAATTTGCTGCGATTTAGTTATAAATCCTTCAAATTGCCCGTGATATATTTCCGCTTGACTAACAATTCTAGTTGGAAGAATAAAATTATCATTGGCTATATAATTCATCTTTTTTAGGTGAATGGCTATAACATTAATCCATAGACCTTTGTCATAACTTCCTAAACATAATAATTCTTTACTAGGGCATCTTTCACTAGAAATTCGTTTATACTCTTTCTCAAATGCCGATACCGATAGGTTGTAAAAAGTATCAGGATCTGGAATATCTTTTAGAGACTCAACACTAGGATAGTTTATAAAAAGTTTACCATTTTCAGTTTCATTCGAGAAAACTTCTAGCAGTTTTTCTATTTTGAAATTACTTGCACCTGTAGCATGGCCATCATAGTCAAAAAATAGGTATATCTCTGAAAAATCATTTTCCTCCCATTCATCCATAGTACTATGATCTCGCTCTTTTAGTAAACCAATGAGATTTAAGTCACTATCTTTCTCTAACTTACTGTATAATTGATATATCTCTCCACCAAAGACACATTCCACAATAATTTTCGTGGAATCGAAGAATATATCTTGTAGATTCTTTGCAACCCTAGGCTCACTATCCTTCCCCTCGTAAACAAATAATATCCTAGTTGACATTGAACGCCCCTGCTTTATACATTTTTTCTAAATTATGAGCGTATCTTAACTCCTTCTCAGTAAGATTTGCAAAGGATACTATCTTATCAGGAGTCATCGAGAAATAACAATCTGGCCTCAATAGGTCATTAGTCATTATTGATAGATTGTGCGAGGTAAGGATGTATTGAATACCTGTCTCTTTTAATTTCTTCACTATAAGTACAGATAATTCATTATGATAAAACGCATCAAATTCGTCAATTAATAAAAATGAAGCATTGAATTCTTTAAGTTTTTGATACCAGAAGAAAAACAGTGCGAGAGATTTTGTTCCAGTAGAGGCAATATTCAGAAATGGTACAGTTTTATCTCCAAAATCAAAGCAAATATTTTTCCCATTCGTATCTTCGACTACTTTTAGCTTGCACCTTACATTTGCTTCATTTAAAAACGTCTGAAATTCATCAACTTTTCCACTATTAATTATATCAATTAGATAATCTTCTGAGCCAGATCTAAATCCAAGGTAGGTATTGAATTCGATGGATCTAAAAAATAGCATCCCATCAACAAACCTAAATATCTCCTTAAATATATTGTTAACCTCATTATCAGCTAATTCGGAATTACTCTTAACATATTTTAATACAGATAATTCACTATTTGTTATTTCTGTATTTAGGCTTTCTGTTCCCTCCAAAAGAATAGTGGCAGCAGCATTTTTAATTCTATCAAACAAGATCACTTCCTTATTATCAATAATTAACCGTTCAAACACTATAGTTTTGTAGTCTAGCTTTTTATATTCGTAAACTACAAGCTTTGAATTAATAATAAATTCATAATGAAATGATGCATACTGATCTTGACTATATGCATTAAGATAATTCTGATAAAAGCGCGAATCTTTTTCTTTATCTGTAAGATGAGCTATTATGTCAAAAATAGCTAATGTTAGATTTGATTTACCACATCCATTGTGACCATAAATTAAGGCACTTTTTATAAGATCACTATTTTGATCGATACATTCTTTATTAAATTCGTATCCTCTTGTATCTGATAAATTTAATTCAAACTCTTCTTTGAAGCACTTGAAATTAGATACTTTAAACAGTCGTAGCATTCCTTTTATGTAATTATATTTGTACAAAGATAACAAATATTTTTTACCGTAAAAAAAATACGGCACATTCTAACCTCATAAAATACCATTTTTATTTTTTATACTCATTAACCTATCCCTCACTAGTCCCCATAGCGCCACCTAAGATATTTGAGTCTTTCGATGTGCTTATAATAATTATATTATACCAAAGAGTATAAATTCAGGTGACCACTCTTTTCTTTAATAAAGAATCGGGAATAATTCTTTATCCTTGCATTAATTTGACTAGTCGGAACAGCTTCATTATCCTCTCTTATGTATAACTTATTCTGATTAATATAGTCGGCTATTTCACGAGATGTTAATCTATTTCCTTTTTCATTTAGAGTTTTAATTATCGCTTCGTGTAATTTCATGAAATTTTACTTTGTTATATTTCGCTAATATAGCAAAAATTTATGATATTATCGCATTCCGACTTTAAGCCCCTCAACATACTACTCACCCCAAAAGATTCCCAGTGCTTTCGAGATGGTGTATTTTCTTTCATAAACAATAATATTTTTTTGGATTTTGGGGTATTTTTTTGGAGAAAAGGCTTGGTTTGGGGGATTTAGAAATAATTATCGGTGATTGTTTGATATATTTTTGTATATTTGCAAAAATTAATTAATGGAATTTCACAATGAAAATTAAATCATCATTCTACCATCAAAATATTAACATTACGGATATAGAGCGTAGTTTGGAATTTTATGATAAAGCTTTGGGCTTGAGCGTGGAGAAGAGAATTAAGGCTGAGGATGGATCTTATGAGATTATCTATTTAAAAGATAGTTCAAGTAGTTTCTACCTAGAACTAACATGGCTCTCTGGGCATCCTCAAGCATATAACTTAGGGGAGAATGAAAGCCACATTTGCTACAAGGTAGAGGGTGATTATGACCAGATTAGAGAATACCACAGAGAGATGGGCTGTCTTTGTTATGAAAACCATGATATGGGGCTTTATTTCATTAATGATCCTGATGGATACTGGATTGAAATTCTGCCTATGAACTGGAAATAACAGCACCATTTACCATTCGGCACAGTTTTTGCCGATAGGCTGTAGAGTTCTCTATAATCAATTTTATTGAAATATTCACGAATACTAAATATAATTAAAAAGAAACTTAATAACTTTACTAACTATTTAAAAATATAAGCAAAATAGTTTTTATGTAAAATTAAAAGACTATCTTGAGCATAAACAAAAAAAGGACAAAATAAATATGAGGAAATTTATTTGCATAATAGCAGTCTTCACGGTATTTTGTTCGCAAGTTAAGGCACAGCAGCACAAAGACTCCATAGCTGACCAGCGAGCGACTACAGTCCAGATTCACGAAGATTCTCTCTCTTGTACAAAGAGGGCTCCTCTATTTGCGCTTAAGACCAATCTTCTATATGATTTAGTCCTAGTTCCTAATATTAAGATCGAAGTGCCTATCGGCAATAACTGGAGTATAGCAGGAGACTGGATGTTTCCTTGGTGGGTTACAAAAGATAATGGCAACGCACTCCAAATCCTTTCTGGTAGTATCGAAGGACGCTACTGGTTCGGCCCTAGAGAGAATCGTCCCCTCCTTACTGGATGGTTTGGCGGTCTATATGCTGGGGGAGGATACTATGATCTTCAGCGAAAAAATAATGGATATCAAGGAGAGTTCTATATAGCAGCAGGAATAAGTGCTGGTTACGCTCATACTATAAATAAGTCTGGCAACCTTCGAATGGAATACACGCTAGGACTTGGATACCTTAACACCGAGTATCGTTATTACGAAGGTAAAGAAAATAACGAGTTTTTAGTATGGCAGTATGATGGACGCTATACTTGGATTGGCCCGACTAAACTAGAAGTATCGTTAGTCTGGATGTTAAACACTAAGAAGAAAAAGGGAGGTGGAGAATGCGAACGCTAATCAATATACTATTTATTATCGTCGCGTTAGTCTCGTGTCAGCGTCGTCCGCTGGTTTACGATTACTACCCTTATGCTGACTTAACGATCGAGATAGATTGGACAAAGGCATTCAAGGATGTAGATGAAAAGCCTACAGGAGTGAGTGTATGGTTCTACCCTCAAGATGGTGGCGAGCCAATACAGACATACTCATCTAATGTTGATAGCCATAAAGCAGCAGTTGGCGAAGGACTCTACGATGTAGTGGTTTTCAACTTGACTCCAGCCGAACTCTCGAGCACGATTGGTTTTCGTGGCACTGAAAGTTTGTCAACTCTAGAAGTATATTCTAAGGAAATCCAAACAAGTCGTGATCCAAATGATAGGCGTGGGTTACTGACTCAAGAGCCTGCACCTTTTGCAGTAACCGTATACAGAGATTTAGAAGTAACAAAGCAGATGGTAGAAGACACTTGGTATATACGAAATCACCAAGTTAATCCCTTCACATTATCGCCTAGCAGGGTAATTAAAGTCACACCTCTACGAGCAAATCGTGACCACGCAGTTAGGATCTACGTAAAAGGATTCCAGAATTTAGCACTTAACGGAACCTATGGTGAATTAAGTGGCCTAGCTGAAGGAGTTTTTATCGATCAAGACAAGAGAAATACGGTAAATGCTAGGCAGAAGCTAATGGGGTGGGAAAATACACTCTATCCAGGTGAATATAGTATCGGAGAAACGACAGTAGAGTTTACCACTTGGGGATTAGTAGCAGACGACAGCGAATCGACTAAAGCGAGCATATATGCATACTGGGAAGGATTAATAGAACTGATGTTCTTACTTGTCGATAATGAAACTAAAATATCTTATACTATTAATCTTGACGAGTATAATCTAAAAGATGGAGAGACAGAGACAGAGTTTGATGTCGAAATAGTTATAGAGATAGGATTTGAGGAAGATGAAGATATCACCCTACCAGATGTGGAGCCAGAAGAAGGAAGTGGTAGTGGATTCGATCCAAATGTTAATCCCTGGGACGAAGAAGATGTCCCGATAGTAGTAGGGTAATAAATAACCAATTTACTTTTAAATAAAATAATAAAACAAATAAATTAATATAAACCGTTTATAATTCAATTTTAACAAAATGAAAAAAATTCTATTTTTAGCAGCCTTAACGGTTGCAGCTTTGAGCTCTTGCTCAAAGAACGAGGTTTTCCAAAACGAGGCGGAAAACAACGCGGTATCCTTTGGTCTATACAGCAGTAATGCTACTAGAGCTACGGTTACCGATAATACTTCTATCGAGGATACAGGTTTTGGTGTTTTTGGTTACTTCCACGATAACGGAGCTATCGACTGGGCTAGTGCTAAACCTAACTTTATGTACGACCAAGAAGTTGAGTATAGCGGAGGCGCTTGGACATACTCTCCTGTAAAGTACTGGTCAAACGATGCGAACGATAGATATTCTTTCTTCGGTTATGCGCCTTACGGCAATACTGCTATCGTAGCAACTAGCGCAAACAACGCTACAGGTGCTCCTGTTATCACTTACACTATGCCTGCTGACAGAACTACTGCTCCAGACTTCGTAGCTGGACAAGTATTAAACACTGGAGAAGAAGCATCAGTAACTATCAACATGAAGCACCAACTTACTAGATTTGGATTTTCAGTTAATAGCAACATCGCTGATGACGACAGTACTGTAATAGTTATCAAATCTATTAACTTAGATGGTGCTACAGTAAAAGTTCCTACTATAGCGACTTACAAATTTAACTCTACGACTAGCACTGATGCTACTGACACAGAGCACGGACAAGATGGAACTTGGGATTGGGAAGAAGCAAATAGAGGTACTATTGATGTTACAGCTCTATTTAACAAGGACAACGCTGCTGTTGGTTCAGGCACACCTTACCCAGCAGGTGTTGGTAAGGAAATTCCTTGTGACGGCGCTTACCATTCGCTATTTGGTTCTGGCGCTTACCAGTTCATCATACCTCCAGCAGGAGCTACAGGTATCGCTGCAGGTGACTTAACTCTTACTATGGACTATGATATTTTAACAACTGACTCAGCTGTTGAAAATGGTTATACATTCTCAAGTAACAGAGTTGCTATTCCTCTAGGTGCTGGTGCACTAGCTCAAGGTAAAGCTTACAACTACCAAATCACTATAGAGCTTAGCGAAGTAATCCTTACTCCTAACGTAGTTGAGTGGGATGACGTAGGAAACATTACAGGAACAGGTAGTGAAACTTCAGGTATCCCTACAACTCTTCCAACTGCTCCATAATTATAATATACCCTCCCTTTCCTCCGCCTAGTTGGGCGGAGGATGGATGAGGGAAACTTCAAACTTCAAACAAAATTTCTTAATGTCTCCCATCTTCAGTGCATGAAATTAATTAGTCACATACTAACTATAGCATTTGCATCCATACTGACGGCATGCCACATCGATCATATCGAGACACAGCCGACAGACGCTATAAGTTTTTCAACATCGTATGTGGAATCAAAAAATTACGTTTCAACTCGCGCGCTGGTAGGTGATGACTTTGCATCAGGAGAACAGGTTAATATCCTTGGTTATTTCCTTGATGACGGTGAATGGAATAGTACTATCACCACCCCTGCGACAAATGAAACGCCTTCCTTTATGTATAAAGAAACCCTCACAAAGGAAGATAATGGATCTTGGAGTTACCATCCACCAAAATACTGGAGTAACGACCCTACAGATCGCTACAGATTCTTTGGCTACTACCCAGCTCTTAGTACTAGTGTAAGGCTCCTCACACAAAACAGTAGCGCAGGCTATCCACAAATAAGCTATACGACTTACCCTACGACTTACTTTCCTGCTCAGACCGATTTGATGTATGCTCAGACCGACGTCGTAAGTAAAAGTGAAAGTCTTGAAAAGGGGGTTGAACTTCCCTTTAATCACGCCCTATCTAAGATACGCATCTCGGGAAAGATGGGTATCGTCGATGATGAACATCGCAGCAAATATGTCATTAAATCTATAAAGATTAATGCTCCCACAAAAGCCACACTTAGCGGCAGCCCTTCTGGCGCCTCATGGAGTGGACACAATAGCCCGGCCGACTGGAATTTTAATTTGACTACAACTCAACCTGGTGGAACAGTCAGCGGCACGGAGATTCCAAAAAAAGACGAAACAGCAGTTATGCTTGTCGGTGGTACTGACGAGAATGACGCTCTTTTACTGATTCCACAAAATGACTCACTCAAAATAAGCATCGTTTTTGACTACTACTATTCTGTACGACCATCTGGCGAATATGAATATGCCGTTGAAAATCTAACTTACGAGGTAGGCTTAGACGATAAATTAGAAGCAGGTAAGGCCTACCACTATGCACTATCCTTTACTGGCGACCATAAACCAAGAGTCGATGTAGCAAGTAGCTTTACAGACTGGGGAGGCACATTTGATATCGAAACCGAGGTAGCCTACACCTATCTTTATGTAGAAAAACCGGACTTTACTCTAGAGTATATCACTCTTGATGACATCTATCTTAATGTATATTTCTCTACAAATGCAGATAGTGCACAAATCTCCGTGGAGTACGTAAGAGATTCTGGCATAAGTTACCCTAGCGACCAACTAGAAAATACTATAGAATTAATATATGATGAGATCGAAGGTTGGTATGCGCGCTGCAAACTAAAGCCATCACTTAGTTACGATAAAGAAAAATTCGTTATAAAGGCTGGACTCATCGGCATAGAAATAAATATTGATCTTATCGCTATACAGCCATATTATCTTATGGACCCAAAACAGACAAATAGATACTTGCGCTTAAGTCCAGAGGTCGGAGAAGTAACTGAGACTATGTACTCAAACTGCTACTTTATCACTCCGGATGATAGATTCTCACGTAAATACTTTATTCCTATTACAGAACAGATCGCCTATGCACAAGGAAGCACTGGTGGAGTTCTTACAAATGATACTTGGAAGGTAAAACTATATGCCTACGACAATGTTGATCCTGTAAACATGCTCTGGCTATATAATGAGGGCAAAGTAGGCTATAAAGGTCCAGACCCTACCAATCCAGACATACACTACGAAGGTCCTGAGACCTCTTGCTTCTCGATTACTATACCACCAAACTACACAAACTATGGGAATATGCTTGTAGTAGTAACTGATGAAGCTGATAATATTTTATGGACTTGGCATCTTTGGATCTCAAATTACGACCCTTATGCCATCTATGAAGAGATTACAACTCCTGAAGTAATAGATAATGGTGACGGAAGTTCTACGCTAATATTTTATAGTTCCACTTACGCTGGAAGTATATATCGTCACACTAGATACGACTATAGCTACATACTTGATAGAAATATTGGAGCGATAGCACCAACTTATCTTGGTCACGGAGGACTAGGTAGTACAGGCTGGATTACTTATCAGTTTGGAAGACCTACACCCCTACTTGGATATAATGCTCGATTTGCAGATGGTTCGATCTACACTACTATAAGACATAATGTGGATGAAAAGGGAAGGGTAAGCATCCTTGATGCAATACAAAATCCAAATGTTGTATATTACAGTGAAACAGGAATGGACTGGTGCGTTGAGCAGTTAAATGGATATGTGTGGAACGACAGAAACCTAACTCACCCTCCTCACTCTAACGACCTAATTTCCTCAGGGGAAGAACACTACTACCAAAAGTCACGCTTTGACCCCTCTCCACTTGGATATATGCTGCCGCCACTAAAAGAGATAGCACCATACGCTAGCGCATGGAAAGTATATAAGACTCCCGACAGCTACGAGATAACAACCTATGAGATGTCATCTGGTAATAAAATATTTGCGACTATTAACTATAACCCATATACAGGTACAACATACCAAACTATTCAAAACGAATTTGCATTATGGAGTAATAGTAGTTTTGATAGTGGACAGGCAGGATCTTTGCTATTCTATAATAATGTTTTTAATACATCGGGGGTAGGAACGCCTAATATATTGTGGGCACCGCAAACGCCTAGAACACTTGGTGCTCCTGCAAGATGTATTGACCAATTTGAAGAAACTAGACCTAGCTTGAACGATTAATCATTCGAACTAAAAAAAATGATAAAAAGATATACCATACTTCTATTAATCTCTCTCGTCACATTTTTCTCGTGTCACGATCCGCTGAACGATGAGATGTTTAAACGTGACGATGGAAAGGTGGATGTCATCTTACAGTTTGGCGATGATTTTAGCAATACTACTCTAAGTACTCGAACTGGTGATGCGATACAAATAGCTACTGAGCGCGAATACACGATCAAAAATGCCGTTCTTTTTGCTTTCGAAAATTATAACCCAGGAACACTAGGGTACGACCCTAATGGAAGACTTTTACAATATGGCTATGCTGGTGCGCTAGAAGATGCCGCAGACAAACACCTAGCACAACTTATAGAGATGCCTGGCGTTCCTGTAACATTAATAGGTATAGGTAATATTCCTCCTGAAACCTTAGAAAATATATTTGCAGCCTACGAATATGGAAATACAGAGGAGGGCTTTGCAAGTGGCGATTATGTTACCCTTGCCTCCTTTAACGAACTAACCACCCAAGAATTAGGAACGGAAACGATAAACGGAAAACTCGCAGTAGCAAATACCGAACTAGTTCTTCAAAATAGCGACGATGGCTACCTTCCTATGTCCATTGACCCTGTTACACTAACTTCCCTTACACAAGAAAAAGTAGACGAGCAGGCTGCCGCAAGTAAATTTATCACACAGTTTGGATATACTCGTATAGATATAATTGTCCAGCCAGAAGATCCAGTCGCAGGACAAAAAATAAAGCTCGTAGAGGCCTGCCTATCTAATGTACCAACTATTCCTTTATACGCAGGCGACCCTAGTTCTGTAAGCTATGTTGATCGTACACAGATCGTAACACGTGCGACAAATATAAAAACTCTAGAACAAGCTGATGCTCAAGATGCTGACAATTATCACCTTATTCAAGGGCTATATACCTACCCAGTAATAGTAGACCCTACCTTGGGGAAGGCTCACCGCTCATACGCTATCGTAAAGGCAGAGACCAGTGTTAGTGAAAATGATGGAGAATACTACAAAATTCTGATTCAGTACAACCCTAATGCGACTATGAGTGGTGAAGAGGAAGAATTAACACTTAACAGAGACACGCGCTACCGACTGATAATCAAAGATTTCTCAGGAAACGGATACAAAACCATAGAGGAGGCTATAGATGGTGAACCGTCTAATGTAAAGTATGATATTGTCGTAGACCCTGACAGAGGAAATGAATTTGTTATTACGAATGGCTCTATCTATATGGCACTAAGTAATACACGTGTTGATATATATGGTACTGGAGTAAACCTACAAAATAGAGATTTTACTGCCTTCACTGTATATTATGACAAAAACGATACGCTTACGACTCTAAAGGAGCCTAAAAAATACATACATATAGAGGCGGAAGACGTAGATGGAGATATAATAACCGACCCGACTGATATAGGAGTGGAGATAGCTAATGCCTCAGACTTTTTAAATATTCAAGATGACTCCCTTTTTAGAGTAAAATTAAAGATTATTAACCCTGTTACTTTTCAGTCTAGGGTTAACTCAACAGCGGATATAGTTGTTCGAATAGGTGACTTAATGCAGAAAGTTACTCTACGCCACATTCCGATTTCTGATGATGAAACAGAAATTACGACCTATACCGAAAATGAAGCCGCATCTAATTTTAAATATGCCTATTTTGTTCCCGACACTCCTAATGATTATAAAGCTTGGATATTTTTTAATGGGAACAATGTGATGGAGTATGATGCTGACTCAGGCCCTGGAGGCATCCCCATTAGCTTTACATCACTACAACAAGGGCAAAGAGACAATTTTGAATGCCCTATATATCTCTACGACAAAATCGGAACAAGTACACGCGCTCTTGTTTATCAAGAAAGTTACGAGCTTGTAGATTTCAGTGACACTGCTTATGTAAAGTGGTTCTTAAATATCGACAACACAGATGTCCCTACGGAAGAATTAGTAGTTTCAAACTGCTATATACTAAACCCTAGCAGCTTGGAAACTCGTAAATTTATTATCCCAGTAGAACAACGAATTAACCAATTTTTGAGTGAGAGTAAATATATCTCAAGTGGAGAATCCGCGCCATATAGTTCACTGCCTGATAACTGGAAAGTAAAGGTATCTTGGTATGACTCTCAGAGGATATATGACGGAGGACTAACCTTTACCAAAGAAACAGAAGACATCAATGGGCAACAGTGTATGTCCGTGATAATCCCTCGAAATTTTCAGAGATTTGGAACGATGCTTGTTACCGTCTACGTACCAGGAAGCACGGATACAAACCTATGGCACTGGGTTATTTGGGTTACTGACTATGATCCATACACAATACTGCGAAGTAGTGCTGTTAAAAATAATATTACTGGCACTGGTGTCTATACTGTTAATGGAGCGGAGGATCTAGCTGGTACTTTCTATAGTTATAAGAATACAATACCAGGAACTACAGTCGCTGGGCCAAACTCCTACCCTAATGCCCTACATAGATATCAAGGCGGTAACTGGGATACAGAATCAGCAGGAACTATTAATTATGGTTCTAATATTGGTAGACTTATTATGGATAGAAATAATGGCTCCTTCTCAGCTACATTTGCTGGCCACGGAGGTATTATGAACTCCACCACTGGAGCTAGTACATCTAATCCTGTTTCTGGATGGCTAGTGTACCAAACTGGCAATATCGTTCCTTACCCAGGAGCAGGTGCTGTATATTCAGACGGAAGTGCTTTAACCGTCGCTGGAATAAAGCAGTATGCAAGTTTTAGGAAGGCTATTCAAAATCCACAAAATTTCTACTATGGTGATGGATCTTTCAGTTTTTCTACTTGGCTAGATAATAGAGTAGTCACTGGTACCGCTTCTAGCTACACAGCAACTACCTCTTTATACGTAGGCTACGATGTAAATTTACCGAAAAATTCTAGTTCTTCATATAATGTTAAAAGTATTTTTGACGGTTCACCCCTTGGTTTTATGACTCCTTCTCATGAGACCTTCCACATAATGAACGATAACGGATCAAGCGGTACTACATTTTATGATTCACCATACTTGAGTTATGATGTAGCTTGGCCACGAAATACAGCAGCAGTATATCGTAACTTTGCCTATTTCTACTTTACTGGCTTTAGAACTAGTGGTGGTGGTGGCTTCAGATTAGGTAAAAACTACGACCAAGGAGCATTCTTTAGAGTAACTCGACCAAATAGATGGTGGAGTACCTGGGGAAGTTATTTTGTAGGAAGATATAATAACAGTACAGCAAGTAACAGACCTGGAGTAGTCACTCTTGCAGACGCAGGAGACGGAGGAGGTATCCAGCTTCGTCCTGTAACTCAGTTCAGGTACGATAACTAAACAGGACAACTCAGGCATAAGCTAGCCCTTGCTACAAGTGGGATGCTATATATAAAAGCCTCGAAAGCTATTATTAACTTTCAAGGCTTTATAAATCAAATATTTCTGCCTACTAACCTCTAAACTCAAGGCTATTTTCCTTGTGCTCTAGCTCATCGTAAGCGATACGGCGGAAGATGTCGGCCCAAGTAGCTAGGTCAGCATATTTCTTAACTAGGTCATTTGTTACTTCTTGAGTCTCTAATTCAGGTGATGCCTGAATAAATTCGGAATAAACGTGCATAGCGTGATCTTCAAACTGTGCATTGAAATTTAGAGCTGCGCGAATACTAAGTTTTGATAATACATAAGCAAAAGCGATGTAAAAGTGTACTGCGATGCAAGTTACAAATTTACTCAGATACCAAGGTTTCTTAATTCCCAATTCTTTTCTTCTTTCATTTAGAACAACCAAGTGCCAATACTCATTATCCTGAGCATAGCGCCCCCACTCTATTAAAGAATAAGCACGGTCTATAAAACTTTGATTTTTATAGCGCAAGGACAGCTTTTTGTAATAATTAGCCTCCCACCTTCTATAAGGGATGGATGCTAGCATTTCTAGGAACATAGCTTTAGGAATGGTGGTCTTTTTGCCTGCTACTAGATCAAGTGTCAAAAAAAGTACTCTAGGAAGTAAAGCATACTTCATTCTCGGGGTAGCTAAAATTTTTTCTACCTCTAATTTTAAGTCTATATTTTCCATAAATATTACATTTCTTTCAAAGATAATAAATTAATAAACGTGAAATACCTTTTTATTATTTATTTCCAGATTATTTCGTCTTATACGACATAGTTAAAAGAGCCCCTGTTGGGCAAACAAACCTACAATAAGGACGCTGAATGAATAAGGACAATACTAAAAATAGTCCTGCTAATACCAAAACAAAGGTCGATGCTGAATTAAATAAGAACACTGAAAATGCCTCATAGTTCATTAACTCAAATCCGACTCCTAAGCACATTACGAAGAATAGGATAAATAATATGTAATATCTTAACTTATTCAAGAACGAGTTTACTGCGGGCTTCAGTTTTAGCTTCTTTATAGGTATCATTCCTAATAATTCCTGTGCAGAGCCCAAAGGGCAATATATATGGCAGTAAGCCCCCTTGCGATTAAACAAAGGCAACAGCAATATAATTATAAACATCACTACTGTCACTATCGACAACGAAAGATTTATTCCATTTGAAGCCCAAGAAACAAAGGCAGACATCGAAAGGAAGGTTTTGCACCAGAAACCTAGCACCGCTACATTTAAAACTAACTGCGCGATAATCAACCACTTTTGACGAAACTTAGCTAAAGTAATAAGCGTAGCGAGGAGAATCACCACTAAACCTGCTACTGTCTTTAAATCAAAATTTGCAAAGATGCTCTTTTGGCTAGCCTCTACCTTAGCTGCATATTGCGCAGCACGTTTAACATTACCATTAACTGCTACAGAAGTATAAGTAGCACCTGATACAGCATCTATATCTACAGAAGCAGCCTCTTTTAGCGTCATCCCGTCCCAACTATTCATAAAGCCGCTCGTGAGTACTCTATTCATATAACTAGGGGTCTCTACATTCTCTAGAGCTACGACTTTTTCAATGCGCTCCCCCACGATGTGCACCTCTACAGGGGTAGTTCCTGCATAACCTATGACATCTTCAGCTAGGGCAGTCGTATTAATTATTCTGAGTTCTCCCTCTGTAACTTCTGACACTACTGGCGCCTCACTTCTCTCACGAACAAATATTTCATCTACACCGCTACCGAATATAGATCCATCTCTCTGAATCGCTACCCCTGCCATTAGTAGGACGATAATCAGTAGATTTAGAATATATTTTAATCTTTCCATAGACTAGTACTTATTATAATGAACCTTCGATGGATCCCATTTATTCTTTACTACCGCATCTACATTAGGTTTACCTACAACTATTATACTTAAAGCATAAGTTCCCTCTGGTAAATTAAGTAATTCGCTCATCTTCTCAACTCTTCCTGAGCCATTCTCAGGATAAGCTCCGCACCAAACTGCGCCTAGCCCCATACCATGAGCAGCTAACAATATATTTTCAGTCACAGCTGAACAGTCTTGAACCCAGTAGTCAGGCATCAAAGCTTTCTCTGGACTACCTAGTACAACTATCGCCTGTTGGGACTTCGCCGCCATATGTGCTCCTTTAATTATATCTGGGAAAGCATCTAGAATAGCTCTATCATTAATTACCATTAATTCCCAAGGCTGCTTGTTCCCTGCACTAGGCGCTGCCATACCAGCCTTTAATAAAAGCTCTATTTGATCATCACCTACTGCCTCTGAGGTATAGCTTCTCACACTACTTCGAGTCATAATATTTTCTAAGATTACCTCTTGCTTATCGACAAGAACAGGCTCATCTGCTTTAAAACTATCTGTCATCGCTATTTTTACTGAAAGGAATACTACTGCTACAGCTAAAAGTAGCGTTAAAATCTGCCAACTATTCTTCATGTTCTATATATTAAATTAAATATGTAAAAATGGAGCTATCATATTTACCACATCAAAAAATATGCCTTCGGCTATTCTGACTTATAATTCGATACCGAAAGAGCTAACGAAGCTGAAATCTACCTATATACTAAAGAGTATCGATAAACATTTTACTTTGTGTATGGCACGGTTTTTGCTTCAATTATTTTTTTGACCTTTTTGAAAAACGGCAAGATACGCACCTTATATTATCGCATATTTACTCTTTTTTTTTATATAAACACATTAGATTTATAAAAAAAGAGGCTTCCAGTATGCTAAAACACATATTTTACACGTTTATATAAACATAAAACGTGATAGAAAATGCTGATTTTTAGCGTATTAAATTTTGAGATTAATATAAAATGTAGTATATTTGCTATGATTTTCTTAGAGGAAAGAAAGAATAAAATATAAGAGTACTAATTAAAAAAAAGAACAAGATGAGAGAAAATTTAAATTATGAGTCTCCACAGGTTGATCTGCTGGAGGTAGAAGTGGAGATTGGATTTGCAGCAAGTCAAGTATCGACACCAGTTAACGGAACGATCCGCGAAATTCAAGATTTTGTAACCTATTAAAATTAAAATGATGAAAAAAAGATTAATGTTAGCGCTGACTGCAGGGTTGATTTTATCAACTTCTTGTAATGATGAAAAGATGAATAATTCAGCGGCTCCACAGATTGGAGAGATGATGAACATAAACTTCAAAGCTGGTACACCAGATACAAGGGTGACTATTGACCCTTATGAGGGAATGGCGGCTCTTTGGTCTCCAAACGATGAGATCGATGCTTATGACCTAACTAACAACTTTTACGAGCCAGGTGAAGCAGGCGCAGGTCTACCTAGACTTTATACTCTAATGGGACTTGAGAATCCAGGTACATCTAATACAAATGCATTCAAAGGTCAGATGCCTGTTACTAATGTTACGGATAATGGTGATGGCACATCTAGCGTATTACTAGACTTCTTCACACTTACTCCAACACAGGAGAATCTACAGAAAGCGTTTGAACAAGGAAAGATCCCTGCGGCATCTATACTTGAACTACGTTCTGAAGGAAGCCTTGACTACTTAAAAGTGAACCTTCCTGGACATTGGGCTTATGAAGCAGATGTATTGCAACCAGCTTCAGCAATGTATAAAAATTATGGAGAGTTTGCACCTCATATTTCTGCCCCTATTTCTGGTCGTACTATTAATATTAATAATGCAACAGGTGAATCTAGTGTAGCACCAGGAGAACCTGAGGTGGTTTTAGATTTTATGCAGCTTTATCACTCAGTACAGGTGGTTATAGATGCTAGTACTATTAATTATGAATCAGTTGGGCATATCGAAGCTCACCAGCTAGTAGCTACTATTACTCTTCCTGACGGTACTACTGGAAATACTTTCGAGAGAACAGCTGAGTATCGAATCTGGAATATCACAAATAACGCAAGTACTCAAACAGCTTTAGCAGGTGCAAAGCGTACTCTTACTGGTGAAGAAGCTAGATTAGCACACACAGCAAGTATGTCTATTAATTATTTTGCAGGTCCTAATAAAGTACAGG
This sequence comes from uncultured Muribaculaceae bacterium, assembly GCA_964369605.1. Classification (GTDB taxonomy): domain Bacteria; phylum Bacteroidota; class Bacteroidia; order Bacteroidales; family UBA932; genus CAYJFD01. Next base: position 262 of record CAYJFD010000013.1, on the reverse strand, counting down.
TATCTCCATTAACTAGACAAGGAGATGGAACGACTATCACCTTCCCTATCATCACACCTCCAACTCTTAGTGCTGTAGGTGGGTTTAACCTTCTAATCGAATTTTTCGATCTAACAGGAAAACGAGTAATGCACATTGAGAAGAATGTTACAGCTCCACAACAATCTATCGCTTGGGAAGTTGGACAAGGATCGAAAATCGGTATTACTTATGACAACTTCGCACTTGAAGATTACGGTATACCACGTGTACCACCAACAAA
>CAYJFD010000012.1:47083-53547 GCA_964369605.1 uncultured Muribaculaceae bacterium | reverse complement strand
TGAAGATATAATGCTTAGACAGAAAATTTATAAACAAAAAGATGTTTCTTTGGAGAAAGTTGCAGAGCTCCTTTCTAGTAATAGAACTTATCTGTCTAAGGCTATCAAAAACTCCGCAAATACGAATTTTAGTAATTATCTCAATACCTTGAGAATAAATGAAGCAAAAGAAATCTTATCGCAAAAAGATTTTGATATCCCTATAAAGCATCTCGCAGATGAAGTCGGATATAATAGTGTTACATCGCTTTATCGCGCTTTTAAGAAAGAAACAGGTGACACTCCTAGTAACTTTAGGAATGAAGTTCTTAATCGTTAGTTTGTTTAAAATCAGCATATTTACACTTTTTTTAGCTTTTACAAATCTTCAATTGTGATAATGTAAATAATATTTTGTGAGTCTATTTTTTAGAGTTCTTAAATTTGTTAGAGAATTTATTAAAACGTAATTCTAAAAGCATTGCATTTAATTTAAACCTAGAAAAATGAAACTAAAACTATCTTTATTATTACAATTACTTACGTTAGTTCTATTCTTTATTTCGTGTGAAAAAGAAAAGGAACAAAATGCGACTATTTTCGTAGAAATCGAAAAACAAGAATTAAACCTACTTAGTTTTAATCTTGATTCTAAGAATGCCGAAACTATCTCTTATTTGTTTTCAGAGGGAGAGCATTCATACACTTTGGAAGATATTCAAGAATCGGGAGAGTCTATTGATCCTTCAACGAAGGTGCTAGTGTTTGACGACTTAAAGGCAGAGATGATCTATACGCTTAGTGTCGTAGCATATAATGAGGAGGGAAAAGCAAGTGATATTGCTAGCCTAAAAGCTAGCACTCTATCTCCCACTCAAAAAGAAGAAGTAAAAATAGGTATATACAAGGTCATAGGAACCGCAGTGAGCTATACTATTAAAAGTGAAAATATAAGTAGTATTTACTATATGCTTACAGAAGCTTCGATGAAGCCAAGTAGCCAGGAGATAATTAAAGAAGAGAATAAAATAGAACCTAATACCGAGGTGTCATTCGTCACAACAGAGCTAGACGCTAGTAAGGAGTACCTAATTAGTGTAATAGCAATAAATAGTCAGCAGAAGGAAGTTGCAACAGAGGCATCCTTTACTACAAATACTAAAAAAGCATATATAGAAGGAAAATATCTAGCAGAAGCAGTCGAGGTAAATGGAGTGTATTGGGCGCCAGTAAACTGTGGATTCAGTGAAGATTTAAATCCTTATGGTAAATTATATCAGTGGGGTAGAATAGATGGTCATAGTTATGATGAGGCAGAAAATGAATCTAATGGTAGCGGCTGGTTAAATTCGTCAGATGCTACATTATGGGGTATTCCAAAGACTAAGTACGATCCGTGTCCAAAGGGATGGAGAGTGCCTACAGAAAATGAATATAAAAGTTTAGGTGTTGGAGTTGATAATTCAACACACTGTGCTCCTGGAGATGATAAACTTACACCTTATGGCCAGTCTGGAAGATGGTTTGGTAAAGACCATTCAAATGCAAGTATTGAGAATAGCAAGAATAATATATTCTTATCTTATGCAGGTGCAAGGCTAAATAATAATAATGTACTAGATCGAGATCTTGTAGGATATTATTGGAGTTCAACACCGTTTGAAAACGCGTCTCAATATCTAATTTTATATAAGAATGAGAAAAGTGAAGAAGTCGCTATAAATTCTTCCTCTAGGGCCGATGCTTTTTCTATTAGATGTGTAGAAGATAAGGACTATGATCAAGGCTTAACGAGTGTAGGGCCTAATGAAGATTTAGATTTTGAAGAAGGCGAATGGTAATAAGGCGTAAATAGAAGTTAAATAGACATAAAGAAAATAAATATGAACAAATTTTTTAATTATTTATTAGTATCTTTTTTGATGTTAAGTGTGGTGCTTTCATCTTGTGAAAAAGAACCAGAAAAAGAAGATGTAGTAGAAGTTTTACCCTTTGCTGAATTTAAATTAAAGCAGGTAGTAGATTCTACTGTGTTAATTAGTGCGGAAACAAAATTAGCTAAACAGTATGCTTATATAATAACCGAAGATATCGATATGGAAACGCCCTCAGCAGAGGATCTGTTTAATAAAGGTGTTATCGCTGGTGTTCAAACTGAAAATTTTGATATTGAAATAGTTGACTTGACCTATGAGACGACTTATAAATTATTTATTTCAGTTGAATATCTACAAGATGATCAAAGTACAGAGGAAATAGAAAATCCAAAGGACTTAGTTTATAGTGAGGTTATGCAAGTAGATGAAATAGTAATTGGAAAAGATCCTAATGAGAAACCAGATCCTCCTACGAAAGAATTAGTAGAGATATTAACACCAAATAATGTCGGAGAGCTTAAATATAACCTAAATGTTCCTGAAGGAAAGACTATCGCAGTTCGTGTTCTATCTAACAAAGAATATGAAAGATGGAAGAATTTAGGATTGACCGATGCTTCAATTCTTGAAGGAAATGTGGGCGTTTCAGGAAGAACTGTGCATACAGAAAGTACAGAAATAACATTTACGGAATGGAAGGATGAAAATGTAGATATAGATGTTGCTCCGAGAGAAATCTTAGTAGTAGTAGCTGCTGAGGCTGAAGTAGAGACATTAGACGGCATAGGAGATATAGTAAGAGTTCCTTACTTTGATCTAGGTGCTTATAATTCTGCCCTTAATAGCGATCCTGAGAATACTAATGAGGATGATTTCTGGACAACAGAATATCATAAAACTATTACTACCATAGCAGGAGTACCTAATAAGCTTAGTTCAAAGAATGAGTGTGTATTAAAAAATACAACTACCCAATCAGCGACTTTTTCGATAACTCCTAGTGATGGAATACATTCATTCTCTTATCTAACTCTTTCAGAAAATGAATGGAATATTTTGGAAGACAGATATGGCTATGATGGAGCTGTATATTGGACTACTTTATATGGTAGTGAAGATGATAAACCAGTAGAGGTGGTAGTAGACTTTTTAAAGAAGGATATAAAGTATAAATTCATTCTAGTAAGCAAGGGAGATGAATTTGGAACGTCTCAAAATGAGGTGTTTATAGATTTCGAAGTAAGTACAGCTACAAAACCTGCACCTGAGTTTGTTGTAACGCCTATTATTTCGCCAGTAGGGGAGCCTTCTCCTTGGGAGGTTTGGTACAATATCAAGTGTGAAACAAAGGATATAGTAGAGTTTGCATATATATGCAATGATGTTTCTGAATGGGAATCCGCTATAAATCAAGGTGCTACATATTTAGATATATGCACTAATTTCGGTGAATTTATTACAGAACCAGCTTATCTAGGAGCAATCAATAGTGATGAGGGCTTAAATATTATGTTTAGATCGTGGGAAGATACTAAGTCTAGGTTAGTAGTCGTAGGATATAATGATGAGTTAACAATTAGTAATCCTGACGCGGATGGAAGTACCTCTATCGCAGATAATATTACGATTCCTCAGCCTTATGCACCAAGAGTAGAAAGTTCGTTGTTTGAAGAGCTTCAGGGTGAGTGGACTGTTGTCGCATATCTATTTGAGGATAAAAATGAACTTGAGGGTAAGCCTTTTACGCCAGCAAAAGAACCGACATACGCAAGTGTTAATATCACCTCTACTGTAGATTACCCTTCTTCTACTCCATCTAGTCTTGCGCAGAAGTTCACTCATTTAAATTCTTCAGAAATAGACGATTTATATGAGGACTTTAAGTCAAATGCAGAAAAATTTGCAGACAAAACGAGAGGGCAAAATAGACTATTATGCAAAGGTCTAGATTTAAATAGAAGAGATAATGGAATAAGCACAGAGTATTTTTCTCCATTAGCATTACTAGAGCACCCAAGTTATTCTCCGTATTATTCAACTCAAGATAATTTCTTCGATTTCGGTTTAAAATGGAATCTTCAAATTCACGAAGATGGTCGTATAACCTTACCTATAGATCAACAAACGATCGCTCCTACAAATAATAACTTTGGAAACCAACTGTTAAATTTTGCATTAGAGATAGAATATGGAACTTATAGTTACGGTGTTAAAGAGTTTGAAGTCGAATTATCTGAAGACGGAGATACTCTTACAGTAAAACCTGTGTCTTATGATGGTAAAAAATACTATTACTGTGTAGGTTATACTTGGGGACCTATGCAAAATGTAATGAGTCCAGTAATATTTATAGCTGACTTTAAGTTAGTAAGAGGAAGTATTGATGAAGTTTCTAAAGGACAAGCTTCATATTATCCTACCAGTAAGTATCCTTCTCTAAATTTACCAGAGAAAAATTACCAAGAAGGTAAAAAAACGAATTTTAGCAAAATAATAAAGCCTATTAACTATAAGAAAGTTCATACTGAATTATATAGAACAGATAATCCTAATTTATAACAAACAGAAAATGAAAAAACAAATAAAATTTTTGGCCATATTAGGCCTAAGTACATTATGCTTTTCTTGTACTAAAGATAATGTGGTTACAAACACAGAATTTAAAGCAACATTAGAGGCTCAATCGCCACAGTTAAGAACATCATTGGGTAATGAAGGTGAAGGTGAGTCAATAATTGAGTGGACACAAAATCCAGCAGATATAATAAAAATCTTTACAGCAGGTACAGAAGGAACCGACTTTACCCTTACGAGTGTCAGTAATGGTGTAGGAAGCTTTGCTGGCTCTATTGAAGAGGCTAAAGAATATTTTGCTGCCTATCCAAGTACATTTGTAGATAAGTTTGAATCAAGTACCTTTAATTTAAATATTCCAGCTACTCAAAATTACTACATTAATAATATTTCTACCAATACTTTCCCAATGGTCGCATTAGCTGGTGAGGATAAGGTTTTGAATTTTAAAAATCTTATGGGAGTTTTAAGATTGAAACTTATAGGCACTGCCACTCTTACTAAAGTGGAGGTAGTTAGTGAAAATAATGCTCTTAATGGAAAAGGCAGTCTAGATATGAAAATGGATACAAGTAATCCAACTATTTCAATGCCAGATGTTAATGAGACAAATAAGTCAATAACCTATCTACTAGGTGAAGGCATAACTTTGTCTGCCGAAGAAACTGTCTTTAATATAGTACTTCCTCCAACAAAAGGCGAAGACCTATCACTTCTTATTCGTTTCTATACAGATGAGACTAACTTTATCGAAAAGATAATCCCGAATAAGGAAGTCAACAGAATTTCTAGATCTCAAATCACTTCAATGCCAACTTTTGAGTTAGTAGAAGCGCCAACAGAATTAGAGTATGTTGATGAATATGGAGTTAATCACGGAGTCGGAATAGAAATCGGAGGAATAAAGTGGGCGCCAGTAAACTGTGGCTACCATGAGACCGATTTAGTTATGGGTAAATTATATCAATGGGGTAGAAAGGATGGTCAGTCGCTAGCTTCAGACGTAATTATTAATACCGAGGCTATAACTGATTTCGTAACAGCAGCAGAAACTCTTGATTCTGAAACATTCTATACTTCATGGAGTAATCCTCCAGGAAATATGTGGGGAGGAGAAGATGGCGCTACAAAAACTGCTTATGATCCATGTCCAGAAGGATGGAGAGTCCCTTCGCAGGCTGAGCTTCAGAAGTTAATAGATGCAGGATATACATATTTTGGAAACCCAGATGCTGATCCAGATTTAAATAAAGGAAGATGGTTTGGTCCTAATCACGCTACAGCGTCATTCGAAAACCATAATGGTTGTATTTACATCCCTTTCCCTGGTTATCGTCAGGACTTTGGTAGTATTAGATTAAGTGATATGGCAGTTGGTTTATGGGCTAATGATAAGCCAAGTGATAGAGCCTTTGTAAATCTGTATATGATGTCAGAATTTGCCACAACCCTTCCAAGTACAGTTATGGCTTCAAGAGGTTATTCAGTGAGATGTATTGAAGATGTAAAACCAGAAGTAGCTCCTTCAGGTCAAATTGAGAAAGTGAAATTTGCAAACGGGGAGTGGTAGTCAGACTATAATTCTAATCCCTAAACTTAATAAGGAGCAACCCGATAAGAGTTGCTCCTTTAATTTTATTTATTGTTGTCCAATAAAACTTTTTTGAGAAGTGCTAAAATGAGCATATTGACGGAGGAGGAGCATTTACATCTACCTAAGGAAGATGTGGCGTCAGCCCTTAGGTTAATCTTTCGTGGTGGGTGGGAGTGTAGTAATATACCAGACAACTGACTGTGTGCCCCTAGTTATTAGCTAAACTGATGTAGCCCGTCGGAGTTTTCGCCTCTATAGAGCGTCTTTTGCCGACGGACAGGGTGTTTTAGCGCTAAAACTAGTGGCCCGTAGTCAAAATCGTGTCCTGAGAGCGTTTTTTGCCGACGGGTGAGGTGTTTTGATTTAGAACGACTGCTCCACAAGTAAAAAAGGAACGCCAAGTGGCATTCCTTTTTTAGCAATGAGTGCTTGTTTCGTGT
>CAYJFD010000012.1:2553-46983 GCA_964369605.1 uncultured Muribaculaceae bacterium | reverse complement strand
GTGCTCTCGTATCTCCACAAGCAAAAAAGGAACGCCAAGTGGCATTCCTTTTTTAGCAATGAGTGCTTGTTTCGTGTCAAGTCGCATCAGCGACCATCACGCAAGGTGTGCCTCTATTTAACACCTGTAGTGATGTGCCTCCTTCATCAGCGAAAGCTGATGTGGTAATAAACGAGAGCATAATAGGTGCTCTCGTATCTCCACAAGCAAAAAAGGAACGCCAAGTGGCATTCCTTTTTTACTTGTGGAGATGGGCGGACTCGAACCGCCGTCCAAACACAGCTTCCAACAGCTTTCTACACGTTTAGTTCATTAGTGGTTTTCGAACTAATACTGATAATGAACAATCTATATTAGTCTTATTTTCTAAAACTTAGTATACCTTAGAAAAATCAGCATACGCAATCAACTTTAATGATACCTCGTATACCTATAATAGTTGATAGAAATATAGGTGAGATACTTGTCACTATCGCTCCTTGGCGACCGTGATTAAGGTAATAAACTCTGTTTATTACGCAGCAAGTGCATAAGAATTGTTGCCAGATAATGGCTTGAAACTTAGTATTAACGAGCTAAATTACAACGCTCGACGTGCTTACTATCAGAGGTCTTATGCTGTCAAATCCAAAACATCCCCGATTAGTGCGTGCAAAGATACAAAAAAAACTTTATTTTTTCTTCTTATTGTCGTTTAAGCTAGGGTAGGCTATCCTTGAGTGGTATATTTGCTGAAGCTGACGTTTAAAACTCTCTTTAACGATATTTAATTCTTTAATAGAGATATCAGCATTAACAAGCTGTCCACTTTCAAGTTTCTGAGTTACGATATTATCCACAAGATTAGATATCTTCTCATCAGAGTATTCACTTAGTGTCCTAGATGCTGCTTCAAGCGTATCAGCAAGCATAACTATAACCTGTTCTTTTGAATCTGGTAGGTTACCCTTGTATCTGAACATTTCGATATCATTAGGGTCGCCTCCATTATTACAGTGCATAGTGTAGAAGTAAGATACGATAGACTTTGCGTGATGAGATCTTACAAAATCGATAACTGCATTTGGTAGTTTATTTCTTTTGCCTAGTTCAATACCCCTAGTTACGTGCTTTAGTATCTGTTGAGCGCTCTCTACAGGAGTAAGATCCTTGTGGTAATCGTAGCCTTGGGGCTGGTTTTCAATATAACATAAAGGGTCTGCGCATTTTCCTATGTCGTGATACAATGCTCCAACTCTTGCTAGCGCAATATCTGATTCGATTTCGCTTGCTGCTTCGGCCGCTATATTTGCAACTTGTAGAGAGTGCTGGAATGTGCCGGGAGCTTTCTTAGACATCTCTTGAAGTAAACTACTATTAGAGTCTGAGAGGTCTCGTAGCCTTGATTTAGAAACTAATGAGAATATCATCTCAAAGAGATAAATAAGAGGGTATGATGCTATTAAAAGCACCGCATTTGAACATAAATATAAAAGACGGTCAAGAGAAAGAGCCGTAAAATCGTTATTGATAAGCAAATACGATAGTTGTGCAAGAACTAGTCCAACTAACACTAAGAGCGAACTGATAAACTGAAGCCATCCTTTATTTAAGTATTCAAACGAATATACCGCTATCATACCTGCAAATAAATTTATAAAATATAACTCGAGACCAGAGTTAGAAATTATAATTATAGGAAGAAGCATAATAGTGTATAGACTAAAGGCTGATGATCTTTTAAAGAATGCTACTAAATATAGTGAGAAAACTGAATATGGAATGACATAGAGCATTTTTTGATCATATTTAGCTATAAATACACTCACTAAGTACATAAGAGCAAATATCATCAATAGAAAGAAGTATACCCTTTTTATACCTATGGCCTTTCTATCTAAGAAATATATAGTCACAAAAAGTATAAAAAGTACAATGAACATAAATATACTATGTCCGATAGTGTAACTAAGTGATGATCTCTTACTTGAATTAATACCAAGCTGTGTCTCGTGTCGATATGAGTCTAGTATGTCCTTTACTTCCTGCGTAATTACTTCTCCTTTAGTAACTATAAGTTGGCCTGTGTAAACCATACCCTTCACTGCAGAAATAGACTCTATGTTTTCTCTATGCATTGAAGCAGTCTTAGCTTCATCATAAAGTAAGTTAGGGGAGATATATTTATCTAGCTGTAGACGTTGATATAGAGAATCTGTCTTCTTATCTGGATAAGAATCAGAAAGAAAATTCAATATAACCTCTTCAGCTGAACCCGTATCATATACCCTGGACAGGGGTAATTCATATATAGTTTTGTCATTTTGAATAATGATTAGTCTATCTTCATTAGCAGTAGTAGCCTGCTTTGGAATTACCCCTACCTTATATATCTCGTCAAGAAGATCTAATATATCTGTGACCAGAGTATTATCAGTATCAATAGATGAAGCAAAATTACTAAAGGCGACAGCTTGTACTCTGTGTGTTTGGTCATTATAGTTGTAAAAAGGAACAACCATAGATGCAACACTAGCTTTGTCAGTCTGTATTTCTTGCTCCGTTTTAAGAATAGGAAAATCAATATGCGAGATTAGAGTCTCGTATATCCACGGTTTACCCTTTTGGTATTTGTAGTTAAAATTATCACTTTTTGGTGAAAAAACGATAGTCAGTATTAATACAAATACAAAAGCTAAATATAGCCTAGGGTTACGTAGATTATTGTTTTCCATATAGTATTCTTATTCCATTGCTTTATTTAAAATTTCGTTAGAATCATATTGTCCTGCATCTAGTTTAGTTCTAATCTCTGAGAATGCATCAAGAGTGTATTGAACATCTTCTAAGCTGTGTGCTGCAGTAGGGATGATTCTAAACATAATAACGTCTTTAGGAACTACAGGGTAAACTACAACAGAGCAGAATATCTTATAATTCTCACGTAAATCTACAAGTATATTAGTCGCCTGAGGAACTGAACCTTTGATAAATACTGGAGTAACACAGGCCTCAGCAAGACCTATATCAAAGCCTCTTTCACGAAGTCCATTCTGAAGAGCACGAGTAATTACCCATAACTTCTCACGAAGTTCGTCTCCTTCTTGGCTGCGAATAATCTCTAGACGCTTTAAACATCCCTCTACTATAGGCATAGGAAGAGATTTTGCGTAAATCTGAGAACGTAAATTATATCTTAAGTAGTTAATTACATGCTTTGGACCTGCAACGAAGCCACCAATAGTTGCCATAGATTTTGCATAAGCTCCGATGTAGATATCGATACCATCCATAACACCAAAATGCTCAGAAGTACCACGTCCAGAATCTCCCATAACCCCGAAACCGTGAGCATCGTCAATTAAAATTCTAAAGTCGTATTTCTGCTTAAGAGCTACGATCTGGTCAAGAATACCTAGTGCACCAGTCATACCGTAAACACCCTCAGTGATAAGAAGGACTCCACCGCCTGTCTTTTCACAAACCTTTAATGCTCTTTGAATAGTTTTCTCACACTTTTCGATATCGTTATGAGGATAAACCATTCTCTGTCCCATGTGTAATCTACATCCATCAATTAAACAAGCGTGAGCTTCAGAATCGTATACTATAACGTCATGTCTAGTTAGTAGTGATTCAATCGTAGAAACAATACCTTGATATCCAAAGTTAAATAAGAAAGCATCCTCTTTCTGTTCAAAATCAGCAAGTTCTCTCTCTAACTGTTCATGAAGAGCAGTTTGACCAGTCATCATTCTAGAACCCATAGGGTAGGCCATACCCCATTTTGCAGCAGATTCAGCATCAACTCTTCTTACCTCAGGATGATTAGCTAAGCCAAGGTAATTATTAATACTCCAGCATAGCACTTCTTTTCCGTTAAAAACCATTTTTGGCCCTAGTTCCCCTTCTAATTTAGGGAAAGCATAATAACCATGAGCACGAGTTCTGTACTGTCCTAAAGGACCACCCTCGTCATTTAAAATTCTTTCAAAAATATCCATAAGTTCTTATTTTAAGCATCAATATTTGCGTATCGTGCATTTTGTTCTATAAATTCTCTTCTAGGTGGTACATCATCGCCCATCAGCATTGAGAAAATTCTGTGAGCTTCTGCTGCATTTGCAATAGTAACTTGTTTTAACATCCTAGTATTTGGGTCCATAGTAGTGTCGCGCAGCTGTTCTGCGTTCATCTCTCCAAGACCCTTATATCTTTGAATCTCAACTAGTTTTTCAGTTCCCTTACCTAGTAACTCTATCGCGTCCAGTCTCTCAGTTTCGCTCCAGCAGTAGATCTCTTTTTCTCCTCGCTTAGCCCTGTAAAGTGGAGGTGTTGCGATATAAACGTATCCATTTTTAATTAATTCAGGCATGTATCTGAAGAAGAAAGTAAGAATAAGTGTCGATATGTGGCTACCGTCTACGTCCGCATCCGTCATTATTATCACTTTATGATATCTAAGCTTTGAAATGTTCAAGGCCTTGCTATCCTCTTCTGTTCCGATAGTAACTCCAAGCGCAGTATAGATATTGCGAATTTGTTCGCTCTCTAACACCTTGTGTTCCATCGCTTTCTCTACGTTTAAGATTTTACCTCTAAGAGGCAATATCGCTTGAGTTGCACGGTCTCTACCTGTCTTCGCTGTACCGCCCGCTGAATCTCCCTCGACAAGGAAAAGTTCGCATTTTTCTGGATTACGCTCTGAACAGTCTGCTAGTTTTCCAGGAAGACCAGCGCCTGACATAACTGTTTTTCTTTGAACTAGGTCACGCGCCTTGCGTGCTGCGTGTCTAGCTGTAGCAGCTAAAATAACCTTATCAACGATGGACTTTGCGATCTTTGGGTTCTCCTCTAGATATTGCTCTAGCGCTGATTTAGTAGCTTGAGAAACTGCTGCGTCTACCTCTCCATTTCCTAACTTCGTCTTTGTCTGTCCTTCAAACTGAGGTTCAGCCACTTTTACGGAAATAACTGCTGTTAGACCTTCTCTGAAGTCTCCAGCCTCTATATCAAACTTTAATTTAGAAAGGAAACCGTTCTTCTCAGCGTATGATTTTAGAGTACTTGTAAGTCCTCTTCTAAATCCTGTAAGGTGAGTACCTCCCTCTATAGTATTAATATTATTCACATAAGTGTAGATATTCTCAGAGAAGCTAGTGTTGTACTGCATCGCTATCTCGATAGGAATGCCTGTCTTATTTGTTTCCAGATAAATAGGACTCTCCGTGATTTTATCTCTTGAGCCGTCAAGGAAGTCAACATACTCCATTAAACCCTTCTCTGAGTAGAACTCTTCTCTCCTTTCTTTTGGAGCTTCTCCTTGTTCTAGATCGTCATCAGATAGATCATTAGTGACTCTTCTATCAATAAGGCATAATTTAATACCCTTGTTAAGGAAAGATAGCTCTCTTATCCTTGTTGCTAGAATATCATAATTATATATTGTTGTCTGTTCGAAAATCTCAGCATCAGGCTTGAATGTAATAATTGTACCTGTATCCTCTGATGTTCCCACTTCCTTTACAGAATATAGTGGAATACCTTTAGAGAATTCTTGAACGAATATTTTACCTTCTCTATGAATTTCAGCCTTTAGAGCGATAGATAGGGCGTTCACACATGAAACACCTACACCGTGTAGACCTCCAGATACCTTGTAACTATCCTTGCTGAACTTTCCTCCTGCATGAAGTACAGTTAGAACAACCTCTAGGGCAGAACGACCTTCCTTCTCGTGCATACCAGTAGGGATACCTCTACCATTATCTCGTACAGTGATAGAGTTGTCCTCATTCACTATAACTTCTATATCAGTACAGTAACCTGCTAAAGCCTCGTCTATAGAGTTGTCAAGGACCTCATATACTAAATGATGTAAACCCCTCGATCCCACATCTCCGATGTACATAGAAGGCCTTTTTCTTACTGCTTCTAAACCTTCTAAGACTTGGATACTATCAGCGGAATATTGATTTTCTGCTACATTAATTTGATTATCATTCATCTTCTTTACTCGTTATTTATAAACGAACAAAGATAATAAAAAAAATTAGAATTTAAAACAGATTCCGGCCCCAAATGTAAGCCCTGGTCTAAGATAATTTGGAATGTAGATTATAGTCTGATTGAGAATATTTTTTGCCTCAATAAATAATAGAGTTTCAGTATTTAATGCATAACTTAAAGTCAGATCTAAATCCCAGAAAGAAGGGACCTCCCATATTGTTAACATATCTGCTTCACGAAAGATAGCATCGGTGGCACCTCTGTGATAAATATTGAAATCTAAGAAGAATCTTTCTCTAAATGTATATTTTAAGCGTCCTCCTATTTCTGTCTTAGGAAGCATAGATGTTTGGGCAGTAAAATAGCTATTGTACTTAAAATACGCACTAACAGACAGTAAATCGAACTTTAAGCCAACATTAGACTCGGCAGTAAATGCCCAAAAATTATTATAGATAGGCATAGTAAGATTGTCGTTTGTAAAATCGTAGGCAAACATCGCAAAGTCCTCATTATAAGATAGAGATGCGGCTAAAGAGTATGAGAATAGACTTTTAACTCCACCATTAAGCGCAAGCTTTAATCTTAGAGGAATAGTTGTGTTTTTCAGTTCTATGTCTTGAATTAACCAAGGATTCTGCTTGTAAAGCGACGAATAGGTGTTGAGTACATTTTCTCCGTCAAGTTTAAAGTCTAGCCATAGGTAATCAGGAACAGCCTTATAACGTATGCTAATATTTGGGTATAAGTATTTTGCTTTTTTCGAATATGGGAAGGCAAATGTTAATCCAAGCCTCATATCAAATCTGTCCTTCAAATATAAATACGTAGGACTAAGTTCTAGTATTCCAAATGCTGCATTTGCTTTATCCTTCCAGAAAATATTGTTGTTCTTTACCTGTAGGAAAACGTAGTGTTCTGATAAAAACGAGAAACCAAAGGTCGAATTTAAATTAATACTCTGTTCTAAAATAGGATTATTATTGTAGGGACTGCCAATAGGAGGCAAGTAGTCAAGTCTACTCTCGGATGTATTCTCATAGCTAATAGCTACATCGTAAAAGAACGAGTTGTCAATAATATCAGTGGATTTAATTCTAGCATCAAGAAGTAAGTTGTTGACAGTATGCGATGCAATATCCCTCAGAGCATTATGGTCAGGAGCCTCGAATGCTCCACTTCCATAGAATGTATTAAAAGAATTTGTGTATTTTAGTCCTCCGTCAATCTCTCCCTCTTCCCAAGAATATTTAAGTCTGAAGCCCATATCGTTAACCATATTATCGGCCATAGTCTTGTAAATAGACTTAGAGATAGTGTTATTATCGTAATTCATCGTAGCATTATAAGCATCTCCCCACATCGAATCGTGATTATAAAAGAATACAAGGGATGTTTTATCACCTATTCTAGGGCGAACATAAATGCTTCCGTATGGCATAACATTATCAAAACTAGCTGTTGCGACCTTGAGTTTTGCATAAAGGACAGGATAGAGTACAGATTTTAATTGATTAAACGATGCGTCTGAGCGCATCGGTGTAAACTCATATAAATCTTCATACGGCGAATCAAATAAGCTATAATTAAAGTTTAGATTTAATTTTGATAAACTATCAGGATAGCTAATGTTAAGCGGAGATTTAGTGCTTAATTTTAATACTGTTTCAAACTGCCTATCGACTCTAACCTCAGAGTCAATATTTTGCTGAGCTGAAAGTTCAAGCGAGCAAAAAAGAATGAATATTATGCTGAATATATATAATTTTAATTTCATCTATAGTTGTACTTCTAAATTTGGTTGGATTCTATTTATTCTGATATTTACCTGCTCTAGTACGTCATCGTTCTCATTTACAGGTTCGTATTCTTGTTGAATACTTTCGAATGTTGCCATAGCCTGAGCATAATCTTCTCTTTCTGCAAAGGCATCACCTAAAACTATAAAGGACTTGGCTAGCCAGTAGAGCTGAGATATACCTTTCTCTGATAGGTCATATACAAGTGTTTCAACCTTCTCGAATTCACCCGTTTCGTAGGCTTCCAGAACTAGCATATAGTATGATTCTGCTCCTATAGGAGAGTCTGGATTTTTAGATAACTCTCGGTATATAAGCATAGCATTCTCTCTGTCGCCAGTTTTGTTGAGTGAAGTCGCAGTAATATATTGTGCCTCTTCTTTTAAGGATAGGTCTACATTCTTAATGTTTATGATACTTCTTGCTCCCTTGATAGCGTTCATATAGTCTTTGTTCTTGTAGTAAGAACGCATAAGACCAACAACTGAAGCAAATCTATTATTCTCTAACTTAGCGATCTGGGATAGAGTTAAGTAGGCCTTAATAGCTTTGTCGTACTCTTCAAGTTCATAGGCAATATCAGCATAGTATAAACTAGATAATTCCTTGAATGAACCTTCCCCGATCTGCATAACCCTTAAGAATTCTTCAGCAGCTTTATCATACGACTTGAGGGCCTTGAAAGATTCTCCTTTATAGAAGTAGGCTTGTGCGATTCTATTTCCGCTTGGGTAGAGTTCTAAGAATGAGTCTATTTTCTCAATAGTTAATAGATAGTCTTTTGAGATATATGCCTGCTCGCATGCGTTAAAAAGCATTTCTTCTTTCTCTTCATTAGTCCTAACGTATGATAGGCCTATGCTGTCTAGGTATCCTAGGAATTTTTCCGGCTCGTTCTGGGTTAGATATACGCTTTCGATTCCTAGTATTGCCTCTTCAGAGGCGTCAGTAAGTTCGTATTCATCAACTACGCGTCCATAATACTTTAGGGCCTGGTCATACTGAGATAGATTGTAGTGGACAAGGCCTAACTCAATCATAACCTTAGGGTGATAAAGTGCGTCATTAGGGTTATTAAGTATGCTTAAGAAAGATTTTATAGCTTTCTCATTCATTTCTAATTCTGTGTATGTTCTTCCTAGCTCGTAAATGGATTGGGTGTAAAATGGAGCATCCTTGGATTTATTAGATTGAACGTATTCTAGCATTTGAACTTTCTTATCGTACTGGGATATAAGACCGTAAGAGATCGCGGCATAGTAGTTTGCATATATCTTATTTTGCTCATATTCAAGATTTGAAATGTCTTCATAGAGTGCTGCAGATCCTTCAAAATCCCTAAGCATATAATGTGAATCGGCAACTCTGACTTTAGCCTCAAGAGTTGTTTGACGAGTAGAAGGTGAGGTCGCAAGATACTGTCTAAAGTATTCAATCGCATTTTTGTACTGCTTGTCATTATAAAATGAGTATGCTAGGTTATATAAGATTAACTCATAGTTTTCCTGTTTTTCTGCATTAGGATTTTTTAGTAGCCTTTCGAGGATAGTGATCGAGGTTAAATAATTGTTGGTTCTATAATGAGCCTCAGCTAACCAGAAATTTGTTAAATCCTTAAGGTATTCATTATGTTGGCTGTAAGTCAAAGATAGTTCGAAGTCAGCGATAGCAGAATTATAATATCCTCCCTCAAGGAGATGCATGGCTCTGAAAAATGCAGCCTTCTGAATGTTTTCAATAGTCTTTGGTGCGGGCCTTAAGACTTTTGTGTATGCCTCTAGTGATTCTTTATATTTCTTAGCAAGTAGGTAGGAACTACCAATATAAGTGTATATTTCATCTGCTCGCTGAGATTTTGGAAATAGCGTCAGGTATTCAGAAAATATAGTGATATCGTCATTAATATCGAAGGCTAACTTTGCATACTTAAAATACGAATCTTCTTTGATGCGCGCATCTTCATCTCTATATGCAGCGCTTCTGAAGGCGTCAAATGCAAGGTATTTATTCTTTATCTTTAGATATGAGTTACCAAGGTAATACTGCGCGTTATGAGATAGAGTATCTTCTTTTCCGAGAACTTTTTTAAATTCATCGATAGCAGAGTAATAAGCTCCTAAGGAGTATGAAACTATGCCTGAGTAATAGCTGTCTTTTCTACTAATATCGATTCCAGAACGAGTATATAGATCAAGGTAATCTTTAGCTTGTCTTTTCATATCTAGAGCATAGAATGATTCAGATAAGAAGCGGGCTACTTTATTTTTATAGTCTCCATCAAGATCATCAAATAATTTTGGTCCTTTATCTATAACATAATTGTGGTTCTCTAGCATAAAGTAAGACTCTAACATGAAATATCTTGACATTAGTGAGTAGCTATGATCGTTTGTGAGCGTTGAAAAAACTTTAATAGCAGAGCTAAAATCTTTGTTAAGATAGTCAATATAGGCTAAATAGTAATTTGCTGAAGTGTAATACTTGTTTTTACCTAGGCCTATGATTATCTCAAATCCTTCTTCCGCTAGATTATATTCACCAGCTCTTAGATTACAAAATGCTCTATTATATACGATTTGTTTTCTTTTTTCAACAGAGTATTCGTAGTGAACGATATCGTCATATATCTTCAATGCCTTGGCATAATCCCTCTCGTCAAAGTAGTACTGTGCTCGCATATATTCTATTTCAGATATATAATGAGACTGAGGATAAAGTTCTTTATATGTTAGCACGAGTGCGTCAATATTCGGTTTGTTAAGGCAAATTGAAGATAAAACATTATATGCCTCAAGGGTTAGGCGCTGAGTAGTGTTCAGTTCTATCTTGGATTCTTCAACGATATCATTGATTAGTACTTGTGCAGGGTAGAATAAGTCATTTTCGTACATGAACTTGACTTCTCTGATCTTTTCATTCAGTTGATCATTATCCTGTGCATTAAGGGATAAAGCCGAAATCCCGATAAAAAATAGGGATATTATGGCACTTTTAATATTTTGTATTCGCATAGAACTCATATATTGTCATATTAATCTACAAAATTAATAAAATTTTATAATTTTGTAAGCGTAAAAATAAAAATAATGGAGACTCAAAACACATTGCATATAAGTAAGCCGATAATAGATATAAAAAATGCGAATATATCAAATGGTACTTCCACAGTACTTTATGATGTATCCTTTCAGGTATTCAAAGGTGAATTTATTTACCTAATAGGAAAGGTTGGAAGTGGAAAGAGCTCACTTGTTAATACTTTAATCGGATTAAATCCTATAGAGAAAGGACATGTCAGAGTTCAAGAATTTGATCTAGAGACTTTAAGAAGTAAACATCTACCTCTACTGAGAAGAAAACTTGGAGTCGTATTCCAAGATTTTCAACTGCTGATGGATAGGAGTGTGTATGAGAATCTTGCATTTGTACTGCGTGCAACAGGTAGCAAGGGGAAAAGGCTTATAGACGCAAAGGTCGAAGAGGCCTTAGGTCTTGTTGGAATGTCGCATAAAGCATATAAGATGCCACACCAATTATCGGGGGGAGAGCAGCAGAGAGTGGCTATAGCAAGAGCGTTATTGAATAAGCCAGAGCTTATCTTGGCTGATGAGCCAACAGGTAATCTAGATATGGAAGCATCGGCTGAGTTGATGGATCTATTTATGCAAATACATCAACAACAAGATACAGCTATAGTTATGGTAACTCATAATCATACGATTTTTGAAAAATATCCAGGAAGAGTCCTACTTTGTGATAGGCAAAAATTAACAGAAATAGAGGCTCTAAAGGATATTGAAATAGATTTCTCTGAATTTTTATAAGATGTCAAAAAAAGCTGTAAGCATAAAATATAAGAATATAATTGACTGGTTTGAGATCAATATGCCAGTTGCCGAGTCAGAGCTCAATTATACAAATGCTTTTGAACTTCTAGTAGCAGTAATTTTGTCTGCTCAATGTACTGATAAGAGGGTAAATATGGTTACTCCAGCCCTTATAGAGCGTTACCCAACAGCTGAATCTATGGCTCTAGCAAGCGTGGATGAGATCTTTACTTATATCCGTTCGATATCCTATCCTAACAATAAGGCTTCCCATCTTAAAGGTATGGCCGAAATGTTAGTGCAGAAGTTTTCCTCCCAGGTGCCAGCAAGTATAGAAGAGCTAATCAGTTTACCAGGAGTAGGAAGAAAGACGGCTAATGTGATAGCTTCTATTATTTATGATAAGCCTGTGATAGCAGTTGATACACACGTGTTTAGGCTCTCAAAAAGACTAGGACTCTCAAAAGGTACGACAGTAGATGCAGTCGAAAAAGACCTCACCTCCAACATACCTGAGAAGCTTAGGGCAATATCTCACCACTGGCTTATTCTCCACGGTAGGTATATTTGCAAGGCAAGAAAGCCAGAATGTGATAAGTGCGGTCTTTGTGCCTGGTGTGATTATTATTCTACTCTACAGTAACAGATTTCGCTAAATTACGAGGCTGGTCAACATTACATCCTTTGTAAATGGCTATGTGATAGGAAAGTAACTGGAGAGGTATAGTCGTAAGAAGAGGCTCAAAACACTCAAGCGTTTTTGGCACTTCTATCACGAAATCAGCTATATCCGTCATAATCTGATCCCCTTTTGTGACCACTGCTAAAATGCGACCCTTGCGCGCCTTAATTTCTTGGACATTGCTCAGCATTTTTTCATACATCTCGTTAGTCGTAGCGACCACCACTACGGGCATTTCCTCGTCAACTAGTGCTATCGGTCCGTGCTTCATTTCAGCTGCAGGATAACCCTCAGCGTGGATATAAGAAATTTCCTTTAGTTTTAGGGCGCCTTCTAGCGCAATAGGGTAGTTATAGCCCCTTCCAAGGTAAAGGAAGTTGCGTGCGTATGTAAACATTGCCGAAATTCGCTCTACCTGTTCATTCACTTTTAGGGTTTCTTCCATTTTTTGAGGTATCCTATTAAGTTCCTGTACCATTTCCGAATATTCAGCTTCTGCGATCAGGTTTAGCTCTTTTGCAAGGCATATTGCTAACATCGCAAGGATGGTAACTTGACCAGTAAATGCCTTTGTCGATGCGACACCTATTTCAGGTCCTACGTGTATATATGAACCAGCATCTGTGTTGCGAGCAATAGACGAACCTATTACATTACAAATACCGTAAACAAATGCCCCTTTAGTGCGGGCTAATTCTATGGCAGCTAGGGTGTCAGCAGTCTCTCCTGACTGGGATATCGCTATTACCACATCTGTGTTTTTGATGACAGGTTTGCGATATCTAAACTCAGATGCGTATTCTACATCAACAGGGATTTTTGCATAAGTTTCTATCAACTGTTTTCCGATAAGAGCTGAATGCCAAGATGTTCCGCAAGCAACTATGATGAAGCGAGAGGCATTTAGCATCTTTTCTTTATGGTCTATAACGGAAGAAAGAAGTACATCGTTGTGCTCCACGCTAAGCCTTCCTCGCATACAGTCTGCTATGCATTTTGGCTGCTCGAAAATCTCTTTGAGCATAAAATGAGGATAGCCTCCTTTTTCTATTTGCCCTAGTGTGAGTTCTATTTGTTTAATCTCTGGGATGATTTCAACATTGTCAATATCAAGGATTTTTACCTCTTTGCCCATTACTATGTGTGCGATTTCTCCCTCGTTGAGGTAGATCACCTTGTTTGTGTATTCTATAATAGGTGTGGCGTCAGAACCTAGGAAGAATTCATCGTCGCCGATACCTACTACTAGCGGACTTCCTTTTCTTGCGGCAATAATCTGATTCGGGGTGTCCTTGTCAAGTATTGCGATAGCATAAGCTCCAACTACTTGGTGAAGAGCTAGTTGGATAGCTGTTAAAAGGTCGAGATTATTAGTATCTTTAAGGTACTCAATAAGCTGGATTAAAACCTCAGTGTCGGTATCACTCTTAAAAGTGTAGCCCTTTTCCTCTAGTTTCTTACGAATAGAAGCATAGTTTTCGATGATTCCATTATGGATGATGGCTAAGTGCTCGGATTCAGAGTAGTGGGGGTGGGAGTTTCTTTTACAAGGTTCTCCGTGTGTAGCCCATCTTGTATGGGCAATACCTACAGTTCCGGATGTATCATATCTTTCTGCTAGGGCTTCAAGTTCGGCGACTTTACCCTTTTCTTTATAGACGTTTAGATTATTATTTTTATCGATAATGGCAACACCTGCGCTGTCGTATCCTCTGTATTCTAGCCTTTTAAGGCCTTTGATTAAAATTGGATAGGCCTCTTTATTACCTATGTATCCTACTATTCCACACATTTTAATTTATTTTAAGTAGCACAAAGATAGAAAAAATACACTATTTTTTTTGACATCTTTCTGTTTTTAGAAAGAAAAAATTTGGAGATAAAATATATTGTTCGTACATTTGCGAACAGTTAAGGATGTTACGAACAACGAACACGTAATAAATAGTTAAAAATATTAAGAAATGGAGTGGATACAAAATTTACTAGATAGTAGTACAGCGCCAGTTGTTACGGCGTTTTTATTAGGTTTAATGACAGCGATTAGTCCTTGCCCTTTGGCTACAAATGTTACAGCGATAGGGTTTATCAGTAAGGATATCTCCAGCAAACATCGTATATTTTTCAATGGCCTTCTATACACCTTGGGCCGCATCATCGCATATCTTGGGCTAGCAATGATTTTAGTTCCTATATTAAGAGAAGGAGCGAGTACTTATGCTATCCAGAAAGTGATAAGTGAGTACGGAGAAAAAATTATAGCACCACTTCTTTTGTTGGTAGGACTTTTTATGTTATTTAAAGATAAGATTAACCTTCCTAAATTCGGCTTCAGTGGAGATGCAACTACTGTGAAAAAGAAAAACTGGTGGGGAGTTCTGCTGCTAGGTTTCTTATTTGCTCTAGCGTTTTGTCCAACAAGTGGGGTGTTTTATTTCGGAATGTTGATGCCTCTTTCAGTGGCGAATGGATATCTTATGCCTATCGTCTTTGCTATCTCTACAGGCCTACCAGTTATAATAGTGGCTTGGATTTTAGCTTACAGTATGGCAGGCTTAGGTAAATTTTACAATAAATTACAAGTATTCCAGAAGTGGATGAACTATATAATAGGTGGACTATTTATCTTAGTAGGTATATATTACTTCATCAATATATGGATTTAGAATAGTATAAATAATTAAAAAATAGAAAAATGGAAATTAAAGTTTACGGCCCAGGTTGTGCCAAATGTAAAACAACGTATACTGTTATAGAGAAAGTACTTAAGTCTAATAATATCGACGCTACTTTAGTGAAAGTAGATGATATAATGGAGATGATGCAGCAGGATATCATGACTACACCAGCTGTAGCGGTAGATGGAGTAGTAAAGATAAAGGGACGCGTTCCTTCTGAAAGTGATGTACTAGCTTTACTTGAGTCATCTTTTGTTCAGGCTGACGGCGAAGCTAACACAGGGTGTACTTGCGGAGGTAAGTGTTAACTAATTTAATATATTTGTATAAAGAGATCCAGTAATGAATTTGATTTACTAGGTCTCTTTTTACCCTTTCCCCTTCACCCTTTTAACTTTAAAAAAATACATGAAAATAGTCGTAATAGGAGCAGTTGCAGCTGGTACATCTGTAATAGCAAAGGCTCGTCGTAATAATGAGAGTGTTGAAATAGTAGCCTATACTACAGGAAGTGATATTAGTTATTCTGGCTGTGGAATACCATATTATGTAGGGGAGGATTATATAAAACGAGGAAGTCTGACTCCTCGTGATGCAGCCTGGTTTGAAAGTCGTTTTAATATGAAAATGAATATTTTTCATAAAGTATTATCTGTGGACCATCAGAATAAACGAATAGAAGTTCAGAATCAAAAGACTTCGGAGATCTTCTATGATAGCTATGATAAGTTAGTAGTTACAACAGGCGCAAAAGCAAAAACCTTACCTTTTCAAAGAGATAATATATTTTATGTAAGGGATATAGAAAGTGGTGATCAGATTAGGGAATATATAGCATCGAAGAAGCCACAAAAGGCCTTAGTCGTAGGTTCTGGTTATGTGGGGATGGAGATGGCAGAGAATTTGGCAAATCTAGGGATGGATGTAACTATTATCGAAATCGCAGATAAGATAGGAAAGGTCGATAAGGATTTAAGCGTTTATCTTGAATCTTATATCAAGAATAAGGGTTTAAAATTGATTTTAAACGATTCTATCGTTTCTATGTCCGAGGATGGTCGTTACTCGAGGACAGAGAAGGGCTTGGAGATAGAGTCTGATATAGTTATTGCTGCGCTAGGCGTAGCTCCAAATGTTGAGTTTCTGGCTTCAACAGGAATAGAAAGAGGAGTGGCAGGAGCGATTAGAGTAAATGCTGAGATGGAAACCTCCATTCCAGATGTTTTTGCTGCAGGTGACTGTGCTACAGTATATTCATCTATTACTGGTGAAGAATTGTATATTCCTATGGGGTCTACAGCAAATAAAATGGGACGTATTTTAGGGGATAGACTAACAGGTGGAAACTTGAGTTTCAAGGGCGTTCTAGGGACTTCTATATTTAGAATTTTTGATATGGCAGTCGCAAGTACTGGCCTCTCAGAGCAGGAGGCTAGAGAAAAGGACTATAATGTAGAGGTGATTTATAATATTAAACCTAATCAGACTGAATATTTTTCAAAGTCAAAAGAGATGGTAATCAAAGCTATAGCGGATAGAGATAGTAAAAAGTTGCTAGGTGTTGGGATCGTGGGCGAAAATGGTGTAGATAAAAGGATGGATGTTTTCGTTACGCTTATTACATTAGGAGCAACAGTAGATCAACTTTTTCATCTGGATTTAGCCTATGCACCGCCGTTTTCAACAACGAAGGACCCAATTAATTATACAGGAATGATTCTTGATAATGCTATCTCTGGGAGAGCTAGATTAATTACGCCTAGGGAACTCAAAGAGCATAGGGATGATTATGTCGTGATAGATGTAAGAGATGCTTCACAATATCAAAGCGGACACGTTCCAGGAGCCATCAATATTCCTCTTAAGCACTTGAGAGAAGCTATTGTAGGTTTGGATAAGAATGCGAAATATGTCACTTACTGTAATAAAGGAGTAACTGGAAATATGGGTCAAAATGTGCTATTAAATGCTGGTCTTGAAGCCTATAACCTTTCAGGAGGATATACAAATTATTCAACACTGAATCAATAGGTATAGCTTAAGATCTAAGTCCTAAGCCCTATAATTACATCACAAGGGATTCTTCGATAGCATTCACAGGGCATACTTGTAAGCAACTGCCGCAGTCATCGCATCTTTCTCCCATAACATAATACTGGTTTTCAGCTGGGTGGATGGCTGCAAAACTGCAAATGTCTTCACACGCACCGCACATAATGCAGTTTTCATTTATTCGAACGCCGGCAGGGTTAACAGTGCTGCCGCCGAAAGCGAACCTTGTGCGAAGTACCTTATGATCGCGGTGTAGTTTTTCGAAATCGTAATCGAAGATCTCTCCTTTAGCTTTGTGAATAATATAGTTACCATTAGCCATAGCAGGATAAAGCTCTATGTCACGAGCTGCTACCTCTAACATAGGATTGTTTTTTGCTTTCTCTATGATTTCTTGAGCGGGGACAAATCTAAGTTCACCTACAAGTCTAAATGAGTAGCCTGGTGCAAAATGTGGAACGGCTCCAATATTCTCGTGATTAAGGATGCCTTCTCCGTGATGTCCGCAAATAGTAACTTTTAGGGTTTGTTGAAGCTGTCTACCGTAGGGTTTGTTAGGCATGGTTCTAAAGTATATTCCCTCGTTGTCAAAGCCGTTGAGGTGGGCGATACGAGAGTGCACTTCTCCCTGATGTATGGTTGAGAATGTTAGAAGCCCGATCTTGTCAGCGTATTTGTAAATTTCCTCAATAGTCATAATACTTATTTTTTAAAAGGTGAATAATTATTTATAAATGTGTTGGCCTTGTGTTTGTCATCTTTGGTGAATAATGAAACTAAGATGTAGATTATTAGAGAACCTAACATCCCTATAAGCGCCTGTTTTGCTGACGCTATCTCCCAGGCAGTTACTAAGTTAAGTCCTAAAGCTGCAAGTAAATTATAGGTAGAGAAAATCAAACCAAATATCATAGAATAGAAAGCTGCTTTTGAGCTTCCTCTTTTCCATAAGAATCCAAATATTAAAGGAATAAAAGCTCCAGTAGCAAGGAAGTCAGCACCTATCCAAGATATGGTAAGTACGGATTTAATTTTTAGTCCTATTAGTAGTGCTACTGCCGCGATGATAAATGTTGATACCCTCCCAACATTAACGTAGGTCGATGGTTTTTTATTCGGAGCTAAATATCTTTTGTAAATGTCGATAGTTAGTGAAAGGGCACCTGTATTAAACATAGAGTCCATTGTCGACATTATTGCGGAGCAAAGGCCTAAAAATATCAAACCGCTAACAAGCGGACTATCTAGAGTGAGAAGAATAGATGAAACTATGCCTCCGGATGGGATGTTCTCATAGCTCACGGCGCTAAACATCCCTGTTAGGGTAACCATAAGGTAAAGCGGAATGAAGACAAAGAAGCTAATGGCCATCATTTTTCGAGCTGATCTCGGCGTTTTAGCAGCAGAAATACGCTGCCAGACGTTGGCTTGAATGACCCAGGATGTTCCAAAAGTTATGATGTAGGCAAAATTGTCTTTGAAGCCACTAAAAAAGGAGATGTAATCGGTATTGCCGCTAGCGGCTGTGTGAACAATAAGGCCTTCAAAACCTCCAGCTCCCTTGTAGGATAGGATGAAAAGAAAAACTCCGGCGAAAAGGAAGAAGACGAACTGAAGAAGGTCTGTGAGGACAACTCCCTTAAAGCCTCCAAAAAGTGAATAAAATATTACAAGGCAGGTTCCTATCAAGGCTCCTTGTTCGTAACTAACTCCTAAAAATGAATGAAAGAAATTACCTATAACTATCACCTGTATAGCAGCTCCAATAGTCATAAAAATAATTATGAAAATTGTTAGCATAATAGAAGATTTGTGATCATAGCGTTTAAGGAGTAATTCTGGTTGACTGAGTGTTGAGGCTTTTCTTATCCCTTTTGTGAAAATATACATTATCCCAGTAGCAAGCAAAACAGGTACTCCATATATCCAAAAGGAGCTAATACCTTCCTTGTGAGCTACATCAACTAGATCAATAGCTGAGCCTCCTCCCCACCATGATGCGATGAATGTAATAGCTAGCAGCCAAGCAGGAAGAGATCTTGATGCTAAAAAATAGTCTTCGCTCGTTTTGTTTTTTCTGTTGAAAATGCCTATTAGTGACACTATTACGACATAAAATATAAGAGCAGCGTATAGATAAATATTGTTGTAGGAGTTCATATTTTCGGGGTTTCTCTAGGTTTATCACAAAGATAAAAATAATCTATACTTTTTTTGTAAAGTTACCTACAAAGATATACATTTGCTGCACCTAACTTTAGATTATGATACAGATAAAACCCTTAGTGCACAAAGTATTATATATAATTCTCGCGCTGTCTTCCTTATTTTTCTCACCTGCTCTTTCATTATTTGCAGGTATAGTGCTTGCACTCTTGTTGGGATGTGTGTTTGAAAAATATTTGTCCCGCATATCCTCGAAACTCTTAAAGATCGCGGTAGTAGGACTTGGTTTGGGAATGAACCTTTTCGATTCCCTAAAGTCATCCTCGGATGGAATAATTTTTACCATCTTTTCAGTAGTAATAGTTATGCTTGTAGGAGTTTTGCTCAGCAAATATTTAAAAGTAGGGAAGAAGGCAGGCTATTTAATATCCGCAGGAACAGCTATCTGTGGAGGTAGTGCGATAGCCGCAATATCACCTGTTGTAAAGGCGAAGTCGGGAGACATCTCTATTTCACTGGCGGTGATCTTTACGCTAAATGCCTTAGCTATGCTAAGCTTTCCATATATCGGATCCTTTCTTGAACTGACACAGAGTGAATTTGGAATGTGGGCTGCGATAGCTATACACGATACAAGTGCAGTGGTCGGCGCCGCAAAAATGTACGGGGAAGAAGCACTAGAGATAGCTACGACAGTGAAACTAAGCCGAGCACTTTGGATTATTCCACTTTCTTTAGTAACAGTTCCTTTATTTAGAAAGGAGAATAAGGGAGCTAAAGGGAAGATCTCTATTCCTTGGTTTATTCTTCTATTTATCCTAGCTATGGTACTAAATACCTATTTCCCGCTAGGTGAGAAGTTATCAGATATCGTAAAATTAGCGTCACACAAAATCTTAAGTTTAACACTGTTTATTATAGGATCGACGCTTTCCTTAGAAAATATAAAAGAGGCAGGGTTTAAGCCAATACTACTTGGGGTAGTTCTTTGGGTATTAATTAGCGTACTCTCTCTTGTAGTTATTACTTTGTAATTTCTGAATTAATATTTAGATTTGTAGGATATTAAATTATATGAAAAATGGCAGCAATAACAGATTATAAGTTCCGAGTTGAACCTCAAGATATAGACTTTACTTCAAGGGTAAGATTATCTTCACTAATAACATCCATCCTAAATACTGCTGGACAGGATGCAGATAACAAGAAGTTTGGAGTAGTAGATTTGAATACAGCAAATCATACTTGGGTATTATCGCGTATGGCAGTTGAGTTAGACCTTAGACCGAAGCAGAATACAGAATATCTTGTAAGAACGTGGGTAAGTGATTGGGAAAGACTATTATCTACAAGAAATTTCACTCTTAGAACAAGTCAAGATCAAGTTTTTGCTCACGCGGTTACACAGTGGGCTATAATAGACCTTGAATCTAGACGACCAGTAAATCTATCGGATCATAGTATAGACGGGAGTGGTCATATAGCAGATGTCCCTTCGCCGATAGATAAGCCAACTAAGCTAGCTAAAATTAACCCGACGCATACACGAGAGTACAAGGTAACATATAGTGATATAGATTTCAATAAGCACGTAACAAGTATGAGCTATGTAAAAATAGCACTTGATATGCTGCCTATTGAGATATTTGAGAGCGATGCAAAGCTTAGGCTTGATATTCATTTCTTGAGGGAATGTTTATATGGACAAACACTTCAAGTGGAATGTGAACTAATGAACGATGTAGCTCTTTTCGAAATAAAGAATAATGATGGGAATGTTGCTTTCAAGGCTTCATTTAAATTCTTATAGTCCTTTGGATATTTGTAATTGTTCTTTTTTTTTAGTATAATTGCAAAACGAATCGATATAATTTAACATTTAACACAAGCATAATTATGAGCATAAAAGGAACGAGAACAGAGCAGAACTTATTAAAGTCGTTTGCAGGCGAGTCACAAGCAAGAACACGTTATACCTATTTTGCTAGTACAGCAAAAAAAGAAGGTTATGAGCAGATTTCCGCTATTTTTATGGAAACAGCTGAACAAGAAAAAGAGCATGCTAAGAAATTTTTCAAATATCTAGAAGGTGGTATGGTTGAGATCACTGCTTCATATCCAGCAGGTGTAATAGGTACTACGGCTGAAAATCTAAAGGCATCTGCAGATGGTGAGAATGAAGAGTGGGTAGAACTCTATCCTGAATTTGCTAAGATAGCTGACGAAGAAGGTTTCCCTGAAATCGCTAATACTTTCCGTCAGATCGCGAAAGTAGAAGCAGAGCACGAAGCACGTTATAGAACATTATTAGCAAGAGTAGAGGCTGGAAAGGTGTTTGAAAGAGAGGAAGAGATTAGCTGGCAGTGCCGTAACTGTGGTTATGTACATACAGGTAAAAAAGCCCTACAGAAATGCCCTGCTTGTCATCATCCACAAGCATACTTTGAAGAAAAGAAAACGAACTATTAATATAGTTTTTTCTCTAGATACCATTACCCAGGAAATCTAACGATTCCTGGGTATTTTTTTTCTATCTCCTTGAATTTGATTATCTTCGCACACCTAAAAAAAACGAGTATGCAAGAGAATAAAGAGAAACTTTTCAACAGAAATTTTATTTTATTAGGGATAGCAGGCTTCCTAATGTTCTTTGCCTTCTATATGCTGTCTCCTGTGATAGCTATGTACATAATAGATAGGTTTAATTCTACTCCAGCTATGACGGGAGTAGTAGTGTCTGCATATATCGTTACGGCCTTATTAGTTAGACCATTTTCAGGTTATCTAGTTGATAAATACGACAGAAAAAAGTTCCTAATTATAACCTTGAGTTCTTTTGCAATACTTGTAGGAGGATATCTGCTGGTTGATTCTATTTTTAAAATACTCATCTTAAGGATATTCTTAGGTGCAAGTTTTGCATTAGTAACTACAGCTAGTAATACATTAGTGATAGATGTTTTGCCTTCAAATCGAAGAGGCGAGGGAATAGGTTATTTCGGAGCTATAATCATAATCGCCATGGCCATAGGACCTATGCTAGGAACCTTCTTAATGGAGTTTTTTTCTTATACTATGTTGTTTATGACAGCATTTACTTCAGCAAGCTTAGCGATGATAATAGGATTATTTATTAAGGTTAAGCCTAGGGCTAGGCTTTCAAATGTACAAGCCATCTCTTTAGATCGCTTCTTTCTTAGAAGCGGCTTGTCGATGGCTTTAGTAATGGCTCTGTTGTATTTTCTGAGTGGTGCGATAACTTCATATATGTCTCTGTATGTAAAAGAGAGCGGATTAGAAATCAGTGCAGGAAATTTCTTTCTGTTTCTGGCTATGGGAATAATAGCTTCTAGGATTTTCGCTGGGAAGTTACTCAATAAGGGAAGGTATCATCAGTTACTAATGGCTGGATTTAGTTTACTAATCGTCGCATCGCTAATGTTGATTATGCAAGCAAGTATAACAACTTTCTTGCTGTCTGCTCTATTATTAGGCGGAGGGTATGGACTTATGTCTCCGACGATTCAGACTATGATAGTAAACTTAACAGATCATAGTAGAAGAGGTACAGCAAATTCAACTTATTTTATAGCATTAGATTTTGGATCTGGTCTGGGAATGTTAATGGGTGGCAGTATTGCAAGTATTTCTAGCTATAAAATGATATTCGTAGTCTCATCAGCCTTGGTATTTACTTCCTTTCTCTTGTATGTATTTTACTCGAAAAAGGACTATTTTGGGCGCTTAAAGCGTATAAACTAAAATAAGTAAATTTGTGTGCAAATATTTGATAATTCGAAGTTTAATGCAGAAAGGTATATTAATGTAATATCGTCAAATTAAAAAATATAGGTAATTCTCGAAAAGCTGCTTTGAGCATATTCTTATAAATGTTAATTTCGTCTCGACTAAAAAATAATTTAAAACAAGACCAATTACTATTATGAGAAAAAACATTTTTGTAAAACTGCTTATGCTTGTCAGTACCTCGTTGTTGCTGATGTTAACTTCGTGTAATCCGAAGGATATCTCAAGTTCACGTATCAGTGCATCGTGTGATCAAGCTCCACCTGAGGGCGGAAAGTGTATTATTACTTATCAAATAGAAAATCCTAGTGAAGGTGAAGTTATAGAGGCTGAAACTGAGACTAGCTGGATAAGTTCAAACTTTAAGTACTCAGAGGGTGAAATCGAAATACTAGTTACACCTAATGACGGAGAAGAGAGAGTAGGGTATGTCCTTCTTAAGTATAAGGGAGCAAAAGATTTACGAGTAGAAGTTAAACAGGGAGAGTTTGATGACAATGCTCCTTTCTTTATTTCTATGCAAGCTGTTAACCCTTACGGTGCAACCATTAGATTCTCAGCAAATAATCATACGGATAACTACTTTTTCCTAGTTATGGAGAAGGAAGACATAGATGAGTACTATGAGCAGAATGGAGAGCAAGCCCTATATGAAGCTGATTTAGAGTGGATAAACTACCTAGCAGCAAATAATAGTATGACACTTGAAGAGTTTTTACCACTAGCAAAGCAGATTTATGCACTGAATGGCGAAGAGACGTCTATGGATTACACTACATTAGAACCAGATGTAGAGTATACTGCCTACTGTTATGGTATGGATTTAGATGGTACAAAACTAACTGAAATAGTAAGAAGAGATTTTGTTACAGAAATAGTAGATCCTATCGATATTGATTTTGAATTCGATGTTACTAATATTACGACTACAAGTGCTGAAATTAAAGTTACTCCATCTAAGGATAGTGAGTATTATTTTTGGACATATATCTTAGAGGGAGAGTTTGTGAAGTATGGGGAGGTCGAGGTCGTAAAGATTATGATCGAAAATTTAAAACGCGATGCTGAATCTAACGGACTAGAGATGACAGACATAATGAAACTAGGAGAGTCTAGTAGTACTCCTACTGATTTATGGGCTAATTCGGATTATTATATAGTAGCTTGGGCTATGAATGAGAAAGGAAATCTAATAAGTGAGATTACTGCCGAGGAAGTATTTACAACAGAGGCTGAAGTAACATTTGATGACTGTACATTTGATATTACTTGTCCAGAAGTTAAGCCTATGGATATTTTAATAAATGTGAAACCTTCAAAGGCAACAACTCGTTATTATATTTCATGTATCTCTGATCATAGAACACAAGGTTATAATCCTGATCAGATGGCAAAGAGGATTATCGATATGGAGAGAGATAGACTTGAGGGTGGAGACTATGGCGATGGAATAACCTGGGAGAATGCACCATTCTTGTATTCAGGTGAACAAACTAAGTGGGCTCAAGAGGACTTATATTGGACGTTTAAGCCAGATAATTTGTATCATATCTATGTTTTCGGAGTAGATGAGAATGGAAATAGAACAACTGAAGTAGCTCACAAAGAGCAAATGTCAGGTCCTGCTGAACCTTCAGAGATGACATTTGAGATAAGTCATAGTAATCCAAAATGGCACTCAGCTACTTTTAAAGTAATTCCTAGTAACGATGAAGAGTATTATGCAACTCACCTTATGGAAGCAACTTACTTAGAGACTTTTAGATTAGAAAATGGAGAGTTGGATGAGAACGAGTTAATGCATGAGATAGAACACTATTATGATGGAGATTTAACATATTATTTAAAACAAGGAGAGACTGAACAAGTGTACTCGTGGGCTTCTGATACAGAGTTTGTAATGTTAGCTTTTGCTTTTGCTGGAACAAATACGAGTAGAATATCTGAATACAAAGTAAAGGCTCCACCGATCCCATTCACTAGTGATGCAGATGTCGAGGCTACTTATGAATTATTTGATGGAAATGAACTATATAAGATGGATCCAGTTAGGTGGGAAAATTCACAGAATAACTGTGTAATGTATATCCAGTTCACTCCTAATAATAAAGCAACACAGTGGTATGGTGGTGTATGGGCTCCTATATCCAACTACGAGAGGGGAGTGGATCACCTTATGCACCTAATTATGAATCCTACAGTTAGTTTTGTTAATGAAACATCGGGAACGATTCACCCTTGGTTTGATAATAAATGGAGTTTCTCTTATGTCGCAGAAGGATTGAATGAGACATACGGACCTTGGCATTATGAGGAGTTTACTCCTACATTAGATAATCTAGATGAACCTTATGATTTTTGGACTTCACCTAAAGAAAATAGTGTTGTGAAAAGCATCTCTAAGGATGATCTAAAGAAAGCTAATGGTATTTTTGAGCAGGATAATAAGGTGAAAACTTCGCAGACTCCTATTATTTTTGAACAGAAAAACCTAAAAGACCTAATAAATAATTAACTTAACTAAAATTTGTAATATGAGATTTAAAGAAATAGCTTTAGCATTCTTACTGCCTATTGCTCTTGTAGCTTGTGACCCTAGGGAGAAGGATCCTGAAGTCCTCCCTCCAGTTATCACAGCTGAAAATGTAGAGCTAACTCCAGCTGCTCAGCAAGCAAGTATTGAGTATTCGATAGAGAATCCAGTAGGGGGTACTCAGATCGTAGCAGAGACAAGTGAGGACTGGATAAGTGATTTTGATTATTCTACTGATGGCTTGCTAAAATTTTATGTAGAACTTAATGATGGCGATCAAAGAGAAGCTCAGATAAAACTTTCTTATGAGACTGCTGAAGATATAACTATAGATGTAACGCAGCAGCCAGCAGGGAATTCTCTGGATATATTACCTAATAATCTTTCCTTTGTTCAAGCAGGTGGAGATATGGTAGTGAAAATCACTAGTGATAGGCCTTGGACTATGACTGGCAGTTCATCGTGGTTAGTACCTTCTATTAAAGAAGGACCAAGTGGAGAATCAGAAATAGTATTTACTGCAAAAGCAAATGATTCAGATGATAGTAATGAAGCAACATTCCAAATCGAATCAGGTACAGTAAAACAGGATATTGTCGCTACTCAGGGTTTTACAGGAAGAATTACTATAGGACAGACGCTCTATGAAGTAGGTGCTGAGCAGAATGATGTAAGTGTTACTCTTCAAACAAGTAAGCCTGTTAGTGTTAAATTCGCAGATACTTATGGCTGGATATCGGAAACTACGACTAGGGCTATGGAATCTAAAACATTTATATTTAATGTTTCTGAGAATACCTCTTTCATAGAAAGAGCGGCTGTAGTGATTTTTGAGAATGAGGATGTAAGTGAACAAGTAGAGATAAGGCAAGAAAAGGGTCTTCCGTCTAACTATTTTGATGCTATCCCAGATAATAATTTTAGAACTGCTTTAACTGGCGCAGGGATAGACTCAGACTCTAACGGAGAATTATCATTAGAGGAAGTACTAGCTGTTAAGTCTCTTAAATTTGAATGGGGAAATGGCATCAAAGACTTCAGTGGTTTAGAGTATTTTGCAAACTTAGAGGCTATCAATCTTAAATATTCAGAGGCTACAGAGTTAACTCTAAGTAATTCGAAGATAGTAGATTTAGATGTTTCGTATAATAGTAAATTAGCAGCTTTAGATATAACAGCTCTGACAGAGGTGACTAAGATGCAATTAGCTGGAAATAAGTTGCAAACGATAGACCTTAGTTCGCAAACAAAAGCTAAAGAACTTTATATGAATGCAAATCCTATAAAGAGTGTGGATCTTTCAAGTTTGAAATTATTGGAAAATTATAGCCTCGCCTTAAGTGAGGAAGCTGAGCTCTCAGAGATAGATTTTTCAGCGAATACGAACTTAAAGACTCTTAATCTAACTGCTGGCAATTTAACTTCTATAGATTTATCTAAGAATGTTAATCTGGAAACTCTAACTCTAGGAAGTTGTATAAAGATTAAGTCCTTAGATATCACTAATAATGTAAATCTAGTATCATTTAGTATGCAGTATGCCACTTTTGGGACTTTTGATTTTAGTAATCAACCAAAGCTAAGGGCGATTGATCTTAAGTTTAATGATTATATGATGTCGATAGATGTAAGTGCGAATTTGATATTAACAACTCTTGATTTATATTTAAATAGAGGTTTAAAAGAGGTTTGGATGTCAGAAGGACAGTATATTCCTAATATTACGACTTCAGTGGATGACGATGGATTGTTCAAGTATAAGAGTTTTGCATATCCTGCTGATTGTACAGAGGGTATAGAAGATGAAAACTTGAGAAAGTATTTAAAGGATACATTTGATACAGACTCGAATGGTGCTATTTCAGAGACAGAGGCTAAGGCAGTTACGAGTATAGACTGTAGAGATAAGGGTATCGTTAATTTCTCAGGTATGACTTATTTCCCAAATGTTACATCTTTGGACTGCTCTAATAATCCTATGACTAATCTAGAGGTTGACTTTTTTACGAAGTTACAAGTGATAAGAGCAAATGACACAAAACTAACAAAGGTTTATCTTGATAGAATAGAAACTTTAACCGAGATTAGTATGGCTAATTCCGAATTATCATCAGTTGAGGGAATAACAAGGAATAAGGATTTAGAAAAGCTAGTGTTAGCAAATAATAAATTCAATACAAACCTAAGAGTGTATTATCTAGGAAAGATGAAGTATATAGATGTTTCAAATAATGAACTTCCAAGTATAGATATTCATTATAATGAAGCATTGGAATATATTGATATTTCAAATAATAATATTACTTATACTGCGCACTGGACACTTATAAAGGTAAAAGAGCTTTATATTCAGAATAACCCATTTACGGAATTAGACTACTCACATTATTTTGTAGATTTAGAAAAATTTAACGCTTCGGGAACTAAATTAAAAGAGTTAGATTTCTCAAAGAGTCCAAGATTAACTGAGGCTATAGCAAAAGATTGTGAAAACCTAAAGAAGATCTATATCGGAGACTTGGATGCAAGTGTTTTCCAAGTAGATCCAGAAGTGGAATTACTAAAAGGAGAGGTTCCTCTGTAAGGCTTTGAATATTAACGGCTTACAAAGAGACTGCCCTGAAAAATGGGTGGTCTTTTTGTATATTACTGAAAATCAGAGTGGTGCAAGAGGGCCTTGTTGCTCTAATTAATATTTATTAACTTCGCAGAATTAATGCGACTATTTAGTAAAATAATTAACAAATAAATAAAGATGAAAGTTATAAGTAAATTAACTGCAGTGCTACTGCTTGTTGTAAGTCTTTGGGCTTGCGATGACCCTATGTTTGATGACATAAAAATAGACCCTCTTTCATTAGATGTAGATGTTGTCTCAGTAGATGAGGTAATGGCAAAAGTCGAATATGATGATGAGGACATCGTATATCCTTATGTATTAGGAGTAATAGAGAAAAGTCAGTATGAAGGCTTATTATTAGGTGATGATGATGACGAAGAAGATGATCAGAAAGTGGCTGATTATATGTTGTCGGAATTAAATGACCTAGGGGTAGATGCAGTAACGGTAGATAATAAGTATGTTTTTAGTGGAGATGTTTCTGTAAACTTAGCTGATACTTGGGCTTTTGAACAGGCTAAAGAGTATTATGTTGTGGCTTTTGCTGTAAATGCTGCAGGAGAACTAATTACTGAACTAGAAGAAGAAGATACTGATGAGATACCTGGACCACAAGATCAAAGGCCAGATGCTCCAGAGGTGGAAGTAGAAACTACAACTTATTCTTCTATCATAATAGACGTGGATGTGAAAGATTATGAAGGGAATTATTTTGTCGGATTAGTTTTTGAGGATGATATGGAAGAGAACTATGATGATGATGAGAACCTTGTAGCTCAAGAGTTAATAAAGAAATATATAGAGAGCGGAGCTTCGCTAACAAAGCCTGATGAACTATTTCTATTTAATGGTTCACAGAAGATAGATTTGGGGAAATCGTATTTCTGCCAAGGGGATACTGAGTTTTCTCTTATAATGTTCGGAGTAAATGAGTCTGGAGAGATCGTGACTAAGGTTCACGTTGAGGATGTAAGCACCGAAGATTTCCCAACAGAAGAGG
The DNA here is from genome assembly GCA_964369605.1 of uncultured Muribaculaceae bacterium. Taxonomy (GTDB): domain Bacteria; phylum Bacteroidota; class Bacteroidia; order Bacteroidales; family UBA932; genus CAYJFD01. Next base: position 17,831 of record CAYJFD010000012.1, on the reverse strand, counting down.
TGGATATAGATATCGAAAACATAACACCAAGCAATATTATTTATAGTGCAAAGGCAGATTCTTCAGATGATATCTTTTTGGTTTTCTTAGTGGAGAAATCAATATATGAAAATCAAATGGACTCAAATGATAAGTACTTTGCAGAGTTAGTCGTAAATACGTTTGTATCCCAAGGGATAGATCCAAGAGTGCCAGATTATACGTATGTCTTTGAAGGAGAAGCAAAATCTGCTCACCTAAATCTAGGTTTTAAGGTAGAGGCTAAAACAGAATATGTCTTTGCAGCATTTGTGATAGACGAGAATAATAAGATGAAATCCGATATCAATACTGAAGATGTAACTACTCCAGATTTTGAAACTGATGGTAATTTAGAGAGCATAGAGATCTCAGAGATTACTTATGTAGATGCAAAGGTAGAAGTGGATGCGGGTGACTATAAAGGAAATTATTACGTAGCTCCTTTCTTGAAGGATGAGTTAGACGAAGACTATGGTGGAGATATAGATAAGATGTTGAAGTTTATGATAGAATATGAACTGGAGTACGGAACAGATTTCGGAGTAGCTGATGGAACATGGGTTTTTAACGGCGATGCAAGTTTCGATCTGTCAGATGGAGGTTGGAATATACGTCCAAATGAGAAGTACTATGTGTTTGCATTCGGAGTGCTTCCTGATGGAACTATCGTGACAAATGTGCTACAGTCTGAATTATTCAGTACTCTATCCACAGAAGGTACGACTATCGATATAAAGATAAAAGGTGTAAATGATGATAAAATCGAAGCAGAATTTACACCAAGTAAAGACGATGTTTCATATTTTTCAGGAATAATATTGAAGTCTTTAACTGAAGGAAAGACAGACGAGCAAATAATGACTCTTGTAAAAGAGAAGTATGGAATATTGGAGATGCTAGATGAACTAGAAACAGGTGATCAGTCGAAGTCTTTTGATGGATTAAACGCAGGTACAGAATATCTTATAGTTTCTTGTGTTTATTATCCTGCTACAAGTATGATCGGAGAATTATTTAAGGTAGAAGTGAAAACAACAGGTGAAGCTCTAGAAGACCTAGAGGTTCCACAAGAGATAATTATCCCTGATGTAGATTTCGGAGAGTTTACCTTAGATGAGATCACAACAAGTTCTATAAAAGTAGATCTAGATCCTGAGGATGACGATGTTAAGTATCTTGTAAACTTTTTCTCGCAAGGATATTATGATAAATTCAAATCAGACGAGGAGTTGATAAAATCAGAGTTAGAATTTTTCCAGTCTCAGGCAGGTAACTCTTTTAGAGAGTATTTGGATTCAAAAACCCATCAAGGAGATAAGAGTGTTGAATTTAAAGTGTTACCAGAGGTCGATTACGTACTCTATGTATTTGCAATAGATCTCAAAACGGGTCAGCCTTTATCAAAGGTGAAAATATTAACTTGTTCCAACAAGGGATTAAAATAAGAAAAAAAGAGGCAAACTTGCCTCTTTTTTTATACTCATATTTGTCGCTATAGTGCTAGATCACGAAGCCTTTGTATTGTCTTCTTGGGGCGCGCTTGAGCATTACTTGGGCGGCTTTTTTCGGGCAGTGATTTACGCAGCGAAAGCAGCAAGCGCATTGATTAACGTGCTTAACTTCTGAGTCCTCGATGAAGAGATTCTTCGTAGGACATTGCGTTACGCATAATCCACAAAGGATGCATTCGGAGTTGGTACTAAACGATGATTTTAGTAAGCCCTCTATTTTAGGAGCACTTCTGTTTTGAAGAGAGCCAAGCCATTCAGCGTAACTACTCCAGCCCTGAAGCACTTTTTTGCCTGAGAGAACTTCCTTGGCTATCTTGTCTAGTAGTTTGTTGATAGATTTAATTTGGCATCTGCTGCCGTGTAGCCTATTTCGAATAAATGGGACATTGCTAATGTTTATAGGCATATCTATCTGTCTGGAATAAATTATATCAGAGTTTGGCAGTAATCGAGCTAGTGCTTTTCCGCCATCACCTGAGAAGTACATCTGGGTGCAAAATATAATTATTTTCTTCCCTTTTAGTTCTTCCTCATATCTTGTGACAAATTCCCTCATAGTGAAAACAGGAGAAGAAGAATGAATGGGATAACAAAAACAAATAGTTTCGTGACTTAGAATGAGTTTGGAAAAGTCTAGTTTCGTCTCTTCCTCTATAGAGTGGCAAAGAGCATTAGTCCTTTTTGAAAATCCTTTGGCGATATACTCAGAGTTTCCTGTGCCTGAAAAATAGATAGTTAGCATGGTGATGTGTTTAAGATGGTTAAAGTGGTGATGTGTTTAAGAAAGTTAGGATGATCGTATGTTTGTTATAATCGGGGTGATAATCTTTTTGAGGAGATATTGGTTATATGAAGTATTTGGAGTATTCTTTATTTTCTTTTAATAAGTCACAAAGTTCAATATGAAGCGAAGCTTCCTCGCGAAGTAGCCTTGATACGCTATTTTGTCCATCTTTATTATAAGTAAGTAGGACGGCTTTCTTTTTTAGATTTTTAATCTTTGCCAGTAGCATTTCGTGATCTCCATCACCTGTAACTATAACAACTATATCTAAATTCTTAGCAATACTAATTTCGTAGGTGTCAAGAGCAAACCATACATCTACCCCCTTCTCGATAACAGCATTAGGGTTATCAGGAGAGGTTCTAAGATGCTTGTAGTGAAAAACAACATCATGGGATATAAGAGTATCTTCAAACGAGCGCTCATTATAAAGAAGATCACGCTCAGATGCCGCATTTGCGTAAAATCTTCCCCTATAAAAATGTTTTTCGGTAAGATGACAATCCCCCTCATTAAGAGAATAGTGCTTTGCAAGAAAGGAGCGAGAGAAAGCTAAGAGCTGTTTAATCCCTAGATTAATCCCAGCTCTCTTAGCATCTCTTGCTACTTCAGCAAAATATCCTCCGTCAATAAATAGTCCAATGGATATGTTATTAAGCATACTGTCTCAAAATTAGAAAGTTAACGTGTGGTATCCCTCTTTAAGATAATTTGTAAGGGGAACTCTCATATACTTCACATCTACTCCTAGTTCTCTTAGTATTTCAGTAGCACCAAAGTGATCAGTACAGTCTAAACAAGCCTCGACTCTAATACCAAGTTCTTGCATTTTTACAATAGTTTTTTGAATGTCCTTATTCTCCATCGTAAGTTTTGCAGAAGGTCCCCAGATTATAAATACAGTTTCATCGAACATATTATTTCGTGCTGCGTTAAGGGGATAGGGCAGAGCTATACGCTCCGCAATATTCAAGTCGTCGCTAGTCCAAAGTACAGCTAATTTGTGAGTTTCTTCAGTCTTTGAAACTTCAGTCCCCTGAGTAGTCTGTGTGTTTTGAGAAGTTTGTGCATTCATAAAGAAGGAACAGCTAATTACTAGCGATGTTAAAAGAAGAATTTTTTTCATAAAATGTAAATTAATTATTATTAAAGTTAGTACATAATGCAGCTAAAACGCAATAAGCTCGCCCTCAAAAGGACTATTCAGTCAGGATGATATATTTTTTTTAAAAAACATACTATACAGAAGTGAAATTGGTATTATATTTGTATTGAAGATATTCATTAATAAACATAATGAGTTTTAGAAATAATGAAACAAGCAGAACACCCAGGAATTATCCTTTCCAAATTACTAAAAGAACGTAAAATTTCGAAAAGAGAATTAGCAAAAAAAATAAATGAATATCCTCAGTTGCTAGGTGATGTAACACTTTGCAAAAGAAAGATGAACCCATCTTTATCGATAAGAATAGGACGTGAGTTAGGAATAGATGAAGAGATGCTAATGATCGCTCAGACACGTTATGATATAGTAATAGAAAGAAAGAGATTAGCCAAAGGGATGAAAATCAATAAATTCGAGAAAAGTTACGGTAGTGCTAAATAATTAGTACACAAAGTAACAAAAATGAAGAAAGTAAATGTTGCATAATTTTAAAGAAGAAATAGGAAGCTACCCCCTTCCCAAGCGATTTACTTTCCCATTTAATTACAGACCGCACATCCTAGCCCAGAAAGCCGCACAGCAAGTCCGAGGTCTAATAAACCAGCAAAAGTGGTCAAGATCTAAGGGGAAAATGTTCGGAGTCTTAGTGGTAAAAGATAAACAAGGAAATCTTGGGTTCTTAGCGGCCTATTCAGGAAATATTCAAATTGACCTAAATAATTATTTCGTTCCTCCTATCTATGACATCTTTAAGCCAGAAGATTACTTTAGAAATGAGGAGAGTCAGATATCACTTATAAATGATAAGATAGACGCTCTTCTAAAGTCAGACCTATATCTAAAGCTTCAAGAAGATCTATCCAGAGCAAAGATTTCTAGTGAAATAGAAATAGAGCGTTCTCTACTGGAGTTAAGACAAAAGAAAATAATTAGACAAAAGAAAAGAACCGAAACAAACTGTGATCACGCGCAGTTAGTAAAAGAAAGTCAGTACGAAAAGGCTGAACATAAAAGGCTAGAAAAAAGACTGAAAGAGAAGATCGAGCAGCTAGAAGCATTATTTAGAGGCTATAATCAAGAGATAGAGAATCTAAAGAGAGAAAGAAAACAAAGGTCTCTTGAGTTACAACGATGGATTTTTGATAAATTTCTGATTATAAATTCGCAAAAAAAATATAAAAAAGTATCAGACTTATTCCTTGATACGCCAAATTCCCTCCCGCCAGCAGGAGCAGGCGACTGTGCAGCCCCTAAATTATTACAGTATGCCTTCTTAAATGAACTCCAGCCTGTGACTATGGCTGAATTTTGGTGGGGAGAATCTCCAAAGACAGAACTGAGAATAGATGGACACTACTATCCTGCTTGTACAGGAAAGTGTAAGCCCATCTTGAATTTTATGTTAGAAGGAGTGGAGTTAGACCCAGATCCGCTTACAGAAGAAAAAGACTTAGATATAGAAATAATATATCAAGATTCAGAGATAATAGTTCTAAATAAACCCTCAGGTTTATTGTCAGTGCCTGGAAAATCTACACAAAAATCTGTGTTAGATATCTTAAACCAAAAATATCCAGATAGTGACACTCCTTTGATGGTTCACCGCCTAGATATGGATACCTCTGGAATATTAGTCGTAGCAAGAAATAAAAGTACACATAAATTCTTACAAAACGAATTTTATAATCATAGGGTAATAAAGAAATATATAGCAGTAATAGATCTAGGTGCAAAGAACATACAAACCGAAGAAAAATACACCCAAGAGCGCCACTTAGAGCACTTCAAAGAACATTCTAAAGGACGACATCCTAAAGGATATTATAAAGTACATTCCATAGAGCAAGGAGCAAGAGGCTTGATAGATTTACCTCTATGCCCTGATCCCCTAGATCGCCCAAGACAAATAGTGAGCTATGAGTACGGAAAAGAATCCTTAACTGAATATGAGGTGTTAGACCTAAACGAAACAAGAGCACTAGTTAAGTTCTCTCCTCTTACTGGGCGAACACATCAGCTAAGAGTTCATTCTGCGCATATTGAAGGCTTAAACTCGCCGATAGTTGGAGATAATCTTTATGGAAGCCCAGATTCAAGACTGCATTTGCATGCTGAAAATATAACATTCCGTCACCCAAAAACAAAAGAGAATATCACTTTCTGCTCCCCGCATCCTTTTAATATCTAGACTATATTGCTATCTTTGTAAAAAAGCAATCTTAAGTAAATTAAATTATGAATACTGAGAATCTTTTCTACGCGTTTTTAGCGACCACTATAGCTGGCCTAGCGACAGGAATAGGTAGTATAATAGCTTATTTTTTTAGTGATAAAAATAAGGGCTTTATATCCTTTTCTCTAGGTCTATCCGCAGGTGTAATGATATATATATCATTTATGGAAATATTAAGTCATGCACAAGATTCGCTATCAGGGATCTATGGTGATAAAATAGGCGTGGCCTATGCCGCAGCAGCTTTCTTTGCTGGAATACTCTTAGTCGCTGCGATAGACTTTCTAATGCCCTCAGATAATCACTCTAAAGACATACAGCCGCTAGTCCATAAAAACGAACGAGGGCAGGATGGCTCAGATAAACGTGCGAAACTCAGGAGAATGGGGATAATGACAGCAGCAGTAGTGGCGATACATAATTTCCCAGAAGGGATATCAACATTCGTAGCTACACTACAAACGCCCTCATTAGGTATAGCGATTACCCTTGCCATAGCCCTACATAACATCCCAGAAGGAATCGCAGTCTATGTGCCGATCTACGCTTCCACTGGTAATAAATCAAAAGCATTTTGGTACTCAGTTGGCTCGGGATTAGCAGAGCCGCTAGGGGCAGTCCTAACATATCTAATCCTCCTTCCATATATTAATGAAACTATAATGGCAGTACTACTAGCAGCAGTTGCCGGAATAATGATATACATATCAGTAGATGAACTTCTTCCTGCCGCAAGAGAATATGGCAAAGCGCATACCTCTATGATAGGTTTTGTACTAGGTATGGCGGTAATGATCATCTCCCTTTTATTTATTTAAAAACATAAGAAATGAAGCTACTAGAAAAAAGTACACTTAAGTCTATAAACTTGAAAAATAGAATGTTCAGATCCTCTACTTGGGAAAATATGGCATCGGAAGGCGGGCATATGAATGAAGCGCTATTTAATTTACATAAAGATCTAGTAGATGGTGGAGTAGGCACTATCCTAACTGGCTATGCCAATGTCGTAGAAGAGGAAAAGCCAAATCTAGGAATGATGGGTATATACGATGATGTATTCATCGACGAGTATAAACCCCTAACAGAGATGTGCCATCAAAGTGGAACTCGAATAATACTTCAGGTGGCCTACGGAGGTTCTATGACCTATATGCAGCCAGCTTCGCCGAAGATACTGGCTCCTTCCGCAGTGAAAAATGAAGCTACAGGAGTAGTGCCAACGGCAATGTCAGTAGATGATATATCCTACCTAAAGGCAGCCTTCGTGAGTGCATCACTACGAGCACAAAAAGCTGGATTCGATGGGGTACAAATCCACAGTGCTCATGGCTACTTATTAAGCCAGTTCTTATCAAGAGACTATAATATAAGAGAAGACCAATACGGAGGATCGATAGAAAATAGGGCAAGATTCCTTCTCGAAACCATAAGCGAAATAAAGAAGGTCGTAGACCCATCCTTTGTCGTAATGACAAAAATTAATTCGGAGGACTTTACTGAATTAGGTCTAACACAGCAAGAATGTCTTTATGTCTGTGAGCAGTTAGAAAAAGTTGGGATAGATATGATAGAGGTGAGTGGCGGTAATGCATCATCTAAACATGTGCTTGATTCTAATCTAGCGTGCTCTAGGGCCAGAGTTCCGAAGGATTCCATCTCATATTTCTCTGATTTTGCAAAGAAACTTGTAAAAGTGGTAAATGTGCCGATCGTACTAACAGGGGGAAACAGAAGCCTTCAGAAGATGGAAGACCTTCATAATGAGTCCGCTATACCTTACTTCGGACTTAGTAGACCCCTAGTATCTGAACCAGACTTAATAAATAAGTGGAAGGAGGATAAAAATTACCCCCCTCGCTGTATCTCTTGTGGAAAATGCTTCAAGGAAGGTAAGAATTGTATTTTTTCTTAAGGGGGGCTATTCTATATAACTGAGTTCAAATCGACTGTAGCTAGTCTCAGGAACAAAATTTAAGTAAGTTATTACTGCTACTTTGACTTCAGTTGGCAATCCATCATCGTTAAAAGTGTATTCGTATTCTGTAGTGACTAGTAGTGCAGGGTAAGCTACAGCATTTGGTCCACCCTCTATCTTTAGAGGATAATTAACATTAGTAGAACTAAAGTAACCTTGTAAAAGAAGTGGGTGCTGCTCAGACATTAAATCGCCAAAGTTATCAATATCCCACCACCAAGATATAAGCAAGAAAGTAAAATCAAGAGACGAATTATTTGATTCAATACTGAAATGTGCACTCCTTTGCTCAGGGTTAGAATTTCTTGAGATAACAATAGTTAGTTCATTTGATCCCGAATAACCTTCCATAGGGTCAATACTAATCCAGCTATCCTCGTCTATACCGGTAATTTCCCAGTTAGCCTTACTCGTAAAGCTAAAAGAAATAGTGCTATCTTTTTCTGAGAATTGAGTGTTCAAGACACTAGAGTCATAGTCAGCAAATGTTTCCTCAGCCTTATCTCTATCACAAGATGAGTGAAACAGTAGTGCAGATATAATAACGGAGAATGCTATAATTAGATGTTTCATTTTAAAACGTATTTAATATAAGGCGCAAATACAAGAAAAACCAAATCATAGATAGAGATTAATTTACATAACTATGCATCCCTCCAAGAATTAGATTTACTCCAAAATAAGTCATCAGTACGACAGTTACAGAAATTATTAGGTATGAGTGAAAGAAAACAGGTTTGTTAAATAATCTGAGGGATTTATTGTGAAGAGGGAAGCTATAAACTATCATAGTAATAAGAGCCCATACCTCCTTTGGATCCCACGCCCAATACCTACCCCAGCTAACATTTGCCCATATCGCACCGATAAAAATCCCAACAGCTAAAAAGGCAAGTCCAAAATGCAAGAATATCCGACTAAAAACAGTTAAACGGTCAAGAAGTACCCTATCTTTTTGAGCAGCAGTAAGAGCAAGAATTCCATTAATAAACGTAAAGGCAAAGAGTGCGTATGAAAGCATAATGAAGCATACGTGAGTAGTAAGAAATGGAGAATTTAAAACAGGAATAAGAGGTGTGATCTGGGGATTAAGTCCCCCAATCGTTGCTACGAGCATCGTAAAACCAACTAAGATCGTCCCCATAGCTGTAAAAAGTACAAAAGATTTTCTCAGTAAAAGAGTGATACTAGCAATGCAAAAACCTAGAAACACCATCGTATCGTAGCCATTAGATAGAGGTAATCTATCTGTAATATACCACTTTAGCGAAATATGGAAAATGATACAGGCTAGCGAAAATATTAAATTATAGTGAAGTATGCTTTTAATGATGTCTGCAAGTCTATTTTTCTTTTTAGCCAGCACTATGATGATGATTGATAATATACCAATCATTAAACACAGACGGTATAATATAGTGGTAATAGGTAGTGAATAATAGAGCTGTTCAGCATCTGCCTTGCTTTGAGTTAGGAGAGAGTTTTCTCCAAACTTCTTTTGATAACTAAGAATTTTGGAGGCTATATTCTCAAATTCCTCAAAATTCCCACTAGCATAGGCAGAGAGTAAAAAATTAAAACTGTTCTGAATAAATAATTTTTGATCTGCTTCCATTTCCTCAGGAAGCAGATCTGAGGGAGAGTACCATTGAATTTTACCCTCAGTATTCTTATACGGGAATAATTTTACCATAGCCCCACTACGAAGCATAGCTACTAATTGAACTTTCTCGTTCAAACGTGTTAACTCCTTGTATAGAGCTGGTTGGCTCTTTTGATCTGTGTTGCGAATGTAGTGATTAAGTTTGTAGACTTCTTTCTGAGTAAAAAAATCACTATATGACGAAAGAGGCTTAAGATTAAGAAATTCTTGCTTCTTACTCTGTGGAACTTCAAAGAAAGATTCATCTTCCCACTCTGTCGGAAATAGTAGCCAGCTCCAAAAGAACTGTTCGTAACTCAAACCTCTATAATCATCATCTCCAAGTAGCTTAAGACTAAAATCTCTCGCTATGGTAGTAATAGGCATAACACGATCATTATAAACTACTTGTAGTTTGTTTAGTGCTTCGCAATGTCTATGCTCAAGAGAAGTAGGAAGCTCCTTTGAGGCAGCCTGGGCGCTAATAGAGGTGACACAAAACAGTAATGATATTGCGCTAGCTCTAATTAAAGGAGAACGAAGAAGTTTTCTAAGCCCTCCGCGTGGATCCAAAAGCATCCACAAAAGCGAGAGAGCGAGTAAAAAATAACCACTGTAAGTAATCGGGATGCCCAAAACGTCTCTGTTGACGCTCAGCCAACTGCCACCTTGATCGTATTCGGATTGGTAAAATCGGTATCCTTGAAAGTTTGCGATATTGTTCATAGAAACTACGGTACTAGTCTTTTGGCTCTGATTATCTATGAATGTAATGTAACTCAGATAATTAGCAGGGGCATTAGTGCCACTATAGTACTCTACTTTAAAATCAGTTAATGTTATGCTAAATGGAAGATTATGCTCTGTTCTTTTCTCACTTGTAAATGAGTTAATAGCTTCATCGTAAGGAAGATAAACTATGCCTCTTACAGAAGTAAGAGCTGTTGTAATAGCTCCAAGTAAAATCAATATAAAAGAAATATGCACCATGTAGGTACTTAATTTCTTGTGTAATTTTACCTGCTTCATATAGAAAAATGCAGTCACAGTAAGGATGGCCCACAGAATGTAGAACCACCAAGTGCCGTAGATATTTTCATGGACAAAGGAGGTGCCTTGAAACTTTTCAATCCAAGTACTAGCTCCTAAGACTATAGCTATTAGAGCAAAAAGAGTGAAACATATTTTTTTTAGCATAACATTAATAGTAATTTATAACGATATCTAATGAGAGATATTAAATAGATTGTAAGAATTTAACGACAGCGTCCCTGTCTTCTTTATCTAATTCACGGAACTGGTCGCTAGAGTATTTACCCTGTCCTTTATGCCACATAATAGCTTCTTCGTAGTTTCTTGCGCGCATATCGTGAAGGTGACTACTCTCGCCATTTGCCGCATAATTAAGATATCGTCCCCAAAGAGGAGTAGTTCTACACCAGCCAGTACGGATATTGTTCTTCATCCCAAGATTGTGTTGTAGCATATCTGTATAAGGCCATATCTTTTGGTTAGGATACTTAGGTAATTTGCCTACCATATCTTTATCTCCGACATAATTATCGTCTCCAGTTGTCCAAGAAGGACGATGACAAGCTACACAACCCATTTGGGTGAATAATTCCTTTCCTCTCTGATATTCAGGACTATCAATGTTCCTAACAGAAGGAACGGCAAGACCTCTGTGCCATACCATAAAATCAATGTAATCTTCCATAGATAATTCAGGTTTTTCCTGAGTAGATTTATCTACCTCATCTCGAGATGCATATTTCTTTCCGCCATAAGAACTGTTAAACCTCAGATAATTATATATCTTATTTTCAGTTTCCTCAGGAGTTTCACCTATAAGGAATGAGTAGTAAGAATCTTTAAGTTGGTTTATTACCTCAGGGTCTTTAGATGCGTTTTGAGCGTAGAAGTCAGTCATATAGTTTGACTGGTGCTCACTATTTGAACCTTCTTTTGTAACATTTGTAATGTTCCAAATAGCATTTGATCCAGCTCCGTATTGAAGAGTCCCTCTAGTAAGTCCATAAGTAAAACGACCCTTACGAGTACTTCCGTCAGGTTGTAACTTATCTGCTCCTCTACGGCCTCCCCAAGAATGTCCTAACTGCTTACTATACTCAGCATCTATATCTTCTTCGGTAATCGCATCAAGTAATCCCGATCCGTATATACCGATAGTCGCTTCAATTCTAACATCGTAGTTACCAGTACTAAGATTTTCACTTGTGTAGGCGAATGCATCCTCTGGGATTATGACTTCTGGGTATATTAACTCATAAGAAGTACCATCAGCATACTTGTTGCCGTGCTCATCTACAAATAGATGCCATCTAATCTCTATCTTGTCTTCATCAATAGGAGCCTTAAATGGCTTGATAGCCTGAGTCTGTGGCATACCTGTTAGTTCGCTAACAAAAAAGTCGTCACCTGCAACATCTGTCCAGTTGCTACCAGTAATTCCTGAGGTAATAACATCATTTCCTCCAAATACTCCATCGTTGCCAGGCCCGTAAATTACAAGTAAATAGCCATTCCCAGTCTCACGAGAAGTAGTGTTAAAGCCGATAACGTTTTCACCTAAGTTCCCAAGACGTTTTCCGTGCCCATAACCAGGGTGACAGTGAATACAAGAAGAACGGATAGAAACAGGACCCTTGCCCCTCATCGGGTAGGTTTCATCAGTAGTTTCTGTTACGAAATTACCTTCAAAGATAGCTTCGCCATGTAAAAAAGAATTAGCCATACCTAGGTTCTCGACAGCAGGTGTTGGCTGCTCAAAACATTTTGAAGTCCAAACTTCTGTCGTTCCAAGTTTTCCTCCTGCGTAGTATTCTTCTGGAAGTTTATCGTTAGGATTTTCCTTTCCTCCTTCCTCCTCTGGTTGGCAGCTTACACTAACAAGTAGAAGTGAAGCTAGAACTAGAGTTAAGTTTATTTTTAATATACTTTTCATATTATTTTATTATACTCCAAAAGGCAACAGTACTTTTTACCTACTGTTGCCTAATGTTTACAAAAACAAATTTATTCTATAATACTTTGGGCTTCTTCAAGTGCTGATTGTACGGCTGCTACTGCATCTCTTGCTGCAGTATTTGCAGTGCTCCAAGTTAAATTATCTCTGAAAGGACCATCCATAGATTCAACCTTAACGATAGCATCGTTAAGTGCAGTAATTACTTTAGTTGCTACTGCTGAATCAATGCTACCAATATATGAACCGATAGAGTTAGCCGCTGGGGTAGTGCTAATATCGAATGAAGCGGTGTTTGTTCCAGCTAATTCTCCAAAGAAAGCCTCTTTAATTCCTCTAACATTATTTGTAAAGTCGCTAATAGAATTGAAACTGAACCAAGATTCAACTTCTAGTAGACCAGTGCCTGGTTTAGTGCTCTCAGCATTGATAGGATCTGAGATCTTAACATTTGCTACTTCGTCTGCGATACCGATAGCTCCAACAAACATTTCTTCTAATGACTTTTCAAAAGAACCATAGATCGCGTTGTCTAGACCAGGAGTTTTGAAAATCTCGGCATAATTTCCGTCAGTAGTGTTTAGTTTAATATTAGTGCCAAAGGCTGCTAGGTCAGCTTTCTTCTCATTGGAAAGCTCTGATTTGCACCACTCTGCTTCAAGCTGAAGAACACAGCGATAAAGTTCTTCAGATACAGCTACAAGGTAACTCTCAAGCTTGTCTTCAAACTGAGCATCTGTTAGACTTCCTTGAGATATTGAATATTCAGGGTCAAAACTCATAATAGTTTTACTCTTAGCTACACCATTTGAGAATAACATATATTCTATAGCGTGAAATCCTTTTAAGTCTCCACCGTCAGCCTTAAGTGATTCATAGTTATCAGAATTGACATCCCACTCTGTGATAGATTCCTGTAGGTCAGGAAGTACTAGTGGCCAAGAATCGATACCTGGATCGATACCTGCTTTGTCAACAGGACCAAAAAGATAGGCCTCAGTGCGCTCCCAAGTGATACGAGCCGTTTTCCATGCATCAGCTGCACTGGCGATTAGGCTTGTTTTATCACTGCTAGAAGAACTTTGAATCGCTTTTACAGAAGTAAGAAGGGCCTTGCCGTTAGAGGCTAACTCTACGTAGTTAGCTACTACTACATCATCAACATAGTTGCTCAAAACTGCTTTTTGAGTTTCGCTAAGCTCATTTCCAGAGCCGCCTTCTCCTCTATCACACGAACTAGTTGATAGAATAGCAATACTTAGAATTGCTAGGGAATAAAAAATCTTTTTCATTTATGTAAATTTATTTAAATTATTAATATTGCTGTAATTAGTGTTTTAGGCTTAAGTTAAGTCTATTATTTGTCAGTGAAAATTCCTGCCCAGGTGATTCCGATAGCGATGGTATTCTCATTATTGTAGATAGGGTCAACTAGATTACGCATTTGGTACTCTAATTTTATCACTAAAGCCTTGATAGGGGAGTAATTTAGACCTATAGCAGTAATTTGACGTTCCCAGTATTTGTAATCAGGCACTCCTTTTACAGTATTAAACATGGAATCGTAGTATTCGAAACGACCGAAAAGGTATAGTGTCTGATCGTTTTTAGTTAATCTTTCAGAAAAGCCAAAAAGATTGTAGCCAGCTTCTACTCCTATTGATATAGCCTCGCTTGCTACTGCTGGTTTTCCAGGAGTAGGGGCTGCATTTGTAGCTCCAGCATTTCCTATCGTTATCTCATAGGAGTCACTAAGAGTTCCGTATATAACGCCTCCCCTGAGGATGAAGTTTTTCGGGCTATAATTGAAATCTAATGATCCGATAGCTACAGCTCCTTTAAGATCACTATATCCATATTTGTTTAATGTATTTTTTGCACTATGTCCGTAATAAGCACTTAAGCCAAGAGTTAGATTTCGGATACTTCTATTATCCACTCTAAATGCCCCAGCATAGCTATTTCCTATTTTAAATTCATAAATGGTTCCAGCACCACTGCCGACCCAGTTTTTAGGAGAGAATCTGTCTGCATCTAAACCTGCAATAAACATAGCCTCATAAGACCAGTCTCCAGAATTTCCCCAGAAACTTATACCCGTCTCGTGCCATACTCCAGGAAGAATGCTTACATCACCCTCTGGGCGAAATACCCCGAAGTATTGAGTAGGAAGATGATATTTATTTGTGAATCCTATAGGAACAACTATGTGTCCCATTTTAAGGTTAAGAGCCTTGCTCCAGCTCTTGTTTATCCAGAACTGTTCAAGTACTATTTCTCCTCCTTGTTCCACTTCCGATTCATATTCTCCGGTTTCCTCTTCCTCTATCTCTACAGATGTTCCTACGCCACCGTGTTCAAATTCGATTTCTGCGCCAAAGCTCCATCCTTTTCCGAAGTTATATCCTATCATAAATACTGCATGTGGGATATCAAATCTGCCATAACTTTCGCTATTCTTATAGTTTTCAGGAAGTGCATATCTTTGCCAGGCGTCGCTATAGAAGTGGCGACTACTTGTCATCTCTCCGTAGCCACCAAAGGTAAGTCTTCCTTTCAGTGTGTCTTTCATATTAGAACTCTCTATGTTTTCAATGATAGTTTCCTGCTCTTGAGCAAAAAGAGTTGCTGAGCTACATAGAAGTGCAAAGAGTAGAGTAAATACTAAATTTCTGGTCATCGTAATAAATAGTTTAGTTAGGTGTTTTAATTCGCTGCAAAAGTACGCTCAGAAGAGAGTGTCATCAATACCTAAAATATAGTATTTATACACTCAGAGGATACCTAGAAGTAGGTATTTACAAAAAAAAACTCCCAGAGATCTTGAGAACTCTGGGAGGTAAAATTATATTTTTAAACTATTCTTAGTGAATTGTTGGAGTTATTCAGTAGGGTAGGTAGCCCTGTGGAGTTTGGTGACAGGCTGTGCGGTAGTTATGTCTATACCATAGACAA
>CAYJFD010000012.1:0-2453 GCA_964369605.1 uncultured Muribaculaceae bacterium | reverse complement strand
ACTTACTAGTAACATTATCAAAAATCACCTCTCCAAATTCAGTAGAAGAAAGAGTGATCTGGGTAGGTACTTCTAGTTCGGTCGGCTCACTTGGGAAGCTTGCCCTGTGGAGTTTGGTGACAGGCTGTGCGGTAGTTATGTCTATACCATAGACAAGGACGTGGTATTTTTCGCCCTCGACAGTAGGTCCGTAAGTGTTTTTCCAGAATCCGCTTCTGCTAACAAACTCATTAGCTATGGTTTGAGCGAAAGTCATCCCTCCAGCCTCACCAGCAGCAGCTATTACCTTTAGATCTTCAAGAATAAGTTCTTGATCAGTTTTGCCCGCTACTTGTGCATCAGTGTAAACCCCTTGCCCTGCAAGACTACCAAGTACTATGTACTTAATATTATCATCGTCAGGGTGAATATTATAATCAAAAGACTTACTAGTAACATTATCAAAAATCACCTCTCCAAATTCAGTAGAAGAAAGAGTTATTTGGGTAGGCACTTCTAGCTCGCTAGGGCCTCCTTCTGTTTTAAAAATCTCAGTAAATACCTTACTAGTGGCTTCTTCTTCTTCCTCATCATAACCAAATGCGACTGCTATATATTCCTTATTTGATTCTAATACATCAGTAGTATTTGATACAGGCCCTACGTGAATAGAACCACTAAAGTGTTCTGCATTTTCAAGCTTCTCGATTATTTGTTCGTCAGATAAGCCATCAAGATATTCCTTTTCAAAAACTGATGCGAAATACGAAAGTCCATTAACATCAGGAATAAACTCAAGGTATGCGCTAGTTTCAGTTATCTTCGTAATGTTGATTTCTATATCAGTAATAGGGTCAAGAGGCTCAGTAGTCGAGAACTCCGAAGAAATAATTTTAGTAGTAATAGTACCTCTTGCATCAATACCGAAAGTAAAGATAAAATAATCATCGGAAGGAAGGAGAGCAGGGTAGATTTCACCTACTTGATAAGTAACATCGCCCTTCCAAATAAATCTCCCATCAGGAGTGTTAAGATCATGTCCCTTAGCGATAGAATTCTCAATAAATGCAAAGGCCGCTCGAACAGGATCATTACCATAAAATGTCTCAAAGTCTTCTTTTCCACACAGGCGGGAGTAATATATCTCTGAATAATCACCACTATCAATAGTTACCTTTGCGTCTTGGTGATTAATATCAGTGATCTTTACACTTCCTAGTTCTGCGTCTGGCTCTTGATATTCTAAAGTAGTATATCTCTCAAAAGAAATAGTTGAAATGACTTTACCCTCCTTACTTGCCGAAAACGCAAGAACTACATATTCAGAAGACGGGAAAATATTAATGTACTCTATATCTATATCCCCAGAGAAAACATTGATATTATCTACGTGAGTAGGATCTCCTCCATAATTAATATATCTAGTAGCAAAAGTCTGGGCTAAATAATGAAGATTTTCTTCTCCTCCATTCATATCAAAATCAAAAGATGTTAGATTCATCAAGAAATAATGATCTATCTCCTGGTTCACTTCAGTCGAAATAACAGCTCTATCGTCCGAAGGCTTTACACTAAGCTTAATATCATTCTCAGGCGTCTTTAACGATGCGTCAAGAAAATATAGCCTACCAGCGGTAAACGCTTCGGCATCTAGTTTAGTAAAAGTTTTCTTATCCCCATCTTCTTCGATTACAGAGATAGTAAGATCACTTTTAGTACTTGTTGGTAGGAGGGTGAGATAAAAATAATTCTCATCATCGTCAGCATCTACAAAATCGACATTTACAGTCGTCGTGCCATCGCTGAATTCAAGGCTCTTTGGAGCAATATCGGTTGATAGCTTTACCTGCAGCAAGGCGCTTGTCGAGCTAAACTCTATCGGCGCACCCTTTTTATAGATAAAAGTAGAACTTAAGGACGCAAAGTCCTTGATATAATCATAATCGTCCCCATCTTGAGTAAAACTATAGTTACTTGGATCAAAGGAGTCATTTTGCTCAGAAGAATTTATATAAGTAGCACTATACAGGCTACCTTCAAGAAGCTCTGCGGATTCGCAGATAAAAGTATTATCCTCTTTGTGTTTAAATACAAGAGTCTCCTTACTAGTAGGAATTCTAAAACTATCTCCCTGACTCCAGTCAAAAGATATAGGCTCAGAAGCATCATCGTCGTCGTGGTCGATAGAAAGTCTAGTGAAGGAAGTAATGTTAGCTTGAAGTTCAAGTTTTTTGTCCTCTTCTATTTCCTTTTCACAGGAAAGCAGAATGGAAGCAGCACTTATAATAAGTGCAAATAGGGTGTTTTTTTTCATAATTATTATATATTAGGTCTCGTTTCCCAAATATAGTCATAATTAATGAATTAGTGGAATTTTATCAAAAAAAGGAGGCTTCCACCGAATTTGGGAAAGCCTCTTTTTTGCTTACATCTGAGATTTTAAATCACAGTAGATTAGTTATTTGTTGGTGGTA
>CAYJFD010000011.1:0-53887 GCA_964369605.1 uncultured Muribaculaceae bacterium | reverse complement strand
ACTACTTTCAGCAGTCTAGGGGACACTTGGCGCATAGAAGTAGCTATCCTAGAAGAACTAAAAAAGCTATTTGACCCTAGTCTATTCTCAAATATTTTAAATTCAGTATCAGGCTTTATTATCGACTTCTTCATCGGAGCATTCTCGGTTACTTTCATATCATTTTTCTTACTAAAAGAAGATGACATCCTACTAAACTTTATCCATAAGGTTCTTCCTGACAAATTCCATGACAATACAGTAAAAGCTGCAAACTCTATAAACAATTTACTTTCTAGATATTTTATTGGTATATTTTTAGAATCATTATTTATAGCTATTATCAACAGTTTGGCACTTATTTTCATAGCAAAGGTTAATCCACCGCTAGCTATTGTTATAGGAGCTCTTTCTGGAATACTAAATGTAATCCCTTATGTAGGACCACTAATCGGTCATCTACTTGCTGCAAGTATGGGATTGGTTACATATTTTGGTTCTGGACTGGAGGTAGGATTAGGTGTGCATATTCTCACTATCTTAGCCATCACATTTGCTACTCAGCTAATTGACAATTATGTATTCCAACCACTTATCTACTCGAGTAGTGTAAAAGCTCACCCCCTTGAAATTTTCATCGTTATTTTGATTGGAGGAACTATAGGAGGTATTACTGGAATGTTCATAGCCATCCCATCTTACACTGTACTTAGGGTTATAGCTCAAGAATATCTGACATCTTTCAAAATTTCCAGGATATTCACTAATTCTAATTAATGTAAATTTGGTTTTTAAAATTTTAAATCTATCTTTGCAGTCCGAAAAAAACAAGCCGATGTAGCTCAGTTGGCCAGAGCAGCTGATTTGTAATCAGCAGGCCGTGGGTTCGAATCCCTCCATCGGCTCTCTTTAATCAAATCTTATAATTTCGTAAATATGGAGAATTTAAACATAGGTGATATTGTAAGATTTTTAGATTCTGTTGGCGGAGGTAAAGTTGTCGCTTTCCCAAATAACAAGCAAGTTTTAATTGAAGATGAAGATGGTTTTGAAATACCTGTCTTAAGAAAAGAACTGGTTCTAATTTCAAGGGCTGAGGCTCAAGATATCGGAGTCGAAATACCTAAAAATACTTCTGCGGGAACTTCTTTGAACTCATCAAGGGAGAATACTATTAAGGCTGATGAAAACCTAGTTCAAGCTGCTATTGAAGCAAGTAGGGAGCGTGAACAACTTAAGGAGATATATCTAAAAAATCTTGAGCGCAACAAGCCTAGCTTATCAAAGAAGGATACTAAAATTAATCCTAAAATATCCAAGCCTACTGCAAAAAAGGCTCCTATTATCGAAGTTGATTTGCATATTGATCAATTAATTTCTTGTAGCTCTAAGGGTATGAGTAATTTTGATATTATGAATATTCAGCTGAATGTTTTTCACAGCGAGATGAAAAAACACTATGACAAAGGAAAAGGTCAAAGAATCGTTTTTATTCACGGTAGAGGGAACGGTATTCTACGACAAGCTATTCTTAAGGAGCTAAGTTCTACTTATCCAAAAGCCAAATCACAAGACGCGTCTTTCAAAGAATATGGCTTTGGAGCGACTCTAATTTTCTTATAATAAAACCCCAAAAGTTAGATTTTAACTTTTGGGGTTTTGGTTTCCTTTTTGGGTAGTCTATTACACCCTATTCGAAGTATATTGATTATTGACCTGCTGCGATTTTGCTATACTTGTCAAATTTTTCTTTAAACTCAGGTGAATCGTCTCTAAATCTGAAATATATTTGCTTTAATACTTCAGCAGTAGTAAGACGTAATTCATTATCATTTTCTGATTTTGTGAATGCTAATTCGAAAGGCTCGATTGACTTCTTTAGTAGTTCTAAGAATTCAGCACTTAATTTATCATAAGTCTTGTAGTCATCAAGAGGTACATTTGCCATCTCTGCTTGGATATCTACTGCTCTATCAAAATATAAAGCACCTTCTGAGAAAATACCCCATCCGTTGTTTGGATCTACTTCATAGGACTTCTTATAAGCTGCAAGAGCTGACTCCATATCTCCTCTTTCTTTATGTAAGTTACCTTCTGCCATATATAGAGTCGCATTATTTGGCTCATTTTCTTGAGCAGCTTTTAATAATGTTACGATTTTCTCTGTATCGTCATTAGTACTCATATAAGCATTAATAAGATTAATTAACACCACCTGATTGCTTGGGTATCTTTGTAAACCTTGGTTAAGAACTTCTTTCGCTTTATCAGGATTATTTTCAGCAAGATAGATTTCAGCTACTTGTGCAAAAACATCTCCATTAATTGTATAATCTATCTCTATACATTTTTCAAAATTCTGAAGAGCCTTTTGCTTATCCCCAAGCATCTGCGCTGTAAGTGCAGTATAATATACCATCATACTATCTACCATATTCATAAAAGTATTATCATAACACTTCTGAGCAGTCTCATAGCAGAAATTAGTCTCTTTAATGTTATTTACTCTGTATGCTGCGTCTGCATCAGCGATAAGTAAATTACGTATAGATAATAGTTTTCCTTCTATAGCATCTGCTTTCTTATATGTAGGGTCGACCTCGATAGCCTTTAGTAAGGCATCTATAGCTAATTTGATAGGACGTTGATCTGCTCCTAGGAATGATTCAGTAATTATTACTGAGTTTAAGATATCTTCATTATAATAAAGAACCTTGTTAGGATATGTTTCTACTAAATAGTCAACACCATTAATATTCTCTACATTAGAACTAACTAGACCTTCTAGTCTAATCATATTTCTTGGAATACCCATTGACAAACCATTTCTTTCTGCTTCATATACTTTGATATAAGCATCTGAGAGTTTGATCCATGTTGATGGGTTTTCACTTTTTTTAGGATTTACTGAAGCCTCGATAGCCTTATCTAAGGACTTAACAGATTTTGGTTTATCTTGCGCAAATAATGAAGTTACCATCATTAACGCGGCCATGATTAATAATACTTTTTTCATATAACTTGTTTTTTATTTAAAATTGTTACAATTCTTCGTTTGTTTCAACTGCTTTATCTTCGCTTTTATTTACACTACATACTGCTGCGATAGTGTCACCCTCTCGTACGTTAATTAGTTTAACCCCTTGTGTTGCTCTACCTGCAACTCGGATATCCGAAACAGCTACTCTAATAGTGATTCCAGACTCATTAATAATCATTAAATCATTCTCGTCAGTAACACTCTTTATAGCTATAAGGTCGCCTGTTTTCTCAGTAATATTAATGGTTTTAACACCTTTTCCACCCCTGTTAGTTTCTCTGTAATCCTCTATAGAAGAACGTTTACCAAAGCCATTTTCAGAAACGACCATTATATGTCCTTGGGAATCAGATGGCATACAGATCATACCTATTACCTCATTCTTCCCTTCTATAGTTATACCTCTTACTCCAGAAGCAGTTCTACCTATCGCTCTTGCCTTAGATTCGTGGAAACGAACACACTTTCCTTCTCTTGCAGCTAATAAAATATGAGAGTTACCATCTGTGATAACAGCTTCAATTAGCTGATCTCCTTCTTTAACTGTGATCGCATTCACTCCATTTACACGAGGTCTTGAATAGGCTTCCAGTAAAGTCTTCTTAATGGTACCTTGCTTTGTAGCTAATATTATATAGTTATTATTTATGAAATCTTGATCTCCTAGGTTCCTTACATTAATATAAGCTCTAACCTTATCATCTGGTTCTATGTTTATAACATTTTGTATAGCCCTACCTTTTGAAGCTTTAGTTCCTTCTGGGATATCATACACTTTTAGCCAGAAGCATCTTCCCTTTTCTGTAAATAACATTAGGGTACTATGCATATTGGCAACATAGATATGTTCGATAAAGTCCTCTTCCCTTGTAGTACTTCCCTTTGCTCCTACTCCACCTCTATTTTGAAGTTTGTATTCATTTAGAGCTGTTCTTTTTATATAACCTAGATGTGATATAGTTATAACAACATCTTCATCTGGATAAAAATCTTCTGGGTTAAATTCTTCCGCAGATGGAACGATTTCTGAGCGTCTTGGGTCACCATACTTTTCTTTAAGTTCTTGAAGTTCAGATTTAATTAGATCAAATTGCATCTTACTATCTGATAAGAATGCTGTTAAATGATTAATTAAAGCCATTAATTCATCATACTCCTTCTGTAGCTTTTCTCTCTCAAGACCTGTAAGCTGACGAAGACGCATCTCTACGATGGCGTCAGCCTGCACTTTGCTAAGATTGAAACGTGCCATTAGGGCCTCACGTGCATCATTTGGTGTTGCGGAGCCTCTAATAATATTGATTATTTCATCAATATTATCAAGTGCTATCAATAAGCCCTCTAGGATATGAGCCCTCTTTTGAGCCTGCTCTAATTCAAATTGGGCTCTTCTTATAACGACCTCGTGTCTGTGTCTTACAAAGTATTTAATAATACCCCTAAGATTTAACATCTTTGGACGTCCATCAACTAGTGCAATATTATTTACTGAGAAACTCGATTGTAAGTCAGAATATTTATAAAGCATATTAAGAACAACATTTGCTACTGCTCCCATCTTTAGCTTTATTACGATACGCATTCCATTTCTATCACTCTCGTCATTAATGTATGCTATACCTTCTACTTTCTTACTCTCTACCATTTCAGCTATCTTCTGAATTAGCTCCATCTTGTTTACCATATATGGAATCTCAGTTATTACGATAACTTCACGTCCTGAGCTATTTACTTCAATATCAGTTTTAGCTCTTACAACGATTCTACCACGTCCTGTTTCAAAGGCATCCTTTATTCCTTGATAACCTTGAATTATACCTCCTGTTGGAAAATCTGGACCTTTAATATGCTCCATTAATTCCTCTGTAGTGATCTCATTGTTATCGATATAGGCAGATATTGCATCACAGGATTCACAAAGATTATGTGGAGCCATATTTGTGGCCATACCCACTGCTATACCTGAGGAACCATTCAATAATAATAGCGGAGCCTTTGCTGGTAGTACAGTTGGCTCAGTTAAACTATCATCGAAGTTAGGTCTGAAATCTACAGTGTTTTTCTCTAAATCTTCAAGACATTCTTCAGATAACTTTCTAAATCTTGCCTCGGTATAACGCATCGCAGCAGCTGAATCCCCATCAACTGATCCAAAGTTTCCTTGTCCTTCAACTAACATATAACGAAGGCTCCAATACTGGGCCATTCTTACCATTGCGTCATAGACACTTGAGTCTCCGTGTGGGTGATATTTACCGAGCACATCTCCGACGATACGTGCTGACTTTCTGTGTTTGTTTTTTGAAGAAAGACCTAAACCATACATTCCATAAAGCACTCTCCTATGTACTGGCTTTAGACCATCCCTTACATCTGGTAACGCACGCGAGACAATTACTGACATCGAATAGTCAATGTACGCGCTTTTCATCTCATTTTCAATATCTATCGGGATAATCCTTTCTTTTATTTCTTCTTGTTCCATTATTAAATCTTTAATTTAAGCATAAAATATAATCACGCTAAGATACTATTATTATTTTCAACTACAAAAAATATATATACTTTTGTCCAATCAACAATACAGTAATCTAAAAGACAAAAAAACAAGCTATGAAAATTAAAAAAATTCCAACTTATCTAAGCATCCTAGCCGCTATAATTCTTGGTTTAATAATTGGTATCTTATCTTTAAAATTCAAATTTTCCAACTTTATTCTAGACTGGATTTCTCCCCTTGGTGAAATTTTCATTAACCTACTAAAACTCATAGCTGTTCCGCTAGTATTTTTATCATTAGTAAAGAGCATAGGGGGATTGAAAGATATTGCGAAGCTCGCTAAAATAGGAATAAAGACCATCGCTTTCTACTGCGTAACAACTCTTTTTGCGATTCTTATCGGCATCTCATTCGTGACCATACTAAAACCTGGGAAGGTAGTTACAGAAGAAGCATCTAGCGCCCTTCTAGGGCAATATCAGAGCGATCTTGACTTTAGCTATCAAGAAAAGGAGGACAGCTCTCCGCTTCAAACCATCATCGACATCTTTCCTCAAAACATGGTGGAGGCGATGTCCAACAACTCAAATATGCTGCAAATCATAGCACTAGCAATACTCATAGGAGTAGCAGCGATTATGGTTGGCGAAAAGAAAAATTTATCATTTATGAATCTTGTAGATAGCCTCGATGCTATAGTACTAAAACTCGTTGACATAGTAATGGGACTAGCCCCGATTGGAGTCTTTGCACTCATATCCACAATGGTCATCTCAAGTGCTGGAGATTCGTCGATACTTGGAGCACTAGGACTTTATGCCATTACTGTTTGCCTAGCGCTACTGTTTATAATGTTTGTTTTTTACCCTGTGATTATTACATTATTTACAAATATTAAAGCAAAGCGTTTCATTAAGGCCATGATTCCCGTTCAGCTTATGGGATTCTCTTCATCCTCTAGTGCAGCAACACTTCCAACGACTATGAAGGCGTGTACAGAAGATCTTAAAATACCTAGTGAGATTAGCTCATTCACCCTTCCCGTTGGAGTAACTATAAATATGGATGGCACAAGCTGCTATCAAGCCATAGGTGCGATATTTATAGCACAGGCACTGGGTATTGACCTAAGTTTAACTCAAATCCTTGTAATAATAGCCACTACTACCCTATCATCCATAGGCACACCAGGAATACCTGGAGGTAGTATTGTTATATCTATGATGATTCTTAGTTCAGTTGGGATTCCAGCAGAGGGCCTTGCCTTAATACTTGGTATAGACAGACCCTTAGATATGCTTAGAACTTCTGCAAACGTAACTGGAGATGCGGCAGTAAGTGCTATGATCGCTGCTAAAAAATAAAATGAGGCCCCCTTACATCACACTGGTTCTCAGCAACATACAAAAAGACCATCCTCGTTTTAGGATGGTCTTTTTGTAAATCATTAATATACAACACCTTACAGAGGGGCATCGTTTTTTTATCTACGCTTAAAAATAAGCCTAGATAGTTCTCCTAACCAAAATACAACTGATGTAGCTGCTACTATTATACCCCAGTCAGTCCACGATAATGGCACGACGCTAAACATAGCACCACCATAAGTTACGATAAACCACTGACCTACAACTATTAATAAGCCTGTGAAGATAAAACCTCTTGCCTTAGAGATCCCACTTAGGGCAGAGCTATTAGACTGGTATGCCTTAGCATTGAACATATTCCAGAACTGAATCATCACAAATACTGTAAAGAATAAAGATAATTCATAAGGGGATAAATTCTTTTCTCCTGAGAAATTAAAAATATTTACCAGATAATCCTTGAATGAGAAGTCGGCTAAACTTACTACATCTACATTATTAAAATACTGCACTAGGCCTAATAAGGCTATTACGAAGAAAATACCTACCACTATTATTTGGCGCGACATAGACTTAGTCACGATATAGTCAGTAGTCTTCCTTGGCTTCTTATTCATTATGCTTATACTTGGTGGCAGAGAAGCTAGGGCTAGAGCTGCAAAAGTATCCATTATCAAGTTAACCCACAGTATCTGTGTCACTGTTAGTGGAGACTCTGAACCTAAAAAGATTCCGATAAATACCGTAAGACAAGCAGATAAGTTAATCGTTAACTGAAAGATAATAAAACGCTGAATATTCAGATAGATAGTACGCCCCCACATTACTGCCTGAGAGATACTTGTAAATGAGTTATCTACGATCGTGATATCACTTGCTTCTTTAGCTACTGATGTACCATCTCCCATAGACAAACCTATCTGCGCTGCATTCAGGGCTGGGGCATCATTTGTACCGTCACCAGTAACTGCTACGACTTGCTCCTTCTCTTGTAAAAGTCTTACAAGTCGCTGTTTATCCATAGGTCTAGCTCGGGACATAATTTTTAAATCAAGAACTCTATCTAATGCTTTTTCATCTGAAAGAGCTGCAAATTCAGGCCCTGACAAATGATTATAATCACCATCATTTTCTGTCCACAGACCTATTTGTCGTCCGATCTCTTTTGCTGTTCCAGGAGTATCACCTGTAACCATTTTTATATCTATTCCGGCATCGATACAGCTTTTTACCGCTTCTGGAACATCTGATCTTACTGGATCCGAAATAGCTGTAATACCCACGAAAGTTAAATCAACATTATGTAGATGACCATCATAGATATAATCTTTATCCTCTTCTATTATTTGATATGCAAAACCTAGCGTCCTCATAGCCTGATGTTGATAGGCTAACAACTTCGTAAATAGCGTATTTCTATATTCTTCAGGAGCTACGACACCTTCAGGTAATGATACATTTTTACATAAGGCAAAAACTATTTCTGGAGCTCCCTTTACATATAAAACCTTCTTCCCTAACTCTGGCGACTCTACTAGTGTAGCCATATATTTCCTTTCGGTAGAAAAAGTTAATTGATCTACGACTTTTGCGCCATCTCTTAGCTTAAGATAATCGACTCCATTATCTGTCAACCATAGTAATAAGGCAGCCTCTGTAGGGTTTCCTAGAGTCTTTGGCTTTTCTACTCCTTCTGAAAAATCAAGATAGGCTGTACTATTTACAGCTATACCCTCTCTAACTATCTTTGAGTAATCATCATCACTTAGCTTCTGATCTTTTATCATATAAAAATCAGACTCATACACTGTCATCTGATTCTTTGTAAGAGTACCTGTTTTATCTGTACATATCACAGTTGTTGCTCCCATGGTCTCACAAGCATGCATTTTCCTTACTAGATTATTAGATGCAAGCATTTTTCTCATACTTAGTGCTAGACTAAGAGTTACACTCATAGGAAGGCCCTCAGGAACTGACATCACGATAACAGTTACCGCTATCATTATAGTATTGAGTAGGTATGATCCGAAATCTAGCCAAGTAAAATTCGCTGGCATCTCAAAACCTGGGAAATACTGAAGCATACGTCCTAGTATGATTAATGCTGCTATAGCATAAGCAAACTTTGTAATCATTCCCGCAAAACGATGCAGCTGGATATTTAGAGGTGTCTGAATAGTGTTATCTATCTGTGAGCCCTCATACACTTTTCCATATTCCGTTTCGTCTCCAACTGTTACTATCTTCGCTACCCCGTGACCATCCATCACCGTGGTACCTTTCATTACATAATTCGTCGGATAAGTAGCTTCTTTATCGAATTCTTCTTCGTTAGTTGTCTTCTTAATTACTGGCTCACCTGTAAGAGTAGATTCATTAACTTCTAACGAAAAAGCCTCTACTAAAATGCCGTCAGCAGGGATTTCATCACCAGTCTCCATTATAACCAAGTCGCCTACGACTATCTCTTTCTTAGTTACCTGAGAAACGACACCATTTCTTATCACCTTGACTAAGATATCATCGTTTACTTGATTTAATATATCAAACTTCTTATTTGCATTCATCTCAAAAACGAAGCCGACTAATGTAGCTAAGATGATAGCAACGAAGATTCCTATAGGTTCAAAGAAAACATTCATACCTCCTGCGTGTGCAAAGAAGTGATAGAATGAAACTCCGATAGAAAGTAATAGGGCTACCAAAAGTATTATAACAAGTGGGTCTTTAAATTTTTCTATAAACAAAGACCATAAAGACTGTTTCTTTGGTGGAGTTAATATATTCTCCCCATATTTTTCTCTGCTCTCTATTACTTGAGCATCAGTTAAACCCGTAAGCTGATTTTTCTCCATTTATTTATATGTATGATTTTAAACAGACAAAAGTATAAATAATTTTTTAAATTAAATAGCCAAAATTTGACTATAATTCCTACAAAACAAACAAGGCGGATCTTCAGTGTTTGAAGTCCGCCTAGCTTATTTATATCTTTAACTACTCTTGGGAATATTCACCTTCTTTTATGGCATCTATGTACTCTTCCAAGAAAAGGAATTCAAGATCTACTATATTTGCGATTATTTCATCATCCTCATTTATTAAATATAGAAGATTAGGTTCAAGTAAATTCTCTTCTAATTTATCCATTTTTAAGAGTCCTCGATCTATGAGTCGATTCAGCACCTGCGGACTACTTCTTGAGATATCATAGGTTTGAACTTGTAAAGGAAAGACGATATGAGTATCTCCAGCTACGACACCTGTTCCACCTTCCGCCCTATATCTAAATTCTATATATGGCACATTATTTTCTACTTTAAAAAAAGATAATCCAAGGTCACTACCTCCCTTTACTTTATCAAGGATCGGTAGATACCATAACAGATTTTCTTCTGGTAATATATGATGATCACATAAATATATTTCTGCACCCTCTATAAATGTCTTATGGGTAGTCTTTAGAACTCTAATAGGCACGTAATATTCACCTAATTCGACGTTTGCTGGTTTTTGGATTAAAACGAAGTTCTTTCTTTCACTACCATTATATGCAGTAAACTCAAATTTTCGATCAAAATCACTCTCATTTGCTACTAGTTCTGCCTCTAGCTCTGTTTCTGAGACAAAAGACACTCTACCCATATCAAAAGTAAGGTGACGAAGTGTATAAGTTAGTTCTTCAAAGAAGTTAATATGATAAAATGTTCCTACGCCATAATAATCACTCCCATTTATAATATATGGGAAATTCTTATCTAAAGACTTATCATAAACATAACAGTCAGTAAACTCACCCTCACCGGGTATTACTCTTTCATAAATTTTAAAAGTACGCTCTAATCTCCAATTAGCCTTCTCTGACTCGAAGACCACGACCCCTCCTTCGGCTGGAACTACTAGAGTATCCTGAATAAATTCAATCGTAAGATCGTCATCCACTACTACCTCCCCTGGAACTAGTAGTTCACACGAGCTAAGTGCAAACACTAAACCTAATAAGTAAATTACAGTTTTCATGATTTCATTATTTAAGAATTAATAATTTTAAGTTTCCGAAATATAATGATTTTTATTTATAACAACAAAAGATAAACCTAATTAATTATTTATTTGCATAAAAAAAATAGCCCCAAATATTAGGGCTATTTTCAATATTATTACTTTATACTTTATAAAAAAGCATTTGGATTACTTCTTAGCTGCTTCTTGTCCTGCTTTGAAAGCTTTTAGATTTGACTCCACGATAGCTTCACCTTTACGAGCAAAAATACGCTTAATACCTTCTTCAAACTTCTCAGAACCTATCCCTAGAAGGTGACTACACGCTCCTAAAAGTACGATATTTGCACCTCTAGCATTTCCAGCTTCCTTAGCTAATGTATCAACATCTACCAAGATAGCATTATCCATAGATTTTAACTCTCCAAGTATAGTCTCTAATTCTGGATAATTTGGAATATTTACAAAAGGAGAAGTATTAGTTACGATCCAACCATCTTTTGAAAGATAAGGTAAATAACGTAAAGCTTCCATAGGCTCAAGTGAGATAATTAAGTCTGCACCGCCCATAGGAATAAGATCCGAGTAGATATCCTCAGATGAAATTCTCATATTCGACTGCACATCACCACCTCTCTGGCTCATTCCGTGTACTTCAGCTTGTTTGATTTTAAGGCCCTCTTTTAGACAAGCCTCACCGATTACTGTTGCTATAGACAAGATTCCCTGACCACCAACACCGGCTAATATGATATCTTTTTTCATTCTATTTTAAATTTTATTTGAAAAGATTCTACAATTAATTATGCCTTTTTCTTATCCTTAGCGTGTCTTCTTAAAGTCTGAATACACTCTCTTCTTGGTATAAGAACAGAAAGACCTTTATACTCGATCTCTTCTTTAATAATAGCCTTTATTTCGTCTATATTATTTGGCTTAGGAACAAAAACTCTAATATGATCTTTTGCTACTCCTACAGCCTCACAAATAGCCTCTAACTTATCAGTTCCTGCTGAATCTTGTCCACCAGTCATACCTGTAGTAAGGTTATCAGAGATAATTAGAGTCATATTTGCATTTACATTAGCTGCATCTAATAAACCTGTAATTCCTGAGTGAGTAAAAGTCGAATCTCCAATAACTGCTATAGATGGGAATAATCCAGCATCTGCTGCACCCTTAGCCATAGTTACAGAAGCTCCCATATCGATAGTTGTATGTATGGCTCTGAATGGAGGAAGTGCTCCTAGTGTATAACATCCGATATCACTAAATATTCTAGCTTGTGGATATGCAGTAATAACCTCATTAAGTGCATTATACACATCTCTGTGACCACAACCCGAACATAAAGCTGGAGGTCTTGGTGCAAGATTTTCAGAAGCAGCAAATGGCTTATTCATCTCTAAACCTAAAGACTTACGTACGTGATCAGGATTTAACTCTCCTGTTCTTGGTAAATCACCAGATAAACGACCTAAGATCTTTGTATTTATAGGTAGTACTCCTAATAACTCGCCCTCGATTACTGGCTGTCCATCTTCTAAAACTAATATGCTCTCACACTGCTCTGCCATCTGACGAACGATATCTGTTGGATAAGGATACTCGCCTACTTTTAATACAGGATAGTCAGTATCGAATCCGATATTCTCTCTTAAATAGTTATTTGCGATACCTGTTGCTATGATACCTAATTTAGTACTAGTACCAGGGAAATATGTATTCCAAGGAGAGTTGATAGAATTTTTCTCTGCTTCAGCATACTTCTCTAACATCACAGGATATTTTTTTCTTGAGTTTGCAGGAAGCAATATCCACTCTGATGGATTCTTTGGGAATGTTATCTCAGAGGTGATAGGTTTTGCTTCTTCATCCACCTCTACGATCGCTCTTGAGTGAGCCATTCTTGTAGTGATACGCATTAACACTGGAGTATTCTTCTGCTCTGAAAGTTCAAAAGCGTAAGACATCATATCGTAAGCCTCTTGCTGTGTTGCAGGCTCTAGGATAGGACAAAAAGCGAATTTACCATAAAATCTATTATCCTGCTCATTCTGAGAAGAGTGCATAGATGGGTCATCTGCAGTTAAAACTACTAATCCACCATGTGATCCAGCCATAACACCATTCATAAAGGCGTCAGCTGCGACATTAAGTCCTACGTGCTTCATACATACTAAAGAACGTTTTCCCACGTAAGAAACTCCTAAAGCAGCTTCCATCGCAGTTTTTTCATTAGCACACCACTTGCAGTAGATGTTTCTCTCCTTAGTGATTGGTAGGTGCTGAATAAATTCAGTAATCTCAGTAGATGGAGTTCCAGGATAAGCATAAACGCCGAAAATACCAGCATTTACTGCGCCCATCGCGATAGCCTCATCTCCAAGTAACATTTTTTTGATTTTCATACTTATGAATTTTATAATTTCTCTTATTGAATGGGCAAAGTTATCTATATTATATATATATTCCAACAAATATTTGTATATAAATTTAAAAGAAAAATAACAGACTATCTTATGTCTTCAATATAAAATCTCTATGTTTTCTTATTTCTCGAAAATAATTATATTTTTGTAAGTTAGAAAAAAATACGTTACAAACGAAAATCAAATAAATTATAAATAAATTAATACATGAAACTAAATTTTAAGGTTCTAGCGCTTTCACTTGGATTAATGGGTGGAAGCATATTTGCAAGCGCAAATGAAAATGCTCCTTTGTGGTTAAGAAATAGTGTTATCTCGCCTGACGGCAACACTATAGCCTTTACGTATAAGGGAGATATTTTTACAGTTCCTTCACAAGGGGGTAAGGCTAACCAGTTAACAACTAACCCAGCCTATGACACAAAACCTATTTGGAGTCCAGATGGAAGTAAGATAGCTTTTGTCTCTGACAGATTAGGCAGTAAAGATATATACATCGTAAATTCTATTGGAGGAGAGCCTACTAGGCTTACTACTCACTCAGGAAATGAAAACATTATTACTTTCAAAGATAATAATACCATTCTTTTCTCTGCGAATGTTATGCCTTCTGCTGAGAGCACTCAGTTCCCAGGCGGCTTCAATCAAGTATATAGCGTAGAAACTCAAGAAGGCTCGCGCCCTGTGATGTTCTCTACTCTTCCTCTAGAAGATATTGCTTTTTACAATAATGGAAAAAGCTTTTTATACCACGACTTCAAGGGATACGAAGATCCCCTTCGTAAGCATCAAACATCATCCATCGCTAGAGACATCTGGAGATGTGAAATCAGTGAGAGCGGCGCTATCAAAGATAGTAAATTCACAAAAATTACTGCATTTGACGGTGAAGATCGCAGTCCAGTAATAAGTCCTGATGGACAGCACTTTTACTACTTAAGTGAAATGGATGGAACCTTTAATATCTATATGGCCCCTATCACTTCTGGTGAAAATAGCCTTGATTCTAAAGATGATGTTAAGCAGATTACCTCTATGGAAAAGAATCCATCTCGTTTCCTTAGTGTCGCTAATAACGGTACGATTTGCTTTGGCTACGATGGAGAGATATATACACTAAAAGAAGGTGGTGAGCCAACTAAGGTAAATATAGACATAATTACTGACAAAGTTAACAGAGACATTATTAAGCAGACGTTTAGAGATAGAGGTGCTAGTGATATGGCTGTAAGTAAAGATGGCAAACAAATAGCATATATCTACAGGGGTGATGTTTTTGTTAGTAATACAAAATTCGGTACTTCTAAAAGAATTACTAACACTGCTGAACAAGAAAGAGATATAGATTTCGCTCCAGATGGAAGAAGCATTATCTACTCAAGCGAAAGAAATGGCCTATGGCAAGTTTATCAAGCGAGTATAGTAGAAAAGGATGAAGATGATTTTTCTTATGCCACTGAGATAGAGGAAGAAAATATCACTAATTCAGAGTCTGTATCTTTCCAAGCCCTATATAGTCCTGATGGCAAAGAAGTGGCATTCTTAGAAAACAGAACAGCTATTCGTGTTGTTAATCTTAAATCCAAGAAGGTTCGCACTGTAATGGATGCAAAGTATGCATATTCTTATAGCGATGGTGATCAGTGGTATAGGTGGTCTCCTGATGGAAAGTGGATAGTAACAAATAGTATATTTAATCTTGGATGGAATAACCCTGATATTGCATTACTTGATGCTTCTGGTAATGGAGTTATGCATAATCTTACTCAAAGTGGATATTCAGATAATTCTCCTAAGTGGGTACTTGGCGGAAAGGCTATGATCTGGAAGAGTGATAGAGCTGGATTTAGAAGTCACGGTAGCTGGGGCTCTGAGCAAGATGTATATATTATGTTCTTTGATGTAGAAGCTTATGACAAGTTTATGATGAACGAGGAAGTAAGAGCGTTATATGACAAGGAGAATAAAGATAAGGATGAAGATAAAAAGGAAGACAAGAAAGATGATGATAAGAAAAAGAAGAAGGAGAAAGTAGAGGATTTAGTTCTTGACTTAGAGAATGCCAAGTATAGGATTATGAGACTTACAGTTCATTCATCTAAAATGGGTGATATGGTTCTTAGTAAGGATGGTAAGAAGTTATTCTACAATTCTAGTTTCGAAGGTCCAGCAGACTTATGGATGCACGATTTAGAGAAAGGAATTACTAAAATTCTTGTAAAAGGTATTGGTTTTGGTTCTTTAACTCTTAGCGATGATGGTTCAAGCATCTACTTCAATAACCAATCTGGACTTAAAAAGATAGATCCAAATACAGGTTCAAGCAAGGCTATTTCATACAACGGAGAGTTCGAATACAAACCGACAGAGGAAAGAACTTATATTTTCGATCACACTTGGAGACAAGCTAAGGAGAAATTCTATCAAAAAGATCTTCACGGAGTAGATTGGGATGCTTATTATGATATATATAAAAAGCACCTAGCTCATATTAATAATGATGCCGACTTTGCTGAAATGTTAAGCGAATTACTAGGGGAACTTAATGCGTCACATACAGGAGCTAGATCATACTCAAGAAATAGTATCATACCTACTGCTTCATTCGGAGTCTTCTTCGACGAGAGCTATCAAGGAGATGGTCTTAAGATCAAAGAAATCATTAAGCGTAGTGTTTTTGATATTACTAATAGTGGTGTAACTGAAGGTTGTATCATTGAATCTATTAATGATGAGCCTATCTTAGCAGGTAAGGATTACTATACTATGCTTGAGGGTAAGGCTGGCAAATTAACAAGAGTTGGCATCTATAACCCTAAGACTAAGAAGCGTTTTGAAGTTAGAATTAAACCTAATAGCACAGGACGTATTAACCAGTTACTTTACGAACGTTGGGTAGAAAGAAATCGCGCAATGGTTGATAAATTAAGTGATGGAAAAATTGGCTACGTTCATATTAAAGGTATGGATAGTGAAAGCTTTAGGGTTGTTTATAGTGATCTACTGGGATTAAATCGCGAGAAAGATGCTGTAGTAGTTGACACTCGTAATAATGGTGGTGGATGGTTACACGATGATATCGTTACTCTTCTTTCTGGTGAGCAGTATGCTAAATTCATCCCTCGTGACCAACATATTGGTAATGACCCTTTCAATAAGTGGTTAAAGCCATCTAGTATGCTTGTATGTGAGAATAATTATAGCAATGCACACGGGACACCTTGGGTATACCAAACATTAGGTATAGGTAAGCTTGTAGGAGCTCCTGTTCCTGGCACTATGACGGCTGTTTGGTGGGAAACACAAATAAATGGTAGTATAGTATTTGGAATTCCTCAGGTAGGATGTGTCGATATGGATGGCAACTATCTAGAGAATTTTGAATTACAACCAGACGTATTAATATATAATAGACCTGAGTATATTATGAATAATAAGGATGCTCAAATAGAAGAGGCAGTTAAGGTTCTTCAATAAGTCTTAAATATTTTCTGATCTAAAATGCTCTAATATTATTAGGGCATTTTTTCTGCTTATACCTGTAGCAGCTTTAAATTCTGGAAGAGTTATGTCTTTATGAAAAAGTTTATAAAATTTAGAATATAGACTTGAGGGAAGCTTTAGTGAAGCCACTTGTGTTAAGAAGGCATTCTTTAACAAATATTCTAAAACCAGATTAATGGCTAGACTATTTAATTTAGGATCTACATAGAGACAAAACTCTTTTACTAGCGGTAATAAATAGTTTTTATCTATTTTGGAAGCCTGAGAAAAATCATTTATTAATATATCCTCTAGTTTTTTTTCTAAATTTTTCTTTAGCTTTTCGATGTCGTCATAACTAAAAAATAAATCACCAATTATAAATAATTGATTAGAATCATTTAGTAAGCGATTAGAATTGATTAATGATGAGTCTTGTGCTTTTAAAAACACCTTATTATAGAATGCTAAATCATATTTCTCTGCTCGTTCTTTAATTTTTGCCAGCATATATGACTCTTCATTCTCTGAAACTTGTTTGAGCTTTGTTATTAAAGTCTTACTTATCCGCCTATGTGTTAGCGGCAACGGGTCTATGACTTGTCCCCCTGCTAAAGTTTGATTTACTGAGGTATCTCTTATAATTATTTTATCACCCCAAGCCAGGTAGCAAGGAGATAAAAAATATAACTGAGCTAATATATTAGCACCTTCAAGGGATAAAATGCGCATATAGGCCTCTCTTTTCTGGTTTGCTACTAGCGCATTAACACGCAGCTTCTCCCCTATTTTGAATTCTCTTTGCGATATGCTCTCTAGTTTCACATCCACAACTGAAGTCGGTTCTAATTTTTGGGACGCTAGAAATGAGCCCGAAGAGATATCTTGATATTCTGCTCCCGCAATATCTATCGCGACTCTTGTTGCTGGCACTGCACGCGAGACCTGACACTGATGTTGCTGAATAGCTCTTACTCTTACTTTTTTTATGCACGGGTGCAATATCAGCTTATCTTCGACCCCAAGAGCTGCATTTGCTAGGCCAGTAACGATTAAGCCTCTCCCCTTCTTTATAAACGCCCTATCAATAAAAAGTCTAAAGGTTTGAGATGATGATGACTGCTCTTGTGTATAGGATGTTTTTAATATATAGCTTTTTAACTCTTCTATTCCTTGTCCTGTTAGAGCTGAAACTTTAAATATCGGTTTAGACTCTAGAAATGTTCCTTTGCTTAACTTTTGGACACTTTCAAGGCAGTCTTGGATGGATTCGGCACTGACCTTATCGCATTTATTAATCACGACTAAACCATCTTTTATGCCTAGCAGTGAACAGATTTTAAGATGCTCTATGGTCTGAGGCATTATAGCATCATCTGCGGCTACAACTAACATCAAGAAATGAATTCCTGAAGCGGCACATATCATATTATTTATGAATTTTTGATGTCCAGGAACATCAACAAAGCTGATAAGAGAATTTGTATTTTCATCTCGAAGATAGGCGTAACCTGGATTTATAGTAAGACCGCGCTGTTTTTCCTCCTTGTGAGTATCACAGTCTATTCCAGTTAGGGCCTTTACTAAACTTGTTTTACCGTGATCAACGTGGCCAGCTGTTCCTATTATCGCGCAACACATTTTGAGTATATTTCTACTACTGTATCGGCGATTTTTTGAGCATCTGCTTGATTAACGCATAGACAATCTAAATATATTTCGCCCTTTACTAAATTAGAGAGTATAGGTATAGGTGCCTGAAGTAAGGCGTGATATATTTCCTTTCCCTTATCCTGATTTTTCTCTTTCGAGTCTAGAGTTAGACGAACAGAGTAGCTTGGCAAATCTAGATTCGGAAGTGTCCCGCCGCCATATTGCCCCTTAGTACTCTCAATCTGCGCTACAGCCCTTTTTTGTATTTGCCACATCTTGTCATTTATCGACATTGCGATAGCATTAGCTGCGCTTTCTATATCTTCTTTTGTCCTAGAAAGAGTTTTAAAGAGTATATTTTTTGTATCTAGTAGCTCGTCATCTAGGTAGTACGAGCACGCGGTTTGCAGCAGAGCCAATGTTGTCTTACCGACTCTTAGCACCCTCATTAGTGGATGTTTCTTCAACTCTGAGATATACTGCTTCTTTCCGACGATTATTCCAGCCTGCGCCGCACCGAGTAGTTTATCGCCACTGAAACAAACTAGGTCTATTCCGGCCTCAATAGCTTCTTGTACTATCGGTTCAGCGGATAGTTCTGGTTTATTTATCTTTTTTAATAGGCCTGAGCCAATATCATATACTGTAATTAGGGAATTTGCTTTCCCAAGGCCACTGAGTTCCTCAAGCGATACTTCTTGTGTAAATCCAGAGATAGCAAAGTTTGATCTATGCGCCTTGAAAAGCATTGCTGTTTCAGGATTTATAGCATTTTGGTAATCTGAAATCCTTGTTTTATTTGTAGAGCCTACCTCTTTTAATACTGTTCCGGACAGCTCCATTATGTCAGGAATACGAAATGACCCTCCGACTTCTATGAGTTCTCCCCTTGAAACTACCGTTTGCTTATTTTTTGCGAAGACACTGAGTATTAACATTATTGCGGCAGCATTATTATTTACTATTACTGCATCTTGCGCTGACGTTAGATATTTCAGAAGCTCTACAAGGTGTGAATTTCTTTCGCCTCGTTGGCCTTTTTTTGTATCAAATTCTAGATTAGTATATGATTCGAGTACCGGCAATGTATCATTTAATAAGGAGGAGCCAAAAGGAGCACGTCCTAGGTTAGTATGTAATATTATACCACTACAGTTTATGACTGTACGCAAGGAGGGTGTGGTTACGCTTTTGATACT
Source organism: uncultured Muribaculaceae bacterium (assembly GCA_964369605.1). Lineage (GTDB taxonomy): Bacteria > Bacteroidota > Bacteroidia > Bacteroidales > UBA932 > CAYJFD01. The sequence continues at coordinate 34,229 of CAYJFD010000011.1, read as the reverse complement.
ACCCTCTAAGTGCGACAATATGAAAGCCAAATAAGCCTCTTTACTTTCAGGCTCTGATATTTTTAGAGTTTCCCCACGTAAAGACATAAGCAAACTGCGGATAGAGTTCTTTACTAAATCATATCCGTGTTTATTTATTAGATCAGGCACCGCTTTGAGTACTTTATCTACTGAAGGTAATAGTCGTAGCTGAATCATTTGCAGAGGAAGCAGGAATCGAACCCACCACACCGAGTGTTACCTCTTTGCTACTGGCTTTGAAGGCCAGTTGGGACACCAGTCCCCTTACCTCTATTATGCAAATATATAGTTTTTCTTTTTTATTTGATTAATAAATCGTATATTTGAAAGGAATTTAAATTAAATCTTATGAAAGCGTTTAATATCTTCTTTGATAGGTCTTATGGCTATATTCGTGCACTTATTACTCTTATCTGCGGTACTCTTATTGTAATATACCCAGGCATAATCGAAAAAACTATAATAATTACCATAGGTATAGGACTTATCGTTATAGGCTTAATATCTATAGCTCAGTCTAATACAAAAAAAGCACAAAGCCAGTATAGTTCTATTTTTCTCTTTAATAGCATAATGAATATACTGTTCGGGGTCGTACTTCTTGTATTTCCCTCCTTTTTTTCTGGTTTAATATGGTTTGTATTCGGTCTTCTGACCCTACTCTTTGGAATAGGAGAATTAAGTAGTCTAATACATTACAGAAAAATTCGCCCTTTGAAGTTAATAGTATTTATTCCTAGCATAATCACAACGATATGTGGAGTCGTGATTTTATTCAACCCATTTGAAACAAGAAACATACTTTATATCTTTTTCGGAATAGTATTGATATTTTATGGAATAAGCGAACTGATCTCCTCATTATTCTTCAAAGGAAACAATAAGTATGATAAAACAATAATAATAGAAAATAGCGAAGATAATTAGTGCTCTCGGGGGGAATCGAACCCCCATCGTAGGAACCGGAATCCTATATTTTATCCATTAAACTACAAAAGCGAAAAATTATCACAAATATAGAATAAAAAAATTATCTTTGCCCTTTAAATCATAAATTAAAAACTAATATATGAAAGCATACGTATTCCCTGGCCAGGGAGCACAGTTTATAGGAATGGGAAAGGATCTATACGATACCGATCCAAGAGCTAAAGAGCTATTCGAGAAAGCCAACGAAATACTTGGCTTCAGAATTACTGATATAATGTTTAATGGTACAGCTGAAGAGTTAAAACAAACTAAAGTTACTCAACCAGCTGTATTTCTACATTCTGTTATCATGGCAGAAACACTAGAAGACTTTAATCCTGCGATGGTTGCAGGACATTCTTTAGGTGAATTTTCTGCTCTTGTTGCAGCAAAAGCACTATCTTTTGAAGATGGACTTAGACTTGTAGCTGCTCGCGCAATGGCGATGCAAAAAGCCTGCGAAATCCAAGAATCTACTATGGCAGCCGTTATCGGAGCTGCGGATGAGCTAGTAGAGGATATTTGTTCAAAGGTAAATGGAGTAGTAGTTCCTGCGAACTACAACTGCCCAGGTCAGCTTGTTATCTCAGGTGAGATAGAAGCTATCAACGAGGCTTGTACTCTACTGAAAGAGGCTGGAGCGAAAAGAGCGATGGTTCTTCCAGTTAGTGGTGCTTTCCACTCTCCTCTTATGGAACCAGCAAGAGAAGAGCTAGCATCAGCTATTGAAAATACTAATTTCAATACTCCTATCTGCCCTATTTTCCAGAATGTTGACGCTAGTGCACATACACTACCAGAAGAAATTAAGTCTAACCTACTAAAGCAGTTAACTGCTCCAGTAAAATGGACACAAAGTGTTCGCAGCATGCAAGAAGCTGGTGCGACTGAATACATCGAACTAGGTCCTGGAACAGTTCTTCAAGGATTAATCAAAAAATGTATCAATTAAGAAAATCATATAATATTAACATAACATAAATACTAAGTATATGGCAAAAGAAAAACAATTTATCACCTGTGATGGTAATTACGCAGCTGCCTATGTTTCATACATGTTCAGCGAACATGCTGCTATTTATCCTATCACGCCATCTTCTAACATGGCAGAGTACGTTGACGAATGGTCAGCATACGGTAAAAAGAATATCTTCGGAGAAACTGTTAAAGTAACAGAAATGCAAAGTGAGGGAGGTGCAGCAGGTGCTGTTCACGGTTCACTTCAGGCTGGTACATTAACTAGTACTTATACAGCATCACAAGGTCTTCTCCTTATGATTCCTAATATGTACAAAATCGCTGGAGAGTTACTTCCAACTGTATTCCACGTATCAGCTAGATCATTAGCTGCTCAGGCTCTTTCTATCTTCGGTGACCACTCAGACGTAATGTCTGCTCGTCAAACTGGTTTTGCTTTATTAGCATCAAACAGTGTACAAGAAGCTATGGACTTAGGAGCTGTAGCTCACTTATCTACTATTAAGTCAAGCGTTCCTTTCCTTCATTTCTTTGATGGTTTCCGTACTTCTCACGAGATTCAAAAAATCGAATTACTTCAAGACACTGATCTTAAAGAGATGTTGAGCACTAAAGCTCTAGAATCTTTCCGTAAGAAAGCGCTTAACCCAAATAGTCCTGTTACTAGAGGTACTGCTCAGAACCCTGACGTATACTTCCAAGCACGTGAGGCTGCAAATCAATACTATGAGGCAGTTCCAGATATCGTTGCTAGATATATGGGTGAGATAGGAGAACTTACAGGTCGTCACTATCTTCCATTTGATTATTATGGACACGAAGAGGCTACTAACATCATCATCGCTATGGGTTCAGTTTGCGAAACTATCAAAGAGGTAGTTGACAAGCAAGTTGCTAGTGGTGAGAAAGTGGGTGTTATCAGTGTACACCTTTACAGACCATTCTCTGCTAAATATTTCTTAAGAGTTCTTCCTAAGAGTGTTAAGAGAATCGCTGTATTAGACCGCACTAAAGAGCCAGGTTCTGTTGGTGAGCCTTTATACTTAGATGTTAAATCAGTATTAACTGAACTTGGAAAAGACGCTCCTTACGTAGTAGGTGGACGTTATGGTCTTTCTTCAAAGAACACTAGTTCAGCTCAAATCATAGCAGTTTACGATAACCTAAAGATGAAGCAACCTAAAAATGACTTCACTATCGGTATCGTTGACGACGTTACATTCAAGTCACTTCCTGTAGGAGAAGAGGTTTCTCTTGCTAAGCCAGGTACTTACGAGTGTAAATTCTATGGTCTTGGTTCTGACGGTACAGTAGGTGCTAACAAGAACACTATTAAGATCATTGGAGACAATACTCCAAAATATTGTCAAGGTTATTTCGACTATGACTCTAAGAAGTCTGGTGGATACACTTGTTCTCACTTAAGATTTGGTGATCACCCTATCACTTCTCCTTACCTAGTTTCTAGACCTGACTTCGTAGCTTGTCACGTAAATTCATATATGACTAAATACGACGTTCTTAAAGGAGTTAAGAAAAATGGTACTTTCCTTCTAAACAGTCTTTGGTCTGTTGAAGAAACTCTAGAGAGAGTTCCTGATCACGTAAGACAACAAATCGCTGAGAACAATCTTAAGATTTATATCATCAACGCTACTAAGATCGCTGAAGAAATCGGTCTAGGTAACAGAACAAATACTATTCTTCAATCTGCATTCTTCAAGATCACAGGTATCATTCCTTACGAGCAAGCTGTTGCTCTAATGAAGAAAGCTATCGATAAGAGTTATGGTAACAAAGGTGAAGCTATCGTAAATATGAACTACGCAGCTGTTGACAGAGGTGCAGAATATATTGAGGTAGAAATCCCTACAGAATGGAAGAATGTTAAAGCTAAATTCCGTCCTGCTAGCTTCGATCGTATGGCTCCTGAGTGGGTAAGAAGTGTAGCTGACGTAGTTAACGCGCAAACTGGTGATGATATTCCAGTTAGCGCATTCTCTGGTGAATATGTAGATGGTACTATTCCTGCTGGTACTTCAGCTTACGAGAAAAGAGGTATCGCAGTTCACGTTCCTGAGTGGAAGCCTGAAAACTGTATCCAGTGTAACCTTTGTGCTTATGTTTGTCCTCACGCAGCTATTCGTCCTTATCTATTAACAGAAGAGGAATTAGCAAATGCTCCTAAGGCTGTTATCAGCACTCAAGGTACTGCAGCATTCAAAGAGTACAAATTCACTATGCAGGTTTCTCCACTAGATTGTTCTGGTTGTGGAAACTGTGCTGATGTTTGTCCTGCTAAGACTAAGGCTTTAGATATGAACACTCTTGAGTCTCAAATGCCGCAGCAAGAAGTTTACGATTATATGCACCACACTGTAGGATATAAAGATACTGTTGCTTCTAAGCACCAAAATATCAAGAATTCTCAGTTTGCTCAACCATTATTCGAGTTCTCTGGAGCTTGTACAGGTTGTGGAGAGACTCCATATATCAAGGCTATCACTCAGCTATATGGTGATCACATGATGATTACTAACGCTACTGGATGTTCTTCTATCTACGGAGGTTCATTCCCATCTTCTCCATACTGTAAAGACGCTAACGGTAGAGGACCTACATGGATCAACTCTCTATTCGAAGATAATGCTGAGGCAGGTCTAGGTATGAGATTAGGTGTTGAGAGACTTCGTGATACAGTTGAAAAGCTTATGATCGAAGGTCTAGAGTGTAACCAATGCTCTTCAGAAATGAAAGTTTTATTCGAGAAATGGTTAGCAAATAGAAATAACACTATCGTAACTCGTGAGATAGCAGATGAGCTTATCCCTATGATCGAGGCTTGTAGCTGTCCTACTTGCGAATCACTTGTTAAGTACAAAGACCTTATCAATGCTCGTAGCCAATGGATCTTTGGTGGTGACGGTTGGGCTTATGACATCGGATACGGTGGACTTGACCACGTACTAGCTACTGGAGAAAATGTAAATGTACTTGTTGTTGACACTGAGGTTTACTCAAACACTGGTGGACAATCATCTAAGTCTACTCCAGCTGGTGCTGTTGCTAAATTCGCAACTTCAGGTAAGAAAGTACGTAAGAAGGATCTTGGAGTAATGGCTATGAGTTACGGTTATGTATACGTTGCTCAAGTAGCTATGGGTTCTAACCCAGCTCAGTTCTTCAACGTTCTTAAAGAGGCTGAAGCTTATGACGGACCATCTCTAATCATCGCTTACTCTCCTTGTATCAACCACGGTCTAAAAGCTGGAATGGGCAAGAGCCAATACGAAGAGAAATTAGCTGTTGAGAGCGGATACTGGCACCTATACAGATATAACCCAACTCTTGCAGACGAAGGAAAGAATCCATTCATCCTTGAAAGCAAAGAACCACAGTGGGATAAATTCCAAGACTTTATCAAAGGCGAGACTCGCTACACTGCACTTCTTAAGAGCTTCCCTAACGAAGCAGCTGAGCTATTCGTTAAGACTGAAGAGTACGCAAAAGCACGTTACGAATCTTACAAGAGACTGGCAAGATAATCCATCTCAAATTAGATTTACTTAATATTATACCCTCTCGATTCACTTCGAGGGGGTATTTTGATATTGCGCTAGCATATAAATATTATAGACCCGATCCCTTTCAGAATCGAGCCTATTTATATCGATGTTTTTCTATTACTAGAAAGCGGAACCGCCTGAACCGACATCACTTATCTGGCGAGGTACCTGAGAGCTTGCTGCAAAGCCTAATTCTATTTCTACTTCTAGAATCTCTACTTGTGGACTTATATATATATTTTCCATACCTTATTATTTTTATATTTAATTATTTCACTACAAATGTATAATTGTTACCCAGTATAAAATCTCTCTCCTTCTGTTCTTTGGTGCCAAATATTGTTATTCGAACTATAGTGTTATAACAATTAAAGTACCATAACCTTTCGAAACTAGATATATCTAAAGAAGGAATTCTAGTCCCCCTAACATTTATATCTTCAAGATATTTACTATTTGGTAATTCTAGACTGGATAAAGACCCACAGTTTGAAACCTCAAATCTTTCAACTTTCGTACAAGTGCTCGCATCTAGAGATGTTAATGAGTTATTATTATTTAAAATTAGATATCTAGGTTTTGTTATATTACTTAAATCTAAGGAACTTATATTTGAGTCTGTTATTGTAATACTTTCTAAATTTGAATTATTCTTCAGATTTATTGAATTAATTTTAATATTTTCAAGGGAAATTCCTTTTAGATTAGGGTTCAAACGGACATCGACCTCAGTTATGGAGTGATTTTGAAGTGTCAAAGCCTCTAGGTCAGGAAATACACTAAGATCTATGTTTGTTAGCTCTTGTGCTTCTGGATTATACACTGCTACTAATCTTAATGTTTTTAGGCCTGTGTGCTTCTGAAATGTGAACTGGGTAAAATTTGTACATTCGTATGTTACGATTTCTGTAAGTTTTGTATTTTTAGAGATATTCACTTTTGAAAGGTCTGTATAACTAAGATTTAGACTTGTTAGTTTAACTAATGGGGATAAGTCCACATAGTCAGAAATATTACTAAAACTAACTTTTTTCAAATTAGGAAAATATCGCATATCAGCAGCAGTAAGCTGTCCGTATAATTCCGCCAAATTGATTTCTTCGAGCTCTGCTACTTCTTCAAATGTAACCTTTCCATCATAATTTAAGTCAGCAAAATAGAGAAGGCTTCGCCCCAGGGCCTCATTAGAAAATGGAATCTCTACTAATTCACTTAATTCTGTTATGTAAGAATTTTTCTCATTTGATTTATCTATTAGTTTTTTTGTAACTTGACTATTAGTCATTATGACGGTTATATCGTGCGAGGAATTATCATCTAAAGTTTGATCACCACAGACTAAGCCATTTGGCTCTAAATTAGGTGCACTTGATACGTCTAATAAAATAAGTTCATTCGATGAGACATCTAGTGTTTTAAGGTTATCTGCACAAGGTATTTCGCTAAGATTTTCTATTCCATTTCCGCTAATATTTAGATCTTCTAAATTTGGAAAGAAATTTAGCTCATCTATAGAGTTTGGATTTTCACTCCCTGAACTTCGAGTTATAGGCGCCATTGAATATAGATTTTTGTTACTTAGATCCAATGATCGAACTACTGCTGCTTCAGCATAGGATATATTTCCATCTGAATTAGCATCTAGCCCCGGCACACCTAACAATGCTTGTTTTAAATTTTGATTTGGGAATATTATATTCCTATTATCTAAATTAACTGATAAATCTGCGGTATAGTATAGACCACTAAGGTAGTCGACAGAGGTTTGTATTTCCGCCTTTGAAACATCTGTTCCGTTAGTAAGGTTAAAACTTAATCTTCTAAGACCAGAGTTCGGATTGATAGGAGTAATCATAGTATATACACCTCCTTCGCTTTGTATATCAGTTAGATTTTGGATATACTGATTTTCACCATCTGTAAACGTAAATAGATTTGGAGCACTTGCACCTTCTGGCATAGACATCTTTGTTATGATGATAGATCTTAAGTGCTCAAAAAATATGGAATTAGAGGTTTCACTATAAGTAAAATCATCACGCATTACACACTGGCTTTTTAGATGATCTAGTGTAGAGCCTATTTGTGTTGTAGTATTAGTCAGCTGTATCCTTTCCCAGCTAGATAAGGAACTATAGGTAGTTTTAGGGTATATAGCTGTATATGATTCGCCATTAATCAAGGGACTAGCTTTAGTGTCTACCATTTCGAAAACTGCTAACTCTCCCCCATTTTTAATAGTCGTAGCACGGAAATCACTGACTCTCTCACCAGCTTGATCATAAATAGTTATTAAATCATCTAGCTCCCAGATTAGTTTTATAGCATCACCTTCATAATTATAACTTAACTTAGTTGTAGCATCATTAGCAGAGACTAATAAAGTTCTACCATCATTTTCTACTATCGGAATCAAAGGATCAGTTATCTCTACTACTGTACAACTCACGAATGTAGAAAGGACTAAGAGTAAAAGAAATTTTCTCATATTGGTTTATTTTTAATTATTAAAATATTAGCACTGATTATGATACAAATATATGAACACTAGCTCTTAACAGAAAGGAAAACACCTAAGGATTTCCTTAGTTAGAGACCAATTTTTAGTAAGGATTTCCTTACTTAATTATTAAATAATCTTTAGTCTATTCTATGGTCATTTCTATGGTATCTCTTAAGCTATTAGGGTATACACTAGTGTATACAAAATTTTGATTCAAGATTTTTCTAGAATCTCGTGAAAAATACTATATTTGTCGTCGATTTCAACGCCCAGATGGTGAAATTGGTAGACACGCCACTTTGAGGGGGTGGTTCCGATTACGGTGTGCAAGTTCGAGTCTTGTTCTGGGCACTTTTCAAAAAGCTAGTTATCTATATATTAGGTAGCTAGTTTTTTTAATATGCTGATTTATGTCAGCCAAATGTCAACATATTTTTGAAATAGAAAGAGCTCCCCTAAAAATAATTAATAAATGCTCATTAAAAATGTACTTGAAAATGTACTTGATATTTTTGATATAAATTACTGTTAGCCATTAATACTTTTAAATAAAGACGAATTTCTGAAGAAACTCTGTCCTTACGCGCCATCTTTATTTCTCTCGAAATGGCTCGGCGCTTACCTAAGAAAGATATGGCGCCAGCCCTAGGTTTAATCTTCCGTGGTGGGTGTGAATGCGGTGAAGTGTTAGGTGATATGGAGGAAGTGATGGGTTGAATTAATATGTGGCAGTGAATAAATACGTAGCTCTTTGTAGGCACGTCGAAAAAAACCTCATTTAAAAGCCACTTTTAAAGATTTGCCCTGTAATTCTAACTGATTTGGGTAAGCAAGTCGAAGAAATCACCGTTTAAAAGGTACTTTTGAAGATTTGCTCCGTGATTTTAACTGATTTAGGTAAGCAAGTCGAAGAAATCACCGTTTAAAAGCCACTTTTAAAGATTTGCTCAATGATTATATCGATACTTCTCTCTTTTGGTCGTAACTTTTTTTATATAATCTCTCGTTTCTGAGTATGGGAGTTTTTCTTGTTTAAGTATTACATATAAGAGTAGCGGTAATAGACTGAAAAAGGTTAAAAGGTATCTTATCTATCATTTGTGATGAAATACGTCGTTTTGTCTACTCGCAAAACACAATTGCGCTCATATACTGTGAAATTTATGCTCATATCACTTGGTAAATGAGCATAAAAGTCGCACCTTTGTGAGCATAAAGCAGTAGGATATGACAAATAGAGAAAAAATACTTAGTTATATATCATCACATCCTGAAGTTTCTTCACTTGAAATATTTGAGGGAGCTGGTGTTGATGTATCATACGCAACCGTAAGACGTGAGCTTGGCAAGTTGGTAAGTGAGAATTTGCTTGTTATCACTGGTAATAGAAAGTCTAGTAGATACTCTCTATCGCCTATTTGTGCTCTATTGCAGAGTGTTGATATAGATACATATTTCGAGAAAGAGATTGATGATAGAACAATAGTAGAGGGGTATAACTTCTCTCTTATTGAAACACTTGAGAGTGCTCCATCAATATACACCAATAGTGAAGCTGAGAAATTAATGGCGTTGCAGTCACGCTTTAGTGAAAACTTCTCTAAGCTCACGGATAATGCTCGTAAGAGTGAGATGGATAGATTAGGAATTGACCTAAGCTGGAAATCATCGCAAATTGAGGGTAATACCTATTCTTTACTTGAAACAGAGCGACTACTTAAAGAGAAAGAGACGGCAGAGGGCAAAACGAAGGACGAAGCAATAATGCTACTAAATCACAAAGATGCACTCGATTTTATCCTTGACAATCCAAATTATCTTACAGAACTGACGGTTGCTAAACTCGAAAATATACACTCTATTCTTATCAAAGAGCTTGATGTGGATAGAAATATTCGTACACGTCGTGTCGGTATAACGGGAACCAACTATCGTCCACTCGACAATGAATTTCAGATTAAAGAGGCATTAGAGGCAAGCTGTAAGATGGTGAATAGCAGAGATAGCATATTTGAAAAGGCACTACTTATACTCTTGATAATCTCGTACATACAACCATTCAACGATGGTAATAAGCGTACAGCTCGTATTGTAAGTAATGCAATTTTGATAGCTAATAACTACTGTCCTATATCATTTAGGAGTGTAGACTCAATAGATTATAAAAAAGCTATGCTTGTTTTCTATGAGCAAAATAATCTCTCAGCGTTCAAACGCATCTTCATAGATCAATTTGAGTTTGCTGTTAATACTTATTTTTAATTGATAGGTCCTATGTAGGATTCGTACTTTTCACAAAAAAACAGATATTGATAATAAGGGAATTTAGCGTATTTTCTTGTGCAGAGTTATTTGATGCTACAACTAGCGAAAAAATAAGAAGGATAAATATTTTTTATATATTTATCTATTTAAGTTTCCAATTTTGGCTCATTTGACAAAACAAATGTAGGATTTTTAGGCTGTCGTTTGATAATTAGGTGTTATTTAAGATCGTATTTAAAACATTAGCGAGAAGTTTATGTAGATAGGTTTATATAACGATGTCTACGACTTCTGCTTTTATGAATGATATTAAGTCCTCAGGGGTTATGATGATGTCGAGGCCTCTTTTTCCAGCACTTATATATATCTGTTTGAAGTTTAGGCACGAGCAGTGAATGAATGTTGGAAATAGTTTTTTCATTCCGATTGGTGAGCAGCCTCCTTTTATATAACCAGTGGTGGGTAATAATTCTTTTAAAGGTAATAACTCGACATTTTTATTTCCGGTCATACGTGCCGTTAACTTCAGATTTAAAGCTTTATCTGCTGGGATGACAGCTACAAAGATTCCTATTTTATCTCCCTTTAGTAGTAGAGTCTTAAAAATAACAGATGGAGATATTCCTAATAGTTCGGCTGCGTGAGTAGCAGATAGATCACTCTGATCGACCTCAAAAGAGGTCAGCTCATAATGGATTTTTGCCTGATCTAGTAAACGTATAGCATTTGTTTTTTGCAAAGTAGTCTTAAGAGTCATAGGTTGATTTTATGGGGCGTTATTCTTCTAGGGAATTATTCTTACGATAAAGCCGAATAAAATATTCGGCTTGTATTCGATATTAGTTGCTGGAAAGCTATCTATATTACTAATGCTTGCAAAATCTCAACTTATTTACATCGTATCCTTTTGCTTTTGCCTTCTGAATTATCGTGTCTAATACATCCTTATCTAATTCAGGGGTTCTACTTAGAATCCAGAGATATTTATCATCTGAACCAGCCACCAATGCATAACTATAGTTCTCTTGATCAAGGTCAAGAATCAGATAGTCTGAATAGAACCATAGAAAGAAGGAGACCTTCAGGTTTCCTGGCTTAGTTAAATCTGGACATTTAGCTTTTCCTGTCTTCGAGCGTTTTTCTCCAGAGAGTGAACCTTGATAGCCGCTATTTAGCACCTCTATTTTTCCATCCTCTAAGATCGTGTACTCGGCAGTAACACCTTCCATGCCCTTTTGAAATTTATTCTCAAAACGAGCGATCTCGTACCATTTTCCCATATACTTTTCTAGGTCAACATCTTTTACAGTAGTTTGATCAAGATGACTCTTTGTTGAAGCGCACCCAAGCAGCATAGGGAACAATAAAATGATTAAAAAAACTTTTCGCATAATATTATAATTTAGGGGTTTGATCACATCTTTCTATCACTATAATTCAAAATCATTAATAACTTAACGACGATGAGCGATGCTTTGATCACATCTTTCTATCACTATAGTATTTCATAAATTGAGCTCTTTCGTAGATCTCTGACTTTTCTGTAGCAGAAGATGATAACCTACCTTTAAACTCTCCTATATCACTATAATTATTCTTGGACATCCAAGACGCTATATCCTCAACTATATTCTTTATCTCTCCTACTCCTTTATCATACATTACTGAACATATCTGAACAGTAGTAGCTCCAGCTAGGATTAACTTTAATGCATCTTTACCATCATATACACCACCAGAAGTAGATATCTCTAGAGATTTATCCTTTCCAAATAATATTCCAGTCCACCTTAGTGAATTATGTATACTATGACGAGGGCTTAATACAGGTGCTGCGCATAATTCCATTTTCTCAAGATTTATATCTGGTTCATAGAAACGATTAAATAGAGTAACAGCAGATGCTCCACAACTTTTCACCTTAGTTATAAAGGTAGGCAAGCACGTAAAGGAATTTCCTATTTTAAGAATTAATGGGATATTAACAGCTTCATTAACAGCCTTAACTACTCTATAGTACTGATTTTCGATTTCTTCACTCTCACTAAAATGATCTGTTGAAAGTAGGAACATATTTAGTTCGATAGCGTCAGCTCCAGCATTCTCTAGTTCCTTAGCAAGCTGAACCCACTGCTCCTGATGAAGGCAGCATATACTTCCGATTACAGGTATATCTAGCGTAGCTTTTGCCTCTTTTAAGAAATCAACATATTTACTCACTGTATTCGCACGTAAATAATACTGAATGTATTCTATTTCCTCAGCATATACACCCTGAATACCTTGCTCTATATCCATATTAATCTGCTCTTCAAAAACAGATTTAAGAATAACAGCCCCTACTCCACTATTCTGCATTTCAACTAAGTTCTCTATATTAGAATTTAAACCACAACTTCCTGCGATAATTGGACTATTCAAGTCAAGTCCTATAAATTTGGTCTTTATTTTATTCATTTCTTATATAATTTTTGACGTTTTTGCTTAAATGTAACTTTGATGATAAATAGTCTACTTTTTGTTAGTTGAACTTCATTTTACAAGTCACCTAATGGATTAATTCCTTCTTTTTCGACCATTAATACCTTCGCAGCCTTTGACGCGATAGGCCTATGCATAACTCCTTTAGGGATGCAGATTCCTTCATGTTGTGTTAACACAACACTTTTATTTTCATACTCGACGATTATCGTTCCTTCTAGGACAAAGAAAAGTTCATCAGTGTCATCATGCTTATGCATCGGGAATTCACCCTTAAATACACCTACCCGAAAAAGTGAGGAATCATTAACTTTACATAGGGTTTGATTAAACCACGGTATCATATTTCCAGCTAAAGTGTCTTCGATACTCATTTTTTCCATGTAACCATACTTCTGGTCCATGTGCATATTTTCACTGCTTACTTGACTCATAATTTTCTTATTTAAGTTAATAATCTTCTGTTCTGGGACACAAAATTTCTTAAAGTTAAACAAAAAAATAATATTATAGCTAAAATGAAAGTAGTTTTTTTAACTTATTTAAATACTTTTTATCAATTTTTGGCCATTTCCACTCTAATGATGATAAGATATCAGTAGTTATTTTATTATCTACAGCCATAATCATTGGCCACTCCAGTTCAGCCTTGGAATAAGAATCAAATTCGATACCTGGGCTTAGTAACTTACTATTTGAATTCATCGTATTTATAATCCATCCGAACTTAAATATAGATGAATTAAAAGGATGCAATATCAGTGGAGGTTTCTTTAAATGAAGTAAGCGTACTATAGCATCTGCAGTTAGATCAACAGGTGAGATATCTACAATATTTTCGAAACTCTTCATTGAAATACGCCCCGAATGCGCTTGACTTATACTACTATAATACCTTAGTGCCATTAAAAAAACACTTGTCTGGGGGTTTATCTGGAATACTCCATCTCTATATCGAGGAGTTAGGTTTCCAACCCTCATTATCTGGGCATCTAAACCATTATTTACTGCCTCCAATACAAGCCTTTCAGATATAAATTTACTGTATATATATTGATTATCGATAATTTGTCCTTCATAAAGCATAGACTCATTAATTTTATCACCTAGATCCGAGCCAACACTATTCGTAGATATATGTAATAACTTTATTGAACGCTTCATAGCAAAATCAATCAATACCTGAACGATGGATAAGTTATCATCTATAATACTATTATCTGCACTATAGTGCCTAACATTAGCAGCAGAATTGATAATTAAATCCACATCTATTTTCTCACATAGGAGCTCAAGTTCTTTCCTTTTTATAGCTCGAGAATTTGAATCCTCACTTTCCGAAGTTAAATCTCCCTCCAGTACGATGATTCTCTTATCTATATATTCATCCAATGATGTACCAAAATAGTAATTTAAAACTGTCGTTAGATGTTCCTTTGCTGAACTATATCTATTCTTCCTTACTAAACAGTATACCTTAGTGATACCATCCTTTTCAAGCAGTTTCTCTAATAAGTGCGCACCTAGATATCCACTTGCTCCAGCTAGTAACACTGTGCCAGAAAGCGTATCTACAGATAAATCTGAAGTTTCCATCCTAGTTCGAAGCAAATGTGAAATCGCGCCATAAGAATAATTCTGAATGGTAGAAGAGTAAGTCTCCTCTTTTGCACTAGGAGATTCACTCAAAATATGATTTGAAAGTTTTGCGATCGAATTATAGGTAAACACATCAGAGTACTTAATTTTTAAACCATAGTCCTTATTTGCTCTTGCGATTAAAGTCAACACCCCTAATGAATCCAAACCTAACTCAGTTAGATTTTCCTCAACACTTACATCTGGCAAACTTAACAAGTCACAAACTATAAGTCTTAATGCGTCTTGGGTTTCATCCTTTGGAGGTATTATATCCGTATTTTCTATACCTGGCGTAGGTAAAGCATCATAATCAACCTTTCCACTAGCCTTCGTAGGCAAAGCATCCATAAAGACAAAATAACTAGGTAACTGATATAGGTTCAAACATTTTGATAAAAAAGCCCTTAAGGCCTTCATATCTACCTGAAATCCTGTATTTGTACAATAATATGCACAAATACTATCTCTAGAATTCAAATTAACAAGCTTCACAGCACAGGAATCTATTAGATCATAGGATAAAATAGCATTTTCTATCTCGCCTAGTTCCACCCTAAAACCTCTTAACTTAACTTGACTATCCTTTCTTCCGACATATTCTAGATTTCCATCACTATTCCACTGAACTAAATCACCTGTTGCATACATTAGTGCATTTTCTGGTGAATCAGAATATGGATTATTTATTATTTTTTGATTTGTCAGGGCTAAATCGCCCCAATATCCTTGTGTCATCTGTGCACCACTTAGATATAGTTCGCCAATCAAACCTTTAGGGACAAACTGTAAATTCTCATCCAAAACATAAGACCAAACATTCTTAAATGGACGACCTATCGGAATATTTGAATATGACTCTCCAGGCCTTAAAGTATAAGAGGTAGCTGTAACTGTAAATTCAGTAGGGCCATAACCATTGACTATTTGAAGATCAGTCTTAGGAATATTCTTTAACACTTCCCCTCCCAAAAAGACCACACGCAGCGACAAATTTGCGTGTCTAATCAATTCTGCACCAAACTGCGGAGGGAAACCTGCCCACGTTATTTTATTCTTTTGAATTAAGGAGGCTAAAGCCTCAATATCATATCTAACCTCGTCAGGAACTATGTATAGACTAGCGCCAGCATATAGAGAACCATAGACCTCGTCTATGCTCGCATCAAAACAGAAATTTGCATACGCACTAACCCTATCAGTTGGATAAATCTCAAAACTCTCTCCCTTCCAGGAATTTAAATAAGCCATCAGAGAATAATTGCTTATCATTACACCCTTAGACTTACCGGTAGTACCTGAGGTATATATCATATAAGCCAAAGAACTCGGCTTACTATTATTTATCGGCTTCACTCCTCTCGCAGGACATTTCCGGTAATTCACACCCTTCAACTGGGAGTCTATATCTGCTCTGATATTGCGCAAGCACCCTATCCTACCCTTCTTATCTAGAATCATCACATACTCAACATCCTCAACAAGTTGAGTATTAGCGTCCAATAATTCCTTGGTGCATACTAGAACCTTTGATTTACTATCTACTAGCACCTCTGAAATCCTCTTTGTTGGACTCAAAATATCTAGTGGAATATAAGCAGCTCCAGACTTTAGGGTAGCCATCATTACTGCAACATACTCTTTAATTCGAGGAAGTAAGATCGAAACAAACGAGCCCTCGCCAACTCCCATATTTAGTAGCAGACCAGCTAGAAAATCAGAATATTCTCCTAATTGCGCATAAGTCATCTCGCCATTTAAAGCATAAATAGCTAGTGATGAAGGTATTTTTCTCGCTCTATCATTAAAAGAATCGATAAACGTCAATGATTTGTCATACTCAAGCTTCCCTCCATAAGAAAGAGAAAGCAAATCGTCCTTCTGAGATGTAGAAACGATAGGGAGAGCTGAAACTAAAGACTCTGGACTCTTTACCAAGTTTTCCAATATACTTTGGCAGGCCTCAACAAAGGTGTCAACATAAGCTTCTTGGTATAGCTCCTTTATATAAGTGAGCCTAAACTCAAAATGTTCCTTTGTCTCAAGCACCTCCATTACTATCTGCTTATTTGCATCTATTTGCAGTCTTTGCAAATTAGTTATCAATTCGCATTTATCATCTAACACCTTTTGATATATAAAAATAAAAGGTAATTCGACTCCAAATTCTGTAATCAGATCATCTAGGTGCGCATATTTGTTTAGCCATAGGTCACTATGAGACTGTTGTATCACATTAATTTGATCTATAATAGTCCTATCTTCGGAATAATCCACCACAAATGGCAAAGTGCGAACAAACATTCCGACATTAGTAAAATACTGGTGGCTCGGACGCCCACTATTTACTATACCCATTAATACAGAATGCTCCCTGCTCAATCGACTAAGCAATGTAGAGACCGCAAAAGTTAGAACAGAATTTACCTGCAACTTATTTTCTAAACAAAAAGTCATTACCTGATCATTTGGAACGAACCAGCTCCTTGTTAGATGAGTATGTATCTCACTCTGCTTTGGTTGGGGATATAAACAAGAGGGAGCCTTAGCTAACATATTCTTAAAATATGATAGTTCACTCTCTATACGGTCATCATCTAATAGTGAATTCTCACGTGAAATTAATTCATCCAAACTCAACCTCTCCCCGACTAATTCTTCACCTTTCAAAGCACGCTCTAAATTCTGTTTGAAAATAGTAAACGAGGCTCCGTCAAATGAAATATGATAAATATCTTGATAAAGATAAGTATGGGTTTCAGTATGTACGACAACAAAGCGCACTACTGACTCTTCTAGTATATTAAAGGGCCTTACAAAGGCAATATCAAAATTCTCAATCTGATCATCACGCAATAGTATATACTTTATCTTGATACTATCTCTATCCATATATTGCACTACATCTCCATTCTCATTTTGACAATAACGCATATAAAGCTGAGGATGAATTTCAAGGACTTTATACAAAGCTGCTTGTATTTCCTCAAAAGAATAAGTTCTGGGGAAGCGATACCTCCCAGATAAATTATAAGAAGTAGAGAACGGATCAATACGCCAATGATAAAAGACGTTTTGTTGAGCCTTTCTTAGAGGATAGTACTGCATCTAACTTAAGGCTTCAATATTATGTTGATTATATACATCCTTACCCTCTGGCGTATAGGCATAATCTATCCTCTCTTGATAGTAGGCCTCAACCTTATTCCTTACCATCTTAACCGTACTATTTATCATCTTGTTCGCTTCTGAAAAAGGTTCATCAGCAATTATAAAAGTCGCTGGTAGCCATCTATCTGGAAACATTCCGAAATACTCACCCCCTACCTTGAACTTTGCCAAGTCTGAGACGATTTGAGCTATCCCCTCTTTTCCCTTTGGCAATCTAGTCTTATCCACATCTAACACACAAATCGAATAAGGAGACTGATTATTATACATCATTATATTATTGATATAAGAAAGTTTTGCAGAGATATTCTCCTCTATTCCCTCTGGAGCATACTTCTCTCCGTCAGAGGCTATCAATAAACTTTTAAATCGACCTTGAACATAAAGGAAGCCTGTATCCTCCATATAACCCATATCTCCTGTATAAAGCCAACCATCCTTCACTGTTTCAGCACTTGACTTAGGATTTTTCCAATAGCCTGCCATTACATTCTCACCTCTTATGACTATCTCTCCTGAGGTACCTAAAGGACATTCTTTACCCTCAGTATCTAAAATTTTAATATCTAGTGGTTTAACTACTATTCCTGAAGATCCTAATTTATGTTTGTAGCCAGTGTTAGTCGAGATAACGGGAGTAGCTTCAGAAAGTCCATAACCTTGAAACATAGGAGTGCCTAGGGCATAATAAAACTTTTGTAACTCTATATCCAACAAGGCTCCACCTCCAATAAAGAAATCTAGTTCTCCTCCCATAGCTTGCCCCACTTTCTTAAATAAGGTCTTAGAATAAAACCACACTATAGGCTTATATATAAAAGTTCCTCCAGTACCCTTATTCCACCCTTCCTTATTATATTTGATAGCTATTTTAACTCCGAAATCAAATAAGGCCTTTGCTATCTTTCCACTATTTGCTACACTTTGTTCTATATTCTTTTTAAAACTCTTAGCTAAAGCAGGAACTGACAACAAGATATTTGGCTTTACCATCTTGATAGACATAGGAATATTCTTCAAAGATTCGAAAGGAGTTTTGCCCGGAGGAACAGTCGCCACTATACCACCATTACACAGCATAGCATAAAAGCCTACTACGTGAGCAAAGCAATGATCTAGAGGTAATATTATAAGTAGTTTTGTTCCTTTCTTGACATCGATCAAACCTAGTGCCTGCTTCACATTTGCGGTATAATTCCTATGTGTTAGCATAACTCCCTTAGGATCAGCTGTTGTTCCTGAAGTATAAGTAATGGTCGCTAGGTCATTATTCTGCACAGCTGCTCCCCTCTCTAAAAGAATATTCTTTGAATGTTTCAAATACTCCCTACCTTCTGACACTAATTTAGCGTAAGATATCTCCTTGTCCTCTAGGTTTTCGATTTCATCTAAAACAATAATTGTTTTTAGATTCTCTATTTCACTCTTAATGCTTCTTATTTTTTCAAGCTCCCTTCCAGACACTATTACAAACTTAACCTCCGCGTGATTTAATCTAAATAATAGATCACTCTGTTCGTTTAATTTCACAGACAAAGGAATACTCACCGCCCCAGCATACAATAACCCTAATTCAGCTATAATCCAGTCATTTCTTCCCTCAGAAAGCAAAGCTATGTGGTCTTTCGATTCAACTCCGATAGAGCATAGTCCTGCTCCAAAGTCATAGACCTTTTCACGTAGTTGATTAAAGGTAGTTGGTTCAAATTCCTCATTAAGCTTCTCTAACATAAATGTAGAATCAGTAAACCTATCTACAGATGCTTCAAACAAGTCAATTAAGGTATATTTATTCATAAGTTTTTTTATATTTAGGTATTTAAGCGCGCAATATAACACTTTATTTATATATTTATAAATTCTAGCATATAAATAAAGAACTTATTCATACGTAAACAAAAATATGAATAAAAAAATATTCATATTAACTATTTTCTCTCAATTTTTATTAAAGACTATCTTTTTGTCTTATATCGATATATTTAAATTCTTGAATAGAATCACCTTCCATAAATAAAGGATCAGAGTAAAAAAATGCAGAGGGATCAAGATCTTTCCTTTCTATTACTTCCTGTAGTGGCTCTGCAAACTTACTCTCATTATAGTACTTTAACAAGCAAGTAGAAAAAAAGTATAAAGCCACCACACCTAGTAGTAGCTTTATACCTCCGCTTATCTTTTTATTAACCTTCATAAGGCAACTTCTCGTTCTATTTTACAAAACATTAGCAACATCTGGGAATACGACCTCAAACATCAGGTAGGCCACAGCAAAAGTCAAGATGATATTAAATGCTTGTCCGCAGACATAAAGAATCATAGGTTTTCCAGAACTAAACTGAGATTTTAAGGCTTTTACATTAGTATTTAAACCTATTGATACAAAGGCAAGACAGAACAACCAATCTTTTAGCCCCTTAGTAAATCCTCCTATTACGCCTTTCTCCACCACTAGAGAACCTGTTTCTTGTCCCATATAATGATATATTAAAGAGAAGATTATAGAAGCTCCGATAAAACCTAATAAGAAACGTGGAAAACGCACAAATATTTCAGATATCTTAGGTTTCTCTGAAGGATTTCTTTCCACCTTTGTAGTCCAATATACTGCGACTCCAAATGCTATAAATCCTATTAGAATATTCTGTATCATCTTGATAGTAGCAGCAACATTAAGTGCAGTGTCTCCCAAGAAAGCACCAGCTGCTACTACTGCTCCAGTTGCATCTAGTGTTCCACCGATCAGAGCACCTCCTAATACTTGTGATAAACCCATAGCCTTTATTGCCATAGGCATTAACACCATCATTATGGCCGTGAATATCATAGATATAGAAATAGCAAGTGTCAGTTCTTCTTTCTTTGCTTTACAAGCCATAGAAGTGGCTATCGCTGCTGAAACACCACATACAGACATATCTGCACATATCGTCATATTTAGACTCTTAGACTTTATTTTTAGCACCTTCTGACCGAAAATATAGGTTACTATCAAGACTATTGGAGTTACTATCCATGTGATAAAAATGCCTGGTAGACCTATCGCTAGTATCTTAGAGAATAATATCTCTGCTCCAAGTAATATAAGTCCTGTTTTGATGAATAATTCACTAAAAAGCGCAGGCTGTATCCACTTAGGTATACCTATAGTATTACTAATTAGAATTCCTAAGGCTATAGCCCATATAGCATAATTTAAGCCAAACTCTTTTGCCTCTTGCTGTGATGATAAGACATAAGCAAGGACTGCGATAGCAAAAAGTCCTATAAAACCAACTGAAAATTTTCTAAATGAGGTACCCATTGCTTTAGCAGAAGCCCCGAAAATCAACATCAGTACTACCATAAAGGTTAATAGGCTTGGAATAATATTAAAATCTTTATCTGAATTAAAGATGGACTTCAGAGGATTAACATCCCACACTGCAGGTTTCTTAGGTAAAGTTTTTATCCCATCAGCAAGGCTTGCAGCCGTAGAAGAGATCAGAGTACTATCTTCTGGAGTTGAGAGAGTTCTTTCAGGCAATGCTACAAGAGTGACTAATAACATAACAGATAAAACAAATGTTCCTATTATTATCGCCCAATGGTCTTCCTTTCTAATAAAGGATTTAATCATTTTCATCATAAGGTTTAGTTCTAAGTGGTTAATATTTGACAAAAATAATAATAAAATCTAATACTGTATAACCTTTTACTATTTATTTGATAATTATTTTAACTCTATTTATTCATAATTTTTGTAAACGCCTTAAATATAAATCATTAGAAAGTTCTGTATTTTTCTTAAAAACAAATTGAGCGTTTAATCGAAATAATTTTGTAATTTTGTATGATTTTGAAAAGAATAAACTATAATAAATATACATCAAATTTTATGAACAAAACTCTAAAAACACTTTCAGCACTATCTTTATGTGCGAGCATTTTTGTTAGCTCGTGTGCTGAAAAGAAATCACTTATGCAAACTAAGGTTGACGAATATGCTCCTGTGGAGCTAAGCTCTGAATTAGTTAATGACTTATCAGAGAATGAGAAAGAAATCATTAAGATTTTCTTTAAAATAGGTCAAATTACAGATGATTTATTCTGGCAGCAAACGTTTGGTGACAAATCCTTAATGGCAAACATCACAGATCCTGCAACAAGGGATTTTGCGATGATCCAATACGGTCCTTGGGACAGACTAGACAACAATAAGTCATTTATTGACACTTACGGAGAAAAAAGTCCTACTTGTAACTACTACCCTAGCGACATCACGACTGAAGAGTTTGACGCTCTAGAAGATCCAAATAAAAACTCTCTTTATACTGTACTACGTAGAGATGAGAATGGTAAACTTAAATCTGTATGGTATCACGAAGAATATGCTGAGCAGGTTAATCAAATGTGTGATCTTTTAGCTCAAGCAGCAGAACTAGCAGAGGACCCAGGTCTTAAAAACTACCTACTAAAAAGAATCGAAGCATTTAAGACAGACGATTACCTAGAGAGTGATCTAGCTTGGATGGATATGAAAACTAGTAACCTTGATTTCGTTGTAGGTCCTATCGAAAGTTATGATGACAAATTCAGAGAAACTAAGACTTCTTATGAATCATTCATTCTTATTAAAGATCAAAAAAGAAGTGCTGAACTAGCTAAGTTCGTAGCTCTTCTTCCTGAGCTTCAGAAGCAACTTCCTTGCGACCCTAGATACAAGACATTCGTTCCTGGAACATCTTCAGACCTAAATGTATATGAAGCTGTTTACTACGGTGGTGACTGTAATGCAGGTAGTAAGACTATCGCTATCAACCTACCAAATGACGAGAGAGTACACGCTCTAAAAGGAGCACGTCGTCTTCAACTTCGTAACTCTATGAAGGCTAAGTTCGACAAGATCCTTCTTCCTATTGGAGAGATGATCATTACCCCTTCTCAACAAAAATATCTTAACTTCGACGCCTTCTTCTGGAATGTTACTTTCCACGAAGTAGCTCACGGTCTAGGCGTAAAGCAAACTATGGATGGTCGTTCAGTTGACGTAGCTTTAGGAACTGAAAAAACTTCTTGGGAAGAAGCAAAGGCTGATATCTTAGGTCTATTTATGGTGCTAGAACTTATCAAGATGGGAGAGATTACAGATATTACAGATGAAGATGCTATTACAACTTTTATTGGAGGTATTCTTCGCTCAGTACGTTTTGGAGCTGCTTCATCACACGGTAAAGCAAACATGATGTGTTTTAACTTTATGGAGCAAGCCGGAGCATTCCACAGAGATGACAAAGGACAATATGTTATCGATTTTGATAAAGTTAAAGGCGCTGTTAACACTTGGTCAAGCCTAATTATCGCTACTCAAGCTACTGGAAACATAGATTTCGCACGCAGCTTCAGAGCCTTAAATGGTGGTATTACTCCAAGCCTACAGAAGGATCTTGATATGATTAACGCTGCTGGTATCCCTAAAGATATCCGCTTCATCCAAGGAGAAGATATCCTTTTTAACTAATAATAAATTGATTAGATTAGAAGCGGTTACAAGCGAATCTCAATGGGATTTTTTCCTACATTTAATGCAGGAATCTTTCCCTATTTCAGAGTATCGCCCTTTAGATAGACTAAAGAAACTAAGTCTAATCAACAAACTTTA
This sequence comes from uncultured Muribaculaceae bacterium, assembly GCA_964369605.1. GTDB lineage: Bacteria > Bacteroidota > Bacteroidia > Bacteroidales > UBA932 > CAYJFD01. The sequence goes on along the minus strand of CAYJFD010000011.1, from coordinate 10,996 downwards.
TAAGCCAAGCATCATATACAAAGACGATATGATGCTCGGCTTAATTACTTTCTGGGACTTTAGTTCCCTAGGTGAAAACTTTATCTATTTAGAACATTTTGCCACATCCCCTCTTGCAAGGAATCAGGGACTAGGTACAAAAGTACTTGATTTAATAAAGAGCCTTTCAGGCAATATCATCTTCGAGGTAGAACTACCAGAAACACAAGAGAGCGAGCGTAGAATTGACTTTTACCAACGCAATGGAGCTAAAATATCACATCATAAGTATTCTCAAGCTCCCTACAGAGTAAGTTCTTCTTACATTCCTATGCATCTTATGTATTTTGGCCAGGCTCCATCTGAGCAAGTAGTAGAACTTATGATGAAAAATGTCTACCCTATCTACTACGTGGAGAAATACATCTTTCCAGAATACTCAAATTTTGACGCTGGTCATAGAGTTGATCATATTCAAAAAGTAATCGACGCCAGCATAAATCTAGCAAGTCCTTGTGAAGACAAAGAAATGCTATACTTTATAGCAGCGTATCACGACATAGGCCTAGATGAAGGCCGCAAATTTCATCACCTTAGATCTGCTGAAATATTCTATGCAGACAAATACGTAAGCTCTTGGTTTACCCAAGATGAGCGTATTACTATGAAAGAAGCCATAGAGGATCACAGAGCATCTAACCCTAATCCTCCTAGAAGCATATATGGTAAAATAGTTGCCGACGCAGATAGAGACATCACGCCAAGTACTATTATCAACCGAACATTACAGTACGACCTAGCTAAATTCCCTGATATTGACATTCATACTCGCTATGAACATTTTAAAAAGCATTTAAAAGAGAAGTACGGAGAGAACGGTTATCTTAAACTTCAGTTCCCTAACTCACCTAACTATCAAGGGCTACTTAAACTTCAAGCCTTAATGAGGGATGAAAAACTATTAAAAGAATATTTTCAGAGTTCTTTAGACTTACTTTTAAAATAGGGATTTTTTAATAACTTTGCGAGCACCTAACCTCAATCTATAACTTAGATTATAAATTTAAATATCTATGAGTCGAAAGCTTATATTTCTACTATTACTTATTAATAGTACCATACTCCATGCGCAGAATTTCACAATCAGCGGCTATCTTAGGGATGAAGCAAGCGGTGAGACTTTAATTGGTGCAACTGTTCTCGATTTAGAATCCAAAAAGGGAGCCGTTGCCAATACACACGGCTTTTACAGCCTTACCCTTCCTCGTGACACTGTACACTTAGAATTTAGTTACGTGGGGTACCAGACAATTACCAAGAAATTCATCCTAAGTAGGGATACGACCTTTAATATAAAGCTTGTAGGTTCTACTGAACTAGAAGGATCTACAGTCGTGGCAAGTAGAAACGAGTTAGGTGTAAGAGGCACACAAATGAGTGCTATCGAAGTGCCTATAGTACAAATTAAAAATATTCCAGCACTAGGAGGAGAGATCGATGTAATCAAGGCTCTACAACTACTACCAGGAGTACAGTCTGGCTCCGAAGGTGCCACTGGCTTATACGTAAGAGGAGGAGGTCCTGACCAAAATTTAATTCTTCTCGATGGCGTACCCCTCTATAACATAAACCACATGTTTGGATTCTTTTCGGTCTTTAATGTCGATGCCATTAAAAATGTAACCCTCTATAAAGGTAACTTTCCGGCTCGTTTTGGAAGTCGCCTATCAAGTGTGGTAGATGTAAGGCAAAACGAAGGAAATGAAAATGAATATCATGGCTCTGTCTCTATAGGTTTATTGTCCTCAAAGATAAATTTAGAAGGCCCTATAATTAAGGGGAAAACCACTTTTAATGTCTCTGCGCGCAGAACCTATTTTGATATACTGGCACAGCCGCTTATAGCACTCGCAAACGAAGGAGATGGCCAAGCAAATGCTGGATACTACTTCTATGACATAAATACAAAGGTCACTCATAAATTCTCTAATAAAGATAAGCTTACCACCTCATTCTATATGGGCGATGACGCCATCTATGTGAGGACGAAAGATAAGGGTTACGACAACCCTAACGAATATACAAAGTCTAAATTCGGCTGGAACTGGGGAAACCTTCTAGGTGCAGCCTCTTGGGCACATCAATTTTCCAATACTCTTTTTTCTAACCTCACTCTATCTTACACTAGATATAGATATAAGGTAGGAATCGGCAACGAGCAGCGTATGGAAGCAGAAAATGGCGACACTGGAAAAACAGAGTATATGGACTCTGAAACAAGTATTGATTATCGATCAAATATTGAAGATATCTCAGCTCTTTATGAATTTGACTACAATCCTCATCCAAACCATGCTATCAAATTTGGAGCAAACTACGTATATCATAGATTTGTGCCCGAAGTTGGAACTTTCACCTACGAGGGACCTGAAACAGATATCGATGACGAAGACTTCATATTCTCTACCTTATCTGGAGGTGAAAGCATTAACACACACGAGGCCGCTGTATACTTTGAGGACAACTGGACTATCAACGATATTTTCAAGTTTAATATGGGTTTGAGAGCTTCTATGTACGCTGTACAAGAGAAAATATATCCATCTCTTGAACCTCGACTAGGATTTAGAGCCCTGCTCACTGACGATATGTCCATAAAAGCATCCTATTCTTATATGTCCCAATACATCCATCTATTGAGTAATAGTAATATCACCTTGCCTACTGACCTATGGGTACCAGTAACTGCCAACATAAAGCCGATGAAATCACATCAGGCTGCACTAGGTTTATTCTACAATCTATTTGACATAGTCAACCTATCAGTCGAAGGTTACTATAAACACATGAATAACATAATCGAGTATAAAGATGGAGCATCATTCTTTGCTAGTACAAAAGGATGGGAAACAAAAGTAAATATGGGCGAGGGCTGGAGTTACGGAGTAGAATTTCTAGTTGAGAAGAAGATCGGGAAATTAACTGGATGGATAGGATACACTTGGTCTAAATCAGAAAGGAAATTTGACCGTGAAGGAATGGAGATAAATGATGGGAAGCCCTTCTATGCTAAGTATGATAGACGACACGATATCAGCGTGGTGGCTCAATATAAGTTCAGCAAGAAGTTCGACATAGCTGCTACATTTATCTATGGTACAGGTGCAAGAGCCACTATGGGAAGTCAAGTTTATACTGATCCGAACGACGATTATATGATCTATGAATACATACCTCAAAGGAATAGCTTTAAGTTACCAGACTATATGAGATTTGACATCGGTATGAACTTCTATAAAAAGCGTAAAAAAGGAGAATCAATATGGAATATCAGCATATATAACCTAACCAATAGGCATAATCCCTTCTTTGTATTTAACGATGGAGAGGTACTCCAACAAATGTCAATCTTCCCTATCCTACCTTCTGTAAGTTACACATACCGATTTTAACATAACTATATATACATCTAACAATGAAACTACGTAACATCATAACGACTATTAGTCTTATATATATACTATCATCTTGTACAAAAACTCTGGAGTACGATGGTGAACAACTCGACCCCATATTAGTACTCTTTAGCGAATGCCTTACTGGCGATACCCTATCTTGCCATCTTTCAAAAAGCGAGTTCTTTCTGAAGGAGAAGAAAGATTTCACAGTAGAAGAAGCTAATGTTGACTGGAGGGTAAATAATGGAGAGTGGCAAAAAATGAGCTATCACAAATCTGACGATGATTACTTTGACGAGTATTATAATACATCCTCTAGTTTCTATAAAAGTGACTATGTTATCAAGGCTAACGATCACATCGAGCTGCGAGCTAGTTATAAGGACTTAAAGACTATCTATACCCAACATGTCGCACCTATGCATCCACGTATTGAATTAGTGAAGATAGATACACTAGAGAAGTCATACCGAGTTACAGCACGTCTACATCCCTATTATGGAGCTCCAGGAGTAATTGATTATCTGACCTTCAGCACTGAGTATGCTGTAGAATACAAATTCGATAACGAAGATTTTGGATGGACTGATAGCTACGATGACTTTACCTCTGACGACCCTCTCTTAGTGAAGTATAAAGACTTAAATACTAGCTATTCATTATTCGAAGATTCTGATGATTATTCACAACTTGTACTACCTGTAGATGCTATAACAGAACCATACGATTTCATTTTTGATATTACTACCGAAAAGTATTATCATCCGCTTCAAGAAAATGAAACAGCAAGGCTCACATTATTATTTTTGAATTATTATGCCTACTCAGAGGAACATTATAAGGCACGAAAGTCTATGGAAACGCAAGACAATAATTCATATAACCCTTTCGTAGAAAAAACTCAGATATTTAGCAATATCGAAAATGGAGCAGGATTATTTTCTATTTCAGGCAGAACTAGAAGAGTTAAAACTCTTCAATAAAGCCTATATAAAATGAGATAGCATTTGAGCCTCCTATTTGTTGACCTATATCGAAGCGAACATTCTTGTGAGGCTGAACCTCGAAGCGAAGACCAAGCCCGACTGAGTAGACAACTTCAGTCCATTTGAATAGCTCATCACCAAATGCTCCTATATTTCCCCAAGCGGTAAAACCTAGTCTTGTCCAGAAGGCTCCTGTTTCATAATTCTTGTCACTGCCTATCATATGTCTATATTCTAGCGTTAAGGCTCCTAGACTAGGCGCGTAGTAATATTTATCTAATATGCTCCTAACTTTTAATGAGGGATTTAGAAGAAATAGTTCTGATTGATTGTTTATTACGTTGTCAGTATAGGCTCTCCAAGCAAGTACAGATCGGCGATTAAAAAGTTTTAGGTATTGACGATAGTCAAGCCAGATGCCGAAGGTGTTTGCCTTGGTTGAGAGGAATTCGTAATTATAGTTTAATCTCATATTGGCAGCAATACCTTTGTAAGGGAAGGTTGGATTATCTATAGATGAGTACTCAATAAGTGCTCCTACTCCTAAGTTAATGATATTAGGTGTGGTGTAGCGTAGTTCTTTTAAGTCTTGGAATACATCGTAATGAATATTGCTTAGCTGCTTGTAATCTATGCTCATGTAAGGGCCTAAGTGTAGATTCTCCGCTACGGAGTATAGAGCTAAGGCTTTAATATCAATAGATAGCTGAGTGTAATGTGTGCTAGGATCAGCAATATCTGGCTCTTTTATGTTACTAAAGTGACCAAAATAATTAGCAATACCCCAATCTACATCAAAATCTAATCTTAATTTGCATTTATTCTTGTTATAAAATAGATTAAGCCCGGAAGAAAATTCTACTTGTCCACGAATTGACACCAGTAAATTTAGAGGAACGTAAGACCTAAAGCTTAAGCTATCGCTTTTGTTCGGGCGGAAAGAAATAATGGCAGAACCACCAAGGCCTGCAGACGTGGTTGGCTTATAATATGGAAAGCCTGCGCCAGAGACCCAAATTTTACTCTTATCGCTAGGTATGCGTTTTTTAGCGATGCTATCTTTTACGCTCTGCGCTTGTACACATTCTGAATAAAGGATACAAATTAAACTTATAATTAAAGAGGATATAATTCTTTTTATCATTTTTGGTATGGGGAGCTTATAAAATTCACCTAATATGGCACTACAAGATGCCGTATTAGGTAGTTTGATGTTAATCCTCGATGGGCTTATTAGCCTCTCTTAACACTAAAGCATTTTATTAGTGATTTCTTCTAGGTCCTTGCGAGAAAGAGCTCCTTCAGCGATTTGAGGCATACCCTCCATAGGTATAAAAACGACTGTTGGATAAGCCTTTACACCGAACTGCTTCGCAATATTTGGCTCTTTTTCAGCATCTATTTTATAAATCACTATTTTATCTCCATATTCTTGCGCCATCTTTTCTAATCTTTTAGCTAGTGGCTTGCAATAAGGACACCAAGTAGTATAGAAATCTAGTATGGCAGGCTTTTCTCCAAGATATTTCCACTCTGTAGTTGTTTCGTTGTAGTTAACTACTTTTTGTAGAAATTCTGCTTCTGTTATTTCTTTTACAGTGTTTAAATTTTCTTTATCTCCTGACGAAGTGAGTGTAAGGATAATTAATAATAGAGCCGGTAGTACTAGTAATTTTCTCATAAATATGTATATTAATTGTTAATAATTATTAGGAAATAATTCCGCTTCCTAGCATCTCGCGATCATCCTCGCTATACCACACAGCAAACTGACCGCTGGTAATTCCCCTTTGATAATTATTAAATACTACATAAAGCTTGCCAAGTACCTTAAAAAGACGAGCTTTTTCTAATGGTTGACGATATCTTATTCTAACAAGATAGTCTCTAACCTCCCCATCTTCCATCTCTAGATCCTCTCTTATCCAGTGTATTTCTTCTTGTTTTATATATAGTGCCTTCCTTAAAAGACCAGGATGTTCGTGCCCCTCACCTACATAAATCGTATTAGTGTCAGTATTAGTCTGAATTACAAATATTGACTCTTTATGCCCTCCAATATTTAAACCCTTCCTTTGACCTATAGTAAAAAATTGGGCTCCAAAATGTTTTCCTATTATCTTTCCGTCTCCTTCTTGATAGCGGTACTCACGTACCAATGCCTCTAACTCCTGCTCACTATATTCAAGTTCTGCGCGCTGCGGAGCGTCTTGGGCTGTGTCATAGCCCGGATATTGCTCTTTAGAGCCCTCATAGAATGTAGGAAAAATCTCTACGACATTTCCTTCTTTTGTAGCTAGTTTCTGCTGTAAGAAAACTGGCAAATCCACCTTCCCTACAAAACAAATACCTTGAGAGTCCTTTTTATCAGCTGTTGGGAGATTAGCCTGGGCAGCTAAACGTCTAACTTCAGGCTTTAAGATATTACCGATTGGGAATATTGCTCTTGAAAGTTGCTCTTGGGTGAGTTGACATAGAAAGTAAGTCTGATCTTTATTTGGATCAGCGCCTGAGATAATTCTATAGATATTTTCTGATGGGTCCTGACCTAAATGCTCAGAAAAAGGACCTATCATAGGATTATCCTTATTCTCGTTACCTACGACTTCTTTTTGACAGTAATGTCCAGTTGCAACATAATCTGCGCCTAACTCTAGGGCATGTTTTAGAAAGGCTGCAAACTTTATTTTACTGTTACAAAGGACATCAGGATTAGGTGTTCTTCCCTTTTCGTATTCATCAAACATGTAATTAACTACTTGCTGGCGATATTCTCCTGATAAATCTATAAAATGAAAAGGTATGTCTAATTTTCTAGCGACCATCTTGGCTACACTTAGATCCTCTTCCCATTCACAGTCCCCATGAAGTGTTCCTGTGGTATCATGCCAGTTTTGCATAAATAGTGCAAATACATCATACCCTGCTTCTTTGAGTAATAGAGCTGCGACAGAAGAGTCTACTCCACCAGATAATCCGATAGCTATTTTTTTCTTTTCTTGGGTCATTTTAAATGTGCATTTATCTGCCAAAGATACTCATTTTCTGGCTGCAAATTCGTAGATGACTAAAATATTTTATACATTTGCTTTATGAACTTATCTTTAAAAAGAAACTTTAATCGTACTATAAAACGAGTTCCTAAGGCTATAAATGCTATATCGTTTATTTGTAGTATGCTTGCTGTCGTATTTGGTGCTTATATTTTTGGGTTCTATACAGGAGATCAGGTAAGTTCTGACATTATTGTCATATTTAAATCTCTACTATATATTTTAGTCTTTATTTCTCCCCTTAATCTTGTAGCAACCATCCTAAATAAGGAGATATCATTAAAGAAAATAGACTATGTTATTTTGGCGTTTTCCATACTCAGTTTTCTGCTAGAAATAGGAAGGAACTCTAGTTTAACTGGCTCCATTATATCACCACAAACTGAGAATACCCTCCTACTTATAAGCGTACTTACACTTTCTACTATCTATATATCTCAGGCCATAACCCGCCTTTTGACTAAGTTTGTAAACCCTATGGCTATATTTAGTTTCACCTTCTTTATATTTATTATCATAGGGACTGTCTTACTTTCTTTTCCAAATAGCATTAGAGCAGAAGGATCATTAAATATAATAGATGCCTTATTTATCAGCACCTCTGCTACTTGTGTAACAGGCTTAACATCAGTGGATTTTGTAGAGACATTTACTCTTTATGGGCAGCTTGTAGTTCTTATGCTTATTCAAGTAGGAGGATTAGGAGTTATAACTATTACTTCGTTTTTTGCCTTATCTCTCATAGGAGTAATTCCACATAGTGGAGCTCTTATGCTAAAAGATTTAATATCGGATAGCAAAACAAATAATATCACGATTCTTGTTCTTCGTATCATTACCACGACTCTAATTATGGAGGCTATAGGTGCTGTATTTATATTTATCTCCATTGGCCATTCCTTAGGAGACAATGTACTCTATAATGTATATTTTTCTATATTTCATTCAATATCAGCTTTTTGTAATGCCGGATTTAGTATCAGCCCAGATGGGCTTTGTACTCCTGCCTTAATAGGAAATAATTCTTTTTATATAATATTATCTAGCCTAGTAGTACTAGGTGGTATAGGTTTCCCTATATACTCTAATCTAATCTCTAACTTCAAGATTCACTTCAGAAATTTTTTCAGAGAGCTTCAACAAAAGAGAATAGAAAGACACATACATAAATGGGATTTAAATTCTAAAGTAGTCATAAGGACTACTATAATACTATTGGTCTTATCCACGGCCTACTTTATGCTTTTTGAGTGGAATGGTATGTTTGAAGGACTTAGTGTTCCTCAGAAAATAACTCAAGCATTCTACAACGCTACCATACCTCGAACAGCTGGCTTTAGTAGCCAAGATATAACTAATCTTGCCCCTCTTACTTTTATGGTAGTTATTATATTAATGTTCATAGGTGGAGCTCCACAATCTACAGCTGGAGGTATAAAAGTTACGACTTTTTATATTATGGCAAAAAATGCCCTCTGTGTGGTTAGAGGAATGGATAGAGTTGAAGTAGAGCATAGGGAATTATCTAAGATTACTGTTAACCGAGCCTTTGCAGTCATAGCATTAAGTCTAGCCATTATTTTTACAGCTTATTTTATACTACTTCTGTCAGAACCAGATATTGAGGCTAGAAAGTTATTCTTTGAGGTAATTTCAGCTATAGGAACGGTCGGATCTAGTATGGGTGTTACTACTGAACTCTCTGTTATCGGAAAATTAGTCATTACCATAACTATGTTTATAGGTCGTATTGGAGTGGTTACGCTTCTTGCTTCAGTAATTAAGCATAGAAATACATTAACATATAAATACCCTCAGGGGCACATTATCATAAACTAGCAAATTAATAATATTATGAGATACATCGTTATAGGTCTTGGAAAATTAGGTTCAGTTCTTGCTGACGAATTCACTCAAATGGGCAATGAAGTTATCGGTATAGATAAGGATATAGAAAAAGTGGAGCGAGTTAAGTCCAAAATTTCGACAGCCATTTGTTATAATATAACTGATGAAAGCGCGCTTGATGTACTTCCTCACAGAGGCGTATATGCTATCGTAATAACTGTTAGGCAAGACATCGGCGCCTGCCTTACTATCTATTCGATAATGAAGAAGATAAAGGATACAAAGATCTTTGTCAGAGTATGCGATGAGAATCAAGCTAACATAATGAATTCTCTTGGGGTGAAGAATATTCTTTTCCCTGAAAAAGAAATCTCAAGGTACTATGCTATGTCTCTTGAGATACCTCAGATAACCAATTCTTATAAAGTGGATAACGATCACTACATCATAGAGATGAATGTTTCTGCACAGATGGGAGATGGCACTATCGACGAAGAAAAGTTATTCAAGATGACAAAGCTTAAATTAATCGCGATAAAAAGACCTGTTGAGAAAATCAATGCACTCGGCATAAAGTATATGGACTATGAGGCTAAACCTCTGACAGAGAAACACGCCCTACTCGAAGGCGATAAGGCTATTATTCTCGGACACTATCAAGATTTAATAGAGACATTAAAAAATTAGGGCATCATCTATAAAAAACTTGCAGAAAAAAGTTTTTTTCTTACCTTTGTGCCCGGGTAAGTCATACACGACCAGCTCCTATCTAACTCCCCCAGGGCCGGAAGGCAGCAAGGGTACGATGGTTGTAGCGGTGCGATGTATTCAGCTTACCCTTTTTTTATGTCATTATCTATGACTCTTTCTCCCCTCTTTCACAAACTTTTTTCACTAACTCCACCTCTGTTTTGTTTATAAAAACATTAAATTTTATTATGAATATTTTTGATTATTCGTATTTTTTTTATCTTGCACACGTAAATAATGGAAACCTAACTATTAATCTTAAAAATAATTAAATAATCAATTACTATGAAAACAATCATTAAAGCATTAGTATTAATCTTTATAGCTACGGTCTTTCACTCTTGTGAGGTCGATATGCAACTTACAGGGAGATATTACATTAACAATCAAACTGACCAAACTATAGAGGTATATACCAGAGCACTATATCCTATCCCAGTGATGGACCTAGATAATGAATTTACAATACACCCTAATGAAAATGTTGAAATAACTATATTTACTGATGTGACTAATGACAGGCGCGGTTTCAAAAGAGATGGAAAAGTAGAAAGTTTTTCGGAATCAGTTGCTCGCTTAGCTCGAATGGAAGTCAAAATAATATATGCAGATAAAAAAGAAGTTACCTATACTTATGACGGCACGAAACCTATTACAGAGGACAATCCTGCATATCTTCATAATTACAAGCCTAAAATTGTCAACTCCCACAATGCGGAATTTACTTTCGAAATCGAAGAGTAAAAGATAACTCTTCTATTTTATCATCCATACGCTATACAAAATATCAAGAGTTAAAAGTGCATGCAGTACTATAACCTATTGTTTAAACAAAGTAGTAAAAACATTAAGTTTTATTATGAATATTCTTGATTATTTGTTTTATTTTTTTATCTTGCAATCGTAAATAATTGAAACCTAG
>CAYJFD010000010.1:0-54722 GCA_964369605.1 uncultured Muribaculaceae bacterium | reverse complement strand
GTTTGCTCGAAACCTAAGAACTTAAGCATAGATGGAGTTACAGCTTTGTGGAAACGAAGACCTCCTTTGTATGGTCCAATCGCGCTGTTGAATTGTACTCTATAACCATTGTTAACTTGTACCTGACCTGCGTCATCTACCCAAGTAACACGGAAAGTAAAAATTCTATCTGGCTCTACAATTCTCTCAACGATTTTCGCTGCTTCGAATTCTGGATGTTGGTTATAAACCTCTTCTATTGATTCTAGTACTTCGTGTACTGCTTGTAAATACTCTTTTTCATGGCCATACTTAGCTTCAAGCTTTGCCATTAATTCAGATGTTTTCATAAAAAATTTATTTTTAATTAATTTGGTTATTATTATTTGGTGAAATTCGTTATTTGACCTCCCAAGTAGCACCACTATTCAATAAGTCGTCCATACACTTGATCGGCGATTTTGCTGTAACCTCTTCGATTTGTCTTAAGACATTATCATCGTAAGTCTCATCCTTTACACTTCTAATTACTCCTAGTGCAAAAGGTAGCTCAGGGTACTGCATATCTATTAACATATTATGAATACCTACCTCTGGAGTTTTTGCATCATGCACTAATATGTCTTTCTCTGTTACACCATTTTCTCCGATAGTTACAGATTTTAAACGCATATTCTCTACAATAAGACCCTTATCTCTATTTTTACCATAGATCATAGGCTCTCCGTGACGAAGAATAATAGTTCTATCTGCTCTCTCTTCCTTGCTTGTAATATCATTATGAGCACCATCATTGAAAATGATACAATTTGTTAGAATCTCACTTACAGAACATCCATCGTGTAATGCTGATTCCTTTAATATCTCTTGGGTTAGTTTTAACTCAACATCCATACTACGTGCAAAGAAAGTTCCTCTCGCTCCCATAACTAAAGCACCTGGATTGAACGAATGTTCAATAGTTCCATAAGGTGATGTTTTAGTTACTATTCCTAGCGGAGAAGCTGGAGAATACTGTCCCTTTGTTAAACCATAGATCTGGTTATTGAATAACATAATATTTATGTCAATATTTCTACGTACTGCGTGAATGAAGTGATTTCCTCCGATTGCAAGCGCATCACCATCACCTGTAGCTTGCCAAACTGAAAGGCTTGGATTTGCTACTTTGATTCCCGTTGCTATTACTGCGGCGCGGCCGTGTATAGTGTGAAAACCGAAGGTATCAAGGTAGTAAGGAGCTCTAGAGGAGCATCCAATTCCTGATACAAGAACGAACTGCTCTTTTGCATATCCTCTCTCCTCTGCAAACTCTGGCATTGCTCTTTGAAGAGCAGCTAAAATGGCGTGATCTCCGCAGCCAGGACACCATCTGACCTCCTGATTACTTTTAAAATCTTGTGCTGTATATTTCATTGCTCTAATTTGTTATGAATTAATTACTTCATTAACAGCATCCTTGATATCTTTTACGATAAATGGCTGTCCTTGTACTTTATTTTTCTGCATATAAGTGAACATAGGTAGTTTATCACGTAAATAAGCCGCGAACTGTCCATTATTTAACTCACATACTATAATTTTCTTATATTTTGAGAATACCTCCTGAGTGTTCTTTGGAAGAGGGAAGATATAATCGAAATGCGCTAATGCTACTTTTTGACCTTCTTCTTGGAATTCTCTTAGGGCAGTGTATAGGTGACCATAAGTTCCTCCCCATCCTACGATTAGAACATCAGCATCTTTATCGCCGATTACTTCTAATTCAGGTATAAACTCTGCTACCTTCTCTACCTTCTGAGCTCTTAGACCAACCATTAACTCATGGTTAATTGGGTCAGCAGAAATCACTCCTTCTGGAGTTTTCTCTAAACCGCCAATTCTATGCTCTAAACCAGCCTTTCCAGGTAAAGCCCACTTTCTAACTAGATTTTCGTCTCTGATATAAGGTTTAAAACTTCCTTCACACTCTTCGATTATAGGAGGAGTGATTACTGGATAATCCTTCATAGAAGGTACTTTCCATGGCTCAGATCCATTTCCTAAGAATCCTTCTGTTAACAGAATTACAGGCATCATGTGCTCTACAGCATACTTCGCTGCATAGAAAGATGCTTCAAAGCAATGTGATGGAGAGTGCGCTGCCATAACCATTATAGGACATTCACCATTTCTACCATATAAAGCTTGATTAAGGTCTGTTTGCTCTGTTTTCGTAGGGATACCTGTTGAAGGTCCTCCACGTTGTACGTCTATGATTACTAGAGGTAATTCAGCTATCATAGCTAAACCTAGAGCCTCTGATTTTAAAGACAAACCAGGACCTGAAGTTGTAGTTGCTGCTAAATTTCCTGCAAATGCTGCTCCGATAGATGTACAAATACCTGCTATTTCATCTTCACATTGAAGAGTCTTACAACCTAGATTCTTGTGAATTGATAATTCTTCAAGAATTTGAGTCGCAGGGGTAATAGGGTAAGATCCGCAGAATAGAGGTAAACCTGACTTCTCTGAAGCTGCTAATAAACCCCAAGCTGCTGCTTGATTTCCGTTAATATTACGATATACTCCTTTAGCAAGCTTTGCCGGAGCTACAGTATATGTGTTCGGAATAGCGTGAATATTAGCTGCATAATTATACCCATCCTTTATAACTTTCTTATTTGCTTCAATAAATTGAGGCTTCTTTTTGAACTTACGCTCTAGGTAAGAGAAAGTATACTCTAGGTCACGATTATACATATAATAGCACATTCCTAGGGCAAATAGATTCTTTGCTCTAAGAATAGATTTATTATCTAGTCCTGAATCCTTAAGACTCTCCTTTGTCTGCTCTGAAATAGGGGCAAAAATAACATTTCTGTCCTCCATTTTCAATTCAGCTACAGGGTCCTCCGTCTGGAAAGCCGCTTTCTGTAAACCTTTTTGATCAAAGGCATTTGCGTCTACTATAATAGTCGCTGTTGGCTTTGTCCATTTTGCATTTGTTTTGAACGCTGCAGGGTTCATCGCTACAAGTACATCGCAAAAGTCTCCAGGTGTATTAACTTCACCTGAGCCAAAATGTACTTGAAAGCCTGATACTCCTGAAACTGTTCCTTGCGGAGCTCTGATTTCCGCAGGATAATCTGGAAACGTAGATACTTCATTTCCTAGTACTGCAGATGCATCAGCGAAAATGGTACCAGTTAACTGCATACCATCTCCTGAATCACCCGCAAAACGAATTACAACGTCTTTGACATCTATAATTTTATGTTGCATTATTGTTTTATAATTATTACGGCACAAATGTAGCGATATTCACCAATTAAACAAATAAAAAGCAAAAATATCAACTACTAGTTTTTCTGTTTATTTGTCCTTACTAAATTTGAGGCATTGTTTGCGTAGGTAACTGCTTGTCTAATGGAATATTTAGAGCTTTCTTCATTAAAACAGTTACATCAGTACTCATCTTCTCATTAAAGTAAGGGATAGCACCTACAGATGTATCAAATATGTAAATGAAACCATTTTCTTCACCGACTTTCTTTATAGCATCATTTGCTTTTTGGTAGATAGGTGAAAGTACCTCATTTTGCTTCTGAGTAATGTCTTGCTCAGCGTTTTGTCTGTACTGCTCAAGTCTTTGTCCTATCTCTGAAAGTTCTTGCTCTTTAGCTTGTAAAACAGCTGGAGACCAAGTAGCATTCATTTGCTGATAAGTGTTTAATTTTGTTTGGTACTCATTCTGCATAGATACGAAAATCTCTTCTAGTTCAGCTCCGTATTTTTCTATTACAACTCTCGCTGAATCCATCTCATCCATAAGATAGATGATTTCTTGAGAATTTACATGCCCAAATTTATACTCCTGAGCAAATGCGCAAACAGAAGAAAGGATGGTAAGACCTGCTAAAACTGCTAATAACTTTTTCATTTTTTTATATTTTTAATTAATTATTTTTAAAACTGTTGTCCTATTACAAAGTGGAAATTAGAACCGCTGACTTTCTCTGTTCCAACAGAGTCAAAGCCCCATCCCCAGTCAACTCCTAAGAGTCCTAACATAGGAATATTTACTCTTAAACCTATACCCGCAGATCTTTTCACAGAGAATGGATTAAAGTACTTAATATCACTCCATGCATTTCCTGCCTCTAAGAAGGCCAAAGCATAAATTTGGGTTCCTTGCTGTAATAAGATTGGGTATCGTAACTCTAAAGTGAATTTATCGTAAAGGTGACCTTGATATACACCATTTACTTCTGGAGTAAGGGAAGCATTTGGATAACCTCTTAATGATACTATCTCTGAGCCATAAGTACTGTAACCTGACATACCATCTCCTCCTAACTGGTAGGTTTCGAATGGTGAGTATCCTAGATTTCTGTTATAATAACCTAAGTATCCGAACTGCATTCTTGTCATTAAAACTAGATCTCCTATCAGCTTAGTATAAAGTGTACCTTTAAATGTCCACTTATGATATTCTATCCACTTATATCGCTGTCCATCTGGCATACTTTGATAATCAGTATCTGGGTCTCTAAATAAAGAGTATGGAGGCGTTAACTGCACTGAGAAAGTAAAATCAGATCCACTTCTTGGATAGATCATCTGGTCAGTTGAATTTCTATTTAAGGCTATTTTATATGACAGATTTGTAGATCTTCCTGTATCGTAAACAAAATAGTACTGCCAATCATTAAGGTTGTAATTTTGCCAACTTAACTCATTGTATAATGTAAAGTAACTATCTGGCCACTTTAGTCTCTTACCGAGTCCTAGTGCTACACCGTAAATCTCCATTGACTGCGATGTGTTCTGAAATAGGTAGTCTGAATTAGTATTACGGCTATAATATCCTGTTACATTCAAAGATATCGGTTTCTTTCCAAATAGCCAAGGCTCAGTAAAGCTTGTAGAGAAGGCAGTATAGTACTGTCCATTCGACTGGAGACTAATGTTCCATATTTGTCCATCGCCTAGTGGCACTGGAGTCCATGCTTCTTTCTTAAATAAGTTTTTTACTGATATATTTGAGAAGCTTAATCCCACTGATAGTACGAATGAGTAACCTCCCCATCCTCCCGAGACTTCAAATTTTGAATTACTCCTTTCTAGTACATTGTATGTTACATCGACTGTATTATTCGTTGGGTTTGGAAGGATGGAGTAACCTTTTGTATGATCAAAGGCGTGCTCTGGGTCAAAGTGCCCCATTGATGCAATCTCTCTTAAAGACCTCTCTAGGTCAGTCTGATTATATAAATATCCAGGTTTTGTATAAAGCTGTCTTCTGATGACCTTCTCAGTCGTAGTTGTATTACCTGACACAACTATATTATTAAAGACTCCTGGATCTCCTTCCATCATTCTGATCTCTACATCTACGGAGTCCTTTTCTATTTTGACCTCGACAGGCATCACATTAAAAAACAGATATCCTTTATTAGTGTAAAGAGTCCTGACATCTGCGTCCATCTGCCTTGGATCGCCATTTAGTCTATTATTTAGAGTTACTATATCATAGACATCGCCTTTTTTGATTCTTAGTATTTGATTTAATTCTTCTGTTGTATATAGAGAGTTTCCAGTCCACGTAATATTTCTGAAATAGTACTGCTGTCCTTCATCTATTTTTAACTTGATACCTAATCTACCCTCTTCCATTATATAAACAGAATCCTTCAATAACTTCGCATCTCTATAGCCCATCTCACTGAAAGCCTGCATCATATACTGCTTATCATTTTCGAATTCTTCTTTATTAAATTTCTTTGACTTTAAGAAATTTCTAAATCTCATATCACGAGTAGTCGGCATTTGAGATATAATTTTATTATCAGGAACATTTGTGTTTCCTTCAAATATTATCTCCTTGACCTTAACTTTCTTACCTCTATCTATCGAGAAGGTTACCTGCATAGCATTACGTATCATAGTATCACGCTTTTGTACTATGTTTACATTTGCGTTCGTATAACCCTTTTCATTATAATAATCTTTGATATTTTTTATAGACGAACTTATTAGATACTCAGAAATAGGTGTATTTCTTCTTAATCCTAACACTTCTTGTAGATCCTTTACTTCAGAATTTTTTACTCCTACTATTTGCCAACGAGACACTCGTGCCCTCTCCTCAAATTCAAAACAAAAATATGCCGTATCCTTATTTATCGATAGAGAATCTATCTTTAATGCTATACTTGAGAAGAATTTTTGTTCCCATAATCTTTTAACAACCCCTGACAACTCAGTACTAGGTACAGTTATTTTCGAACCTATATTCATTCCGCTCAGAGCGATTACTTGTCTATCGCTAACATAATCCACTCCGCTTACAGTAATGCCCCCTATTATATAGGTTTTTGGTCTATTATAGTCGATTACTATATCTTCCTTTTCTCCATTACCTTGCGCCTGTGCGAAGGAACTTAACGAAAGTGCGATTAAAGCAAAGACAAGTAATATATTCTTATATTTCATGTAGTCTATTTATAAATAAAACGCAAATATAATATTAATTTTTTAACTCCGCATTATACTTTACCATATCTACGGTCGCGACCATAATATGTATCAAGCGCTTGCTCAAATTCGTTACCTCGAAAATCAGGCCATAGAATTTCTGTGAAATAATATTCAGTGTACGCACACTGCCAAAGCATAAAATTACTTATTCTCTGTTCCCCACTTGTTCTGATTAACAAATCAGGATCTGGTATACCATAAGTACTTAGATAGCCCTCAAAACCGCCTTCACCCTCACACTGCTTCCCTTCCGCAAAATCCTGAGCATAACGCTGCACTGCCTGTAAAATGTCCCATTTCCCACTATAGCTAACAAAAAGGATAACAGTTAGGGTTTTATTATCTGCCGAAGCCTGCATAGACTTATCTATTTGCCTGTTTAACTTATCAGATAATCTAGCCCTATTACCTATTACCAACAATCGAATATCATTCTTCATAAGATTAGGCATCTCATCGACCAAGGCCTTTACCATTAAAGTCATCAAGCCCTCGACCTCAGCCTTCGGCCTTGCCCAGTTCTCCTCTGAGAACGCATATAGACTTAAATATTTAACACCTCTCTTAACCGACGTCTCTATACAAGCCCTCACGCTTTCTGCTCCGGCTCTATGTCCATATAATCTCTCGCGTCCCTTCTGCTTTGCCCATCTACCATTCCCATCCATTATTATGGTCACATGACTTATTTCTTTCTTTTCCATAAATTCAATCCTTAAAAAATTCAATTCACCTAAATATAATTCCTTTTATCCTCCCCCCAAGATAACTTTTCCCTAAGCGCATTAAAAAAACTACTACTTGTTTCAGACAAAGAGACATTCCTAAGATGAAAATCTGCCTTTGATATCTTTATATTAACTCCGTCTTGAGCCTTAAAGAGTCTATTGTCAAGGGCGATCAACACCTCTTCATTATTTGTATTTACACTTAATTCTAATTCACTATTATCAGGAACAATAAGAGGACGAACATTCAGATTATGAGGAGCAATAGGTGTAATAATAAAAACATCTGCTCCTGGCATAACGATAGGTCCTCCAACACTTAGTGAATATGCCGTGGAACCTGTTGCGGTAGCTATCATCAAACCATCTGCCCAATAAGTAGGTATAGCCACTCCGTTAATCCTTACATCTATGGTAATCAAAGAAGGGGTCGTTCTCTGAATAGATATTTCGTTAAGTGCATAGGGATAAATATCACTTGGGACTGAATCACTAGAAAGTTTGAGTACTGGCAACTGAAAAGGTTTAAATGCTCCCCTCGTAAAAGTCTTAAAACACTCCAAGTTATCGTCTTCTTTCAGCTTTATCGCTGTCAAAAATCCCAGCTTGCCAAAATTTATCCCGACCACTGGCACATTAGAGTCTCTCACTATCGGCAAAGATCGCAACAATGTACCATCCCCGCCTAGACTAATTAATATATCTACATCTTTAATTTGTTCATAAGAAGTAAATATTTCACCACCGTTTAATTCTAAAACTGTATTTTTATTCAAGTAATCATAAAGCTCTGAATAATAACGCATTTCATAGCCCTGCTGCTGACAATAATTTAATATTAAACAAAGATGAGACTCCCACTTTGGTTTAATATCCCTTGCGAAAAAAGCAATAATCATAATCAAGTCTTTTATTGTAAACTACAAAGATGTGCTATTTTTCTATTAATTGTATATTTTTGTAAAAAATTATTCATCATCTTTTTTTAAATTCAGATAATATGACCAAATTAAGTGTAAATATTAATAAAATTGCAACCATCAGAAATTCAAGGGGAACCAATTGTCCTGACCTAGTAAAAGTTGCAAAAGACTGTGAGCTCTTTGGAGCTGAAGGCATCACTGTTCACCCTCGTCCAGACCAAAGACACATTAAATACGAAGATGTAAGGATATTAAAGCCTATACTTACAACAGAATTCAACATAGAAGGTAATCCAAATCCATCTTTCATAGAACTTGTAAGCAACAATATCCCAGCTCAAGTAACTTTAGTTCCAGACGCAGAGGATGCTCTGACTTCAGATGCAGGGTGGAACACCAAAGAAAATAAGGAGTTCTTGCTAAAGCAATGTCAATACTTTAAATCCCTAGGTATTAGAACCTCTATTTTTTGTGATCCAGACATAGAAATGGTTAAGCACGCTGTTGATTGTGGATGCGACAGAATAGAACTATACACTGAGAGCTACGCCTCAGGATATGCTAAAAATAGAGAACAAGCTATAGCTAAATATGTAGCTGCGGCCCAAGAGGCTCAAAGGCAAGGTCTTGGACTTAATGCTGGGCACGATCTAAATCTTGAGAATTTAAGATACTTTAAGGAGAATATCCCTGGGTTACTCGAAGTATCTATCGGACACGCACTTGTATGTGATGCCCTTTACCTAGGTTTAGAAAATACCATACAACTCTATTTAAGAGCCCTTAAAAATTAAAGATAATTATTACCTTTGCTGAAATATATTTATTATGATGAAAGACTCTAAAAAACAAATCCCTACTGCTAATGCTATTTTAGCAGTTATAGGAATAATTATGATTTCGATAGGTATAAATATTCTTATGAATCGTTTTACAAAATCGGATAGTACCCCAAGTGCAGCTACGCAGATAGATGCTTCAGAGATAGCTTATGTTAATATCGATAGCCTATTTAATAACTATCAAATGACCATAGACCTTAAGGAAGAATTTCAAGCTAAGGCAACAAGTATTCAGACTGACATAGCTAAGAAAAGTCGTTCACTTGAGAATTCAATTATTGATTTTGACGAAAGAATAAAAAAAGGAACTATTAGCACTGAAGATGCTTCTAGACTTCGTAATTCTTTAATAGAACAAGAGAATACTCTAAATGAATATGCTATGATCAAGGAGAATGAACTAGCAAATGATGAGCAGCTTATGATAAATCAGATTATGACTAGTATTCAGGAGTTTATTAAAGAGTACAACAAGGATAATAGATACAAATACATTCTAAGCACCTCTAACACTACAATAGTTGTATTAGATGCTCCGCAAGAATTAAATATTACTAAAGAACTCACCGAGGCACTAAATAAGAAATATAAAAAATAAATGCGAATAGCTATTCTTTCTTGTTTCTATCCTTACAGAGGAGGCATATCACAGTTTAACGCCTCTCTTTTTCAGGCTCTCGAAAAAGAGCACTCTGTCCGTGCCTTTAACTTTAGCCGTCAATATCCTGATTTATTATTTCCAGGGAAGACTCAATATGTGAGTAAGGACGATATAGCAACGGTGATAGACTCAGATAGGATATTGGATACAGCTAATCCCTTCAGCTATATTAAAACAGCAAAAAAAATAAGGGAATGGAAACCTGACCTAGTAGTTATGCGCTACTGGATGCCCTATTTTGCTCCATCACAAGGATGGATTGCTAGGCATCTCTCAAAAGGAACAAAGGTTATTTCCATCCTTGATAATGTCATCTCTCACGAACCTCGTTTTTTCGACAAGTTTTTTACTCGTTATTACTTAAATAGCTGTGATGCATTCATTACTCTTTGTAATAGTGTAAAAGATGATTTATTAGATTTCAAACCTGATGCCGAACACTTAGTCAGCCCCCACCCTTTATATTCCCATTTTGGGAAGGGAGTAGACAGGGAAAGTGCCGCTGCCTCACTTGGTATAGACCCTCAAAAGAAAACAATTCTTTTCTTCGGTCTTATCAGAGATTACAAAGGTCTAGACATACTACTCGAGTCGTTTAAAGAACTAGACGGCTCATATCAATTGATTATAGCTGGTGAGCCCTACGGAAGTTTTAACCACTATCAGACTATGATTGACTCGTTGGAGAATAAAAATAACGTGACCCTTCATACTAGATATATACCAGATTCAGAAGTTGCAAATTTTTTCTGCGCTGCTGATGTTTGTGTATTACCATATAAATCTGCCACCCAGAGTGGCATCAGCTCCATTTCTTACCATTTTGAAGTCCCTCTTATTACTACAGATGTAGGAGGTCTAAAGGAGACAGTAGGAGATCGTGGCACGGGAATGGTAGTAGAAAAAGCAGATGCAAAATATATAACTGCAGCGATAAAGGCTTATTTCTCGGATCAGCAGCTAAAATCTAAGTTAATTGAGAATATTAAATTAGAAAAGAAACGCTTATCTTGGGATGATTTTGCGCAAAAATTAATAGGATTATATAACAAAATTAAATAATAGAATATATGAAAGCAATTAAAGAGACTTGTTTTGACTTTCCAAAACAAACAGACAAATACATCGGTAAGGTACGTGATGTATACAGCATCGATAATGATTACTTAGTAATGATCGTTTCTGATAGAATTTCAGCATTTGATGTAGTTCTACCTAAGGGTATTCCTTTTAAGGGACAGGTTCTAAATCAAATCGCATCTCTTTTCTTGGACAACACATCGGATATCGTAAAGAATTGGAAAATCGCATCTCCAGATCCAATGGTAACTGTAGGTTATAGATGCGAACCATACCCAGTGGAAATGATTGTAAGAGCTTATTTAACTGGAAGCTCTTGGAGAAGCTACCAGAATGGTTCTCGCGAGATTTGTGGTGTAAAAATTCCTGATGGAATGAAGGAGCACGAAAGATTCCCTCAACCTATCATTACTCCTACTACAAAGGCTGAAATAGGTGCTCATGACGAAGACATCTCTAGAGAGGAGATCATCTCTTCAGGTCTTGTTTCTAAGGAAGAATATGAAATGTTAGAGAAGTACTCTATGGAATTATTCAACAGAGGTACTGAGATGGCTGCTCAGCAAGGTCTTATCTTAGTTGACACAAAATATGAATTTGGAAGAAGAAATGGAGAGATCTATCTTATCGACGAAATCCACACTCCTGACTCTTCACGTTATTTCTATGCTAACGATTACCAAGAAAGATTTGATAAAGGAGAGGATCAAAGACAACTATCAAAGGAGTTTGTAAGAGAATGGTTAATGGAAAATAATTTCAGCGGTAAGGATGGTCAAGAAGTTCCTGAAATGAACGAGGAGAGAATTAATATCATCTCTGAGAGATATATTGAGCTTTTC
Organism: uncultured Muribaculaceae bacterium; assembly: GCA_964369605.1. Taxonomy (GTDB): domain Bacteria; phylum Bacteroidota; class Bacteroidia; order Bacteroidales; family UBA932; genus CAYJFD01. The sequence continues at coordinate 43,145 of CAYJFD010000010.1, read as the reverse complement.
GAAAAAATTACAGGAAAGCCTTTTGAAAAGGCTGAGTATAACGACGACATCTATACTCGCATCGAGACTAACATTAAGAACATGCTTAGCAGACTTCCATAAAGGCTTCAAAATATGCAAAAAGGATATATATTTTCTCTTGTTCTTACTCTCGCATTCTTTTTTACCGTAGATATTGCGACAGCACAAACTTATAATTCTACTCCTGTAGAGATTTCCTCGACGATTGTTAAACAAAAGGGAGAAGCTTTCTATGTGCATGAAGTGCAGGCAAAGCAAACTCTATACTCGATAAGTAAAAAATATGCGATAAGCATTGAAGATATATATAAATATAATGATGATGCGAAGTTAGGACTAAAGACTGGTTCTCTCTTGTACATCCCTGTTAAAAAAGGTCAGAGTACTGGTATAACATACTCTGACCTTTCTAAAAAGAACCTCAACAAACTCAGGAAACATAAGGTAAAGTGGTATGAGATCATTGATGATATCGCTGAAGAATATGGAGTAAGTGTTGAGGAATTAATGGCGTTTAACAATTTAGATTCAAAGAAATTAAAAAAAAGATCGACTCTGTATATTCCTGATATGGAGCTCATCAAATCATTTGAATCGGACTCTAATCCAAGGTCTAAATCCTCTGAAGGGTCTGCTAAAACGTCTGTATCCACATCAAACTCATCAGTTCATTTAGCTCAATCTTCCGCACACGTAGTAGAAGGAGATGTGCAGATGGAGGTTCAGAAACCTATTATTAGCGAGGCTGACTACGAATATTATACTTATAGTAAAAGAGGACGAAAACATATCATCACGCTAATCCTTCCTTTTAATGCAGGCGTTGACCCAAACAAGGCTATTAGTAGTCAACTAGATTTCTATGCTGGTGTTGAATTAGCTATTAGTGATCTTCAAGCTCAGTACGATCTGTCTGAATATACGCTAAATGTTGTAGATATATCAGACTATACTAGCGCTAAACATATGATAAATTCCGGTGTACTAAAGGGCAGCGAACTTATTATCGGACCTGTAATTTCGAGCAATATCGAAGAGATCGCCATATATGCTAAGGAAAACAAGATCCCTTTGGTATCTCCTCTTGACGCAAGGAGTGAATATATTAGCAAGGATAATCCTTACTACTTTTTATTCCCTACTCCAAATGATATAGTTCAGCTTGAAAATATAGCAAAACTAGCTCCTATTGACGCAAATGATACCAGCAAGGTGCTAGTAGTTTACGAAAAGAGTAAAGAATTCACGAGCAATCATAGGAAAACTATAGAGTCGCTAAATACCTTGGGTATCGCCTTTGACACTCTTGGCTACAACTTCCTTGACGGAAGAGGAGTAGACACACTATTAATGCACAAAGTTGACACACTAGCTCTAAATAAAGTATTCATCGCCTCTGAAGAGGAAGCATTTGTTGCTGATGCTATTCGCAATATCTATCTTCTCCAATCAAGATCTATCAATATCAATCTATACGGTAGCCCAAAATGGAAGAATATAGAGTCTCTTGAGCTAAAACAGCTTCACGCTCTTAACACCTATATTACACTTAGTTCAGATATTGACTATTCTTCTCCTCTGACTTTAGAGTTTATAAAAAAATACAAAAGCATTTATAAGATAGAGCCTTCACTTTTCGCCTATAGGGGTTATGATCTGGCTAGCTATTTTATATCAGCGATCTGTATATATGGAAGAGATTTCCCGCTGTATTTGAGCGTTCATAAGAAAGAGCTTATACAGACAACTGTTGATTTTAAAAAGAGAAATCCTAATGATGGATTTATTAATCACGGAACTAGGGGTATACTTTACACGAAGAATTGGAGTACAATACACGATTAAATTCAGGACTGCTTTCACCCTTCACCCTTCACCCTTCACCCTTCACCCTAATAAGGTATACCCCATCACGCAATTTTAATAGATGGCTCTCAACTCTTGAATCCTTCTCGACAAAGGTGTTAAATTCTATTATCGCTCTTGTTTGAGGATCCGTTGAAGCGGGATCATCTATTTTTCCACTCCAAAGTACATTATCGGCAAGAATTAAACCATTAGGTGCAAGTTTATCAAATACCAAATTATAATAGTCTAGATACTCCCTTTTGTTCGCATCTATAAATATTAGATCATATTTATGCTCTAGGCTGGGAATTATCTCCTTTGCATCACCGATGTGCAGATTTACTGAATCTATAATATCTGCCCTTTGGAAACCCTCATTTATTTGTTTTTGTAATTCATCAAATATCTCGATAGTATCTATCTTTCCACCAGATGCTAGTCCTCTTGAAAAACAAATAGAGGAATAACCAGTGAATGTACCTATTTCAAGTATTCTCTTCGGTTCCAGTACCATAGACAAGGCTTGTAAAAACAAGGCTTGCTCTCCATTTGAGAGCATACGAGACTGACGAGTCGTAAGGGCTGTTTTTCTCTCTACCCATTCTAGGGCCTTTGCTACATTCTTTGCTTTTTCAGAACTAGTAAAATCTTCAGAACTAGTAAGATTTTCTATTTCCTCTAATAATTCATTTATTGATTTCATTCTATAAATATATTAATTTAGATAGGTGTTCTGCCTTAAAGATATCGTTTGCACATTCCATTATATCTTCAGAGCGTATATTTTCAATCAGCGTCTTTACCTTATCCATCTCTACGATCTCTCCCAAGGCAAGTACGCTCTTTCCCAAAGAAAGGCATCGAGCTTCTGCATTATCAGATGATATTAATAGCTGACCTAATAGTTGTTTTTTATGACCCTTAAGTTTTTTATCACTTAGTCGTACTGTTCTATACTTCTCCAGTTCTTGTTCTATCAGTTCCACGCATTTATGGACATTAGTTTTATCTGAGCCAAAACTAATAGCTACACACCCAGTATCTGAATATTGATTATAAGAAACATCTACGTTGTATACTAGAGCATTCTTCTCCCTTAACAAGATATTCAATGCTGAATTAGCTGCGGGTCCTCCCAGTATATTAGCCAGAAGTATTAGCGCCATTCGTCTTTTGTCTTTATATGAATATGCCCGAGAGCCTATAATACAATGAGCTTGATAAGATCTTTTATTACACTGCCTATCAAATACTTCATAGTTCTGCTCTATCTTGGAACCATAATCAATTTGATCCTCGCTAAACACAGGAACATAGTCCTTATACTTCTCAAATTTCTTCGCCACTACACTTTTCAAATTTGAAAACTCTAAATTAGCTACCACACTTAAGACCATATTCTCTGGCACAAAGTATGTCTTAACATAGTCTATCATTTGATTTGAGCTTAGCCTCTTTAAGGAGCTCTTATTTCCTAGCACAGGGCAAGACAGCACTGTATCCTTAAACAGTAACTCTTCAAAATCATCGTAAATCTGCTCGGTTGGATTATCTTTATAAGAGTTAATTTCATCTAACACTATATTCTTTTCCTTCTCTAGCTCTTTTGCATCATACACAGAACAGAAAACCATTTCAAAGATTAAATCGATAGCTTTTGCTATATCTTCTTTGAGAACAGTTGCACATATCACTGTTTCCTCCTTGGTAGTATAAGCATTTAACTCTCCTCCTAATGATTCTATTCTTGAATTTATATAAGAGGAATTATGGAAATGTGTTCCTTTAAACAACATGTGTTCTGTAAGATGCGCTAATCCAGCGCACTTTAGTCCCTCATTTCTTGTTCCTGTTCTTATCGTTAAAGAGCAGTACGCTACTGGAGAAGTCGTTTGAGCAAAAACTGTTTTTAGGGGAATATCTTTATTTATTTGTATAGAGTTCATATTATAGTGACTTAACTATAGCTCTAATATCCTTCTTAAGGAAGCCCCTTGGCTTTCTTTTTGATAAAGTATGGTCTGAATAATATACGACCCTTTTTGTCTGTGTGGATATAAGAAATTTATAACATTTTGTATCCGCAACATTGCCAGATGCTGAGATAATAAGAGGAATTAATGTAGATGGTCTATATGAATCTAGCGCACTTGTGATGAATTTATGATCTTCCAGCACTACTATTTCTTTTGCCATATTCAAATTTAATATTGAATATTTATCAACTGGATGTGCAAGACAATCTTCTGAGAATAAAATCTCAACATCTCCTACATCCTCAAGAAGAGAGGAGAACAGTTCTGCACCAATATATGGATCACCCTCCATCCTAACTGTTTCTATCACATAGTCTTGAATTATATCAGCACTTAGTGAGATAAGCTGTATCTCATCATCTGTTAATTCTGAATCTAAAATTTGCAAAGGTATGGATATCAATTCTGGCATTTTATCTATACCCTCTTGCGCTTGTGCTCCTCCCTTTCGTAGAGATAATTTCTCCACGCCTAATAATTCTTTATCTCCCTGCGTCTCAACAACCTTGATTAAAAAATAATAATCCGGATTTGTCTTCAACGTCTCAAACTCCTCTTGAGTACAATACTCATAAGGAGACAAATACCACTGCTCCTTAATTACCTGCCTTAGCATTATATTTGGGATGGAGCCATCATAAGGTAAAACGACCATCGTAGTCTTTGAACTAAAATTTTCTATACTTTCGTACTTGGATGAAACCTTAAAAAAATCCCAACTAAATGCAGATAACTGTGCACTTATACATAAACTAATACATATTATTATAACTTTCCTCATATTTCACTTTAATAATAGTTTACAAAATTAGAGAAATATTTGTACTTTTGCTGATATATGGAACAATTTATAGTATCTGCAAGAAAATATAGGCCTTCAAGCTTTGAATCACTGATAGATCAGGAGAATATTGCAAGGACTCTTAAGAACTCAATTAATAGAGAGCAACTTGCTCATGCTTACTTGTTTTGTGGACCTAGGGGAGTAGGAAAAACTAGCGCTGCAAGGATTTTCGCAAAGGCTATAAACTGCTTAAATCCTAGTGATACAAATGAGGCGTGTGGCGAATGTGAATCATGCCTTTCTTTTGCAGAAGGAAGATCATATTGCATTCACGAACTTGACGCTGCGTCTAACAACACTGTTGATGACATTAGAAACTTAATTGAGCTAGTAAGGGTACCGCCTCAGATCGGCAAGTACAGTGTCTACATTATAGATGAGGTGCACATGCTATCATCTCAAGCCTTCAATGCCTTTCTTAAAACACTTGAAGAGCCACCTAGCTATGCCATATTCATTTTAGCTACGACTGAAAAACATAAGATACTTCCAACCATTCTATCAAGATGCCAGACCTACGATTTTAATCGTATTTCCATAGAGGGCATCATTAAGAATTTAAAACAAATAGCACAAAGAGAGGATATAAAAATCGATGATGACGCCCTTCATATATTAGCACAGAAAGCTGATGGGGCGATGAGGGATGCATTGACACTTTTTGATCAAACAGTAAGTTTCTGTGGGAAAGATATCAGCTACGAGAGTGTTATCAAAAATCTAAATGTTCTCAACTACGAATACTACTTCGATCTATGTGAAGCCTTTTTATCACACGACCATATCAAGGCGCTTTTACTTTTCGACGAGGTATTATCAAAAGGATTCAATGCTTACCATTTTATCTCAGGACTAAGTTCTCATTTTAGAGACCTAGTTGTATGTAAGAATAATGCTTCAAAGTCTCTTATGTCTCTTCCTCCGTCACTAATCAGTCGTTACGAAGAGCTAAGCGAGAAGACTAGTGTAAGTTTCCTATTTAAAGCACTAGAGATATGCACTGCTTGTGAGGCATCTTACCGCCAGAGTGGAAATCAGCGACTACTAATTGAATTCGCTCTAATGAAGCTGAGTCAGGAGACTAAACCTGCAGAAATAAGGGTAGAAAAAACTGCAAGCGCAGAGAAGTCCCAAAAGATAGAGAAAGTTGAAAAGACTGAAAAGGATGAGAAGGTTGAAAGTATTGAAAAGGTTGAAAAGGTTGAAAGTGTAGAGAGAGAAGAGAAGGAAGAAACCAAACAAATAGAACATAAGGAAGAGGTCCTGCCTAAGAGCAAGCCCAATATTACTCCTAACAAGGGAATCTCTATTAAGTCGCTTATGGAAGATGTGACTAATAATATACAGAGTAGTGTTGTAGAAATACAAGAAGACATCGAGTTTGGACTAGATGAGGCAAACCAAGCATGGAAAGCGCTTTCAGATAATATGAATGCTTCTGGAAAGAAGTCATTAGCGATGGAAATGCTACGCCAGTCCCTGACTCTAGAAAATACTACCATCACATTCTATGTCAGCAACTCAGCTCAAAAAGAGTGGATTGAAAACAAATGTCTTTTGGATATGGTCACCTTCCTAAGGCAGACACTAAAGAATCAAAAGACAAATCTTAATATAGAAGTACGTCAAGAAAGCCCTAGTGAAGATACTAGGGACAAATTATATATGCCTACACAGATAGCTAAACATTTTGAGAGTCAGGTAGGGGAATTAAAAGAATTCATAAAAGAACTAGATTTAGATATTAAATAATATGCGCTTACATTGTCATAATCTTATAAAGAAATACGGGATACGCACTGTTGTAAAAGGTGTTAGTATGGAAGTTGAACAAGGAGAAATAGTTGGTCTACTAGGTCCTAATGGAGCAGGTAAAACGACAAGTTTCTATATGATCACTGGGCTTGTCAAACCTAATTCAGGACAGATATTTTTAGATGATCAGGAGATAACTAGTCTTCCGATGTATAAAAGAGCCCAGAAAGGACTTGGTTATCTAGCACAAGAGGCCTCAGTATTCCGTAATCTAAGTGTTGAAGACAATATTAAGTCTGTTATGGAGATGGCAAATTACAGCAGAGCTACTATACGTGAAAAAACAGAGACACTACTTGAAGAATTTGGCCTTCACAAGGTTAGAAAGAGCTACGGCATCCAACTATCTGGAGGTGAAAGAAGAAGGTGCGAGATCGCACGAGCACTTTCTATCGATCCTAAATTCATTCTTCTAGATGAGCCCTTTGCAGGAGTAGACCCGATCGCTGTAGAAGATATCCAGCATATTATAGCTAAATTAAAGAAAAAGAATATCGGCATAATTATCACCGACCATAATGTACATGAGACTCTTGCTATCACAGATAGAGCCTATCTTCTTTATGAAGGAAACATTCTAGAGAGCGGTACAGCAGAGCAACTAGCTAACAATCCTGATGTTAGAAAGAAATACTTAGGGCAGAATTTTGAATTAAGAAAAGCTGTTCTTAGAAATATTGATTAGTAAACTCCAGGATGTAATCCTTTGCCTGCATATCTATTATTATATCCTCAACGTCTTTAATACTATCCTTGAATGCTGATTCATTCTTTTTATCAATCGGCTTTGTAGGAGGGGATTTCATAGCAAGTGGATTTATTGGCTGATCGTTTTTCCACACTCTAAAGTCTAGGTGAGGACCTGTCGAACGACCCGTACTTCCAACATAGCCTATTACTTGTCCTTGACTCACTTTTGAACCAACTTTCAATCCTGGTGCAAATCTAGATAGGTGTAAATAGGCGGACTTGTACACTGAATTATGCTTAATCGTTACCATATTTCCATTTAATCCCTTCGCTCCTCTTTGTACGATTACTCCATCACCTATGGACATAACAGGGGTACCTGTAGGAGCAGCATAGTCTATTCCTGTATGAGGCTGTACTTTTCTTGTAATAGGATGCTTGCGATTATAAGTAAAGCCTGAACTAATTCTTGTAAAGTTAAGTGGAGCTTTTAAAAATGCTTTCCTAAGACTCTCCCCTTTTTCATTCCAGTATTCATTTCCCCCTTGATCTTCTTCAAAGTGGTATGATAAATACTGCTCATCTATGTGAGTAAATTCGGCATATAACACCCTTCCTATATTTATTACTTCCCCTTTATATAGTACCTCCTCATAGAGCGCCTTATACGAATCTCCCTCTCTTAGTCCAAAGAAGTCTATAGTCCAAGCATATATATCCGCCAGTTTTATCGACAATAAAGGATTTACGCCAGCCTCCTGAGTATCAATCCACAATGAAGAATTTATAGTCACCTCTGAGTACTTTATCCTAGTTTCCATCTTCTTCTCAAACACCTCAACATTTAAGCTATCTTTAAATGTAAAGACTACATAACTTAAATTATCTTGTTCATAGACTAGATAGTCCAGATCTCCATTCTCCTTTGAAATATATGCCTCGTAAGGATAGCCTGATTTGAATTTACGCATATCGAAAACATCCTTACTTTCTTGTGTTATGTTATATATCTCACTTTGAGAAACACCATAATCTTCTAGTAAAGATGCAAAAAACTGATTCTTCTTAACCTTGGCATTTCTTATCTCGTATAGAGCCTTTGGGAAACCAAAATCCGAAAGTTCTTCCTGTGAATTCTGAGAGACAAATACCTCTTTTTTTTCTACTTTCTTCTCTTCCTTTTTCTCCTTCTCCTCCCCCTTTTCTTTATCTTGTTTCTCCTCTTCTACTTCCTTAACTATTTCTTGTCTTACCTTCTGTTTTTTCTCTTGTGAAGACCTGCTTACTGAGAGAAGTTCGATACCTACTGATCCGAATAACACTCCAACCAGAAAAGCACAGAAAACACTAACACACAGGCTTTTTGTTACCTTAATTTTGATCATGCTTATAAAATTTTCACGAAAATAAATAAAATATTTCTCTTATCCCTTAAATAAAGGGAAAACTTTGTAAAAATTTGTAAAAATGTGGATATTTTTATTTAATTTTGCGCAAGAATAGATGTTATGGTAAAATTCATTGGAGAACATAAAGCAAAGTTAGATGATAAGGGCAGATTAATCTTCCCCTCTGCATTCAAATCCCTTATGGAGGGAGAGCAGTCTATGCTTTTAGTTGTCAAAAAAGATCTCTATGCTAACTGCCTAAACATATATACCTATTCTGAGTGGGAACGAGAATCTGAGGCTTTGAAAGCTAAACTTAATTTCTTTGATCAGGAGCATTGTCGTTTTTGGAGAACCTATGTAAGTAATCGTGCTTTAATTGAACCTGACGAGAAGCTCGGAAGAATAAACATCCCAAAAGAACTATTGAGCAGCATTAACATCGACAAAGAAGTTATTTTCTGCGGCAATGACCACAAAATAGAATTATGGGCTAAAGAGGCATACTCAAACATCCACTTAGGGAATGATGAGTTTATTTCTATTGTTAATAAATTACAGCTGTAAAAAATGGAGGCCACAAAATGGATACTTATCACATACCCGTACTTCTTAAAGAAAGTGTTGACGCCTTAAACATCGTACCTAACGGTGTGTACTGCGACGCAACTCTAGGAGGTGGAGGACACACACGAGAAATATTATCTCGCCTAGGCTCAAAGGGCCGACTAATAGTTTTTGATAGAGATCAAGATGCTCTTATCAATGCCCCAAAAGATAAAAGAGTCATCCTTGTTCACAATAATTTCAGATTTATTCAAAATTTCGTTCGTTTTCATAAGTTTGAAGGAGTGGATGGAATACTTGCAGACTTAGGGGTGTCATCTCATCAGTTTGACACTTCTCATCGCGGATTCTCATTTCGCTTCGATGCAGAACTAGATATGAGAATGAATTCTCTAATCAAAAAGAGCGCAAAGAATCTAATCAACGAATATAGTATTGAGGAACTTACTAAAATATTTAGACTCTATGGAGAATTAGATAAGCCTAAAAAAGTAGCGGACCTGATTATTCAGGCTAGGGAAAAGAAGGAAATATGCACAACTGGAGATCTAAGAGAGGCTATAGCTAAAATCCTTCCAGGTTTTGGAGAACACAAGTTTCTAGCAAAGGTCTACCAAGCATTAAGGATGGAAGTAAATGGAGAGATGTTAAGCCTTGAGTATTTTCTAAAGGGAGCCCTTAATGCGCTTAAACCTTCTGGCCGCCTTTCTGTGATTACCTATCACTCACTTGAGGATAGAATGGTTAAGAATTTTATTCGCTCTGGCAACACTAGCGGAGAGATAGAGAAAGACTTTTTTGGGAACTCACAGACTCAGATTAAAGCGATTAATAGGAAACCTATTCTTCCAAGCGAGGAGGAAATAGCGAGTAATACTAGAGCACGAAGTGCAAAACTGAGAATAGCAGAGAAAGTATAGAGCTATGGCAAGAAATAGAAACATATTCGCTGATATATTAGGAGGACAGTTCCTAGGTGATTCCAGATTTACAATTAAGCACTGGACACTTCTCACATACATTTTCACACTAGTGATTATTTCTGTTAGTATTATCTTCAGAAATAAATCCCTTCTTTCTGAGAAAGAACGTAATTTAAAAATTATTAAGGAATTAAAAACCGAAGCAATAAGTAAAGAGGCTGTATTACTAGATCTGTGTAATCAGAATCAAATAAAAGAAATATTGGAAAGTAAGGAATCTAAATTAAGGGCTCCTACTAATCCTCCCGTTATTGTAAAGTCTACAAGATAGTGCCTATGAGAACCGAAGATATTATTAAAAGTATACGTGGAAAATCTAGGGTACTATTCTATTGCTTCTGGATAGTAGTACTGATAGTTATCTTAAGAGTTGGCTATATTCTATTATTTTCTGAGAATAAGGTTAGTTCTGAGAATTATACTACTGAATCTGTTATCGAGGCTTCAAGGGGTAGTATTTTAGCAAGAGATGGGAGACCTCTTGTTATATCTATTCCTCGCTTTGAAATTCGTTTTGACTATAGTCCTGTTAATGATAGTATCTTTAACTCTAATGTTTCAGCATTAAGTAGGGAGCTTAGTAGGTTATTTAGAGATAAGAGCGAGCAGGCGTATAGAAAAGAAATTCTTGCTGCAAAAAAGGCTGAAAATAAATATAAAAAACTCGGAAATAGAGACATCAGCTATTCCGAATTAGAGAGACTTAAGCAGTTTCCTATTTTTAGAGAGAAAGGATTTAGAGGAGGGCTTGTAACTGTACAGAAGGAGAAGAGGACAAGACCCTTTCACCCACTTGCTGATAGGACACTTGGTTACATCAACTCTGTTGGAGAAGGAGCAGGGATAGAGCTTAGCTATAATCATATCTTAAGAGGCATAGATGGGAAAAGGACTATGACCTACCAACCAGGAAACTGGCTTCAACTAGATCCTAAGGAAGAGGTTCAGCCTCAGGATGGATATGATATTCAGACAACTCTCGACATCGATATTCAAGAAGCTGCAGATAAAGCACTTAGAGAACAGCTAGCACGTAGACCTATCCTAGAGGGAGGTACAGCTATCGTTATGGAAACAGAAACAGGAGCTATTAGGGCTATGGTAAATTTAAAGAAGGATAAGAATGGAGAGTTCACAGAATCTTACAATTACGCTATAGCAGAGGCCTCCGACCCAGGCTCTACCTTAAAATTAGCGGCACTAATTTCTCTCCTTGAGGATGGCCACGTTAATCTAGATGACGAGATAGATGGCGAGGACGGAACTTGGACATATTATAGAAAGGTTTTTTCTGACACTAGAGAAGGTGGCTATGGTATAATGAGCGTAAAGGATGCTTTTGCTCTATCTTCTAATGTAGCATTTGCAAAGATGATGACAGAGCATTACGAAGATAATCCAGATGAGTATGTAAGTCGTCTTTATGACTTTAAATTAGGCGAAAGATTAAATCTTGACATATCCGGCGAGGGCTACACTACTATTTGGACTCCTGACGACAAGCCATGGTCTATGGTATCTCTTCCTCAGATGGGACTCGGCTATGAGGTACTTATCACTCCAATGCACACACTTACGTATTACAACGCTGTCGCTAATCAAGGCAAGATGGTAAAGCCATACTTTATAGAAAACACTCAAAAGAACGGAATTATTGATCAGGAATTTCATTCAAAAACTATTAGTGGATCAATATGTTCTAAGAAAACGATTAGAGAAGTGACAGAGGCTCTCGAGGAGGTAGTTAATAATGGAACAGCTGAGAATATAAAAGACGATAGATATAGAATAGCTGGCAAAACTGGAACAGCACAGATTCTAAATGAAGAAAAAAGGTACGTAGACGCTAAGGGTTATAAAAAATTCCAAGCCTCTTTTGCTGGTTTCTTCCCAGCAGATGATCCAAAATATTCATGCATCGTTGTAATATATTCAGGTAAAACAAGGGGCAACGTCTATGGTAGTACCTGGGCAGCACCTGTTTTCAAGAAAATTTCAGATCATATCTATATTACTCATCCTGAATGGAAAACTCCTATTTCAGGCAAAGGAATGGTAGCATTTGATAATCCTAATATTGCGAGTGGAAGGAGCGATGTAACAAAAACTGCCCTTAATTATTTAGAAACAAAGAATGTCTTTAATCTTGATGAAGGACTGTGGATAAATTCTTCTAAAAAGGACGACCAAACTAGTATTGTAAGTCTTGAGAATGAGGCAGGAGTTGTCCCTAACTTAATGAATATGGGGCTAAGGGATGCTCTATATATGATTGAGAATAAAGGCTATAAGGCTAATGTCAAAGGTTCTGGAAGGGTTGTTTCCCAAGAGCCTAAGGCAGGCACTATGCTTCGAGAGAATTCAGAGATCACTATAGTATTAAAACAAACAAAATAATGAATAGGTATATGAAATTAAAGGCACTTATAGGAAAGCTAGAGTTTGAGAGCATTGAAAATTTCTTCGATTTCGAGATTGGTTCTATTGAGCTAGACTCTCGTAAATGCCTAGATTCATCTTTGTTTATAGCCGTAAAGGGCTATGAGTCTGATGGTCACAAATTTATCGAGAAGGCCATCGAAAAAGGAGCCAAGGCAGTAGTTTTTCAGGACAAGGACTACTCTAGACTCACACAGGCCTACCCTTCTGTTTGCTTTTTAAGATGTTCTAACAGCAGGAGTATAGTAGGAGCACTGGCTAATAATTTTTATATGCATCCTAGCGATAGGATAAAGCTTGTTGGGGTGACTGGAACTAATGGTAAAACGACGACGGCTACTCTACTATATAGGCTTTATAGATCTATGGGTTACTGTAGTGGCTTGATTTCTACCATCGCTAATTATGTTGAAGATAAAGAGTACCCTACTATCAACACTACTCCTGATATACTATCTACTTATGCACTTCTTAATGAGATGATAGAGGCAGGGTGTGAATATTGTTTTATGGAGGTAAGCTCGCACGCGCTAGATCAAGGAAGAGTTGATGGGCTAAATTTTTCTGTCGCGATCTTCTCTAATCTTACTCACGATCATCTTGACTACCATAAGACATTTATTGAGTACCTCAACTGTAAGAAGCGCTTATTTGACTCTCTTCCCTCATCCAGTTATGCTCTTGTAAATGTTGACGACAAAAACGGTAGAGTTATGACTCAAAATACAGCTGCTCAAATTTACACTTACTCTTGTGAGAGGGCCGCTAATTTTAAAGTAAAGATAATTGAAAGTACTCTGGAGGGATCTCTTTTAAATATTGATGGAACTGAGGTCTGGACAAGGTTCATCGGAAGATACAATGCACAAAATCTACTTGCAGTTTACTCTACGGCCATATTATTAGGCGCAGAGAAGGAAGAGGTGCTAGTAGGCATATCCGAGTTAAGTGCAGTTAGCGGCAGATTTGAATATATTAGAGGCGGAAAAGGACTGACAGCTGTCATCGACTATGCGCATACCCCAGATGCCCTGGAAAACATATTATTGACAATTCGTGATATTGCCTCATCGAGGCAAGTTATCTGTATCTTCGGCTGCGGTGGAGATAGGGATAAAACAAAGCGCCCTAAAATGGGCGCAATAGCAGCAAAATATTCGGATAGGGTTTTTATTACTTCCGACAATCCTCGATTTGAGGATCCTCAAGAAATAATCAAGGACGTACAAGCTGGAATAAGTCCGAGTATGAGTTCTAAGGTCCTTTCTATTACTGACCGAAGAGACGCTATTCGCACTGCTATATTAACTGCAAGTGAAGGGTCTATCATAATAGTGGCAGGAAAAGGACACGAAGATTATCAAATTATAAATGGAGAAAAAAGTCATTTTGATGACAAATTAATAGTACAAGATTGTTTTAATACTTTATAGCCTTATGTTTTATCATCTTTTTGAATATCTAGAGACTCTTATCGACCTTCCAGGGTCAGGTCTTTTCAAGTATATTTCGTTCAGAGCGATTATCTCTGCTGTTTTAGCTATCTATTTATCAGTTATAATTGGTAGAAGAATTATTAAGTTACTTGCAAAGCTGCAGATAGGTGACCAAGTCAGGGAGTTAGGCCTAGAAGGGCAATACTCTAAGAAGGGCACTCCTACGATGGGAGGAATTATTATCATTTTAGCGATTTTAATCCCTACTCTATTATTTGGAGATCTTTCGAACGTATATCTACAGCTACTGATTATCACTACTGTATGTCTAGGTTTCTTAGGATTCTTAGATGACTATATTAAGGTATTTAAAAAGGATAAAGAGGGACTTAGACCTAAGTATAAGATTCTTGGTCAGGTAACACTAGGAATAATCGTAGGCACAACCCTTCTACTGAGCGAGGATGTTGTCATTAGAGATAAAATAACAACTATTAATGAGGACAATACTAAGGAGGTGGTCTCAGGTCCAGCTGAAAAAAGCACATCTACGACTATTCCTTTCATTAAGAATCAGAGTTTTGAATATGGGGATCTCCTTCCATTCAAAGGCAAGGTAAAGGACATTGGGGAATGGGTAATTTATATTTTCGTTATAGTCTTTGTAATAGTTGCGGTTTCAAACGGAACAAACCTTACTGATGGGCTTGACGGACTTGCGACGGGCACATCTCTTATCGTAGGTGCAACCTTAGGCGTGCTCGCCTACCTCTCGGGTAACTTTATCTATTCTGACTACTTAAATATAATGTATATCCCCTACACTGGAGAGATAACTATTTTTATGGCAACTCTCACTGGTGCCCTACTTGGATTTTTATGGTATAACTCCTACCCTGCCCAAGTGTTTATGGGAGATACTGGTAGCCTTGCACTAGGCGGTATAATAGCTGTTGCAGCTATTATGATTAGAAAAGAATTACTTATACCTATTTTATGTGGTATATTCTTTGTCGAATCTATCTCAGTTATAGCTCAAAGGATATACTTTAAATATACTAAGAAACGATATGGGGTAGGTAGAAGGGTATTTAAGATGGCTCCTTTACACCACCATTTTCAGAAACCAGATATTGACGCAGTTTTTCGCAACCCTAAAAGGGCAATGCCAGAACCTAAGATAGTTCTTAGATTTTGGATTATTACTATTATTTTAGCTGTAGTATCCATCGTCACTCTAAAAATCAGATAATAAAGGATTAGCGTATGGATAGAATTGTAATACTAGGGGGAGCAGAAAGCGGAATAGGATCTGCTGTATTAGCGAAGACCAAAGGATTTGATGTCTTTGTCTCTGACAGAGGTATGATTGAAGATAAGTTCAAAGACATCCTTTGTAAATACGATATCAGTTACGAGGAAGGAAAACACAGCACTGAACTTATTTTCAATGCATCTCTTATAATAAAGAGCCCAGGGATACCTGAAAACATACAACTTATTAAAGATATTAAGCAAAGAGGTATAGCTATTATCTCTGAGATCGAATTTGCTGGTCGCTATGATGAATCTAAGAAGATTTGTATTACTGGCAGCAATGGTAAAACCACCACCACATCCCTTATCTACTTCCTTTTAAAAAAGGCAGGATTAAATGTCGGACTAGGTGGAAATATTGGAGACAGCTATGCTATGGGGGTAGCCACAAAAAAATATGACTATTATGTCTTAGAACTCAGCAGTTTTCAACTTGATGGAATGTATGATTTTAAGGCCGATGTAGCTATCATTCTCAATATCACCCCTGACCACCTAGATCGCTACGAATATAAGATGCAAAATTATATTGATTCTAAGTTTCGCATTACTCAAAATATGCTTAAGAGTGATTATTTTATCTACTTCCAGGAGGATGAAAATATCTCTAGCTATATGAATAATCACAAAATAGAGGCTAATTTACTGCCATTCTTTTACTCTGAGAATATAGACATCAAAGTAAATGACAGGGCGCTGAGTATGTCCAAGGACGAACTGAGTCTTAAGGGAAAGCATAATTTTTACAATTCATCTGCTGCAGCATTAACAGGACTCGCTTTAGGTATAGATCAGGATATAATTAAAGATGCCCTCTCCAGTTTTGAGGCCATCGAACACAGAATGGAAAGGATTATAGAGAAGCACGGCATCCTATGGATAAATGATTCAAAAGCTACTAATGTAGATTCTAGCTACTACGCATTAGAGAGCATGTCTAGACCTGTTATATGGATAGCTGGAGGAACTGATAAGGGTAATGATTATTCTGTTTTATTTCCTCTAATAGAAAATAGAGTAAAAGCTCTTATTTGCTTAGGACTAGATAACACCAAGCTTTGTGAGGCCTTTGGAGGAAAAATCAATATAATATGTGAGGCCTCTAGTGCACAGCAGGCTGTTTCGCAGGCAGCAGAGCTAGCCTCTGATGGCGATGTGGTTCTTCTCTCTCCTTGTTGTGCGAGCTTCGACTTATTTAAGAATTATGAGGATAGGGGAAGACAGTTTAAAGACGCAGTTATTAATCTTACAAGAGGCTAAAATATGGACATTCTAAATAAACTCGATTCAAACAGGAAATTAAAGCTCAGAGGTAACCAGACAATTTGGGTGATAGTTCTAACTATCTCCTTAATATCTATTGTTGCAGCCTACTCATCTACTGCTGCTCTTGCCATAGCAGAAAAGATGAATAATAGCTTCTATCTTTTCAAACAGATAGGCTTCGTATTCGTTGGGCTAGCCGCACTTTTCATTTGTTACTATACTAATGTCAAAGTTTATAGAATAATAAGTATTCTTATCCTTCCTATAGCTTGGGGATTCTTATCTTTCGTAGCTATACGGAGTATGATAGATGAAGGTAACGCTAGATGGATAGACCTAGGCTTTATGACATTTCAGCCTTCAGAGCTAGCGAAGGTAGCTGTGGTACTATACCTTGCCCGTGCGATAGAAATATTTAATTTAGAAAATTTTAAGGACTATGCATTAAAGATAATTGTACCCCTAGGTATAACTTGTGTTCTAACACTTTGGGGCAGTGTTACATCTACTTTAATTATCGCATTTATATCTTCTCTTCTTCTTATTTTCTCGGGAATCAAATGGATGCATCTTCTAAAGACACTATTAATAGTTCTCGCAGGACTCGCTTTTATATATCTCATTCACAAGACTACAGGAGCCTTTGATAGGGTCGCCACATTTGAGGCAAGGGTGGAGAGATTTTTCACAGGAGATAATATTGAGAATCTAGATGCTCTAGAACAGCAACAATATAAGGATAAGAATTTTCAGAGCCAACAGGCTATTAAGGCAATACAAGTAGGAGGCCTTTGGGGCGTAGGTATAGGTGAGGGAATCGTTAAGAATATTCTTCCTAACCCTTATGATGACTTTATATTTACCACCATACTTGAGGAAACGGGATTACTTGGAGGAATATTGGTTATGCTCTTATATCTCTGGTTTTTATTCTGTTGCGTAAAGATAACCCACCAGTGCAGCACCATTTATACTGTTCTTACAGTCCTAGGGCTGGGTATATTAATTTGCACACAGGCGATGATCCATATTCTTGTAAATATAGGTATCTTCCCTGTTACAGGGCAGACTCTTCCTTTAATTAGCTCTGGTGGTACTTCATTCTTAGTAATGAGTAGTGCTATAGGTATAGTTCTTTCTATTAACAAAACGATAGAGATAAATATGGATGGTAAAACACAGCTAGGCAATGAAAAATAAAAGAGTAATTATTAGTGGTGGTGGCACTGGAGGCCATATTTTCCCAGCCATATCGATAGCTGAGTCTTTAAAGGAATTAGACCCTAGTGTAGAGATATTATTCGTAGGGGCTCAGGGTAGAATGGAAATGGAGAAAGTTCCTCAGGCTGGCTATAGAATTATTGGACTTCCGATTGCTGGTCTTCAAAGGAGCCTGAGTCTATCAAATTTAGCTCTCCCATTTAAGATCTTGAAGAGTTTAGTTAAGGCACGTAGAGTAATTAAGGATTTTGGAGCCGACTGCGCAGTTGGCGTTGGAGGCTACGCTAGTGCCCCTTTATTATGGTCAGCGGCAAATATGGGAATAGCGTGTTTAATCCAAGAGCAAAACTCTTTTGCAGGATTAAGTAATAAAGTAATCGGGAAAAAAGCAAAATGCATCTGTACGGCTTATGAAGGTATGGAAAAGTTTTTCCCTGCTGATAGAATAGTACTAACTGGAAACCCTTTAAGAAAGAGCATTCTTAATTCCAAGGAGCTAAGCCCTGATCAGGCCAAGGAAAGGATGGGCTTAGACCCACTACGACCTTGTGTCTTAATTATTGGTGGCAGCCTCGGAGCGGCAGCTCTTAATAATTGTGTCAAGGGCTGGGTGAATAATAATAAGCTAGGAAAGGATATACAATACGTATGGCAAAGTGGAAGGGCTTATCAACAAGAGCTAAGTAAACTTAAGGATCAACTTCCCGCTAACGTGCACAGCTATGACTTTATTTCGGATATGGATATTGCACTTCGTGCTGCAGATCTTGTTATCTCTAGAGCTGGAGCTAGCACTATCTCAGAGCTAGCATATATGGGAAAGGCTTGTATCTTTGTACCTTCACCTTATGTCAGCGAGGATCATCAAACTCATAATGCTAAAGCCCTAGTAAACAAGGGTGCAGCACTTATGGTAGAGAATGATCAAGTAGATAACTCGCTTTTGGAAAGTATAAATGAGCTTATAAATAATAAAGAAAGAATCACTAGTTTAGAAGAGAATATCGCGAATTTTGCAAGGCCAAACGCAGGTAAAGATATCGCTTCTCAAATTTTAAGACTGATAGAAGGATGAAAAATGTATATCTAATAGGGATAGGAGGAATAGGGATGAGCGCCCTTGCACGTTATTATAATCACTTTGGCTATTCTGTAAGTGGTTATGACAGTACTGCTAGTAAATTAACTCTAGAACTAGAGGCTGAGGGGATAGAGGTTCACTACGATGATAATATTAACTACATTCCTAAAGATAAGGACTCCACACTAGTTATTTATACTCCTGCAGTTCCCGAAACTATGAGTGAGTTATATTTTGTACTGAATAATGGTTACCAGGTAGTTAAAAGATCTAAAGCGCTAGGACACATCGCTAAGGAGCACAAGTGCCTAGCCATAGCTGGTACTCACGGCAAGACTACTACCAGTACTATGCTTGCTCATATTTATAGGGCATCCTCTGTAGGATGCAATGCCTTCTTAGGCGGCATAGCGAAGAACTATCACTCTAATCTATTCTTAAGTAAGAGCGAAATTTTAGTCGCGGAGGCTGACGAGTTTGACAGATCATTTCTGCAATTATTTCCGCACTCTGCAGCGATTACGGCCATTGACGCTGATCACCTAGACATCTATGGCAGTCTTGAAAGCATAAGAGAATCATTCCACGCTTTCACTAAGCAAGTGAGTGCTAATATTGTGATAAATAAAGACATAGAAAACATAGCCGAACTGCAAATGGGTTCTAGCGCTAAGTTTTACACCTATGCTGTAGGAAAAGAAGCTGATTTTTATGCCAAGGATATAGTATATGCTTCTGAGGGTAGGATAACATTCACTTTTGTAACTCCACAGGGGCAAATAGAGAATTGTTACCTTGGACTTCCTGGCATAATTAATGTTATGAATTCAGTGGCTGCTAGTGCCCTAGCCTATCTTAATGGTATTAGCCTTGAGCAGATAAGGGATGCACTTAGTAGTTTTGTAGGCGTAGAAAGAAGATTAGACTTAAGGGTCAATAATGAGACTCATATATATATTGACGACTATGCACATCATCCAGAGGAAATAAACGCAACTCTAAAATCTGTTAGAAAACTTTATCCTGACAAGATAATTTGCGCTATTTTCCAGCCTCATTTATTTTCTAGAACCTCTGATTTTTACATGGAATTTGCTGAGAGTCTAAGCCATATAGACAAGGTTATACTGCTTCCTATCTACCCTGCTAGGGAAAAACCAATAGAGGGCGTTACTTCTAAACTCATTCTTGACAACATAAGAATCAAGGACAAATTCCTATTTGATAAGGAGGAAGTGCTTTCCGAGGTAAAAAATATGGAATTTGACATCCTTCTTACTCTTGGTGCAGGTGACATTGATAGGCTTGTAGAGCCTATCACCAACTTATTAAATGAGCAGGAGGAAAAGAAATGTTAAGAAAAATCATAATATCATTGGGATACACAATTCTCTGTCTTATATTTGCACTTTATTTTGTTTTTGGCTATAGGCTGCGACAGGAGGATAAGAAAGCAGAGATATGTAAGCACATAAAAATCAGAATTTTGGACAGTGCAGAGAATAGGTTTGTAACACCTATGGATGTTATGGCTATGATTCAGGCAGAACAACTCTCACCTCTTAATCAAAACATACACTCTATAGACATAAATAAGATAGAGAAGCTCCTTAGTAACAAGGGAGCTATAAAGGAGAGTAATGTTGCGTATTCAAATGACGGCACACTGCATGTGGATGTTACACAGAGGAAACCGGTGTTGAGAATACAGACTAGTGATGGTGGTTTTTATATTGACAATGAGCAGTATATTTTCCCGCTTTCAGAATCATTTACTTCTTATGTACCTGTTGTTACTGGTAATATTCCAATAAAGCTTGCCAAAGGATATAGGGGGAAAATAGAAAAGGAAGGGTCAGCTTGGCTTAAGAACATTATGAAACTTGGAGCACATATTAATGAAAGTGAGTTTCTTAATGCACAGATCCAAGAAATAAATGTAGAGGCTAACCAAGACATAAGCTTGTACACAAGGGTTGGAAATCAGGTCCTTCTTTTTGGAGAACTTGACAGAATGAGTGAGAAGTTTGATAAATTAGAACAATTTTATGCAAATATTATCCCTGTCTATGGCTGGGAAAAATATTCAAAGGTAAATTTAAAATATAACGGACAAATAGTCTGCACAAAGAGGAGGTAGTATTTATGAATGATCACATAGTCGCTATTAATATCGGAACATCACAGATACAAATAGCCGTTGGAAAAATTAATCACGATGAGTTAGAGGTAGTTGCATATAGCAAATACCCTAATACTGGTATGAGCAGGGGTGAGATTATGAATATTCAAAGAAATACTGACGCATTAAAGATTACCATTAATGACATAGAGGATATCTTAGAGGATTTCAAGATAACCCACGCCTATGCAAATCTATCCGGCTATAAGATTAGAGTAGCAAAAGAGAATAAATCTTCATTAAGACCAAAGCCAGATACAACTATTACTAGCAGCGAATTAGATGATATAGAATCTGAATTACTTAAGGGGAAATACGGTGAAAGTGAAAAGGTCTATTATATTTCTCCACAGTCCTTTACTCTCGATGATTACAATAATGTAGGCTATCTGGACATAGAGGGTATGACTGGTAAAAACTTTAATAGCTACTACAAGTTATTTATTGGTCCAAGTAAATATCATACTTTCTCGAATTCAATTTTAAAAAGGAACAACATCAGTCCAGATAAAATATTCTTAGGAGCGACTGCTACTGCTAGCGCAATATTAACTGATGATGACAAGGAACTAGGAGTAGCCCTTATCGATTTAGGTGCAGGGACAACTGACCTTTCAATCTATCACACACACACACTAAGGCACTTATCTATCATCCCTTTTGGTGGCGATTCCATCACAAGAGACATACAACAAATTTGTAAAGTAGGTACAAAGAGGGCGGAGGAAATCAAGATTCATTATGGATCCTGTATTAGTAAATACTCTCAAGGTTCTAAATCCATTATGATATCAAACGATAAGAATAACACTATTAATCTTAAATTATTATCTGAGGTGGTGGAGGCTAGGACACTTGAGATATTAGCAACTATAAAGAAAGAAATCGAAAAGTCAGGTTATGCACATAAGCTAATGGGGGGAGTAATTCTTACTGGAGGAGGTGCTAACTTAGCAGGAATTAAAACCCTTGCTCAAAAAGTACTAGGTATGGATGTAAGAGTTTTAGGGGCGAACAATGAAGTCATCACAAAATCTAAGATAAATGAGATCTACGATATCGAGGCATCTTCTGTTGCTGGGATATTAATAGAGGCACTAAAGGATAAAAAGAGACAGGTATCTATTAGATCGACAAGTAACGATGGAACAAAGGCAAAGTTGAATCTTTTTGGAGATGAACTTGAGCCTCAAAATGGTTCTAGTACTACAGAAAAATTAAAGAAGTCATTTAGTGACTTATTTGGCAAAATAGATAATGAAGCGTAAATATGCAGCTAACTAATTTATTAAATGGCTTTGTGCCTGTCAATCTAGAGAAGAAGAGCGACAATATAATTATTAAAGTTATTGGAGTCGGTGGATGCGGAGGAAACACTATCAATAGACTCTTTCAAGAAGGCTTTAAAGGGGTCGGTTATGTTATAGCTAATACTGACAAACAAGCCCTTTTGCAATCTCCTATACCAAACAAACTTCAACTTGGGGAGACACTAACCAAGGGACTAGGAGCAGGTCAGGATCCACTTGTTGGTAGAAATGCAGCCCTAGAGTCAAAGGATGCTATAATAAAAGAACTTAGTGATGGCACTAATCTACTTTTCCTCACAGCAGGAATGGGTGGAGGAACTGGAACTGGAGCTATACCTGTTATAGCAGAACTAGCTCAAAGTATGGGTATTCTAACCATTGCCATCGTTACTAGACCTGGTAGAAATGAATTATACGATACTGAAAAAAGAGCTTATGATGGCATTAAGGAATTATCAAAGCACGTAAACTCTTTAGTACTTATCGATAATCAAAAGATATATGCTCACACATCTAATCTAAAATTTACTGATTCGCTAAAAAAGATCGATGATATACTCGTAACATCCGTAAAAGGAATCGCAGAAATCATTACTATCCCTGGCGTTATAAACGTCGACTTAGCAGACATTAGAACAGCTACCTCTATTAGTGGAATGGGATACTTTGGTATAGGTTCAGGCTCAGGAACTAACAGAGCCCTAGACGCTATAGATAAGGCCTTCAACTCCGAACTGATGAATGACTGTAATCTAAGAACTTCGGCTAAAGGTATTATATACATCATATATCACCCAGAAAACGAATTGACGACAGAAGAAGAGAAACTCATAATGAGTAGCTTTGCAAGTAAGACAGGTGGAGCGAACTTTAAAAGAGGAGTTGCAGAGAGTAATTTAATAGATAAAGATTCTATTTCTGTGACTATACTAGTTACTGGATTTAATCTTCAGCTTCCTGCACCGATAAAACCTAATTACGAAATAGAGGACGAATTAGCAATCATAGACTCAGGCGACAGCTCCCTTAGTGATGAAGATGAGGGTATTACTAACAGCATAGATGAGATTCTAGAAAAACTAGATATATCTAAAATTTGCACTTATGACGACCTAAATATGGTCAGTCTTTGGGAAAATGAACCTGCATACAAGAGAAAATATAACAAATAAAATAATGGAAAAGAGAAAGGTAAGAGTAAGATTTGCTCCTAGTCCTACGGGACCACTACACATGGGTGGAGTCAGAACTGCATTGTATAATTATTTATTTGCCAAACAAAATGGTGGCGATTTCATTTTAAGAATAGAAGATACCGATTCTCAAAGATTTGTAGCTGGAGCAGAGAAATACATAATAGAATCATTAAAGTGGTGCGGAATAAGTCCAGATGAGGGAGTAGATGAGAATGGGAATATGGTAGACACGCCAAGTGAAAGACACCCTAATGCACCGTATCGCCAGTCACAAAGAAAGGAGCTATACAAAAAATATGCACAGGAGCTAATTCAAAATGGTCACGCCTACTATGCTTTTGATAGCGCTGAGGAATTAAATGAGTTAAGAAGTCAGGCCGAGGCAAATGGTGAAACCTTCACTTACAACTATATTACTAGGTTAAAGTTAAGAAACTCTCTTACACTTAGTCAAGAAGAGGTTAGTAATTTACTAGAAAACACTACTAGCTGGACTATACGCTTTAAAAACCCTGAAGATAGAGTAGTTAAAATGCAAGATCTCATCAGAGGTTCTGTAGAGTTTAACACCAATACTCTAGACGATAAGGTAATATGGAAATGTGCTGACCAGCTTCCTACCTATCACTTAGCTAATATAGTAGATGATCACTTAATGGATATATCTCATGTTATCAGAGGGGAAGAATGGCTACCATCACTTCCTCTTCACTATATGTTATATGAAGCACTTGGATGGCAAGACACTCAGCCAGAATTTGCACATCTTTCACTTCTGCTTAAGCCTGACGGTAAGGGTAAATTAAGTAAAAGAGACGGTGATCGCCTAGGCTTTCCTGTATTTCCATTAGAATGGAGATCTGAGGAAGGGGAAATTTCAAGAGGCTATAGAGAGGATGGATACTACCCAGAAGCATTTATTAATATCATAGCACTCCTTGGATGGAACCCTGGCAATGACCAAGAAATCTTATCTATGGAAGAACTTATCAAGTTCTTCTCACTAGACAAAGTAGTAAAAGCTGGAGCCCGCTTTAATCAAGAGAAGGCTAAATGGTTCAATCAAGAATATTTAAGAATGAGAAGTAATCAAGAACTTGCTGATGAATTCAAGTGTGTTCTTGAGGCTGAAAATATTAGCTACGATCCGAGCAAAATAGAAGACATCTGCTCTCTTATTAAGGAAAGGGCATATTTTATACAGGATTTTATAGAGCTTTCAAGTTACTTCTTTGTAGCACCTAAATCTTACGATGAAAAAGTAGTCGCTAAGTTTTGGAAAGACGAAATACCACAGTGCGTTACACAAGTAGCGAACTATGTTGTTTCTCTTGAGGACTTTAGTGTAGAGAACATAGATAGTTCGATGAAGAGTTACATCCAAGAAAATGGCCTAGCTATGGGTAAGGTTATGAATTCAATTCGACTAGCCCTTGTTGGGGCATCTATGGGTCCAGGAGTAGCAGATATAATCTACATCCTAGGAAAAGATGAATTTATTAAAAGAATTAACACTGCAATAAACACACTAGTTTTACAATAAATACACGAGTAGTATGAAAAATATAGCAATCGCAGCAGATCATGCTGGCTACGAATTAAAAGAAATAGTAAAAGGCCATCTTGAGGGCTTAGGTTACACAGTCCAGGATTTTGGAACTCACTCCACAGAAAGTATGGACTATCCTAGTGTAGCTCATCCCCTAGCTGCAAGTATTGAGGCTGGTGAAAACCTTAAAGGTATCACTATTTGCGGATCAGGAAACGGTATCAGTATGGCAGCAAATAAACATCTTGGTATCAGATGCGCACTTTGCTGGGCTCCAGAGATCGCAAAACTAGCAGTTGAGCATAATGACGCAAATGTACTATCCATTCCTGCTCGTTTTGTTAGCACTCAAACTGCCCTTGAAATAGTTGACACCTTCTTCACCGCTGAATTCGAGGGAGGAAGACATCAACGCAGAGTTGAACTTATTTCAACTTTTTAGTTAAGAATATCCGATGACAGAAAGTTTCAAAATAATAAAGAAATCAGACCTTGCTCCACTATCTCATAATATTGATGACTACCCTAATGGCATCGTATTAAATGTAGATAAACCATATAAATGGACATCAGCTGATGCTGTTAGAAAGATAAAATTTCAGCTTCAAAGGCATTTCAACAAGAAGAGCATTAAAGTGGGCCACGCAGGAACACTTGATCCTCTGGCTACTGGTATATTGTTAGTTTGTATAGGTAAGGCTACAAAAAAAGCTGAAACCCTCCAAGCTGAGCGTAAAGAATATATAGCTCAAATTAAGTTTGGAGCGACTACTCCTTGTTTTGATTGTGAAAAGGAGGAAGATCAGACCTTTCCTTTTGAGCACATAACACTGGAGATGCTAAAAGACATCTGTGCTACTTTCATCGGAGAGCAGCTTCAGGTACCTCCTATTTTTTCAGCAAAACTTGTTGACGGAGTTAGGGCATATAATATGGCAAGAGAAGGTCAAGAATGCGAAATGAGATCCTCTCTTATTCACATATATGATCTTGAAATACTAGGTTATTCGGAAAATATATTAAGTCTTAGGGTCGAGTGTAGTAAGGGAACATATATCAGAGCTCTTGCTCGCGACCTAGGAGTAGCTGCCCAAAGTGGAGCCTATCTTGTAGGCCTGCAAAGAACGATTTCAGGACAGTTTAACATAGAAGACGCGCTTTCTATCGACGACTGCATGAAGTTATTTGAATAATTATCATTTTTCTGAAACTTTTTTTTAAATATTTCGTATAATTATATATGAAGCTTTCGAATTTTAAATTTCCTTTGACAATTGAGCAAATTGCAAAGTATCCCTCAGATTTTAGAGGGGATTCTAGATTATTAGTTCTCCATCGTGATTCAGGTAAGATTGAACACTTATTTTTTAAAGATCTAATCAACTTCTGTGACGAGGGTGATATTTTCGTATTTAATGACACAAAGGTTTTTCCTGCTAGACTAAAAGGCAATAAGGAGAAGACTGGTGCAGAGATAGAAGTATTCTTACTAAGAGAACTAAACGAGGAACAAAGACTATGGGATGTTCTAGTAGACCCTGCAAGAAAAATCAGGATAGGTAATAAATTATACTTTGGAGAGAATGATTCTCTTGTTGCTGAGGTAATTGATAACACTACATCTAGAGGTCGTACATTAAGATTCCTATTTGATGGTACTTATGAGGAGTTTAAAAATACCCTATACTCTATGGGAGAACTTCCTATCCCTAGATGGATTCGCCCAAAAGCTGAGGAAATAGACACTGACCGCTTCCAAACGATTTATGGATGTAACGAGGGTGCAGTAGCAAGTCCTGCAGCAGGTTTACACTTCTGTAAAAACTTCTTTAAGAGAATGGAGATCAAAGGTGTCGAAACAGCTCACATTACTCTTCACATGGGTCTAGGTCACTTCCGCACAGTAGACGTAGAAGACTTATCTAAGCATAAAATGGATTCTGAACAAGTAAGAATTACAGAAGAGACTGCTAAGAAGATAAATGACACTAAGGCTAAGGGGAAACGCGTATTTGCTGTAGGTATCACTACTATCAGAGCTATCGAAACACCTGTAACTACAAAGAAGGAGATTAATGAGTTTGAAGGATGGACAAATAAATTCATTTTCCCTCCTTACCAATTCTCTATTCCAAATGCACTTGTGACAAATCTTCACTTACCTTCATCTACGATGCTAATGTCTGTGGCTGCCTTTGGAGGATACACTAACGTAATGAATGCATACGAAGAGGCGATGAAGGAAGGGTATCAGTTTGGAACCTACGGAGATGCCATGCTTATTATCTAATTTTAGATTTAGATAAATAAATATTTATATGAGTAGGTGTAATATTTTTACGCCTATTCTTTTTTTATACCTAGTCAAGTACTAGTTTCGTTTATGGACAGAGACGAACTACTTTATATCTACACACTACACTCCGTACTTGGGAATCACCTAGTCATGGCTAAGGAAATATATGAAGCTTTCCCTAAATTAAGTGAATTCTTTAACCTTCCGCGAGAAGATATAGAAAATTTATTTAGCAGAAAGAAGCATTTAGTTAACTCCCTGCTAAACTATAAATCTTTAGAACTAGCCCGAAAGGATATAAGATGGTTTGAGGAGCATGATATCAAAATCGTCACCCTCTTCGAGAGCGATTATCCAAAACGTCTAAAAGAATGTAAGGACGCTCCTATTATATTTTTCTACCAAGGAACAGCGGATATTCAACAAGAAAGAATATTATCAATAGTTGGAACACGAACTCCGACTCCATACGGTAGAGACTACTGCAAAAGAATTATAGAGTACCTCAGCACCTTAGAAATAAAACCAGTTATAGTCAGTGGGCTAGCTTACGGAATAGACATATACGCTCATAGACTAGCGCTTGATTGTGGTCTAGAGACTATAGCTGTGATGGGCACTGCACTAGATCGGATTTACCCTAGCATACATAGAAGCGACGCTTCTAGGATCCTAACTCAAGGCGGACTACTTAGTGACCTTTGTCTTTCCTCTACTACTATTCCAAGTAATTTCCTAAGACGAAATAGGCTTATTGCAGGTATAAGTGATGCCACTATTCTTATAGAGTCTGGGGTAAGAGGAGGAGGGATAAACACCTGCCTTTCTGCTCAGTCATATTCAAGAAATGTTTTTGCTCTTCCTGGTAGGCTATCAGATGAGTTATCTCTTGGATGCATCAGGATGATAAAGGAAAATGTTGCAGAAACTATCTTTTCACCGACATCTCTTTGCAAGAGTCTTGGCTGGGAAAGCACAAAAAGGCCAAGATTCGACACAAAAAGGCTGATTCTTGAAGAAAATAACGAAGTGAAAAGGAAAATTTTACTACTTTTATCGCATTATTTACCAATGGATATTAACACCCTTTTAGAAAAGAGTGAACTTGATTTAAGCGATCTAATCCAAAACTTAACTGAGCTAGAATTAGATGGTAGAATTCAAAGTGATCTATTAGGTAGATATTCTATTGCATAAATTTAGTTATAATGATTGATACACACGCACATTTATACGACAGTGCTTTTGAAGAGGATTTCGACCAGGTCGTGCTTAGAGCCAAGCAGGCAGGAATAGAAAAATGCATATTACCCGGAATTGACATTGCCCATCATTCACGAATGATGGCTTGTGCAAAAAAACTCAAAGGTTATGCCTTTCCCGCTATCGGTCTTCATCCGACTTCTGTAAAGGATGACTGGCGAAGGGAACTGGATATGGTTATTTCAACTATTGAAGAAGATGAGTTCTTTGCAGTTGGGGAGATAGGTATGGATTGCTATTGGTCAAAAGATCATATTAAGGAACAAAAGGAAGTGTTCCATTCGCAGATTTTACTCGCAGACAAATATAACCTACCTATTATCATCCATTCTAGAGAGGCTACAAACGAGATTTTCGAGGTACTTGACTCAGCGAAAAAAGAAGCAAAAAATGAATTAAGAGGAGTATTTCATGCATATTCTGGTAGCTTTGATACTTATGAAAGAATTCAAAAGTATGGAGATTTCTACGTAGGTATAGGAGGCGTACTAACTTACAAAAAAGCATCTATTGCTGAGGTTCTCAAAGACATACCTATGGGAAGAATCCTGACTGAAACTGACTGTCCTTGGCTTAGTCCTACACCATATAGGGGAAAAAGAAACGAAATTTCTTATCTTTGTGCTATTATTGAGAAGATTTCTGAAATTAAAGGAATGAACATAAAGGACGTTCAGAGAATCAGTACAGAAAACGCTATGAATTTATTTAATATTTAAGAGAAATTATGAAACAAACCTCTATACTTTTAATCTACACTGGTGGCACTATAGGAATGAAACAGGATCCTAACACTAACGCTTTTGTGCCCTTCGATTTTTCTCAAATTCTTGAGGAGGTTCCTGAGCTTAGGAAATTTGGATGCGAGTTAGACTGTCACTCATTTTCTCCACTTATAGATTCTTCTGATGCGAATCCTGAACTATGGGTTAATATCGCGGAGTTAATTCAAGAGAAATATACTAATTATGACGGATTTGTTATACTACACGGAACCGACACTATGTCCTATACAGCATCTGCTCTCAGTTTTATGCTTAAGAATCTTGAAAAACCTGTGGTTT
This sequence comes from uncultured Muribaculaceae bacterium, assembly GCA_964369605.1. GTDB lineage: Bacteria > Bacteroidota > Bacteroidia > Bacteroidales > UBA932 > CAYJFD01. The sequence continues at coordinate 13,333 of CAYJFD010000010.1, read as the reverse complement.
TCACTGGAAGTCAGCTACCTATCGGGATGCTTAGAACAGATGGTAAAGAGAATTTAATATCATCTATTGAGATAGCTGCAGCTAAGGATAAACATGGTAGACCTATGGTTCCTGAGGTGTGTATATACTTTGAAAGCCAGCTTTATAGAGGTAATAGAACTACAAAATATAATGCTGAAAACTTTAGAGCGTTTCGATCTGCAAACTACCCTATTCTAGCAGATGTGGGAATTCATATAAGATATAAACCTCAGAATATTCGTTACCCTCAAGAATGGGGAAGGGAATTAGTTGTAAGAAAAGAATTAGATACTAACATAGTGATAATTAAGTTAGTTCCAGGATTAAATCCCAATACGATGAAGGCATTAACCCACATAGATGGTATAAGAGCTATTATCTTGGAGAGTTATGGTTCTGGCAATGCTCCTACAAAGAAATGGTTTTTGGATATCATTCAAGAAGCTATTAATAGAGGCATAATAGTCTATAATGTAAGTCAATGCCACGCTGGAGGAGTGGATATGAACGCTTATGCCACAGGTGTTTCACTGAAAAATATGGGTGTCTTAAGTGCTTTTGATAGCACTGTCGAAGCCGCTGTTACTAAATTATATTATTTTCTTGGACAATACACTAATAATGATGATATTAAGAAAAAACTTGAAGAAAATATTAGGGGTGAAATCACTAAAGATTAGTATATATTGAAAAATTATTATTAGTTTTGACGCGTATTATACACTAGCTATGAAATGTAGCTAAGAAAAGAAATAACTATTTACAAATTAATTAATATTTTATAACACGTTTTATGAAAAAAATTTTCATGTTATTCGCAGTTTTAGGTATGATGACCTTAACTGCACAAAATGTTTCGGCACAAGAGCAAGAATTAACTTCAGCTGAAACTACAGAAGTTGCTGAAACAGCTGAAGAGCTTGAAGTTACAGAGGTTGCTCCTGTTGAGGAGGTAGAAGAAATGGCTATCCACCAAGCAATCAAGCAGAAATTTATCGAAGGTGGTGCTAGTTTCATGGCGACAGTACTTATTTGTCTTATCTTAGGTCTAGCTATCGCTATCGAGAGAATTATTTACCTTAATTTAGCATCTACTAACACTGAAAAATTATTAGCAGAAATCGAAAGCGCTCTTGCTAATGGTGGTGTTGAAGCTGCAAAAGAGGTATGTCGTAATACTCGCGGTCCTGTTGCATCTATTTTCTACCAAGGTTTCCTTCGTATGGATCAAGGTATTGAGGCTGTTGAGAAGACTATCATTTCTTACGGTTCAGTTCAAATGGGTCAATTAGAAAGTGGTCTTTCTTGGATTACTCTTTTCATCGGTATCGCACCTATGCTTGGTTTCATGGGTACTGTAATCGGTATGATCGCAGCATTCGACAACATTCAGGCAGCTGGTGATATCTCACCTAACCTTGTTGCAGGAGGTATGAAAGTGGCTCTTATTACTACTGTAGGTGGTCTTATCGTAGCTATTATCCTTCAGATATTCTATAACTACCTTGTTTCAAAAGTTGACTCTATCGTAATGAAAATGGAAGATGCTTCTATCAGCCTAGTTGATACTCTAGTTAAATTCCAAAACAAGAAGTAATTATGTCTAAATTTTTAAAGATATTATTATATGTACTATTTGGTATTTCAGGCCTAATCGTCATTCTATTCTACACTCAGAATAGTACTGGTGCTTTTGCCCTTGCAAATATTAATAGTATTATGGCTAGCACCACTATGGTGGATGGCTTGATGCTTTGGACATATTTACTAGTCGGAGCTGCTGTAGTTACCTTATTAGGTCTTTCTATCGCATCTTTGATTAATAATCCAAAGGCTCTTAAGCGCGCTGGGTTCACTGCCCTAATCGCGGTAGTTATCATAGGTTTATCTTATGTACTTGCAAGTGGTGATCCTATCCCTGTAAATATTGATGAAGTTCCTGGGGATAGCACGTTCAAACTTACTGACGCAGGACTAATTATTACATATTTATTATTCGGTGCAAGTATTCTACTACTTTTAGGTGGTAGCATTCGTAATGCGATAAGCAATCGTAAATAATCAACCAATATTATGGCATCAAAAAAAACACCCGAAATAAACGGAGGATCAATGGCGGATATAGCATTCTTAATGCTTATATTTTTCCTTATGGTTACTACGATGGATTCTGAAGAGGGTCTAGCTAGACGTCTTCCACCAATGCCTGAGAAAGGCCAAGACGTGGTAGATTCAGAGGTAAATCGTAGAAATATCCTAACAGTTAGGATTAATCAAAGAAATAACCTCTACGCCGGAGGAAAATACTTATCTGATGCAAGTGAATTGGAAGAAATCGTTGTTGAATTTTTAACAAACCCTACAAATGATAGCAAACTACCTACCAGAACTTTAAAAACAATTGAAGGTTTTGGGGACTATTTAGTTTCTGACGGAGTTATCTCTCTACAGAATGACCGTGGTACTAGCTATGACATGTATATGGAAACTCAGAATGTTCTTGTAAAAGCTATTAATGGTCTTAGAGACCGTTTTGCTATGCAGAACTGGGGAAAACCGTATGCTGGTTTAGATGAGGAAAAACAGGAAATCGTTCGTAAGGCTATTCCACAGAAAATTTCTGAACAAGAACCTAAAGAAGTAGGAAGAAAAAATTAATAGTATGGCTAAATTTATAAGAAAAGGAAAAGACGAAGGTACACCTACCATAAATACGTCATCACTTCCAGATATCGTATTTATGATTCTAATGTTCTTTATGGTTTCTACTAGTCTGCGCCAAACAGACCGCCTAGTAGATGTTGTATTACCAAAAGCAACAGAGATCGCAAAATTAGAGCGTAAGGATTTATCTTCATATATCTATATAGGTCAGCCTACTCGTCAGTATCAAACACAGTTTGGTACTGATGCTAAGATTCAGCTTAACGATTCATTCAAGGAAGTTCGTGATATCGGACACTTCATCGCATCAGAGCGTGAAAATCTTAATGAGTCAGACCGAGAGATGATGACAGTATCATTAAAGATCGACCAAGACACAAGAATGGGTATTGTTACAGACGTAAAACAAGAATTGCGTAGAGCTTCTGCTCTGAAGATTATGTACGCAGCTCGTAAAGCGGAGTAATAAACACCTTGTATATATATTAAAGAAGTCGATTGTTTTTCAATCGACTTTTTTATTACATTTGCACTATATTTAAATACGTAACTTTCTAAATTCGAAGAACTATATGGAATTAACTCTTGTCGTATTAGCAGCTGGTATGGGCTCAAGATACGGTTCACTTAAACAAATGGATGGAGTAGGCCCAAATAATGAGGCTATTATTGATTACTCTATTTACGATGCTATTCAGGCTGGCTTTAAAAAAGTTGTATTTGTCATCAGACACGATTTTGAACAAGAGTTCAAAGCTGTATTTTCTGAAGAAAGATTCAAAGGAAAAATAAAAGTGAAATATGTATTCCAAGAGCTTAACTACCTCCCTGAGGGCTTCTCTGTACCAGAACACAGAACTAAACCTTGGGGAACTAATCATGCAGTATTAATGGCTGAACCTGTGGTTGATTCTCCTTTCGCTGTTATTAATGCTGATGACTTTTATGGAGCTGAAGCATACAAGGTTCTTGCTGACTATCTAAGGACTCTAGATTCTAAAGACGGAAAATACTCCATGGTAGGGTATAGCCTTAAAAATACTCTTTCAGATTTTGGCACTGTATCAAGGGGCGTATGTGAAGTTGATGAAAATGGTAACTTAAGTTCTATGAATGAAAGAACAGCTATTGAGAGGCTAGAAGATGGAACTGTCGTTTATAAAAATGAGGAGGGGAATCACAGTTTAGATGAGAACTCTGCTGTCTCTATGAACTTCTTCGGTTTTACTCCTGACTATTTCAGGGAATCTAAGCGTCTTTTTATTGAGTTCCTTTCAGATCAAAAGAATATGGAAAATCCAAAGGCTGAGTTTTTTATTCCCCTAGCTGTAAACAGCCTGATTTCCAATGGCAAAGCCTCGATGAAGGTACTTTCTAGCGACGCTTCTTGGTTTGGAGTTACATACAAAGAAGATAAGCCTGAGGTTATGAATAAAATAAAAGAACTTATTAATATGGGTAGTTATCCAGAAATTTTATAATTTTGTAGCTACGAAAAGAATAAATATGACACAGATTAGACAAAAGATTAAAACACTATTAAAGGAAACGCCAAAAGGTGAAGTATTAGTTAAGGGTTGGGTAAGAACCAAAAGAGGTAATAAGAATGTAGCATTTATCGCTATTAATGACGGCTCAACTATTAATAATATCCAGATAGTATGTGATACAGCTTCTTTCTCTGAAGATCTTCTAAAGAGCATTACCACAGGGTCTTGTATCGCAGTCGTTGGAGAACTAGTTGAATCTGCTGGAAGTGGCCAAAGTGTAGAGATTCAAGCAAAAAACATTGAACTATATGGTGGTGCTGACTCTGAAACATATCCTTTACAGAAGAAGGGACATAGTATGGAATTCTTAAGGGAGATCGCTCACCTTAGACCACGTACTAACACTTTTGGAGCTATATTTCGCATTCGTCACGCTATGGCCTTCGCTATTCACCAATATTTTAACGAGAAGGGATTCTTCTATCTTCACACTCCTATTATCACTGCATCTGATGCAGAAGGAGCAGGACAGATGTTCCAAGTCACAACTCTTGATCTAAAAAATCCTGCATTAAACGAGGAAGGAGCTATCGACTATAGTCAAGATTTTTTTGGTAGAAAATCGAACCTTACTGTTAGCGGACAGTTAGAGGGGGAACTAGGAGCTATGGCACTAGGTGAAATCTATACTTTCAGTCCTACTTTTAGAGCTGAGAACTCGAATACTCCTAGACACCTTGCTGAATTCTGGATGATAGAACCTGAAATGGCTTTCTACGATATTAAAGATAATATGGATCTTGCTGAAGATTTCATCAAGTACCTTATTAGATACGCTCTTAATAACTGCAAAGAAGATCTTGAATTCCTTAACAATATGTTTGATAAAGAATTAATTCAAAGACTTGAAAGCGTAGCTGAAACAGAGTTTGTAAGATTAAGTTATACTGAAGGAATCGAGATTCTTATGGCTTCTGGAGAGAAATTTGAATTCCCTGTATCTTGGGGACTAGACCTTCAAAGTGAACACGAGAGATATCTTGTTGAAAAGCACTTTATGAAACCAGTTATACTAACAGACTATCCTAAGGACATCAAATCATTCTATATGAAGCAGAATGATGATAACAAGACTGTTAGGGCGATGGACGTATTATTCCCAAAGATTGGGGAAATTATCGGGGGATCTCAAAGAGAGGAGTCATTAGAGAAACTTGAGAATCGCATGAAAGAACTAAATATGGAAACATCCGGATTATGGTGGTATCTTGATACTAGAAAATTCGGAACTGCTCCACATAGTGGTTTTGGACTAGGTTTTGAGAGACTTCTTTTATTCGTTACAGGTATGTCTAACATCCGCGATGTTATTCCTTTCCCTCGTACTCCTAAATCGGCAGAATTTTAGATGAGATCTAGGTTTACAAGTTTTATCAAGCAAGTAACCTCTATCATTATCAAAAGAGATAAAAATGTAGGGCTATATGTGACCGTAGGGGTTCACCTTATAGCCCTTATTATTCTATTGTCTTTATCCATACATACAGCCATTAAGACTGAAAGCACCTTTATTTTCGACTTTAGCAAAGAAGAGGAACTAGCAGCGCTCGAGGAAGAAGCCAGACTTAAGGAAGAGGTCAGTAAAGAGATCGATGCCCTACTAGCTGAAGCCAATATCGGAGCTCCGCTACCTGACATAAGAAACGCTGCTGTAGATAGATCTCAAAACAGGTCAGAAACAAATCAATTAGAGGAACCAAGTTCTGACATTGCGAGTGACTCGCACGAGACTATTGACGAATATTCCTATGCTGAACCCATAGAAGAAAAACCAGAGGAGGAAAAGGAAACCTACTCAGGTCCTTCGGTTGTATCTTACGACCTAGGCGGAAGAAAAGCAATATACCTTCCTGTACCAGCTTATCGCTGTCAGGGTGGAGGAGATGTTCGTGTAAATATCTTAGTTACGCAAAAGGGATATGTCAAATCAGCCTCTATAAATGAGACAGGTTCATCTACTGATCGCTGCCTTAGGAAATATGCACTTAGAGCTGCAAAGAAATCTCGTTTCAAGCTCTCAAATGACTCAGAAAACACCGTTGGCGAAATCATCTATAAATTCATTGCCCAATAACTACCCTCCTTACATCAATACCCTCTTCATTTCACCTTGATCATAGCACCCGTTCACAAAAGATGCTCTCAGGATTCTTCGATTATGATTATATCTATTGAACTAGAAAATCATAAAATGGTGTGTACAAATAATTATTCGGTTCACAGTAGAGGTAATTTGCATTAAAATCAAAAATGAGATTAAAGCGTTTAAGGAAATTATTTCCGATTATCCCATCACAGTCTTCTAAGCTGAGCATACCAAACTCGACTTCCGACCAGCCACCAGCTATCTTATACATTTCTATGCCGGCAAAGTCTAATTTATCAAAATATACATTACTCACTTTTCCGGAACTACCATCTGAACTTGTTATCGTAGATATCGCATAAGGAGAATCAAACACCTTTGATAAACTATGTTTTTTAGTAAATGTCGTTGATAAATCAATTATTCTATCAGACCCAGTATCAATTTCCAAGCTTGGGTAATACTTTTCATCCTTAATTTCTATGCACACCTGAATGTATGGCACCTTATGTTTGAACTCCATCTTAGATTTATTTGGACTATTACTTGAATAAGAATCTTTATCATATAGGATAATCTGCTTATAGTCATAGTTTATTTCTACGACATATTTACTAAGAATACTTAAGCCTAGTACGCCGTCCCAAACCTCATTTGGATATGGGATTGAGATTATGGATACGTCCCTATGGTCTATTCCTCCCCAAATAAAACTATTATTATCACTTTTTTTTATCCTGGATGTACCAGTTGATCCAAGATTAGTGACCTTTCTATTAAATTTTATATCTACCATATCAAGACTATGAGTATTTATAACCACATCACTAGCCCCAGTATCTACTAGAAATAATAGGCTATCACTTTTATTGATCTTACACCAAGTATATATCCTGTTATCCGATTTAATTTCGAATGGAATTTTGGCTACCACTTGATTATCTTGAGCAAAGGAGACTAAGCAAGTACTTAAAAGAATAAGAAAAGCAACTAGTATTTTAGATAGTAATATTTTAATTTTATTCATTATTCGTCGGTTTGTTTTATAATTATAAGTTAAGGATTAATCTCAAGTCACAAATATAGCTATAATTTATGCTTTTATAATATACGAAAAGGGTGGCACTCGTGCCACCCTTTGTGTGCTATTCTTTGGAATAGTCTAAGCTAGAAGCTTTCCTTAGTTTCTAAAGTCTTTCTACTTAGCTTAAGTTTTTTAAATTTACTCTGCATTTCTAACTAGACGTAGGCCGAAGAACTCTAATCCTAGGTCAACTGGTGCGTTAAATCGTCTTGATGAGCGACATGCTTTCTCTACTGTTATAAAAGCTCCTCCGCGCATTGATTTTTCATCTCCACTCTCTGGTCCAAGTGGATTTGTTTTTGCTTCCTCTGTATAAGCTCCATACCAGTCCCAACACCATTCAAATACGTTTCCAGCCATGTCATACATTCCTAGTTCGTTAGGAGTTTTTAAGCCTACTTCGTGTGTTTTGGTGTCTGAATTATCTTGATACCAAGCTAGATCTCCTAAATTACTTCCACCTGGGAAAATAGTTCCTTTGCCTAATTGTCCTCCTTCTGCTGCATATTCCCATTCAGCTTCTGTTGGCAATCTATAACCATTTGCATCGGTAATAAAAGAAACGTCAGTTCCATCTATGATATAACAAGGAACAAGTCCTTCATTCTCACTTAATGTGTTACAAAATTCTACTGCGTCTAACCACATCGTTCTCTCAACAGGGTGATTTTCCGCGACATTCAGACTAGGATTTGACCCCATAGCATCTTGCCAAATCTCTTGTGTTACCTCATAGATACCCATATAGAATGAGTTTACGGTTACTTCACTCATTGGGCCTTCATCTTGCTCCTTATCCGCATCTCTACTTCCTAATGAAAACGTTCCTCCCTCTACAAGTACCATTCTCATATACCCCTCTCCTATTTCATTTTCAGTTTCTTTCTGCCAAATCGCATATAATACGACATTTGATGTTGGTGTAAATTCTGCACCGTCTGCATACTCTACCGCGCCTGTATTTGTAGTAGCCCAGCCTGTAAATTCGAAGCCTTCACTTGTAAAAGTATTCATAGGCAGCACTAATGTACCTCCCTTGTCTACAAGTATTGATTCCATAGTTCCTAGTCCGCCATTTGGGTGAAATTCTACTTCATAACTGTTTGAATTTCCGTTTTTATCACAAGAGATGATAAACATTGCTAATAGAGCAATCGCTAAGATCTTTTTCATAAAAAATTTAGTTTAAAAATTGTTTGTTTATTGTTGTTTCGTGCTACCTATCTTAGGTAAAATTCACTCACTTACAAATTTAATAAATTCTTATAGCTAAAACAATTTTTTAAGGATATTTTTTTTACTATCTTTGGCACTTCTAATTGAAAAAGCAATAATAATTTCATAAAGTAAAAAAAAATAATAATGGCAGACATTAAAAGAGTTTATTACTTCGGTGGCACAGAAGCTGACGGAGATGGAACAATGAGAAACTTATTAGGTGGCAAGGGTGCTAACCTAGCTGAAATGTGTATGTTAGGAATTCCTGTACCTGCAGGTTTTACTATCACTACAGAAACTTGTACTGAATTCTACGCTCTAGGAGCGCAATACCCAGCAACACTTGAGGCTGAGGTTAACGCAGCTATTGCTCGTACTGAAGCAGCTATGGGAATGAAATTTGGAGATGACAACAATCCTCTTCTTCTTTCATCTCGTTCAGGTGCTCGTGCATCTATGCCGGGTATGATGGAAACTGTACTTAATATCGGTCTTTGCTCTAACACCATCCCTGGTATGATCGCTAAGACTGGTAATGCACGTTTCGTTTATGACGCTTACCGTCGTCTTATTATGATGTACTCTGACGTAGTTATGGAGAAGGCAGAAGGTATCGAGCCAGAAGAAGGTAAAGGTATCCGTGTTCAACTTGATAAGATGCTTCACCACGTTAAAGATGAAAAAGGTTATTCTAGTGACACTGACCTTACTGAGGCTGATCTTGTAGATCTTTGCGCAGCTTTCAAAGTTAGAGTAAAAGAAGTTCTTGGAAAAGAATTCCCAGACAATGCTCATGATCAACTTTGGGGTGCTATCGGAGCGGTTCTTAAGTCATGGAATGGAAAAAGAGCTGTTGCTTACCGTCGTATCGAAGGTATTCCAGATGAGTGGGGTACTGCAGTAAACGTTCAAGCAATGGTATTTGGTAACATGGGAGATAATTCAGCTACTGGTGTTGCTTTCTCTCGTAATCCTGCTACTGGTGAAAATAAATTTTACGGCGAGTGGTTAATTAACGCTCAAGGTGAAGACGTTGTAGCTGGTATCAGAACTCCAAACCCTCTTAACGAGGCTACTAAAAATGACCATAACGCTCACTTAGGTTCTCTTGAAACGGCTATGCCAACAGTATATGCTGAACTAGATGCTATCCAGCAGAGACTAGAGCAGCACTTCAAGGATATGCAAGACATCGAGTTTACTATTCAAGATGGTAAGCTTTGGATGTTACAGTGTCGTAACGGTAAGAGAACAGGTCTAGCTGCTCTTAACATGGCTATGGATATGCTTAAAGAAGGTCTTATCGACGAGAAAACTGCAGTAATGCGTGTTGCTCCTAAGCAGTTAGAAGAACTTCTTCTTCCTATCCTTGACCCAACATCTGAAAAGAAAGCTACTTCTATCGCTAGAGGTCTTCCAGCAGGTCCTGGTGGAGCTGTAGGTAAAATCGTTTTCACTGCTGAAGCTGCTGTAGAGTGGGCTGCAAATGGTGAGACTGTTATCCTAGTTCGTGAAGAAACTAACCCAGAAGACGTAGAAGGTATGCGTGCTGCTATCGGTCTACTAACAGCCCGTGGAGGTATGACTTCTCACGCTGCTCTTGTGGCTCGTGGATGGGGTAAGTGTTGTATCGTAGGTTGTGAGGCTGTTCGTTTCATCGACGAAGGAGATGTAAGAACACTTGCTATCGGAGATAAAATATATAACGAAGGTGATATGTTCTCATTAAACGGATCTAAAGGTCTTGTTTATGACTCAGTTATCGAATCTATGGATGCTTCAGAGAATCCTCTATTCGTTGAGTATATGGACATCGTAGACAAATATAGAACTATGGGTGTTAGAGCAAATGCTGAGACACCAGAAGATGCTGCTAAAGCACTAGGTTTCGGGGCTACAGGTATCGGACTTTTCCGTATCGAGCACATGTTCTACGGTCAAAATTCTGAGGCTCCACTTTCTAAGTTACGTAAGATGATTCTTTCAAAAGATACTGCTGAAAGAGTTGCTGCACTTAACGAATTAGAGCCTTATGTAATAGATGTAACTAAAGGTACAATGAAGGTTATGAACGGTCTTCCTGTTACTTTCCGTCTTCTTGACCCACCTTTACACGAGTTCGTTCCACAAGGAGCTGACAAGATCGCTGAACTAGCGGCTGAGTTAGGAGTTTCTACTGATGCTATCATCAAGAGAGGAAATGACTTACACGAAGTTAACCCTATGATGGGTCACAGAGGTGTTCGTCTTGGTATTTCTTACCCAGAGGTTAGTGAAATGCAATACCGCGCTATCTTCACTGCGGCTGCACAGCTTATCAAGGAAGGTTTCAACCCATGTCCAGAGTTAATGATTCCTGTTACTATCGATGTTAAGGAGCTTGACTTCCAAAAGGTAATTTGCGACAGAGTTCACGCTGAGGTAGAGGCTGCTATGGGTGTTAAGATTGAGTTCCTATTCGGTACTATGATCGAGATTCCACGTGCTGCTATCACTGCATCAGAGATGGCTAAAACTGCACAGTTCTTCTCATTCGGAACAAATGACCTTACTCAGATGACTTTCGGTTTCTCTCGTGATGACATAGGTTCATTTATGGGTAACTACCTATCTAACAAGATCGTTGATAAGGATCCATTTGAGACATTAGACAGAGCTTCTGTAGGTAAATTAGTAGAAATGGGTACTGAAGGTGGTCGTTCAACTAACCCTAATCTAAAGGTAGGTATCTGTGGTGAGCACGGTGGTGATCCAGAATCTGTAGAGTTCTGCTTTGAAGTAGGAATGAACTACGTTTCTTGCTCTCCTTTCCGTATTCCAATCGCTCGTATTGCGGCAGCACAAGCTGCTATCAAACTTAGCAAGTAATCTTTAAAAGATTTAAAATAAATCAACTCCCTGGATGTTCATTCATCCAGGGAGTTTTTTTTGACCTTCGAAATGGCTCGGCGGCTAACTAAGGAAAATATGGCGCTAACCCCAAGATTAATCTTTCGTGGTGAGTGGGAATGCGGGGATATGCGAGATAACTAGATAATGAATTATAGGTATAATATAAAATGATGTGGTCCGTCGGAGTTTTTGCCCTCTGAGAGCATCTTTTGACGACGGGTGGGGTATTTTGAGACGAAAAGTAGCGGTCCGTCGGAGTTTTCACTGCCTGAGAGCGTTTTTTGCCGACGGGCGAGGTGTTTAGATCTAAAATTTAGGGTGACCTATGCCGGAATACAGCTTATGCAAGATATTTGAGCAGAAAATCTGCGAAAACACTACTCGTGCATCCTAAATGATGAGAGCATTCCCACCCACCTAAGGAAGCAATAAATAAATCATTAGCTGATTCTACTCTTCTAAGTGAAATTGTCCTTCAGAAATTCTTATACCATATGCCTTTTCACAGACAGATACAAATGTTTAAGAATCTAGGGGTAAATCTCAGTTCCTCTACTGTTGGAGACTGGTTCAGTGCAACCTGCGTTGCTCTCAAGCCTATCTATGATAAACTACGGCAAGAGGTCTTAGCAACTGATTATATTCAAGTAGATGAAAGCACAATACAAGTATTAGATGATGGGAAGGGGAAAACTAAGAAAGGATATATATGGGTTGTCCGAGATCCAATCAAAGGAAATGTCTTTTTTCATTATGATAACGGTTCACGCTCGGGTGAGACTGCGCGCAATCTATTGTCTAAATTTGAGTGAGCTATACAAACGGATGGTTATCAGGCCTACAATCAATTTGAGAGTCTAAACGGTAAACTCCTATTGGGTTATTGGGCTCGTGCTAGACGTGGGTTTGTAAACTCATTAGATGAAAACAAAACTCTTGCATGTGAAGCTCTTGTACAGATAAAAGAGTTGTACTATATAGAAAGAGAGGCGGCAGAGCAGAATTTAGATTACGATAATATCGCTAAACTTAGGTCAGAGAGAGCCTACCCATCGTTAGTGAGATTTGAGAAGTGGTTAGTTGATAATCACTCCAAAGTATTGCGCAAAGTAGAACAGGCAAAGCAATAGAGTATGCTTATTCTCTTTTCTCAAGGTTATCTCGATATCACCTTGATGGAAGATATAGGATAGATATAATCTAGTGGGAAATTCAGTACGCCCTCTTGCGATTGGAAGAAAGAATTATTTATTCTGTGGTAATAATGAAGCAGCATCAAGGGCAGCCATTGTATATTCCTTGATAGGTAGCTGCAAAGCTATGAATGTAAATCCGCACGAATGGATGAGTTCTGTCTTAAATAATATTGCAAATGTAGATGATGTATCACAACTTCTGCCAGAAAATTTCAAAAATCTCACAAAAAATAACAATCTTATGCAACGTTGCATAAATTCTTGAAAAACTTGATGACATAAGGTAAATTACTACCTTGCAATGAAAAATTTATGAAAACCCACCTAATATGGCACTATGTGATGCTGTATTAGGTGGGTTGATTGTTTATTGTTAACTCTGGAGTGGGGTTACTCGGAGGTTTACAATGAATATATGACCTATCTATTTGTTAAAGAGTATTATGGTGAAGAATATGCTCAGAACTATTTGACAGAGTTGCATATTCCTCTCTTTGAAAAAAAAGGTACAGAACGATATGTAAAATTAATAGAAATGAAATACAACGATAATCATGATGTTGTATAAAGAAAAGGATTACTTTTAAACAAAAAAATGGTATACCGATGGTGAGAAACTAAT
>CAYJFD010000009.1:24550-59151 GCA_964369605.1 uncultured Muribaculaceae bacterium | reverse complement strand
ACGATGTTTGTAACCTCGTGTGGATTCATAACAGATACTAGTTTTAAAGTTACTTATAATGGTGACACTGTGAAGAATACAGGTGTTACAGTCGTATCATCAGGCGGTGATGTGAAAGTTGAATTTTATAAGGCAGAGCAGATTTTTCCGGATAATGTGAGGTATACTGCTATTGAGCCTGTTGAAGGGGAATCTGACTATATAGTGTTTTCTTTTGAAAGTGAAGATCATATAATTTACAGTAGCGATGGAGTATTTGAAGCTTCTTGGTTTAGCGTAACAAGAAAAGGTAAGCACTTATATTTTAAACTGAAGGAGAATCTTGATATAAATCAAAGACACCTGACAGTTCTAGTAAATACAACAGGTATAGGAGGAGCATTGGTTAATATCTACCAAGACGGTATATAAGATGTTTTAGTAAAATCGAATGTTTTTATAATAAGTGGCTAGATTCAGAAATATCTAGTCACTTATTTTATTGCCAATGGCTTTACTAACGCAGCTTATGTGTTTTTTACATTGTAAATTATATTATAGTTGTTCAGTAGAATTTTTACAAATACTGAACTAACAAGACTCACAGGAGGAATCCTAAATTCTAATAACTAAGATCCTTATTCTCCCTCAAGGTAGAGCGATACAAGACGCTTGCGTAGGTATTCAGTTGCGTACCTCTTTTGAGAAATAAGAGTATTAATAGGGATATTTGTTGCTGACGCAATATCTTTAAAAGGTAGCCCCTGAAGTTCGTTGAGCTCGAAAACTTTTCGTTGTCGCTCTGGAAGTTCTGCTAGTGCTATGCCTAATTCATCCCTGATTATAGCGCGAAATAAATCTTTATCGGGGGTATTATCATCGTAAAGGAGGAATTCGGCTATGGGTAAATTGAATAGTTCTCCCTGTATATCCGAAGAAATATAAGGCATTTCTGATTCCCTTTTTTTGCGTGATCTATCAATAATCTGATTTCGAGCTACCCTATAAAGCCATGAAGAAACATTTTCTATGGACTCTTCTTCGCCGTCTGTGATGATAAACTTATAAAAGACATCTTGAAGTATATCCTCCGATTCTGAATCGGAGGATAAGTTCTTTGATATAAACCCTTTAAGTGCTCCAGAGTATTTCCTAAATATGGACTCAACTCTATTCTTGGCCATTACCTTCAGCATTAGACATATATTCTCTGATATATTCCTTTCTTTCTGCTTTACTCATTTTTTGGAGTCTCTCCCTATTTCTGAAATGTTCTGAATGTTTTCCAAACTTTTCTTTTACACTGCCAAAGCCACCAAATAAAATTCTTGTTAGAATTATTAATCCCACCGCTTGGAGGTAGCTTAGTGATCCCCATCCTATGATAGACGGAATAATAGCGTTCCACAGTAGCATTACTACTACACCTACCGCTGCTATCGCGGCAAAAAATATCACGGGTTTAAATTTTCTATTTATCATCAGTTTCTAATTTCTTTTAAGCTAATACGAGATTAATCGCATCAAAATTACACATTTTTTTTACACATTTGCCACATCCAACGCAGGCAGCAAAACTAATTACTACAGCCTTTTGATTGAGCATGCCGAATACATCTCGCTTGCACATCTGCGCACATTTTCCACAGCCAACACATTTATCTTCATAAATCTCCAGTAACTCCACCTCTTTGGGCTTTTTAAACTTCATTTTTAATTTTTGTAACATTATCTTTAATATAATTAGGAAACATCTCCTACTACTTAAGACGAACAACTATTAAAAATATTGTATATAATTTGATTTTTAAACTACATTTTACGTTCAGACACCTCACCCGTCGGCAAAAGATGCTCTCAGGGCATGAAAGCTCCGACGGACCACCACTTTTTACTCCAAAACAAGCTACCCGTCGGCAAAATACGCTCTGAGGAAGCGAAAACTCCGACGGACCACTGTTTCTATACAGCACATAGTACCATTTGCCTAGTCACCTAACATATTACTGCACGCCCATCTACCTCGGAAGACTAATCTTTGGCCTTGTAAAAAAAATAGACAAATAGTGTAAAAAAAATAGACATGGCTTGGTCTTCTGGTTTGTGTAAGTGCTGAATTATTAAAGAGTTATGATTATGGCATATTCTTGGCATTATATAAGGCAAAGGACAGTAGTCCATAAGTAATTTATAAAAACATAAGCCATGAAAAAAATAATCAAAAAGATATTAAAAATAATTGGAATCACCCTAGGATCATTAGTAACGCTATTAATTATCACCATAATCTTATGTAACACTGTGTTTAATAAGCAGATAGACGCATTGATATCTAAACTAGATTATGAAGAAAGAATAGAGCTAATAAAAGCGACTAGATATCAAGCAGATGCAGTTGAATATACTTTTGAATATATTCAGGACCAAGAAAATGCTAAAAAGCTACAAGACTATTTTCGCTTAGATACCTTATATAATGCAAATGATAATACTTGGGAGAAAACTAAGGCTATCGCAATGTTTGTAGCAAGAAACATACCTCACGCAAATCAAACAGTAGCACCAAAAGGGAGGGACGCTATTACACTTTGGGAATATACCAAGGAAGTCGAGCCAGCGTTTAACTGTCGACTACATTCCATACTTCTTTATGAATTATTGATGGCAGAGGGCATAATAAATAGGGTAATTACCTGTTTTCCACATAATCATCTTGACAATGACTGCCACGTAGTAAACGTAGTTTGGATACCAGAGATGGATAAGTGGATAATGATTGATTCTGATATGTTTGCCTATGTTACAGATGAAAATAATATTCCATTATCGCTTCAAGAAATGAGAGATAGGATATATGAAGATAAGAAATTTACAATCGTTCCTATTCACGATATGAAAGTTATCGATGAATACTACCATAGCTACTGGGCAAAAAATCTATACTGGTTTAATAGCTGGGATAAACATACCTACGGACGTGAAAACCCAGGCCACACTGGAAAATACGTTTCTCTAGTACCTGTAGGCTATAATGTAAAGGAACTATGGTTCTCGAAAAACACAGTAGGCTCCGATAATAAAGACATAGTAACCACTGACGAAGATAGATTCTGGGCAAAACCTATCGAAGTACTATAGCTAATTAAATAAGGATTATAAGCCCCACTTAATAGTAAAAGTATCACGAGCACTCAAAGTAAACAATATAGCAAAGCGCATAGCAAAAATAACACAGAGACAAATGAAAAAACTAATTAAAAGCCTAAAATGGATATTATCAAATAGAGATAGTGGGATAATGAAGATCCTTCTATTAGGAATAGGTATGGCTATGACCTTTGTTATTATCACTAAGATATATTTTGACAATACCTACGATAACTTTATCCCAGAGGCTGATAGAACATATAGACTTAAATACTCACTCAAAAGAGAATCTGAAGATCTAAAATTTTATTCAAATACCCCTGGTGCCTATGCACCTGCCTTACTTAAACATTCACCTCGAGTAGAAGCAGCCACTCGCTTTACTTGGATAAACTATGACGCCCTATGCAGCATAGTCTCTAACCAAAAATCCGCTCCTGTTATCTCTACTGGAGCCATCATCGCCGATACTATGTTCTTCAAGACTCTTCCTAGACCAACGATTGGCGAATCTCCAGCAAAAATTCTATCCCAGAAAAGAGGTACACTTATTAGTAGGACATTGGCTCAAAGCCTAAGCCCTGACGGGATAGCTGAATCTATGATCGGTGAAATTATCGAATTTGAAAACACAGAGGATAGCAAACTAAACATCCTTGGCATATTCGAAGATTTTCCGACCAACTCCACCTTTAACGAAATCGACATAGTAATTTCTTTGAACTCCATAGGCATCTTTACCTGGGATGGCTCTACCCAATGGCTTGGAAATGATAGATACTCCACCTACCTTAGATTAACCGAAGGCGCGAAAACAGAAGAAGTTTTAAAGGATATAGACCAAATGCTAGTAGCCGAGAATGTAAATCTCGACGAATATCCCTTCGATTTAAAACTTGTTTTAGAAAAGGCCACTGACCATTATTCCCAAAGTGATGATGTAAAAAAGATGACTTCGATTCTGTCCATCCTAGCCATCTCAGTCCTATTAGTGGCACTGCTAAACTACGTCCTAATCGAGATCGCTGGTATAGTCAGACGCTCAAAAAATATTGCCACACATAAATGTTATGGAGCTCCTAAATCTGCGATTTATCGAATGATGTTTGCTGATGCCTTAGCTGCCTTTTTGCTTTCCCTAGGCCTTGCTGTCATTCTCATCCTCGTCTTCCAAACCAAGATAGAGACCCTTATTTTCTATCAGCTTAACGCAATGCTTTCCCTAGATGCCTTGGCACTCCTTATAGCTACCGCCGCCTTTATCCTAGCCATTTGCGGCTTAATACCTGCCTTTTTATATGCACAAATTCCGTCATCGGCAGCTTATAGAGGCTATCAAGAAACACGAAAGAAATGGAAGCAAGGATTATTATTCCTACAAATCTCAGGGACAATGTTTTTCATTACCCTTCTGAGCATTATTATATTCCAGTATCATCACCTGACCCATTCAGACATAGGATATGACTACGAGAATGTACTCTGCATAGATGTTTGGGGACAGGATGACCAAGAGATATCTCTACTAAAGAATAGAATAGCAGAACTGTCTGAAACTCAAGCAGTATCCATAAGTAGTATCCTACCAATCGCATCTAGTAGTGGAAACAACGTAATGACTCTAGACGAGCCAGATTACGAGCTATTCAATGTAATAGATAATTATTTTATAGACGAAAATTATATAGACCTATTAAATATAAAAATAGTAAACGGCACTAATTTTTCACCTGAAAATGCAGATGAACACTCCATCCTAGTGAGTAAGGCATTTGTAGAAAAAATGAAGGTATTAAAGGGCTGGTCTGATAATGCCATAGGAAAAGAAGTATTAATTTCAGAGCACTCTGGCTGGGAAAACACACCATACACCATCATCGGAGTGTATGAAGATTACCTCTACGGAAATGCCACTTGGGACCAAGACAGACCTTCTGTATATTTCTACTATAAATCCCATCAAGGAAGTTCTTCATACATCCGATATCTTAGTATTAAGGTAAACGAAACAAATCCTAAAATAATAAAAAACATCAATGATATCTGTACTGAGCTATTCCCAGACAGAAACCTATCTGTTGAATCATATAAAACAAACTACGAAGCCCTCTATGAAGACAGTAAAAAATTTAGAGATACAGTTTTATATGCAGCCATCGTCGTACTTCTAATCACGATAATCGGCCTAATTGGCTATGTAAAAGATGAGATTTCAAGAAGACGCAGCGAGGTAGCCATTAGAAAAATAAACGGAGCCACAGTTTCAGAAATAATTCATCTCTTCCTAAATAAATTCATAGCCTTAAGCCTTTTTGCTATCGTCGTAGGAGGTGCTGCCGCATATTTCGCAGGAGAAAACTGGCTATCGCAATTCGCCCGCAGAACCTCTCTCCACTGGTGGATCTTTGCCCTCTGTACCATCTCCCTCTGCATCATTATTGCGATAGCGATAATAATAAGTATTCAAAAAACCGCAAGGGCAAACCCTGTAAACAACCTTCAAAAATAGGTAGACAACTAAAAAACTCTTTAAAATGTTAAAAATCATTAAAGAAAATATAAGTTCGAAGAAGCATAAACCGCTTTCATTCTTAGTTAATTTACTAGGAATGTCGCTAGCACTTACAGCAGTGTTTATTATATATCTTCATATTTCTAGCGAACTAAATCACGACCAAGAATTCTTTATGGGGAATGATGATCATCGAAACAGGATAGTGAGGATAGAATATCCAGAGGAAGAACTTGGCACTATTGTCCCTAATGCTTTAAAATTATTCGCAGACGAACTTCCTCAGATAGAAGCATCTAGTCTCATCATGAAGATTCCTGGAGCATTTAAACCATTAGATCAGAACCGGGAAACCATTAAACTTCAAGCACTTTTAGCTTCCCAGAATATTACTAAAATCCTTCCTTTTAAGGTGATTTATGGTGATATTGATAAGGCTTTTAAAACAAAAAACAGTGTTATTATTAGTAGGTCAGCTGCTGTTAAGTTATTTGGATACGAGGATGTGGTAGGAGAAAATTTAAAATTTGAGGGAAAAATTATACTTCTAGTGGATGCTGTAATAGATGACATGCCTGATAAAACCACCTATAGAGGAGATATAATCCTACACGATAGGATTACGGAAGATCTTCTAAGTGTTTCTTTTGATAAGGATATAATGACTTGGGGATATTGGAATTCAGATTTATTAGCATTATTAAAACCTCAGGTCGATATAGAGGAGTTTAATGTGGTTTTTGAGGAAGCTCTACATACGAAAAGAGAGGCTATGTACGGCGAGGAAGTAGACAGAGAGCCAGTCCTACTTAGGCCATATATGGATTCATATATAAGTGCTGAATCTACAGAGTATACCCACGCAAATAATGTTAGCAAAAAAGATTTAAACCTATTAGGATTAATTTCCATTCTGATTTTGGTAATAGCTATAATTAATTTCATTAATATTTATATCGCTCGTTCACTGGATATCATTAGAAAAATGGGAATAAGAGCTATTTTCGGAGCTAATCGATTTACACTTAGTATGAGTATAATCGTCGATGCTATAGTTACAGTATTTATTAGTTCTGTCCTAGCATATTTCCTTGCCTATATTTTAATGCCTATAATTAATCAAAATATTGGGTTTGAGATAGATATGAGCCCTACTCCATTCAGTATCATCACACTATTTATTATCATTCCATTATTTTCAGGAATAATAGCAGGTATTTATCCAGCCATAATTCTTACTAAACTAAAGCCTCTTGAAGCTATAAATAAAAGAGCCATATCCATTAGGCACACCTATATTAGAGGTATATTAACCATATTACAGTTCACCATATCTATAAGTTTAATAATCTCTACTTTGCTGATAAATAAACAGATAAATTATGTGCTAAATATGGATACAGGATATGATAAAGATAATGTATTCTCTGTAAAAAGTGGCTTACATATGTCTGGTAAAACTGAGATGGTAAGGAATAGACTCTTAGAAGCTCCTAATGTAATAGCTGTAAGTTTTGTAGAGCAAACTCCAGTAGATTTAAGAAACCTAACAACTATCGGAGTTAAAGATTTAGATGGAAATAATATCACAGTCCATTTACTTAGTGGAGATGAGCACACCATAGATGTATTAGGAATAGAACTAATAGAGGGTTCACCCCTGAATATGAAAGCAGTTTATCAAGATACATTAGATATGGTACCCCACCGTCTTATGAACGAAACTCTAGCCAAGTTAGTAGCTACATACTCTGGAGATTCCACACTTAGATACCCCTTTGGCGGGATTATGAAAAACTTCAACTATAGATCGGCCACAGAGAATATTGGACCACTTATTTTCCAATTCGGTTATGGTTATGAATCTACGGGCGAGGTATTAATAAAAATATCAGAAACCAATCAAGAGCAAACCATTGATTTCATAGAAAAAACATTCAAAGAGATATTCCCTGACCAGATTTATGAAGCCTCATTCCTAGACACACACTATGATGAGGTATATGAGAGCGAAAGAATCCTAAGATTCAGACTACTATTTTTCAGCATACTAGCTATAGTAATCGCAAGCCTCGGAGTATTCGCATTAGTAAATTTCTCAGTAGAAAAAAGAAGAAGAGAAATCGCCATAAGAAAGGTCTATGGTTCATCTACAAGTGAGATAATAATCATATTACTAAAGGGCATTTCCAAATGGATAATCATCTCATTCATAATCGTCGTTCCTCTTAGTATCTACATAATGAATCTATGGTTAAACCAATACGAATACCAAACTAAATTATCTGCCTGGATATTCATAGTAGCCTGCCTAGGCACAGCCTTGATAGCTATATCGACCACACTAGTCCAAACATATATAGCAGCCAGTCGCAACCCAGCAGCAGTAGTAAAAAGTGAATAGAACAGAAATAATTCATTAATAATTAAAAACATAAAATCATGATCAACGTTAACAAATTAGAAAAAGTTTTCCGTACAGAGGAAATCGAAACAGTAGCCCTAAATCAAGTATCTTTCGAGATTAAGAAAGGGGAATTTGTAGCCATAATGGGGCCTTCGGGCTGTGGAAAATCTACGCTACTAAATATATTAGGACTTTTAGACAACCCAACATCAGGTAGTTATAAGCTAGATGAGATGGAGATGGCTAAATTAACGGAAAATGGACGTAGTAAATCAAGGAAGGGAAACATCGGTTTTGTTTTTCAGAGCTTTAACCTTATCGATGAACTTTCGGTTTATGAGAACGTTGAGCTTCCTTTAATCTATCAGAAGATTCCAGCAAAGAAAAGAAAAGAGATGGTGGACGCCATTCTAAAGAGAATGGCAATATCGCATCGAGCGCAACACTTCCCTCAGCAGCTTTCTGGAGGGCAGCAGCAACGCGTAGCTATTGCGCGAGCAGTAGTTTCTAACCCTAAGATAATCCTGGCTGATGAGCCAACAGGAAATCTAGATTCAACAAATGGTATAGAAGTAATGAACCTGCTAAAGGAGCTAAACCAAGAAGGTGCGACTATTTTAATGGTCACTCACTCACTAAGAGATAGTAAATATGCCCATAGAGTAATCAATCTATTCGACGGTAAAATCGTAGATAGCATAGAAGAGCAAATGTAGAAAATTATGATTTTAAATTAGTTAGGAATAGTATACTTGGTATTTATTCCTAACTTTTTTGTATATGTTATTTTTTTTTTTCTTTGTAGTGTATCCGTTCAACCTATTTTGAAGTTCTAATGAAATTACCTAAAAGTAAAATTATATGATTTACGAGCATCAAAAAATATTATTGGATAGAAAGTCAGTACTTCTAGAAATATATCTGTCATCTATTGTCAGTGGCCTCGCGTGATGAACTTTCATTACAGAATGAGGCAAGCAAAAAGACATTCTATGTCGAATATTGCAATAAATTTATTTAAACATATATACTTATGAAACGAAAACTATTATTAAAATCGATTTGCGCTATAATTGTTTCTTTTGTAGTGCTTGCTTGTGAAAAAACTGATCCAGATTTGCTATGTAAAACTTGGACTGGAACAGAGTATAGCGGCGATGGAGTTGATTGGGAAAAGCCTGAAGAAGGAGAACAACCCATTACCGTTAGTTTTAAGGAAAACGGAGAATACTCAATGAATTATCCAAGCATTTCCATTATTAATTCTGAACAGATCAAAGAGGAAAAAAATGAACTAGGTTCTTACACTTATTCAGGAAAGACAATCAAGTTCAAAAGTAATGATGGCGATACATTTGAATGGAATATTATAGAAATTTCAGAGGATGCATTAGAGATTTCGTATGAAGATATAAGTTCGCCTCAGCCTCAGCGTGCTAAATCTGAAAATACTACATATTTGAGATTCGAATAAATATTGCTAACAACTAATTAATCCCCACTTGGCTTACCTTGTGGGGATTATATTTCGAAAACTTGGGTGGGAGTGCGATACTATCTATGATGGATGGATGGTGCGTAATGTTAGATAAAATTATTTGGTCCGTTGTCAAAATCGCTTCCACAGAGCATCTTTTGCCGACGGGTGGCCTGTTTTGGAGTGAAAAGAGGTGGTCCGTCGGAGTTTTTGTGCCCTGAGAGCGTTTTTTGCCGACGGGCGAGGTATTTATATTTCAGATCGGAGTGGATTTCCTAGTAGTACTGCTTATGGATGAGGCTTGAACTATATAGCTATGTAAATACGACTCAAAAATCTAACAGAGTAAAGCATTCACACCCACCTAAGGAAGATATGGTGTTAGCCCCAAGATTAATCTTCCGTTGTGGGTGGGAATGCGATATCGGGCGGCTACTTTAACTCAAAATTTTCTACCATCTGGAGTTCAGATGAAGGGGGTGTTTCTCCTTCGAGAAGTGGACAGAAAATCGTGGTTTCAGTGCTTTGTTTTCCATCGATATTTAGTGCATTATTAACGATATAGCCTAAGAATTCAGTTTCAGCAAGTTTCTCTTGGTAGAGTTGATCTACCAATTCTTCGTATACATTGTTTAGTTTTTTTAATTCTTTAACCATCTTACCCGCAGAGATAGCCTTAACTCCTAGCTCTGGTAGGCCGGTTAAGGCACTAGCATGCATGAGCTTAAGATTTGCATAAGTAGCTTTTAAGTCTCTGAGTTTATCAACATATTCTGCACTATATCGATATTCATCGACTATAGACATAGCATTCTCACTATGTATATGCATTAAGTTGATTGCTTTACATATTTCTCCGTTATTACTTTCAAGGAAGTATGTGTGTATCTTATAGTCAGGCGCAGATTTCTTGATGATATCATTAACAGCATAATAAGAATTTCTAGTTACTTTCAAGTATTCATCCACGCTTTTTTGCCCAGGAGAGCTTGGACTTACCCACTCGACCATAGTTTTATCGGTATAAATAGGCTCAGTTATGATAGCTGTTGAAATCCTAGCGTCCTTAGGTAGAATTAATTCGCTATTATCTTTAGATACTACTATGTCGTAGAATATATATTGGCCTGACCAATTATCTGTATTCGAAAGCCAGAACATTAACTGTTCACATTCATTTAATGGCACAGTTATGGTTTGAGGCTCCATCGTCTCATATACCGCTATTTGAGCTGCGATTTGTTGATCAGTACCTATGATGAGCGTTTCCTTATAGTCGCTAACAAGATTTGATAGTCTTGGTTTATAGCAAGCAACAGTGAAGGTGAGACTATTATATGCTCCGTAAGTATTGAATGCAGCACAAGAATTTTCTAAAGCTTCACCACCAGCAGCAAGCATTAAGAATGCAGCTACTCCTGCTAAAGTGCTGCCGACTACTGCGCCACCTATTGTAACACCACTTGCGATAAAGGATGCTCCGACCGCGGCACCTCCAATAGCACCAGCTGCTGCTCCATCAGTCCCTGATAATATTCCATGATCAAGTGAAAAGTGAACGCTTGTCTGTAACATAAACCCTTTATTAATTCTTCTGCCGTCTAGTTCAAAATAATTTCTTATAGTAGAACCGTCATAAAATATTTTATCCTTACTATCCTTCATAGGGCTCACATAGTGAATGTAGGGAGCGCCAAGATCGATTAGATCTACAGTATGTGGTAACTCAGGAATAGGGTGAACAAAAAGATCATTTTCTACAGGTTCACCACGGTATACTACTAAGTCTGCAACACCAAAGGCAGCGGCATTAAGCATAGAAGAGCCTTCGTTCTCGATACGTAGGCGACGACAACGATTTAGTGGAATAATGATGTTTTGATTCGGATGTGTGGCCATAAGAGGTATATCTAGCATAAGTTCATCGTCTGCGTAAACTTTTAAGCGGTCGTTGATTAAAGCACCACTCTTCCCGATATAGCCAGCCACGAAGCTTACATAGTCAAATTCATTCCCTAAATCAAAAATCGCATAAGCAGATGTATTATCATCAAGAACACTTGCTTTTTCGTAAAGTATTATCCCTTCATTAAATTTAACCCCGCCCATAGAGAAGGTGATATGATCCGAAGTCCCATCATATATCTGTTTTGAAGTTTGAGATCCTTTCGAATAAGGAGGAATATTTGATATTAGCTTACATACATCAGGAAGATTTTTTAAACGCGGATCTACCGTTGATTCTGCCTCAGAGCGCTCTGCTAAAGCTTCTTGTCCTTTTGGATATAATATAATCTCTGCTATTCCAGCACTCACTGAGTGTGAAGACTGTTCAGAGTGGAAGGAGAGCATTTCGCAGCCACTTACATCTAGTGATACACGCTGAGAGATATCTTGATAACTCATTTCAAGTTCGTAGATTATTTTGCCATCTGCTTTGACTGTGAACCATCCACTTCCTTGACTATCTTGATTATCAATAGGTCCGATAGTAAAATTTAACTTTGAATATTGATTACGAAGATTAAAATAGGCCCAGCCAGGATTATTGCCTACGAGTCCCATATTCATATCGGCTTTAAGTCCATAGAAGTACTCTCTTCCGTTTATATGAATAGCTTTAAGTTTATCATTCGGAGATACGTTTTCAAACTTATAGTTGTAAAAATAAGGTTTAAGATCTTTACCTATTTCGGTGATTTTTGGGGCAGAGTTTATAATATTTCCAGTTTCAATAGGACTTTCTCCTTCCTTCCATAATGTAACCTCCCCAAAGGCGATAGTAATATCTCCTTTGACGATAATGAATTTAAGTTCATTCACTCCCGTGAGATCGATTTCCATACGCTTTGGAGTAGAGTATCCATATATAACTTGATCCAAAACTTTGCGCCCGTCAGCGTATGCAGCAATAATATTTGGCTCTATATCTATGCCGGTGCCTCCTGCGCCAGTTCCACTATTTTCAGCCCCTAACACAAAGAGCATCTTAGAGTATTTACCTTCAAGATTAAATGTCGCGAACCCTGGAGTATATGGACCTTGAGTACAGTGAATAGTAAAACCGCCAAACCAATCAAGTCCTCCACTCATTTCAACTTTCTTTGAGTCTAGCCCGTTAAATTTGTAAGGTGTATAGCGATACATCTCTACAGGTTCGTGTAAGTTAACTAGGTATTTAGGTTGAGCAGCTAGGTCGATATAACCAGCACAAATAAATACCAATAATAAGAATAATATTCGTTTCATAAGTTTATTTATTTAGCATACCTCCAAAGATACCGAAAAAATATAAATTAAACAAGCAAAGGAGTAAAAATTGATATACAAAAAAGATTATATTTATCACATATATAATTTTATGTTCATTTCTGTTTGAAGTGTTCGGAATCGAACACTGAAGTGTAGAGTA
Organism: uncultured Muribaculaceae bacterium; assembly: GCA_964369605.1. Classification (GTDB taxonomy): domain Bacteria; phylum Bacteroidota; class Bacteroidia; order Bacteroidales; family UBA932; genus CAYJFD01. The sequence continues at coordinate 46,217 of CAYJFD010000009.1, read as the reverse complement.
TATTTCAGATAATCAGAGGGTTTTGTTCTTGGCATATTTTTGGATTCTATGAAAGAAAAAAGAACAAAACTATGGATGTAAAGGTGAGTAAACATAGAATTCGAAAAGAAAGGTTAGTATTTATACTGAAATGCTTGAGTTATCTAGCTGTATTATTATTTGTAATATATATTGTTTCTCTTTTAATAGAGCCAAAGGTGGACTCTAGACAAATATTGTTAGCGACAGCAGATAGAGGAGATATAGAATTAACTCTGCCAGCTACAGGGAAGGTAGTTCCAGCATTTGAGCAAATAATAAATTCGCCGATATCATCAAAGATATTAAAAGTGCATAGTCAAGCTGGAAGTATTTTAGAAAAGGGTAGCCCTATACTTGAATTAGATTTAAGCAAATTACAGAGCGACTATCTGATGAAGCTAGATAAAGAGCAGATGACTGTACTCGAACTAGAGAAACTAAAGCTACAAAATCAAATAAATGATTCAGAGTCTCAAACAAGGTTAAATGTTAAAAAGATAGAACTAGAGAATATAGAGTTGGAATATAGTAATCAAAGATATCTTGATAGTCTTGGAGCGAGTACTACTGCAGCAGTAAGAAAAGCAAGGATGAACTATGAGGTGGCGCAAATGCAATATCAAGAGGAGTTGCAGCTGTTTGAGAATCGAAAGGCATTGGCGCAAGCCGACCAGAAGATAAGAGAGTTAAACTTGAGTATATTTAGAAAGGAGCTTGAGCAGTTGAAAATTACTTTAGAGCAAGCAAGAATAGAATCACCCCAAGCAGCAGTGCTTTCCTATGTGGCAACTAACATCGGTTCGCAGGTGGGAGCTGGTGAGAAAATAGCAATCATCTCTGATCTTAATAATTTTAAGATAGAGGCGCAGATAAGTGATTATTATAGGACGAAGCTGACACTAGGAGGAGTAGTTCATATAATAATAGAGAGTGAAATCCTCGAGGGAATAATTTCAAATATAAATCCAGTGTCTATTAATGGTGCTATAAATTTTACTGTTCAGTTAGAGGATAGTGATAATATGCTACTACGCTCAGGTTTAAGGTGTGAAACCTATGTACTAGAATCTTTAGAAATAGATGCTATACGAATAAAGAATGGGAAGCATTACAAAGGGGCAGGCGTGTATGATATGTTTGTAAAGAAGGGGGATTATCTAGAGAAGAGAAAGGTGAGACTAGGTGATTGTAATTATGACTTTGTAGAAATAATAAGTGGAGTACTTCCAGGAGAGCAGGTACTATTAAGCGAACTTAATGAAAGTCAAAAGAGTAAGGATAAATTAAAAATTAAATAATAAAGTTATGATAAAACTTACAGAATTAACAAAAATTTATAGAGCAAATGAGATAGAGACTTATGCTCTTAGAAATGTGAACTTGGATGTAAAACAGGGAGAGTTTGTTTCGATAATGGGACCTTCAGGCTGTGGAAAATCCACACTTTTAAACTTAGTTGGACTCCTAGATGATCCAAGCTCAGGGGAGGTAGAGATAAATGGAATTAATGCTAGGGATATTAAAAAGAATAAGATAGCTAGTTTTAGAAATGAGCACCTTGGTTTTGTATTTCAGAGTTTTCACCTAATAAGCACATTAAATGTAATAGATAATATAGAACTTCCTTTATTTTACAGAGGAGTGCCTCCTAAAGAGAGAGCTCGAAGAGCAATGGAAGTTATCGAGAAGCTAGGTCTGACACACAGAATGAAGCATTATCCTACTCAGCTTTCTGGAGGACAGTGTCAAAGGGTAGCTATAGCAAGGGCGATTATAGGAAATCCTAGTTTGATATTGGCCGATGAGCCTACAGGAAATCTAGACTCAAAGATGGGAGCAGAAGTTCTGGATATACTACATAGATTGAATAAGGAAGATGGCAAGACTATCGTAATGGTGACGCACAATGAAGAGCAGGCTCGTCAGACAGATAGGATAGTAAGATTTTTAGATGGAATGCAAGTAAAATAAAGAACTATGATTAGAAATTTTAAACAAGCCTGGCAGATTCTAAAGCATAATAGATTCTACAGTGCGATCTATATAACGGGAGCAGCTATATCCATATCCTTAGTTATGGTAATAATTATAGCTTGGGTGGCCGTTGGATCAGATATTTCTCCCGAAAGTATGCGTTCAAAGACTATGGTTATACGTTCAATACTTAGTCACGATGAAAATCAAGGATGGATGAGTTCATCATCTTGTTCACCTAGATTAAAGGAGCTTCTACTAGACGGTGAAGAGGGAATAGATGAGGTGGTATTTGTAGAAAGACCTTGGGAACCTTTAGAATATAGAACTAAACAAAATCCCTTTCCTAAGGAAGCAGATATATTAAGAGTAAATGAAGCTTTCTGGGAGATTTATGACCTAGAATTTATCCATGGAAGAGCCTTCACATTAGAAGATATAAATGCAAGATCAAGATATATGGTTGTTTCAGAAGATTTTGCGATGAGTCTTTATAATAGGAGTGATGTATTAGGTGAGGAAATCGAGATTTCTTCAATTGTATATAAGATTACTGGAGTAGTGAAGTCAGTGCCTAAAATAGCGATAAATGCCTATTCTCAAATATGGATACCTATAAAAGATTATAACAGTGTTGAAGCTTCCCTAAAGCCTATACAAGATCAGTTGCACGGGGACTATGAAGTATTTTTTACTTTGAAGGAGGGTTACTCAAAGACGGTAATAAAAGAGGCCGTAGCTGAAAAGTTGCAGAAAATCAATAGCACTATGAAAGGAATGAGATATGATTTACTAGGGCAGCCTAATACGTATTTAGAAAGCCTTGTAAAGCAGTGGAGTAATCAGCCTGGGCAAATAGGAGCATATTTAAGAGGTCTACTGCTAATAATATTTGGTATCCTAATAGTTCCAGCATTTAATCTTGCGGGGATGATCTCATCAAGTATGCGAAGAAGATTGGAGGAATTAGGAATTCGAAAGACCCTAGGTGCTACAAATAAAAGTATAATGATTCAGATAATTAACGAAAATCTTCTGTTAAGTGCCTTAGGAGGCATTCTGGGCTTGTTTCTAGCCTATGTTATTATATTTTTTGCAGGTAATTATCTTATTCCTATTTTGATCCCTACATTAGATTCTATAGGTGATCAGCGAATGACTTTTAGTATAGGTTCCTTGGTTAATCCTTTAATAGTCATATCCTTATTAGTGGTGAGTTTTTTATTAAACATTTTGTCAGCATTTATACCAGCTAGAAATGCTATGAAAAAAAATATTGTTGAATCTTTAAATACTGTGAAAAAATGATAAAGCAAGCCCTAAAGCAAATATGGAAAGAAAGAAAGATTAATACTTGGCTATTTGTCGAGTTAATAATCGTGTTCGTGGTTTCGTGTTTAATGATTTCTACAATCTTTGCAGAAGCATATACGAAAAGAATTCCAGTGGGATTCAATGAAGAAGGTGTATATGTAATAAGATTACACTGCTTACCAAATACTGCGACTATCTTTGACTCTACTAGAGCGGAACTAAGAGATATTAAAGAAGATGTCCTAAATGTGGCTAATACTATTAAGGCCTATCCTCAGATAGATGCGGCAGCCCTTCACCCTCCGCACTATCCTTTATCAGGAATGATGATAACCAATAATGTATTCATTTCTGACAGTTTGAATGCGCAAATTATGCAACCGATGGAGTATATAAACGGATGGGATTACTGGGAGGTTTTCCAGTTTGAGCCTCTATTCGGGCAGAGTCTAGAAGATCTTAGCGAAGCTGCAAGTAAAGGAGTCATAGTTACAAAGCAAGCACAAAGAATGATAGATGAAGTATTAACAGATGCTGAATATAATGAGCAAGTTAAAATTACCGTACAGGGAGGGGAATATCGCCCGGTAACAGGTGTTATTAACTATGTTAAGAATCGTAGAGCTGATCAGCCTAGTCCTATGCTATTTTCGGGAAGAGATACAATTAGTGACTATTATGCTAAAAATATGGTGCTAAGCGTAAGGACTACCGAAGAGTTTATTCAGAGTTTTGAGAAGGAGATAGCGCCAAAACTTCGTTCTGGCAATATCTTCGTAGAAAAGATTGTAGCTCTCGAGGATCATCAAAAAGACTTTAATCCTTTCAATAGTCCAAATTATATATATAAGTTTCTAACAACATTTGTGTTTATCGCTGTCTTTTTAGGTTTAGTTGGGGCGTTTTGGTTAAAGATAGAAGCTAGAAAAGGAGAGATAGGATTGAGATTAGCTCTTGGAGCGACAAAAACTAAGGTGCTTTTTCACTTAATAGTAGAGGGACTATTATTACTTGCTTGCTCCATAGTAGTGGCAATATTTATACTGTTGAATATAAGTATTTTGACTGGAGGTATATCATTAGATTATTCAATGTTTACAATACCAGAAGCGTGGATAGTTAATAACAGTTCGGCACTTATTAGTACCGGGGCGCTAATTACTACTTTGTTAATGTCTATGATAGTAGTGCTGGGTGTATCATTGCCTATGATAATGTCTAGTAAAATAACTCCAGTTGACGCTCTAAGAGATGAATAAAGGTTTGATTATATTATTTTTGTGCTGTGGCTTTCTTATGGAAAGTCACGCACAAAATCATACTCAGGCTACTGTGCTGGAGCTAAGTATCACAGAGGTGATAGCCCTAGCTAAGAGCCAGTCTCTTAAAGCCATTACAGTTAAAAATAAATTTCAGACCGCCCAGTGGGAATATAAGACTTATAGAGCAAATTTATTACCAGAGGTTTCACTGGATGGAAATATCCCTGTCTATAAAAGGAGTTTCTCACCCTATCAGCATGAGGATGGAAGTTACTCTTATGTAAGAAATAATAATTTAACGCTGGGGATGGGGCTAAATGTAACTCAGAACATTCCTTTAACAGGAGGACAAATAAGGATTGGAACTTCCCTTGACTTTACAAGTCAGCTTGGTGGGGGACAAGACGAGTTTTTAAGTGTGCCTATTCATATCACTCTTATTCAGCCTCTTTTTACGGTCAATACCCATAAGTGGGATATGTTGATAGAGCCTCTGCGCTATGAGGAAGCGCAGATAATTCACACAGAGGAAATGGAGCAGTTAACCCTTGAAGTGGTGGCTCTTTATTTTAATTTCCTCTTGGCACGTACTGACGTGGATATTGCGAAGCAAAACCTAGAAAATGCAAATAAGTTATATGAGGTGGGGCAGGCGAAGAGGGATAAGGGGCAACTTTCGAAAAATGAGTTGATTCAATTGGAAATAGCTACTCTTCAATCGCGGGCTAGTTTGACAGAGGCTAAAAGTTCTCTAAGGGCTAGGATGTTTCAGTTAAATGCATTTTTGGGTTTAAATGAGGGTATAGAATTAAGGCTTCAAACTCCGCTGACGACTCACGCTGGAGTGCTTAGTTATGGTGTAGTGTTAGAGCAGGCGTTAAAGAATAGTTCTTTTACTAAGAGTATATTGAGGCGTCAAAAGGAGGCAGATTATGCTGTGGCAAATGCTAAGGGTAATCTTAGAAGGATAGATCTATATGCTTCGGTTGGACTTTCGGGCGTGGATAATTCTTTTGCTTCATCTTATGCTAATTTGGTAAATAATCAGGTCGTTGAGGTGGGAGTGAGTCTTCCTATTCTGGATTGGGGAAAGAGGGAAGCACAGGTGATGGTGGCCCAGAGTAATAGGGCTGTGGAGGAGTCTAGAATAAGAGAGGAGGAGATAAACTTTAGTCAGGATATCTTTCTTTTAGTTGAGAATTTTAATAATCAAGCTCAGCAGCTTCAGATCGCAATAGAGTCAGATAAATTGGCTCAGAGTCGTTATGATATAGCGATGGAGACTTTTATTTCTGGCGATATTAATATGCTTGATTTGAATGATGCAAGGGATTCGAGAGATGCGGCATCAAGACGATTGATAGAAGAAATGTATAGGTATTGGAATTATTATTATAATATTCAAGGTGTGACACTTGAAAGTGTTGAGGCGCTATTAGCAATATTAAATTAAGATATATCCAAATTCCTCGTATATTTGTGTTAGGAATATTTAATTATTCAGTGAAAACTTTAAACTATTTCGTACAAGATGATTTTAATAGTAGATGATGATATAAGCATAAGGACAAGTCTTGCCTTTCTTTTTAAGAGGGCGCAGATGAGTTCAATAGAGGCGAGTAATCCAAAGGAGGCTATCGCTGCGATAAGGCAGCAGGAGATTTCTCTTGTTATTATGGATATGAATTATTCATTAACTACCTCAGGGGAGGAGGGTATTCATTTACTTAAGCAGATAAAGGTACTTAAACCTGATATTCCAGTTATATTGATAACTGCTTGGGGAAGTATTCAGTTAGCAGTAAAGGGAATGAGAGAGGGGGCTTTTGATTTTATAACTAAGCCTTGGAATAATATTATGCTTCTGAATATAGTAAAGACTGCCCTAGAGTTAAAGGTAAAAGAGGATTTAAGTGAGGAGGAGAATTTGCAAGAGGATGAGGTCTTTCCAGATATAGTAGGAAAGAGTCCAGCCTTAAAGAGCATATTAGCAACTGTGCGAAAGGTGGCGAAAACAAATGCCTCAGTACTAATTACTGGGGAAAGTGGTTCGGGAAAAGAATTGATCGCTGAGGCGGTACATAGACTTAGTAAGAGAGAGGCTAAACCTTTTGTGAAGGTAAATCTCGGAGGATTAAGTCAATCTTTGTTTGAATCTGAGATGTTTGGTCATAAACGAGGCTCTTTTACGGATGCGCACTCGGATAGAAAGGGACGTTTTGCTATGGCTGATGGAGGTACTATATTTCTTGATGAAATAGGGGATCTAGAAATGAGTCATCAGGTGAAGTTATTGAGGGTTTTACAAGAGCAAACCTTTGAGATGTTGGGCGATAGTAATCCTATCAAGGTGGATGTGAGGCTTATAACTGCGACAAATAAGGATCTGCCGCAGATGGTTAGTCAGAACCTTTTTAGGGAGGACCTAATGTATAGAATAAATCTGATTCCCATTCATCTTCCTGCGCTGAGGGAAAGACGCGAGGATATTCCTCTTTTGGTGAATCATTTTGCGAAGCTCGTCTCGAAAAGAGAGGGTCTAGCAGAGGTGACGATTTCATCTGAGGCTATGGATTATTTGCAGTCCTTGCCTTATGAAGGCAATATCAGGGAACTTAAGAATCTAGTAGAAAGGGCCATTATCTTGAGTGATGGAGAGTGCTTAGATCTTGAAAATTTTAGGAGTCTAAGAGAGCAAAAAGGAAGTGCCCAGTCTTCGATTAGTTCTCTTGAGGATATGGAAAGACTAAGAATCGTTGAGGAGTTAAGGCTTAATAATAACAATATCTCTAGAACAGCAAAGGTTCTAGGACTCAGCCGAGCAGCTCTATATCGTAGATTGGAGAAATATCAAATACCATATAGTGAGTAATGAATGTAAAGAAGTATTTTTGGATTCTGGTAGTACTGATATTAGCCTTGGCTGTAGTATTAGGTCTTATTTTGTTTCAGAATGAGTTAGTAATTTATTTCTTAATCGTCGAGGGACTGGTAATAGCTTTATTTCTAGTGCTTGCCTTGCTATATAAAAGCACAGTTAGGCCATTAAAGACTATATCGCTAGGGCTGGGAGTGTTAAGGGAGGAGGATCTAAGCACACGCCTTAGTCAGACAGGAACTAAGGAGGTAGATGCGATAATTTTTCTTTTTAATAGAATGATGGATCAGCTTCGAGATAAGCAGATAAAACTAAAGGAGCAGAATTACTTTTTAGATCTTCTGATTAGTTCATCGCCTATGGGTATAATTATCTTAGATCTAGATTATAAGATTTATTCCTATAATCCTGCGGCATTAAATATGCTTTCTCAGGAGCATTGTCGTCTTGAGAGTTTAGCATCTAGCTTATTGGAACATAGTGATCCTATATCGGTTGAGCTGTTGAAGTTAGAAAAGAATGAATCTAAGATCATAAGGCTTGATAATGGTGATATCTATAAATGTTCGAGGTCGTCTTTTATTAATAGTGGATATAATCAGACTTTCTATTTAATAGAACGAATGACGGAGGAAGTCCTACAGGCTGAGAGAAAGGCTTATGAGCACGTAATTAGAATGTTGGCACACGAGGTAAACAACTCGATGGCAGGAATATCCTCTTCTATAGATATTGCAAAGTTAACTTTGCAAGAACTCGAGAAAGAAAAGCTGGACGAGCAAATTTTTCAGATACTATCTGTTTCCGCTGAGCGTTGTCTTAATCTGAGCCGCTTTGTTTCAAGGTATGCTGATGTGGTAAAGATTCCGGAGCCTGTGAAGTCTCGAATAGAGTTGAATACATTAGTTACGAATAATTTAAGACTCTACGAGAGTTTGGCGCGAGGGAAGGATATTCTCTTTGAACTTCGCTTGAATAATGAGCCAGTAGAGGTGGAGGCAGATATTGCTCAGATAGAGCAAGTACTTATAAATATAGTTAAGAATGCATTAGAGGCTATAGATTCTGCTGGAACTATAATTATAGCTACGACGGAGTCTTCTTTACTAATTATGAATGATGGTCAAGTACTAGATTCCTCTGTTTCTCAGCATCTATTTTCTCCATTTTTCTCTACAAAGCCAAATGGTCAGGGTATTGGATTACTGGTAGTAAGAGATATTCTTAATAAGCATGCTTATCGTTTCAGTCTTCGTACCCAAGATCAAGGTCTTACTTGCTTCTCTATATACTTTTAGGACTTATTCAGCTATTAGCATCTAGAACTAAAAGAAGTGAGATATCTGGAATAGATTACCACTGCTTCTAGGTTTAAAATCACTAGCTGCGTCATCGTTAAATTCTTTAACTATGTTGTTTTCATCTATTGTCGACCAGAAGTTATATGGCTCAGAGATCTTGTCTGTAGAGGGTGTAAATTCGATATAATTCCAAGGGCCAAATGTTCCATCCGCTGCCTCTGCTACATAGGATAGACTAGATGTGGTATACATCGGAGGGTAAATCATTCCACTTTTCTGTTTAACGAAACTGTGCGACGGATTCATAATCAGTTTCATTAGGTGGTCTACGCCTCTTTCGTAGTTTGAGACAGGCTGCCATACCCCAGAATACCAGTTTACAGCTTTGTCATTTGGAGCGAAGGTAAGGTGCATAACTATTTCTCCCCTTGCATCTGCCCACCTTTCAGGATCCATCTCGTATAGGTCATTTCCATCAAAAAACTCATAGCTGACATCTACATTGGCATCACTGGTAAATGGGATGGACGAAGTTTTTAGTTTGAACTCTGTGATCTCACTAGTATTTGTTCCTGCAAAGGCAAAGGCTAATAAGGTAAAGTCAGTATCAGAACTCCACTCATGCTTCTTCTCTCTTTCCCCTTTTCTTAGTTGGTAGTTTATAGACCCATCATAGAATTTTGAGATTTCATCCATTAGAGGTTTTGAGTCTAAAGAACCATCTTCTAGTCTAAATGTTTCTAGATAACCTGATTCAATGAGGTGAGTAAGGTAGTACTCTTCATTATTACTTGGAGTGATATTGAAGATACCGTAGTTCCAACTCTGATCTATTAAATCTATGTCAAAAGTCATATCAGACTTATCGGAAGGAGCAGATCTTTGTGTAAAATGGGCTACATCTGTTGTTCTATTTCCTTCTTCGTCTATACCAAAAACATAAATGTGGTATAGATTGTCAGGAGTAAATGTCCAATACAGATCTTCCTGTGCCCAAATAGATTGTTCGCCAGAGAATAATATGTGCACATCTTCCCAAGTAGTACCTTCGCCGTAAGAGCCTCTTTCTAAGCGTCCAGACTCCATATTTATTATGCGTCTGGCCATTTGGTCGCTATTATAGCCCTTAGTCCTTTCGTCTGAAATACAAGATACGTAATAGCGTGTCGCATTATTAGACGGCTTTACATTAATTAGTATATCCATGGATTTAACCTCTGGGCATGATATTTCAAAAGTGCAGTCATCATAGGTTACTTCTTCTTTAGTCTGAATAGCTTTAGTTGAAGTAATTTCACTTATGATGTTACCCTTTCTATCAGTAGCCCAGGCTACGATATAATAGTTGGCATTACTCCATAGTCCAGAAATGTGCTCTTTTGAGATTCCTTTGTGTAAATGCTCTCCGATGCTTGTGTTATCCTTTTGTGTCCTAGCTTTAAGTGTGTCTGTTAAAATTTTAACGATCTCTTCTTTTCCATACTTTAGTATCTCTGCTTCTATTACATAACTCCAGGTATAGAGTACATCTTCTGAAGATGGAATTACTGTGACTTCGGCTGAATTTGACGAGATACTTGAGGTTTGGATTTCAAAGTTTAGGTCTATCGGATTGAGAATATCAGTGGTAAATTCTTTTTTTACTACCTCTGTCATCTTATTACCTTTTTTATCCATACCATAGCAGTATGCATAATATGTTTCGCCTGGACTTAAAGTCGTATAATTCATCGTAGTGGCATCACCATTAAGGGTGTAAATCTGCTTTGCTACTGGTAAGAATTCTTCAAAGCCTACTTTGTTATGCTCTGCGAGACTTTTTATCCAGTCAATATCTGCATTGTATAAAGAATTCTCTCCACCCTCTGCAAGGTATTGGTCAACCGTATGTTTTGACATAACTAAGAAGAAGTAGTTATGGTCGTGGTTATTTGCGGTGTAGCGTAGGGTAGCGCCATAAGCATTTACGGCTTGTAGTGATATAGTGAAAGATTCATTTGATGAAAGTTCATACTGTGATACTTGAATGGTAATCTCATCATGGCTTCCATACTTTAAGGAAATATTAGCTGTACGACTTACAACAGAGCATGGCTCAACAACAAACTTGATTTTATTGTTAGGCAGATACTCAAAATCATAGCTTATCCAGTCAGCCTCAGTACTTGCTTCTATTTTTTGTCCGTTAATAGGATTTTTAATAGTGTACTCTATCTCACAAAGTCCTCCTTCGGGAGGAGCTATAATAGATGATGCTAAAATTTTAGTTGAATTTTTAGATTCAAGGCCACAACTCATAACAAGAAGTGACAGTAGAATCATCGCTAATATGTTTAATCTTTCTTTCATAAATAGTAAAAATCATCACGCTAGAGAAAAAACTAGCGTGATGATAATTAGTTAATATTTTTACATTTTAAATTCTATAACTGCCGCATCAGGGATAGTTATATCTAAGTTGTCAGGATTAACACCCTCTTTTAGAATAACCTTTGTTAATGAACCACAGTCAGGAGCATATATTCTTTGAATATTATCGTTCTTAGAAAAATCTAATTGCTTATATCTAGGATTATTTGCTGCTTCAAAAATTTCAAGATTAGGAATCTTATTTAGGTCAGATACTGCCCATGCATCATTATTGTTAAAGTATACCTCTTTAGCCGCAGATAACATTCCGAAGTTAAATGAGAAATAATTATTATCTGATAAATTAACATACTCTAGAGCAGTACATGCATATAACTCAGGAACGCCATAGCCAGAAATCTGATTATTAGATAAATCTATATAAGCTAGATTCGTAAGTCCTGTAAATGATAATACTTTATATCCACTTCCTGAAATTTGATTATTTGATAAATCTACATATTCTAAACCTTTATGATTTTCAGTTGAAGTCATAGTAGTTAACTTAGAATTAGTAATCTCAAGGTGAGTTAGACCTGTAATCTTATCTAAAGCTACGTAGCTTAAGTCTGTATTGTTAACTATTAATTTCGATAAAAGAGGGAAGAAGTCAACATTTAGAGATACAAGAGGATTGTTAGAAAGATTTATCGAAGTGATATTCTTAAAGAAATATAGTCCTGTAAATTCTTTGATATCTTTATCTTGAGCGTCGATGATAGTGACAGCCTCAGCCTCTTCCTTAGAAATAGTTCCACTCTTATCAGTATCAAACTCATCTAACATATAAGCTAATAACTTACTGTCAGTGATCTTTTCAGCATAGTTGTCAGGGTAAACAATATCTTCGTAAGTGATGATACTTTCATCAAATCCGTATTTACTTCCGATTACTTGGCCTTCTGTCATTATTAAACTAGCGATGTTAGTACTACCCGTTAAGTTTAATGTACCTAAACTTAAGTTGTTAGAAATATCTAGGCTAGTCATTTCTAAGTTATTTTTAATAGATAGACTTCTTAGTTCTAATAGCTTTGATACGTCAACACTACCGTAAATAGAGTTGTCAAGAGCTAGAGTTAGAAGTTTAGTGTTAGATGATAAGTCGATAGTAGAAATCTCAGGGCAAGTAAGCTTTAATTCCTTAAGCTTTGTGTTTTCAGCTATACTAATAGTCTTTAATGAATCTGAAGTAATATTAAGCTTAGTAAGATTCGTATTTTTCGAAATATCAAGAGTGTTAAACTTCTTAGCATGGATAACTAGCTCTTGAAGAGCTGTATTGTTTCCAGTGTTAATAGTTTCCATATCCGCATGCCCGCAGTTTAATTTTTCTAGCTTAGTAAGAGTTGTTACATCTAAGTAAGTAACAGCGGTGCTGCTAATATTAATGTCTAGTAACTCTGGACATCCAGTAACATCTACTTTTTCAACACTTGGGTTATAGCTAAAATTAAAGTAAGTTAACTTAGGATTTTTTAGGGTAATTTCCTTTGTTCCATATAGTCCGATTACATCAATTTTTTCTAGGTTAGTGAAGTACTCTAGTCCAGTAAAGTCCATAGGGGCAGGATACCACTCGTAACTCTGGTCTACAATCTTAGTTAAAGCCATAGCCTCATCGTGAGAAATAAGCATATCACCATCTTTATCGCAAAGTCCAATTAATTTTAACTTAAGTGAAGCATCTGGAATAAGTTGAGTATATTCTGTAGGAATAGATTTCTCTTGAATAATTGTAACCTGCTCTTGAGCATCTCCATTTGAGAAAATAACGACTGCAGATCTTTCCTCATAAGCTAAGTTAGGGTCTACTTCAATATTGAATTTTTGCTCGTTCATACCTCTAGTTGCGATAGGTCTAATCCAGTCATATTCTTCTGCAAATTCCATTCTAGCCTCTTTACTAGTTGTGATCTTAATCTCTAGTTCAGTATATTCCCAAGGCACATCATAAGTAGCTCTTTCAACTACGATACGACCAGTGAAACCTTGTGATGCAGTGATATCAACTTCTGTAGAGCCAGAAGTAACAGTTAATTTACCATTTCTTACATCATCAGATTCATTTGCAGTAGCAGTAAGAGATAGTGTTGATTCTCCGGCAGGACCAGAAGTCATATTTGCTTCTAACCAGCTAGGTACTGTTGATAAGCTCCAAGCTCTGTCACTTGTGATATCTATCTCAAGTTTTCCACCTGCTTGAACATAAGATAAATTCTCTGAGCTAAGATCAAGTGAGTTTCCAGCTGCTTGTTGATTAACAGTAACGTCTTGACTCTCTATGTTAATATAACCAATAGTAATAGTAGCGCTACGTGCATCTTCAAAGCTTTGGTCTACATTAAATTTGATTAATCCAGAAGTAGAATAGTCAAAATTTGTAATCCACTCTACAGATGCTTTAGCTTCAAGCATCTCTCCATCAACAGGATTTTCAAGCGTGTATTCGATTTCTCCTTCTCCTCCTGTAGCAGTTATTGTTACCTCTGTATCGATAAGAGTTAGTACTGGATCTAATACTTCAGGTTCTTCTGGTTTACAAGCAACTATAAAAGCTGCGAGAATAGCTAGTAAAAGTAAAAAATTTCTTTTCATACGTTTATTAATTTAATTAGTATTTATTTGGTTAATTATATGTCTTATAATTCTCTTTTAATTTGAGAACTTGCTTTACTTACAAATGACACTGGAGTAGATGTAGTCTTAACCTTGTTAACACCGCTATATACTTGTTCTTTTGCTTGGTTAAGCATCTGCTCATTAATGATTCTTACTACACTTGTAGAAGAAGGATCTGACCAGAAGTCATAAGCTTTGGTAGTTTCACCTTTAGTAGGAGTGAACTCTTCATAATGCCAAGGACCAAATGTTCCATCTGCACCCTCTGCAACTGAAGGGAAACTAAATGTGCCATTCCAAGATGGAAGCTGAACTCCGCTATCCTCATTAATAAAGCTGACTGTTGGATTCATAATCAAGTGCATAAGATGGTCAACACCTCTTTCGTAGTTAGATATAGGAGCCCAGATACTTCCATACCATTTTACGGCCTTTTCATTAGGCTTAAACGTCATACGAACAACTGGTGAGCCTTGAGCTCTTTCCCATTCGATAGGATCCATTTCGTATAGCTCATCACCATCGAAGATCTCTAGGGTAGTAGCTACGTCTGCATCACTTGTAAATGGAATAGGAGGGGTTTTAACTTTATATTCAAACATCTGAGTAGTATTCGTTCCAGCATACGCGAATGTCAAGAATGTAAACTCCATATCTGATGCCCAAGAGTAAACTTGCTCAGTGGTTCCCTGCTTAAGGTAGTATAAAATAGAGTTGTCGTAGTAGTGCTCTATCTCGTGCATAAGTTCCTGCTCGTCAAGAGTTCCGTCCTCTTTTCTGAATGTTTCTAGGTATGAAGATTCGATAAGGTGAGTCATATAGTACTCATCGTCATTACTAGGAACTACTTTAAATACTCCAGTCTTCCAAGTAGGATCACTCATAGTTACAGTGAAGGTCATATCTGAAGCCTCTGCAGGAAGAGTTTTCTGTGTTTTATGTGCTACCTCAGTAGTTCTATTTCCATTTTCATCTATTCCGAATACATAAGTATGGTAGGTATAGTCAGGCTTAAATGTCCAGTATAGATCTTCTTGAGCCCACTTAGTTTGTTCTCCTGTAAATAGGAATGGTGCATTCTCCCAAGTTACGCCATCTCCATAATCACCATGATCTAATCTATCTGCTTCCATATCTATGACACGCTTTGCCATCTGGTCAGGAGTATAACCTAAAGTTCTATCATCTGAGATACAAGCTATATAGTAACGAGTTGTATTTTTTGAAGGTTTTACATTAATCTGGATATCCATATCTTTAACTTCAGGGAAGCTAATCTCAAAAGTACAATCATCGAAAACTGTTTCAGCCTTAGTCGTGAATAGCTGATTAGAAGTGATTTCACTAATTAGGTTTCCTTTCTCATCCATAGCCCAAGCCACGATGTAGTATTTTGCATCTGCCCAAAGGTCAGTAGGAGTCGCAGAAGATTCACCTAATTTCATTAAATCTGTAATATCCAATCCTGCTGAGGCAGCGTCTGCCTTAAGATTCTCAGTCATAATTTTAACGATCTCAATATCGCCATACTTTAAATAGTCGCCTTCTTTTACATAGGTCCACCAGTAATATTCACTATCCTTAGAAGGAGTAACAGTAATGGTAGCTGATGTCGTCTGGATATTTGTAGCTTCCATCTCGAATTCGATATCAATAGGATCTACTACCTCAGTTACAAATTCTTTTCGTGTAATACTAGTAAGTTTATTTCCCTTAGTATCCATTCCATAACAGTATGCGTAATAAGATTCATTTGGCTCTAAAGTAGTGTAATCCATAGTCGTTTCTTCGCCATTCTGTGCATAGATTTGTACTGCTAAAGGAAGAAATTCTTCAACAGTCATACCATTATTAGCTGCTAGATACTCTATCCATTCAAAGTCGGCCTGGTAAAGAGCTTCTTCGCCTCCTTGTGCGTAATATTCGTCGATAGCTTCCTTACCCATAACTAGGAAGAAATAGTTCATCTGATGTCCATTTGCAGTAAAACGAATAGTAGCTCCATAAGGATTCACAGCTTGAAGAGAGATCGCAAAATCGCCATCAATAGAAAATACCTTTTGAGAAACTGTTACTCTAAGATCCTCTGCACCATCGTACTTTAGAGTGATCTCTGCGCTACGATCAGCTCCTTCGTTAGGAGTAACCATAAATTTAATCTTACCGTCAAGATATTCAAAATTTGTACTGATCCAGCTAGCGTCCGTATTCGCAATAATAGTTGATCCTTCTGTCGGGTTCTCGATAGAGTAGGAGATTTCACAAACACCTCCTTCAGGTGCAGCTTCAATGCTCTCAGCAATAATCTTTGACTTATGAGTATTATCTGGCTTACAAGACGTAAGTCCGAAGCTTATTAGCACGAAGAGTGCTAAAGCAAGTTTGGTAAAAATGTAATTTTGTGGTTTCATATTGTAATTGTTGTTTTTGATTATTCTACTATTATTCTTTGTGTTAGGATTTCTTCTCTATCTGGATATTTCAAAATAGCCGTAAGCAAATAAAAGCCAGTTCTTAAATATATTGGCTCTGAAGCACTAACAGCTGAATTGTTTACTTTCCAAGTAACTGATTCAGGTTCTTCTTTGCAAGCTCCGAGCTCAAGCATAAGTATGTCTTCAGGAGTAAAAGAAGCTTTAGGTAATTTAATAAAGTTAAAAGAGTATTCTTGGAACAAAGAGTGCTCAAGAGTTATCTCCATATTTAAATTTTCCTCACTAGCACGGAACAGTGTTTTGTAAGTTTCGTAGCCAGTTCTTTTAACCTCTAGCTGAACCTCTGCCTCTAGGATTAATTCAGAATAGAACTTTCCTTCTTCGTCAGTATAAACTTCCGAAACTTTGTCATTATAACGAATAATTGCCAAAGCATCCTCTATCGGCATTGAATTCTCATCAGAGACAAGGCCAATAAAAGGCCTAGGTTTATAATCATTCACCTCTAAAGAAAATGATACGCCCTGTGTTTTGTTGTCTTTTATATTCTTTATTCCAAAGCCAGTAGGCTCTCCGTTCCATGCTTTAAATGAAGGGCTAGTAGTAAATGTATAACTAGTTACATTATCACTTCCTGGAAAAGGTACCTTATCTGGGTTATCGTCAATATACTTCTCTGTACCGCAAGACTCTATTAGGTCTAGACATTGATGGTCAGCAAAGGCGTTTATCCCTAGCCATTTTTCCCATCTTTCCCCAGCAGTAAGACCAGCAACTAAGTTTTCTGACTTATCCACGTGGTAAATTAACATACCAGAAGGAATATATTTATCCCAACCCTCACCTGAGCGACTCTCATATACGAAATACTCGCCTGGATTCGAAGTCATAGTCATATATGCCTTGTCGTTTTGTACAGGCTCTAGTGTATAATTGCCAGTTTCAGTTAATTCTTCTATTCCTGGCCCCCAGTCTAGCATATCTTTCTCAATCGATGATAAGTATGGAGGAGTGTTTCCGTCATTATTATAACCTCCACCTGACATTAAACAGAATGAACCTAAACCTGCCGCAAGACCATTATTAGAGTAGTCAACATCGTAGAAGTCAGGTAATCCTATAACGTGGCCAAATTCATGAGTGAATGTGCCAATACCACACATAACTCCTCCTTGTGCTCCTCTAAACTCAGAAGAACAAGCATAGCCCTTAGCTCTTTTTCCATCTAACATTAAACTTCCTCCGATTTCCCATTTATGAGGCCATATCGAGTCTGGACTACCTCCTTCTGCTTGGTTATAACCAGCGTAAAAGAAAAAGAGATTATCTAGTACTCCATCATTATCTTGATCATATAATGAAAAGTCTATATCAGCATCTGCTAATTGAAGAATCTCTGAGAAAAGTTCTCGCGCATTAGCATCGTTACTGTCTCCAATTTGCTCTCCATAATACTTAAAGCTTTTACTTGCTTTATATGGGCCAGCTACTACATAAGTAGGGTCAAAACTACCGTTTGAATTATCCTGGTAGTAGTCGTAAGCGGAACCAGTAGCGCCATTCTTTGAGTAGCCAGGTTCGTTCAGAAGGTTAGTAAAATTCTCAGAAGGGGTGCTGAACTCTAAATCTGAGAACTCAACAAGAATAGTTAAGAAAACTTTTTTACCTTGAGCGATATTATTCGAAGGACTTCCCTGACGGCGATTCTCGGTGTATAGCCTTTCTCTTTCTTCTCTTAGTTTATTTGCGTTTGCTACCGCAATAGCAGGAATAGAAACAGCTTCACTTGAAAGGCTAAGACCGTGGCTCTTTGCTCTAGTAGAAGATAGTTCTATTTCACCTGCAGCATTGAATGATGCGTTATAGTAAAATCCATCACTACCCATTTGAACTAACCTGCCAGAGGCAGTTGTCCATCCTAGGAACTCATCGCCGTGTACTTCGATCATAATCGTAGATCCATCAGGCTGAGTAATCTTAATAGGCCCTTTCTTAGCAGGGATGGCGTAAGTAATAGCACTTATAAGTAATAACGTAATAATTAGTAAATGTTTTTTCATCGCTTCTTAATTATTTAATGTTATTAACTATAAAACCAATATTCTTTTCTGAACTGTAAAGCCATACCAAATCCTCGTTCATCTTCATAACTTCCGCATCAAGATTTGAACGTACTTCCATAGGTGAACCAATAAAAATAACCTCAACAGGATATCTTTCTCCAACTACTGGATTCTTAGGTAGTTTAGCTATGCTATATGCAAAACTGTTAAGCTCATTTTGCATTCTAAAAGAGAAATAATCATTTGCTACGATAGTGGATAGTTGGTCCTCAAATTCATTGTAGACATAAACTACCTCTGAGTTCTGATATATTCCTAGAGAATTCTTACTAAGGAATGATTGATTGTCGACTTCGTTTGTCGGCGTACAGGCCATTATTAATAGACTGTAAAAAATAAGTAGGATTACGTAATATTTTTTCATCTGTTATTCTTTGGTTTCAAATTTCATTTTATAATTTTCGTTTAGCTTTACTCTAACAACATTATCTACAAAAGGTTTTTCATCTTCTTGGCAAGACTCTTCATCTGCTTTAGAGAATTTAAGGAGATATAAGATAATATAGCAGTTTTCTATGTTTTGAACAGAGGATGGAATCTCTAAATATGAGTTATAGTACTGAGATTTACCAGCCTCTAGTCTGATTTTGTCACCAGTAGGTTCTGTAAAATACTCTTTCAAAACACTATTATGTACATAGTCACTTCCTCCTCCTTCTTGATAAGTTACTATTCCGTCCTCTACAAGTAGGGCACTAACATAATAGTCACGTGTTTCTTTGGAATAAATTTTTGCATTTAGAGTAATAACGCCATTATTTACAGAACTCTCGATATCTACACCTGTTAGCGTTAAATCATTAGAATGTGTATTATTGACATCAGAAAGGATGTTCTCCTTGATAACACTTGATCCATAATTATAGATATCTGTTTTTCCATCTAGTATACCATAAGGGTATTCAGTTACGTTATAATACTTTATTAACTCAACACCTTGATAATCTACAGAAGTATGTGAATTATTATACCAAGAGTAGTCAATAATTCTATCAGGTAATTCTTCCTTTGCTAGCGCAATACCTTTTGCCATATTCGGACAATTAACGCACCAAGTACCAGTAAATCTTATGAAAAGGCTATTTCTATAAATATCCTTACTTATCCAAGAGTTATCATCGCTTACTGCATCTTGTGTTAAATTAATAGTTGTAGTTCCTATTCCTGTAAGTTCTAGTGTAAATTGGCCAACTCTATCGCTATTATTTTTGTTTTCCTCTACTTCAAAACTAAATTCATTACGAGTCAGAGATTTAGTTATTACCTGTGTTGTCCAGTCTGGGGAACTTAGGAGTTTTACATCTGTATTATGATCTATGCTAAAGTTAATAAGACCACCTTGACTCACCACTTTTAGATTTTGAGCAGCATTAACTATATACCCAAGCTGGTTGATATCTAAGCTAATTTTATCTAATCCTTCGGGTGAAAAGTGTATTTTTGAAGTCCTTGTTGATTTGCTATCGTTTGCCTGAGCTGAGAAAGTAACAAAATTATTACCCTCAGATGTTTTTGACACTAGGCTAATCCACTCTGGAAGTTCTATTTCATAATCAACATTTGTAGTAATATTGATCTTGAACTCACTACTTTCTCTCTCCAGAGTTGGGCTAGCAGTGTTAATCTTGAAAGTATTTCCTTCTTGGTATATTCTAAAATAAAAAGTTCTTCCAGAAGCTGATAGTATCTTTAGGCTGTCTACTCGTTGAATAGAGCTATTATTTTCTTCGAAGGTTAAATCCCAGGTGTACTCATCATTACGACTTTTCATTTCACCAATATTTACCCATTCGGACGAAGAATTCAAGTGTGATATTTCTGGAATACCATACTCAGAAGATAGCATAAATGATGTTTCTCCACCACTCTTTAATATCTCGACTTTGTTTGGTAATAAGTACTCGTTGGCCTTCTTACCCGATTGGATTAATTTAACTGATTCGATGATATCAACACTAGTTACTGTGATTTCGAATTCGCGGTCTTCGCTATCGCTATTAGTGAGTACTTTAATTACTAGGGTGTCAGTCTGATCTGAGTCTTCACTTGAGATGCTAGTGAGTTCTATAAATTCTTGCTCAGAGTTTGCGGTCCACTTATGATTGCTCTTTATGAATAATTTGTATTCATTCTCAGATGCAGTAGCAGTATTGTTTGGAAAAACATCTTCTAAGTTTAATATCTCAAGATATGGAGTAGCTGTTTCCTTGTCACAGGCAAGTATGACAAAAATTAAACTTAATATTATGATTAGATTCTTTTTCATATATAGTATATTGTTACTACGTGATTTGTTAATGTAAAATTAATCCTTTACTTTTGAGTCGTGATAAAAATACGAGTGACTTTTATATTATAGTCATCATTTTATAATATTATTTTTTTATTACATTTTTCAGTAAATTACTGATAATAAATATATTAATGGAAACTTCAAAAGTTAAATATATAACATTATCGATTCTGTTATTTATTATTTTCTTCTTTGCAAAGTGTAAAAGGAATAGTGAACAGATAGAAATACCTACAAATTATTTAGATTCAGTTTTTCAATACTACTCTAAAAGTTTGGAGAATATGAATAATTATGTCCTCTTTCAAGATAATAAAGAGAGTAATAAGTTACGGGCATTTGAAGCCGCGGTAAATATTGTTAATGCGACAGATTCTCTTCCCTCCGATATAAACTCGGCTAGTATTTATTCTTTCTTATCTGACTATTATGAGGATAGATTATTTATATTCTCTAAGGCTATCGAATTCCAGAATAGAGCTTTAAAGATATATAGAGATCTAGAGTTAGATAGTCTGGCTTATTATTCAGAAGCTAAATTAGGTCGCCTACATATCTGGTTAGGAAATTACCATACTGCATTGGAAAGAACACAAAATGCAGAGAAAGGAGCAAAGGCCTTGGATGATAATTTAACTTTAAGGGAATGCGCCCTTTCGTATGACCAAATATATTATTACTATTACGAGGAGATAGATAGAGCAAAATACTATAATGATAGGGTAGCGAGTTCGGCTTCATCGCGAGAGGAGAGTTATCAGCAAGCAAAAGCATTAAATATTCAGCTTAGGTATCTAAATAATGACAGAGTCGTTGATTCTGTAGTCGCAAAGTGTACGGAGATATGTGAGGATAATAACTTTGAGTCTATAAAGCAGAATCTATATCTAAATGCTTCGATGTATTATATGAGTAAGCGTAACTTAAAAAAAGCAAAAGGCTTTCTTGATCTAACCGAACCACTTTGTGAAACATTTAAGGATACAGGATATTTTTATGTTGCATTAAGTGGATATATGCTTTTAAAGGAGGATA
>CAYJFD010000009.1:11172-24540 GCA_964369605.1 uncultured Muribaculaceae bacterium | reverse complement strand
ATATACCGACAGCTGTAAAATACTTAGAAGAATCTGTACGCTTATTAGGCAAAGGAGAGTTAGACTCTAAGATGTACGATGCTTATTATAATTTACAGAATCTGTATGCATTAAGTGGGCGATATGATAGAGCATATTCAGCCTTGCTTGAGCATAATAACCTTCATACAAAACTGTATGATGATCGTGTAGTGGTTAATTTGTCTAAGTTGTTGTATGAGGCAGAAAGGGAATCAGCCCAGGCGCAGTATGATCGTAAGATAAATGGTCTTAGAAGTGTAATACTGACACTAGTCTTATTAATGGGCGTAGTCTTTTTAACTTTCTATATTTTCATTATAAGGCGAAGAAACAGAGAGATTCAGGAGAATCTTATTAAGGAAAAGGTGCAGCAGGAGCTTAAATTAAAGGATGACATCATCCAGATAAAAGCTATGCAGCAACATCAAGAAAACCTGATTATAGATAATTTGGTAAAGCAACTGAGCGATTTAAACACAAAAGTTAAAGCAGAGTCTACTAAATCAGAGATATTTGCTATAATAAGGCAGCTAGGTAGATCAAAGGATGGTAGTTCTTGGACGGATGTAGAAAATACACTTATTGATTATAACTCACATTTTTATAATCAATTGATTTCTGCGCACCCTGACCTAACAACGAATGAACGCAGACTGTGCGTATTAATAAGTAAGAAGATGAATACCAAGCAGATATCTGAAGTGACGACGCAAAGTATTAATAGTATTAATGCTGCGCGTACTAGGCTTCGAAAGAAGCTGAATATCAGTGGTGGTGAGCAATCCTTAATTAGTTATCTTGATAGCCTTACAGTTTCATAAAAGTAATTGTAATGTATTAATATATAGTGTAGTATGAGAATAACAGGTCTTTTTTTTAGTCCTACGGGAAATACAAAATCTATTGTTTCATTTCTAGTGGATACGATTTATGATAATCGTTTAGAGATGTTAGGAACTGAGAATCTGAATGGCAGTCGCTATCTAGATATTACTCTCCCTTCAAGTAGGGAAGATATTCCTTTTTTTGAGCCTGATGAGGTCCTTGTGATAGGTTTTCCAGTTTACGCAGGAAGAGTTCCAAACTTAATGCTTAGCTATCTTTCTTCTTTAAAAGCAGAGGGTACGCTGTGTGTGCCACTGGTATGTTATGGAAATAGAGCTTTTGATGATTCTTTAGTGGAACTGTGTGATATTATGACTGAAAATGGATTTAGAGTCGTAGCTGCAGCTGCACTCGTAGGACAGCATTCTTTTTCTGAGACTCTTGCAAAGGGTAGGCCAGATATTGATGATTTTCAAGAAATAAGAAACTTTGTATCTCATATATCTTTTGAGGGAAAGAGTGATTTAGCAGTGCCAGGCAGGTCAAAGGAAGATCGGGCGTATTATAAGCCTTTGTCTCCAAGTGGAGAGTCTATAAACATTTTAAAGGTACAGCCTCGCACCTTGGATACTTGTACAGGCTGCGGAGAATGTTCCAGATATTGCCCTTTGGGCTCTATATCTAAACTTGACTCCAAACAAATGATTGGAAAATGCATGAAGTGTAATTCGTGCATAAAGGCTTGTCCTGTAGGTGCAAAAGTGTTTGATGATCCTGGTTATCTAATACATAAAGAGGATTTAGAGTCGACTTTGACTCAAAGGAAGAATAATTATTTTTATTATTAGTATTCTTTTGATGAGAGGTTGAAATTAGCCCTATTATTTAAGGGAAATTTCAAATTAAATGTTATTTTTGTATAAATCATAAAATATAGCGATATGAAAACTGTAAAATTTACAATCCTATTACTCGTGTTAAATTTCTTTTTTTCTTTTACATCGCTCGCAGAAGATAAAAAGGATACTCTCTCAAGTGTTTATAAAACACCATCTTATATAGCTATAAATGGTGCGTTAGGAACAGTTTTTCCTTCTAATAGCTTCGTAAGTGGAAAGTATAGTACACCTTTATATCAAAGTACGGGTATTAAATATGCTCTTACCGCAGTAGGGGATAATTGGAAGGATATCGCATACGGTTTGCCTTATTATGGAGCAGCTGCGAATTTAGTTGGCTTTGGAAGACCTACTGAATTAGGAGTTCCCCTGTCTTTGTATTTGTTTCAAGGAGCTACTATAGCTCATTTAGGAAAGAGACTGACTTTAAATTATGAACTAAATTTAGGTCTTTCTACAGGCTGGGTTCCTTATGATCCATTTACAAATCCTGATAATATAGCGATAGGTTCTACAAATAATGTTTATGTTGCGGTAGGTGCATATCTAAAGTGGTATCTTTCTAAAAGAATTGATTTACACATAGGTGCAAACTTAACTCACTTCTCAAATGGAACAAGTAGGCAACCAAATTATGGAATCAATATGGTCGGAATCTATGCAGAGGTGGCTTATAATTTTCATAGAGAAGAATTTATAAATAGGTATAACCCAGAAATCCAGGTACCTGAGTTTGATTCTCATTTTCAGCACGATGTTCAGCTGGTTATAACTTCTAAAAACGTGAAGATTGATACGCTTGGAACTAATCTGTCAGATGTTTATAATGATAAGCAGTTTGATGTCTATAGTCTTAACTATTATTTAATGCGAGTCTCAAATTATAAGTATCGTTATGGTATCGGTGTAGATCTTCAATATGATGCAAGTGCTGGTGCTAAGATGTATAATAAGCTCCACGAAAATGGTAAATACTATACAGTTACTGAATTAGGACCAATGCTTGATCGTTTTTCAGTAAGTGTCGCAGCTAGGGGAGAAATAGTTTTACCTTACTATTCGATTTTTGCCGATGTCGGCTTGACTGTTCTAAATCATAATAACGTTAATCCTCGCTTTTTTCAAGCCGTCGGTGTAAAGGTGCATTTGTCACAGACTGTATTTGCCACCTTTGGTATTAAAGCCGTTAATTTTTCACAGGCCCAATATCTTTATTGGAGTATTGGACATACTTTCAATAGTAACAGAAAGAGCTGGCTGAGATAGCTTCCTTAGATAGCTTCCTTAGATTAATCCTAGGACTAGCGCCATATCTGCCTTAGGTGGGTGTGAGTGCTTTCATAACTTCATTGTTCAAGTATCGTGTACAGGTAATATTCCTTGGTGATTTGCTCGGATCTCTAATCAAATGGCTCGCCCGTCGGCAAAAAGTGCTCTCAGGACATGAAAACTCCGACGGACCACCACTTTTTAGCCCAAAACAGGCCACCCGTCGGAAAAATATGCTCTCAGACGGTGAAAACTCCGACGGACCAAATAGTTTTAACTAACACTTAACACTCTACATTCACCCAGTTTACATTATGCCACATTCCCGCCTACCACAGAAGATTAATCTTGAGGCTAACGCCATATCTTCCTTAGGTAGGTGTGAAATTTTATTAGACCAAAAGAATTGGCTATATAGGATATAATTTAGCCTTGAATTTTATTCACAACGGGTATATCAGCTGGAAGCCATTCTACTGACATTAGGTTCTCGTGCTCTAGCCATTGATAGTTTTTGTGCTCTTTAAGCACTAACTCTCCAGTTTGGATATTGCACTGGTAGCAGTGCATTATCAGATGAAAATTAGGATAGTCATACTCAACAGTCATAATGAACTCCCCAACACTGATCTCGATATCTAGCTCTTCCTTTATTTCTCGCACCAGGGCCTCTACCTGGGTCTCACCACTTTCTATTTTACCCCCAGGAAACTCCCACATTCCTGCAAACTCTCCACTACCTCTCTGAGTCGCTAATATCTTTCCATCCGCTTCTATCACAGCGGCCACTACTTCGATTGTTTTCATTTATTTGTTGGTTATATAATCGTAAATATCTTCACGAATAGGTGTTTGTAATTTATAGCTTATCTCAACGGCAGATTTAGATGTATTCTTCATCGTAAATTCTTCAACTTCCCCAGTAGCATATATTTTACCTAAATAATAAAACTCTTTTGACGTTTTATCCTCTTTATTCTTCCTTACGTAAAGTTGCAGCTGAACATTATTTTCTCTTGCTTTTAGTGCAGTTTGAACATCACTGGAGAACCTATTTCTGCCTGATTTAGAAATTGCTATCAGTTGATTTTCAGATAAGAATCTATCTTCGTAGTTAATTGTATCGCTAATGTCATCGTGTTTATCATAGTTAATAAATACAGGATAAGTTTTAGTTTTATCATCATATTTATAACCTCCAATATTCAACGCTACCTCACTTTTGTCCCAGTTTAGCAATCTACAAACATCCTCGTAAGTATATTTTTCATATAATACAAAAGATGTATCTTCATAGGTTGAGCTATATCTAGAGTTATATCTATTATACATGTAAGTTATTAATTCCTCATATATTTTTCTAAACTCATTTACATTTAGCATGCTTTCAAAAACACTTGAAATATTATATTTGTCACATTCAGCTGTTGATATAAATATACATTCTTTGTAGGTGTCTTTAGATGAGCCTGTTATAAAATTGTTAGTCATAATATTCACTAAGTTATCTATGCATTGTTTTGAAACACAGTTCAAATAACCAAGTTCTATCATTTTTTTTGCCCACTTATTAATTACGTCTACTTTCTCAGATAATAAAAGTTCAAGTAGTACTATTTCGTGAATTCTTTTAGCATTTGCGAGCTTACTTGAAATAAATTCAATATATTTTTCTTGCTTAGAAGACAGCTTCACCTTATATTCTGGCTCATACCTCTTCAGAAAATTATGATATGATCCTAAATTTTTATTTTCGTGTATTCTCTGCATATCAAGTTCACCAAAAGATACAAAATCCATCATATCTGGAATACGACCTAATCTAGACTTAAGATCTTGATAACATTGCTTAATTAATTTTATATTGCTAAACATAGCACTGTCAATAGAATCATATATTTTTCTTCTAGAGATTTCATCAAAATGGACAGTCGATGAACCTTTTATCATCCTATTTCCTTCAGCTAAATATCTTCTAATATTATCTTTATTAAAACTTCTATCGCCCGAAAGCGCAATAGGAATAAGGAAATTATTTTCATAGTTTCCGATAAAGTCGATTATTGTTACAAATTCTTTATCTCTATTCTTTCTTAGTCCTCTACCTAGTTGTTGTACAAAAATGATTGGCGATTGCGTAGGTCTAAGTAGGATAACTTGGTTAATTTCAGGAATATCAACCCCTTCATTAAAAATATCTACAGTAATAATATAATCGAGCATATCATAGCTGTCAGAAGATAATCTTTCTACTGCTTTTTCCCTTTCAAATTGAGAACTACCTCCAGATAGTGCCATAGTTCTAAACCCCTCCATATTAAGCTTCTCACTCAATATTTTTGCTTCTTCATTTCGACTACAGAATATTAGTCCTTTAACCCGATCTCCCGAATATCCATAGTAGTTTATATTCTTAACTATATGCTTAACTCTTTCATCTGATGTTAGTAAACTAAAATCAGCCTTATCATTAACGAACTTTCCATCAACTAATATATCTGAGATTCCGAAATAATGGAAAGGACACAGCATGTCCTCTTCAAGTGCTTGCTGTAGCCTAATTTCATATGCTATATTATTATCAAACAACTTAAAAACATCGAAGCTGTCTGTTCTTTCAGGGGAGGCAGTCATTCCTAAAAACATTTTTGGATTAAAATAATCCATTATTTTATGATAGGAATTTGCACCAGATCTATGTGCCTCATCAATTATTATATAATCAAATTCATCTCTAGAATATTTAGTTAGGATTTCTTCCCTAGACATGCTTTGAATAGTAGAAAAGATGAAATCTGCATCATATTCTTTGTGTGAACCAGATAATAAACCCATAGTTTTAGATTTACCAAAGACTTTTTTAAAACTATTAATAGCCTGCTTGGCTATTTGTTCACGGTGCACTAGAAATAGGACTCTTTTGATTTTATACCTCTCCACACTGTCCTTTACGGCAAAAGCTGCTGCGAATGTTTTTCCTGTTCCAGTTGCAGAAATAAGAAGAGCTCTTTTTTGATTTTTGTCATATAGATTTCTTAAGTTTTCGAT
This sequence comes from uncultured Muribaculaceae bacterium, assembly GCA_964369605.1. Lineage (GTDB taxonomy): Bacteria > Bacteroidota > Bacteroidia > Bacteroidales > UBA932 > CAYJFD01. The sequence continues at coordinate 18,478 of CAYJFD010000009.1, read as the reverse complement.
AAATGACTTCTGCATACTATTTGGAGTTAATGTGATGCCTTCTGTATTATCTGTAAAGAGAGAGACCTCCCTTTTTACAGATTTATATGAATTATATATTGCAGAGTACTCATCAATATAGTCAGATGCTAATACTGAATCACTCCAGAGAGTATTAAATTCAGTCATAATATCTGTAGAAAACTTTTCGTCAGAATGAACTGTTTTTTTTGTATTCCATTCTCTATTCTTAGTTATTGCGCTTAGAGTAAGATTTGAACTTCCCACTAGAAAAGTATATTCGTCTTCTTTCTTAAATATATACCCCTTAGTGTGAAATCCAACATTATTTATCTCTGTTCGAAAAACCCTTAAGTCAATATTAGGAAAACTATTTAACTTTTCTATCGCCTTCGGTTCACTAAATGCTAAATAGTTAGACGTTAAAATTTTCCCAGGTATATTCTTTTGCTCCAATTCCTTCAATGTTTGAAGCAAAGGCGTTACCCCACTTTGTGTGATAAATGCAACGCTGATACAAAACTCTTCACAATTGTTTAATTGGTCTTCAATGGTTGTAAGTACTTTTTGCCCATTCGTTATATCATTAGAAATAAATTCCATTTGCAAGTCTTAGTTAGAATGTGAAAACATTTACAAAGTTACAAATAATAGAGTATTTAGTGCTAATTAAATATTTAATATCTATTTTTGCGCCCCCGAACAAACGATTATTAATTCCATTATGAGATATATCTTCCTATTTGTGCTATTGTTTTGTGCTCAGGTGCATTTGTTAGCTCAGTCATTTCCTCCTCATTCAAAAGGAGAAGTGATCAGTCATAAATATTTTTCTCTAGCATATTCAGAGCAGCACGAGCAAGCTATGTGGGTGTATTATGTTCTTACGCCGTCTATGGTTGGCGGCTCTACAAAGCGAACTGATGATTTTAGAGAAGATAGCAAGGTAAGTACAGGGTCTGCAACTCTTGCCGATTATAGAAGTTCTGGTTATGATCGTGGGCATTTGTGTCCTGCTGCATCAATGTCGCATAGTAGCACAGCTATGTCCGAAACGTTCTATATGTCAAATATGTCTCCGCAGGAGCCTTCATTTAACCGAGGTAGTTGGAGGAATCTGGAGAGTGCTGTGAGAAATTTCCTAGATAATGATAGGTTACTGCACATAGCAACAGGTCCTATTTTTCAAGGAAATAGAGGTCATATTGGATCTAGTATGGTGACTATTCCTAGTCATTATTATAAGGTGATTTATTCGCCACAGTCTGAGAAGATGATAGCTTTTGTTATGCCTAATCAAAAGAATGATAGTCCTTTAACTGCTTATTCGGTCTCGGTGGATAGGGTAGAGGAGTTGACAGGGATAGACTTCTTTTACCAACTTGATGATGATATTCAGGACGATTTAGAGGCCTCGGTTGATTTAAGAATGTGGAATATTGACACCTCAAGCAAACAGAAAAGCTCTACATCAAAGAGCACTGCCGTGCAATGCCTTGGTATTGCGAGTTCCACAGGAAATCGCTGTAGAACTCGAACAACAAAAGAAAATGGCTACTGTCATCATCATCAATCCCAAGCGAAAGACAGTTGATCTGCAGCTAATTAAAACAAGCGAAACAGGAGGAAGAAATTTAAGCCGAATAACTATACTAATATATTACTATTTATGAATATTACTTTTAAAAGAATAATAATCTCTATTATTTTAATTTCATTTTCGCTGTTCTCTAGTGCTCAGTGGAAATACAGTTTTAAACTAGGTTCTGCTTTTAGTAGTTACAGTGGGAACGAATTCAATATTGTTAAACCAGCTTTTGAGATTTACAATAATGAGAAAGGATTATCTGAAATAAGAGCTGGTTTTTATATCGCAGCAAATGCCACCTATGAACTGACTAAAAACTGGCAGATAGAGTCAGGACTTACATTCAATACAAATAAATCAGGAGCTTCTACCATATTTAATGTGACAAGTGATCTTGATGAACCTGCTCCGCACCCCGAATACCTTGGTGTTCACAAGGTCTCTATATCTTCAAAATCAGTTCAATTACCTCTTTATATTGCCTATAAAATAGAACTAGCAGATAATCTCTCATTAACACCAAAAGTTGGAATGTGGGCAGGCTTTGGGCTTTCTGCATCATCACGACTCGTAGCTTATTTAGAAGATGATAAGATCGGTTATGCAGATTATAACCCTTATGAGGAATTCAAGTATAAACTTACCGCAGACGATGAACTGAGAACCCTAGACCCTATAAGTCGCTTTGATTATGGCCTAGGATTAAGACTACAATTACAGTCAGGCAACATTCTAATAGAAGGAGGAGCAGATTTTGGCTTCTTTAATGTAGGCCCAGGAAATTCTCCATATAACTCAAGAGTTTACTCTGTAACGCTGGGATATATGTTTTAGAGGGTGATATATAATATAATAAAGACCTATTCTGAGCGTATTCTCAAAATAGGTCTTTATGGTATAATTATTCTTGATTTACTCGTATGTTATACCTATAGTACTACCTAATGTAGCTGAGATACAATTGTTAACATAGTAATCAGCTCCATAGTCTTTAAGAACATATACTAATACTCGCATACTGTCTAAGTTCCAGTCTTGCTCGGGTACTACGCTGTAGCTGAGTATATTTGTAGATGCAAAAATTGAATCTCCGAAAGGATCTGTTGTCATATTGCGAAGCACATCGTCATATACCCCAGTAACTGAGCCAACTCCGCTTCTTTTTATGCCATTCTCGAGTAGAGCACACACAATCTTATAATCACCCTCCTCGTTGAATTCCAGGTTAATGTCTATTTTTATTTCACCTGAGGTCAACTTTGATTCTATGCCTATTCCAACTGATGCAGTATAATCATCTAGAGATGTTTCAATAGCTCTTCCTAGTTTCTGTTGTTCCGTGTGTTTGAATTGTTCCCTATAGTCTACAACTCCGTGTGGGTATGCAGATACATTAAACCCTTTATCTAGATCTGCTTGAGCATCTATTTCTAGATCATCGTTTACATGGATGGCAATAAGCTCGATGTCAGTGGGATATTCTTTTAGAGCTATGTCTAAAAGTTCTGTCATATTAGGGCAATATGGGCACCAAGTGCCAGTGAACTTCATAATTAGTAACTTCTTCTTATACTTTTTATCACTGAGTTGAATGTTTTTAGTAAAGATAGTTTCTTTAGCTAGTGTAGAGCTTTGTCCATCTGAGTTTATGGAACGAGCGTAAATAGTGTAACTAGTATTGTAATGTAATTTGTCTACAATAATTGATTCTGTATTTTCAGCTTCAATAGTAATATATTTTATGGGATCTTGATCAGAAGTAGTTACGGCGTACTCCTTTGAAATAGCGTGCTTTGCAGTAAGATTAAAGGAAATACTAGATTCGGTAATTTCACCTAACTCGATGCTGATTTCAGGTATGAGAGGCTCAGGAGGGTTATTTCCTCCATGCCCCTTCTCTACACAACTAATAGTTAGCGCTAATGTTGCGAAGAATAATGTCTTTACATATTTTTTCATACTCACTATTTGTCGCTACCGATACCCATTCCACCTTCTCCAGTATATTTTTTATCTTGAATATCCTTAGCAGTAGGATTATACCCATTATTTTTTATATATAATCTGTTAGAGGTTAAATAAGCCTGTAATAAGTTTTCACCAATAGGTTCATAGGATTTTAGAATTTCATTGAATTGAAATTTGATACGATCCTTTTGAGTATAGCAGTTAACTGTCTTAACATTTCGTAAGCCTGAGACATCAGTTAATTTTTTACAAGCTAGTACATTAAGTCCTCCTTTTGTAATATCAGTAATACTCTCAAGACCATCAAGATTTTCTAATTCAATTAGATTTTCTAAATATAAATCTCCAACTGAAGTTAATTTTGAGAATTTAGGAAGCTTTTTAAGTACAAGCATCTTGCTGATTGATAATGATGCTCCAATGTGCTCAATGTTGTTAATTCCTGATAGATCTGTAATTCCATCTAAAAGGCCAAAAGTTAGGTTTATACCAACACTTTTCAGATTATCTAGTCCATCTAATGATTTTAGCGCTGGGCAAGAAGATAGTGAAAACGATTCTTCGATAGTTTCTAGTTTGGATAATGCAGATATATCAGTGAGTGATTCTAAGCCAGAAAGTTGTATGAACCTCATATTGGATTTTACAGGAAGGCCGTCAAGACTCTCTAGTTTTAGGAATGATTCAATCTGAATTACAGGAACGTCTATATTCTCAATACCAGAAAGACTTTTAAGTTCTCTGTTGTTTTTTAGAGTAAGTACTGTTCCAATTTTCTTTAAAGATTTTAATGGCGAAAGATCAGTAATATAATCTAATCCAAGACTAAGTTGGTAACCTATCTCTTCAACCATAAAGCCTTCTAGGGATTTAAGTTCTGTTGAGGAAATAGCAAATGTATTATTAACGTTTGTTAAGTTATTTAATCCTTGTAGGGATGTGAATTCTCCTCCTAACACTACAAAATCGCCGCCAACAAATTTTAAATTAGATAGAGACTCAAGAGTTGATAGTTTTGAACATAAATTTAGGTAAAAACTATTTCCAACATATTCTAGAGACGAAAGTTCAATAGTGCTAAATTTCTCATGTGCTGGGGGAAATTGGCCTACAGGAACATCCATTCCTATTGTTAATTCATCAGCAACAATCTCAAGTTTAGGCATAATCATAGACTCCAAATCTAATGATTGTATAGCTATCCTCCCCGCTCTTGCTAGGTTAGGAAATTCTAAGTTGATAATAGAAGTGTTATATACTACTAGATTACCTGTGACCTCAATAATGTTGGAAAGGGCATCTACATTAGTGATCGGATCAGAATTATCAGAAGTGTAAAGTGTAATTCCTTCAATAATAGTGTATCCAGCCTTACCAAATTCGTCAAGTTCGCTTTGACTTCCAAGTTCAATTAATCCTTCGAATTTCTTAGTGTCATGAGAAACTGTAGTTGTAACAGAGTACTGATTAGTGTTTTCACCATTCGCAGAAGTTACAGTAAACATCTGAGGTTCGGCCCATGACGTTACCTCAGAACTTTGCCTGTCTATATTTGCTCCGTCAGATATCTTAATGTCAACGCTTATGCTATTTGGGTCTGTTCCGAAAGGAAGAATGATAGTAACGTCATTACTTGATATGTTAGCCTCTACGCTACCGAAATCTCCTTTTGCAGATATTGATGTTATATAAGCATCATTACCCTCTAATACAAAGTGGGGGCAATCTTGAGTACATGATGTAGTTATTAGAGATATAACTCCAATTATTATGCTGATAATTTTTTTCATATTTTCTTTATTAATTTGTTAAATGATAAGTTTGTTATTCTCCCTCTTCTCCCTCTGGATGGCATTTACCATCTACCATATCTTGATAAGTAGGATTATATGCATTATTCAAGCATGTAAAGTTTAGACTACTGCCGTCTGCTACTATATCTTTTATCGCGCAGTACCATTTTAAGTTTCGATTGCCTTTAAATAGGAAGCTTCCAGCTTCTTCTAAAGAACTTAGCTCACTGACGCTTTCTATCAACGAATTTTCAAAAGAGAACTGCTCCTTGCAAGAAGTTAAATTATTTAAACCTGTAAGACTAGTCACTTTAGATAGACCTCTAAAATATATAGCACCAACTGATGTTAGGTTCTGAAGTCCGTCAAAATTAATTAGTGAAGATTGATTAATTGAAAAGGTTCTGCCTATAGTTTTTAGAGATCTAAGTCCTTGTAAATTTTCAAGTTTCTTAATAGTTGGATCCATAAATGAACCTTGACCAACAAAACCTAAAGTGAGGGCTCCAGTTATTTCTTCAATGTTGTGAAGTCCTTCAAGAGTAGATAATTTTGCAACTCCATTAATGTATATACCTTCAATCGTTGTGATTTTAGATAGAGCAGAAATATCTGTTAAAGATTGAGTGTTGTTTATGTTTAAATTTCCAAGAACTTCTAAATTTTCTAGTCCTTTAAGGGAAGTGATGTTACGTGCAAAGGCTATTTCTAGGTGTGAGTTGATACTTTTTAATCCCTCGAGCCCTTCAAGTGATTCCAAGTTTGCTCCGCCAATAACGATTCGGTCAATACTCTTTAGATTTTCTAAGCCTTTGAGATTCTTACCTAGAGTTTGTAAAAGTACTTGTCCGCCTATTTTTTCCAGTTTAGGGAAACCTGAAAAGTCAGTAATGCTTGCGCTCATAATAAAATCACCTTTGATTTCAGTCAACATCTTGCACTCTACAACCTTTATTGAATCGCAAGTGTAGCTTTGTTGGGTGTCGCTGTAAGTGCGACCAAATAGCATATTTGTGACACTTTCTAATTTCGGGAATTTTACAGTATTAGTTTTTACTGAGTCACTAATTATTTCAATTGTCGAAACATTTTCTAAATTCTGGAATCCATTAAATTCTTTGCCGTAGAATGCACTAATATGTAACAAGGAACGAATATTCTTAATACTATTGAATGCCGAAATATCTTTTATCTTTTCACTTTCGATGTCTGAACTTTGTATTCTAATAGAATATACATCTGTATACCCAAGTTCAGCAAAAGCATTTACCTCTTCTTGAGTCTTGAATAGATATGTAAATTCAGATTGTTTATCTATTTTTGAGTACGTATATGTTGTTTGAACAGTTTCATTTGCAGACGTAACAATAAACTCTGCGCTTTCAGACCAATCAGAAATGGACGATGGGTCAGGTGAGATGACTGCTCCCTCACTCAAAACCATGTGAGCACTAAGCGTACTAGGGTCTATATCATTTTCTATGTCTAGTATTAATTCTGTGCCACGTATTATGACAGGAAAAAGTTGATCGCCCTTAGCTAAATCAAACTTCACGATAGAGGCTTCTTCAGTGATAGCGTGGTCACATTCTTTTGAACAGTACGAAAATAGTAATGGGACGAGTAATAGAATAGTGTAAATTTTAATTTTCATTTGACTTAATGTTTTTAGTTATTTAAATAGGTTTGCGTTTTTACTTGCAACAAATTTAAAAAAGCTACATATTTAGTCAAAGAAAATGATGTATAAAAACGGCAATTGTCGTATTTAAGCGTGCTGAATAGGCTTTTTTTACTTATAAGGATATTAGATACTTAGAATCTTTTCTCTGTATTTTGAGGGCGTCATGCCTATATGATCCTGAAAAATTTTATTAAATGTAGCCCTTGATGCGAATCCGCTATCATAACATACGGCTTTTAATTGTTGATCATTATTTATGTCAGAGAGTAATTC
>CAYJFD010000009.1:0-11162 GCA_964369605.1 uncultured Muribaculaceae bacterium | reverse complement strand
CTTTACTCTATAAGAATTAATATATTGAATGATTGAAGATGATGTATTCTCATTAATAACTTGGGATAAATAAGTCCTATTAGTATCTAAGTATTCAGCTAACTTATCTCTAGATAAACTATGATCTTTATATATTTTCTGCTCTTTCATTAAATCCTCCACTGCAAGAAAAAGCTCCTTGTCTTTATTTTCATCAAGAGAAGAGTTCGAATATCTTTGCTTATTAATAGACGAATTAATTATTTCATCTTGCTCTGAAATCCTTCTTTTTAGACCTTTCTCATTTTCAATAGCTTGCTTGTATTGCTTAGCTATCTTTGTGTATAGTTTATTGTTATTACGGTACATTTTAAATGAGAAAATAGCGAAAACGAGGACGAAGAAGAGAATAGAAACCATAGCTTGGATTTGTCTATTTTTTTTCTCATCCTTTAATTTGTACTCCTGAATCTTTGTTTTATGAACAGTTGATTGGTACTTTAATGTAAGTTCATTCAATGCTCTCTCGCTCTTTATATCAAAAATTCTATTGTGCTCTTTAAAATGTAACTCAGAGTACTTTAGTGCAAGCTCTAAATTATTCAACCTTTTATATGTAAGTGCGAGTGAGTTGTAAACCTTATGTGTGAACACATCATCGTATTCCTTATTTGTTTCTAATGCTTTAAGGAAGGCGTCTATCGCTTCATTCTCCCGATTTTGTTCAAGAAGAAAATTTCCATAAGATAGAAAGAGATATGAACTGGTCATATAGTTAGTCGGATTTATTTCTGCAATCGCCTTCTCAAATATAATTTCAGCATGAGTGAATAAATTCTTCTTATTAAGAATATTTGCAAGAGTAATATATATTTCAACTCTCTTAATGTTTGAATCTTTATAGCTAAGAGCTTCATTAATTAAAGTATGAGCCTTATCGTACTCTTCATTTATGTAGTACATCATAGCACTGCCATAGGAGCCAATAATGATTATTCGTTCATCATTAATAGTATGCCCATGCTCATATATTTCCAATGCATATTCTAACCCAGAAGGATCATCTCTTAAGAAGTATGTGGTAACAAGATTTGCTCCCATAATAGCATAGTCTTTTTTTGAAGAAATTTGAGCTATCCTAATTCCGTCAATAAGATATTCTACTCCTCTTCTATAATCTAAGTAGAAATTTATATAATATGCTGCTAGGCAGTTGTACGTAATGTATATAGGTAGACAATCTTGCTTGTTGTTAAACGCATCTTTATTCGTGTTATATATGTCGTATGCTCTTGATATATAGGGAAAAGCTGTTTCATATTCTGAGCGAATCATATAATATTGCCCTAAATATGCGTTACTAGTAACAATGTAGTAAGGGTCATCCATCTCGCTTGTGCATTCATACATTCTGCTGCAGACAGAAAATAGTAAAGAGTCATATTGTTGACTCCTTTCAAGCTGCTTGTATTCTAGTATAAGACTATCCATATTACTGATAGCCTTATCGCCTTCTGGTACTTTTGAGTGTAAATCAGTAAAAGAAAAAAGAAAGATAATGATTATAAATATGATTCTATGCATGGATATTCTGAGCAGATGTATTATATGCAAAGATAATAATAATGCTTCAATTAAGAAGAATGCAATATTAAATAATAAAAACTGAAAAGTGGCACCACCCATAAGAACTACTGACAGCTCGAAGAGTTGGTCATTATGAGAGTGTCACACTAGCAAAAGTCGTTGAAATACCCTTAGTAGTATTTTTTTATTAAATATTTAGTGCGTTTTTTTCCAAAGGAATAGGCAGTTAGTCTATTATATTTGTAAAATCCGGCCCTTTTTACTCCCTTGAGTGATGCTCTATTAAATGCATCAACAGAGATATAGGCCTCCTTGAAAGCTAAGTCCGCAGAATATTTAAGCCTATCATTCAGTGATTGAAGATGAAGTCCTTTACCTCTATATTTGGGATGCGTATAGTCATCAAACAAGTAACAGGTCTTTTCTTTGGTTTGTTCACCACAAATAGATGAGATATTGGGATTTATAAACCCGTAGCTAATAATTTTATTATCCTTGATAATCCCTATGGCTATAGTGTTTTTTAGAACTTCCAAAAGAAAAGATAATTTTGCATCAGAAAACCAGGCTCTGTCTTCTTTTGAATAATTAATAAAATCTTCTGCGCTTAGTATTGTGCTGGAATACTCTTCTTTAAACGAGCTATCTTTTTTTATTTGATCTAGTATGTCATATTTAAGAACATATGTTCTTTTAATATTAATTGACATTCTTCTTAGAACCTTGCATCCCAATACCTCAAAAAGACCAAGAGTCCCGTATAGTCTCCAAGCAGCTTTATATCTTTTTATTATTCCGTTCATTGTGAGTACGCCTAATGTCTATAATTACAAAAGTATAAAAAATATTCAAAAAAATACACGGGCGACACGCTATGTCGCTTATGTGGGCTATCTTTGCAAAATAATAATTAGGTCATGGCGAAGCTACAGCAGATACAGCGATTATTAATGATAGTCCATAAGTTAAAATCGAAAAAAAATTACATATCTAGTGAAAAATTACTGTGTTACATTAATGAAAAATTGATGGCAGAGGGAACTGAGACGATTACTATACGAACTCTTCAGCGAGATTTTAAGGAAATAGATGGTATTCTGGGAATAGAGATAAGGCACAAGCACTCGCACGGCTACTATATACATAATGAGGAAAATGCCACAATAGAAAGGTATGAGGAAATATTAAATGATTTGGAAGTTCTCTCTATTCTAGGACGAGAGAACAATATCAGAAATTTTGTTTTAGAGGAGCATAGAGTAGCAGATGGAAAATCAAATCTGCCACGTTTAATTCAGGCTATCAAGCAGTCAAACATAGTAGAATTTGATTATACATTAGTGCGTTGCAATAACCAAGTCGTGTACAAACGTGTAGAGCCATATTTCCTAAAAGAGTCACAAAATAGGTGGTACCTAATCGGGAAGGAAATAGACGGAGAAAGAGAAGAAAGAGAAATAAAAGTCTATGGAATAGCAAATGTGCGAAACTTACAAGTGAAGGATGATGAGGTATACCTTAGAGATGAGAGTATAGATCCTGTAGCCTTGATCGCAGATTCATTTGGAGTGTGGGTAGATCCGAATATTCCAGTACAAGATATGATCTTATCTTACAGTGAACTTGATGGGAAGTTTATAAAGCAGATGCCTATTCATCATTCACAAGAAATACTTGTAGACACAGCTGAAGAGTTTAGAATTAAACTACGCTTGAGAAGAACAAATGACTTTGTAATGGAGCTTTTAGCCAGAAGTAAATCTCTAAAGGTGATAGAGCCAAAAGAGCTAAGAGAGGAAATTTACAATATATATGTTAGTGCCTTAGAGCGAAATAAAAATTAAGTAATTATGGAAGAATTAAAATTTAAGAGTATCGAAGAGTTAAAAGAAAATGGATTTAAGGGATTTGTTCCATTCGTTGAATTATTAGAGGACGATTTGAAAACTCCCCCCAAAAAAGAAGGTATATATATGGTATTATATGGCAAAAAAGAGAGACCTTCTTTTTTGCCAACTGGAACAGGAGGTTTCTTTAAGGGAAAAGACCCAAATGTGTCACTTGATACTCTTAACCAGGAATGGGTTAATGATACTCCTGTAATATATATAGGTAAAGCAACAGAACTCAAAGCGCGTTTAAGCCAATACCTGAAATTTGGAAAAGGTAAGAATATAGGTCATTATGGGGGAAGGTATATTTGGCAGATAGAGAACGCTATGAAAGATTTGATCATTTGTTGGAAGCCAATAGCTGAGAGTAGGAGTGTGGAAAAGGGCCTGATATCTAATTTTAAAAAGATATATGGAGATAGACCTTTTGCAAACCTTGTAGGATAGTTGAATATGAGACATAGAAAGCAGTCATTTGACCATACGGAGTGTGAGAATGCGGAGATTCTTATACTTGGTAGTTTGCCAGGAGATGTTTCCTTAGAAGCGGGGGAATATTATGCTAATAGCAGAAATCGTTTCTGGACTTTGATTGCTAAACTGCTAAATTCTCCTATCCCTGTTAACTATGAAGAGAAACTAAAACTTATCAAAAAGGGAAAGATTATTCTGTGGGATGTAGCGCATACTGCTATAAGGGAAGGTAGCCTTGATAGTGAAATAAAAGATGAGTTACCAAATGATTTACACAACTTTCTAAATAGAAACCCCAGCATAAAGAAGCTTGTCTTTAATGGACAAAAAGCAGAGAAGATGTATAAACGTTTCTTTAATAGATTATCGCATATTGAATATTATGTCCTCCCTAGTACAAGCCCAGCAAATGCAGCATGCAATATGGAGAAATTAATAAAAAGCTGGGAGAGTATATTGAAATAAAAGATTATGGATAAAGAATTTCTAAAATTTCTCAGGCAGTTCATTGTAACTATGATCACTATATTTAGTGTTTTTCTCTGTGTTGCTAGGATGTGTACAAAGGATTCTCAGTTCGAAAAACCTGATAGCACTCCACACTTTAAATTTGATCCAAATAGGAGTGCTGATGAAATCCAGCATCTTAATTATAAAACAGGAGAGGTGACCTACCGTGAGTATGGGCCACCTCCTCCATTAACATATTCGTCTTCCTACGGAGTAGAGGATTTAATATTAGATACTAATCTAGAAGTTGAAAGTCTAATCGAATATCAGCTAGATTAGATTTTGAATTATTAAATGTGCAAATAAGATTTTAAGTTCTCTACATATTGTTTGAATTCTTCTTTTCCATGGTCAGTAATACTACAGGTAGTGCGTGGACGTTTTCCAACAAACTCTTTTTTGATCTCTATGTAATTTGCTTTTTGAAGTTTGTCAAGCTGAACACTGATATTTCCAGATGTAGCTTGAGTCTGCTCTTTTAGGTAAGAAAAATCCGCTTCAACTACACTTATAAGTATAGACATAATGGCTAGTCTCAACTCTGAATGAAGTAGTGGATTTAATTCTTTTAACATAACTTTGATCTTTTTAACTGACGATTAAATTTAATGCCAGGAATAATTAGACAAGCGATCGCAAAGATAGCAAAAGCGTAAGGAACTATCCAAGGCAGAGCAAAAAGTGTAAAAAATGAGATCACCATACCCACAAAACCAGCTACCTTAAAAGCTTTGTAATCTATAATTATTCCTGTTACGGCTATACCAATAGAAACAAATAATATCTCTACAAAAGGAATAAATAAAAATAGCCTGCCATCTTGAAAGTATAGCAGCTCTAATATGGGTGTATACATAGCTATAGCTGTAATTAGGAGAGGTATAGATATGCAGAATGCTACGATTACAAACCATAGAGCCCTTAGCATCTTATCAATATGTGTAGTAATAGTCTCTTTTTTCTTTGCAAAATGTGACCAAGTTATAATTATTATCGGGATAAGAAACCAAAAGAATTGATAATCCTGATTATTCGTTATACTAATTAGCGTGCCGACTACTATCGCTGTTATTAGCGTGGCTACGCCAGATACTATGAATTGGTTTGCATTACCCACCTGAGTATTATTTTGAGTATTTTTAATCATTTGTGTGATAAGCTCTAGGCTCTCTTTTTCATTTAATTTTCTTTCTTCCATAATTTTACTTTTCTTGTTCGTCTCCGAATTTATAATTAATAGTTTGAATAATCATAGCTACTCCCCAGCCCAGTACGACCCAGAGCACCCAAAAATGGGCAGGTGACACCATAAAGTTTACGATTAATAAAAACAGACATATGACAGTATAATATGCCCAACTTTTCTTCAGCTTTTTTAATTGTTTATTTGTTTCCATATATAATAAATTTAATTATTTCACTGCAAATATAAATTAGTTTATTTTATAAACCAAATTAATTGAGTATATTTTTGAGTGTTTTCTATATTATTCTCTAAGTACATAGGGTAAATCAAGGATATAGTCGCATAATTCATAATATTTAAGTAATTTATGTTAATTTATATTTAAATAATCATACTTATACTTAACTTTGCCAGAGTAAAAAATAACTAAAACGACTATAAAATAAATGGGATTATTAATAATCTATTTGGTATTGGCACTAGGATTCTCATTTCTATGTTCCATTTTAGAGGCAGTACTATTATCTGTTACCCCATCATTTATCTCGATGAAAGAGAATGAGGGTGCAAAAAATGTAAAAACATTACGTAAACTAAAGACAAACATTGATCAGCCACTTTCAGCAATATTATCTGTTAATACAATAGCTCATACAGTTGGTGCTGCCGGGGTAGGAGCGCAAGCGGCAATGGTATTTGACAATGTACCATTTGGAATTATCTCTGCTGTTCTGACAATCTTAATTCTTGTTTTCTCCGAAATTATACCTAAGACTATAGGCGCATCATACTGGAGATCTCTGGCATTGGGCTCCGCCCCAGTAATAAAAACTTTGATCTTAGTGTGTTATCCTCTAGTATGGATTTCAGAATTACTAACAAAAATTATTGCCCCTAATAAGAAGGAGGCAACTGTAAGTAGAGAAGAAGTCTCAGCTATGCTTACCATGGGGGTTGAGCAGGGAACATTCAATTCAAGAGAAAATAAAGTATATCAGAATTTTATGCGCCTTGAAACAATAAAGGCAAAAGATGTTCTGACCCCTCGCGTAGTAGTTACAACAGCTTCGGAGGATATGACATTACAGGAGTTTTATGATAATAAAGAACATCTTCAGTTTTCGAGAATTCCTATTTATAGTGTTGATAATAAGGATAATATTACAGGTTATGTTCTGCGTCAAAATGTGTTCGAACATCTCGCAAATGATGATTTTACACTTCGTCTTGGTGATATAGCACATGATATAATAGTTTCAAGTGATAATAATTCATTAACTTCGATATGGGAGGATATGTTAACAAACAAAGATCATATCATAGCTATAGTTGATGAGTATGGTAGCTTTGTGGGCATCGTTACTATGGAGGATATCATCGAAACCATATTTGGATTTGAGATACTTGATGAAAAAGATAATATAGCCGATATGCAGCAGTATGCAAGGGAGCAATGGGCGAATAGAAAAGAAAAATACAAGCATTTATAAAATTGAATCAGACTAGTAATAAAATAGCCTTTGCGTCTTTGCTTAGTATCATAGGTAATCTAGCTTTGTCTGTAATAAAGATTGTTGCAGGTCTAATAAGTGGAAGTATTGCAGTGCTAAGTGATGGAATAGACTCTGCAGCAGATGTCGTTATTTCTATCGTTATGTATTTTACAGCCCGCATAATGAATAAGCCTCCGAATGATCGTTATGTTTATGGTTATTATAAGGCTGAGGGAGTAGCTACAAAAATATTGTCATTCGTAATATTCTATGCAGGAGCTCAGATGTTCATCGCCTCGATTAAAGATATGGCTAATCCTACGGTTAAAGTACTCCCAGATAGAATCGCTATCTATGTTACTGTTATCTCAATCCTAATTAAACTACTTCTTTCTATTCATCAAACAAGGGCAGGGAAGAAGTTAAATTCATCTATGCTTCTAGCTAACGGTGTGAATATGCGCAATGATATAATCACCTCTATTAGTGTCTTACTAGGTTTGGTATTTACCTTCGTCTTTGATATGCCTATTTTTGATTCTATTACGGCTTTACTAGTAAGTTTATTTATTATAAGGTCGGCAGTTGGAATATTTAAAGATTCAAGCTTAGAACTTATGGATGGAATAAAAGATGTTGATATATATAATAAAATATTTACAGCTGTGTCCCAAGTTCAGGGAGTACACAATCCTCACAAGGTGCGTTCTCGTTTAATAGGTAATCGCTACGCAATAGATCTAGATATCGAAGTTGATGATTGCTTAACCGTACGCGAGGCTCACAACCTAGCCAATCAGGTGGAAGAAAAGATCCGAGAAGCCATCCCGGAGGTGTACGATATCGTTATACGCGTAGAGCCTATAGGAAGCTGTAGGAAAACAGAAGCGTACGGAATCGATAGCCTTTCAAATAATACTACAGCAAAAAAATAGAAATTATGTTCTCCAACAGTGTCGGGCGTCTCTTATGTACTTTTCGAGCGCGCGAAGAGCTATTGGGTATCCAAATTTTCGTGATGCGCCCATTTCTACTACGGTCATTAGCTGAGCAATAATAGTTATATATATACTACGTTCCCACTCCTTATCATTAGTCTCCTTAGCCAAATCAAGTAGGTCTACTCCTGTGATTTCTCCTTCTAGCATCATATCAAACGCCTCTATTTGATCGTCAGTAAGACTACTCACCACCGCACCTACGCGCTTCTGACAAATATGCTTGGCATCAGGATCTCCTTCCAGAAGATGACTTTTAAGCATAATCAGTCTATGCATCGGTATCCAAGTCTTAAAGTCGGTGAACTTTAAGTACTCAATATTATCCAGCTTTACAAGCATCTCATCCGGAGTCATACTTTTTTCTATATAAGCTGTGTAGAGTTCCTTGAAAAGTGTATTCATCTGTTCAGTGTTCGTAATCTTCTCTATTCTTTTTGCTTTCGGTGACATAAACTATATTTTTGATTCGCAAAGATAATACAATACTTCTAATAATTTCTATGTGGTATTACTATGAAAAGACAAATATTTTTTTCTTTTTGTAAAAAATTCTTTACATTTGTAGGGAATTTAAAAATATATTATAATGAAAAAGAAATTATTACTTCCCCCGTTTACCAAGGTTATTGGAGCTATTTTAGCTATCCCATCTGTAGTACTAGGTTTTGTCGCGCTTCTAGATTTTAATAGTAGTCAGTCTAGTGCCTTTTTGAGCTTTATTGAATCAGTAAATGATTTTTTATACCGATCTACTAATATGACAATACTGTTAATTTTAATTATTTCATCATTAATGATGTTAGCGCTTTCATCTGAGAAGGACGAAGATGAGTGTATAGCATCTATTCGGGCTAGATGTTTGCTCCTGTCGATATGGATTGTGGGGCTATTAAATATTCTAGCAGCTTTATTTCTTGATGGATTTGATTACTTACACTTTGTGTTTGTTAATCTAATATTATATTTGATAACTTTCATCGTAATATTTAAGTATAATTTGTATAAATTTAGGAATCAAAATAAAGAATAACAAGATGAATAATAATATCAGAGTAGAAAGAGCAATAAAGAGATTAACTCAGCAGCAATTAGCAGAGTTAGTAGGAGTTTCTCGGCAAACAATAAATGCGATGGAGTTAAATAAATATACACCGTCGACCCTATTAGCGCTGAAATTATCCAAGATTTTTGAAAAAAATGTAAATGAACTTTTTTGGCTCGAGGATGTAGATTAAGGCTATACAAGATATCTAGAGCAAGCTTTAGCACATAATATTCCATATCTCAAATTTATAAAAAAGTAAAAAATTTATATTTAGATATTTCTATTATAAAAACAGATAAACTTAAAGGGTATCACTTTTTTGCATTCTTTTTCTATTTAATTTCGAAGAAATTTAAATATAAGGATTATGAGGAAAGAGGAATTATTAAAGAGGGTTGGTCGATATATTGACCCGCTTTCGGATTGGGGGTTCAAGAACTTGTTTGGCACGGAACCAAACAAAGAATTCCTAATAGAATTACTAAATGTGATTTTAGATAAGCGAGATGATCAAATAGTATCATTAGAATATTCTAAATCAGAATATGTGGGACTAGCAGAAACAGAAAGAGCAAGTACTTTTGATGTGGCTTGTACAACAAAGAGTGGTGATAGGTTTATCGTCGAGATGCAAAAGAGAGATCAGGAGTATTTTGCAGACAGGATGCTTTACTATTCTAGTTTTCCGATACAGGCTCAGGCTGTACGAGGCACTTGGGATTATCGCTTAGATCCAGTGATAATGGTAGGGATTTTAAATTTTAGCAAGAAACGACAAGGCGAGGATAGGGAAAAGACTGTGTTTTACTATGATATAAAAGACCGCTATGGAGAAGAGTTACTAAGTAATAAGCTAAGATTTATAATGGTAGAGTTAGGAAATTTTAATAAAGAAATAAACGAGAATAGTTCGGCATTAGATAAATGGTTATATTTGCTGAAGAATTTAAGTAGGTTTAATGACAGACCACAAGCGTTAGCTGATAGAATCTTTAGTAGGTTCCTAAATACCGCACAAGTGGCAGCATTACCAAGTAATGAACAAGAAAAATATATCAAATCTATGACAACAGAGAATGATTTAAGAAACCAAATGGAATTTGCTAAGAAAGTAGCTATGGAAGAGGGATGGAATGAAGGACTCCAGAAAGGAATGGAAGAAGGAATAAAACAAGGAATAGAGCAAGGAATAGAGCAAGGAATAGAGCAAGGAGTTGAGAAAGGAAGTCGAGCTATGATCATAGAGCTAAAAAAACAAGGTGTTTCTTTAGAAATTATAGCCGCTGCTGCAAAGATGTCCATAAAAGAAGTAGACGAAATCTCGTAGTCGTGTGGCTCCTCCAGCAGTTCACTGCTGTCATATACGTGCCCATGGCACTACCTATATATCAATAATATAAGCTAGTCAAAAAAAGGAAAACTACTGAATTTGCAACCTCGCATTTTTTACGTTTTTACTCATTCTGCCTTTTGGGTTCCAATACTCCATAAGTAGTAATTACTTTTGGAATACACCAAATGTTTCGTGAGAAAAATGATGTAGCTGCGATAATTGTGCAAAGAGGAGTTTATGATAAATTGTGGAGTAATATTTAATGTAGTCTCAATTTATTTCATTATCTTTGTAGTGGTAATATTATAGCACTTACAAAATAATAATTATGATAAGCGACAATATATTAGCTATATTAGACAAAACCCCCGATTCAATATTAACTTCGATTGCGGCGAAAATTAAAGAGCGTAGACTAGAGCGGAATTGGACGCAGAAGTTCTTGGCGTCAAAATCAGGTATGCCCCTTGCTACATATCGCAGATTTGAGCGTGAAGGAGAGATCTCTTTACGCAGCCTAATTATGGTCTCTATTGCTCTTGGTGCAGAGGATGATTTCGATGCGCTTTTTTCAACAAAAAGCTACCAGAGCATTGATGAGCTAATCGATTCAAATGACAACAAACAACGAAAACGAGCGACTAAAAATGAATAGCATATCA
>CAYJFD010000008.1:51326-66400 GCA_964369605.1 uncultured Muribaculaceae bacterium | reverse complement strand
AACGATTTACAAATCTAAATATATATAATAGTGTAAATGTAGAAATGAGGCAGTCAGATAGTTCTGTTGTGGATTGTTATATACGTCTGCTCCCTTCAAAGACTAATGGGTATAAAGTAGATTTTGAATTATCGACAAACTCTACGGGTTTACTTGGTATTTCTCCAGCACTTTCATATTATAATCGAAATATATTTAGGGGAGGTGAATGGTTGAATGTGTCTTTAATGGGAAACTTTCAAAAAGCTATCCAAAATTCAACAGTTGGAGCTAATGAGTTCGGAGCTAGTACGGGTATAAGTCTTCCTACATTTCTCTTACTCCCAGGTAGAAGTTTCAAAAAAGAATCACCTAGGACAGAGATAGTATTTGCCTATAACTTCTTAGGAAGACCTGAATTTATGAGAAATATGATTAGTCTTAATTTCGGATACACTTGGAGTACTGCAAATAAGCATTGGTATTATCAGATTTACCCTATTAATTTTAATCTAATTAATATGTCTAATGAGAGTCCTGACTTTATAGAAAGTCTTAAGGATCCATTTGTGCAAGATACATACAAAGATCACTTTGATGTGGGAGGATCTACAACTATATCATATTACTCAGATCCTTCACAGAATCCTAGAAAAACGAACTTTAAAGCAAAGTTATCTTTGGATATCGCAGGTAATTTGTTGAGTGCATTCAAAAAGTATATGCCATTAAATTCTGATGGTTATGGTACTATCTCTGGTATTCCTTTCTCTCAGTATGTTCGTGCAGAGTTAACGCTTACAAAGACATTCAAGTTTGGAAGGGATAATGCAAGTGCCTTGGCTACAAGATTTGTTGGAGGCTATGGATATGCTTATGGTAATTCCGGAACTATGCCTTTCGAAAGGTTATTCTGGGCAGGAGGAGCTAATAGTTTAAGGGGCTGGCAAGCTAGGGGTGTAGGGCCAGGAGCTGCTCCACTAGATGAGACATTCTCTATTCCTAATCAGACGGGAGATATACGATTAGAAATGAACTTAGAATATAGATTTCCTTTATTTTGGTTTTTGAATGGTGCTGTATTTTTTGATGCAGGAAATGTGTGGCAGCTAGATAGAAGAATTATAAGGACTAGTTCTTCAGAATCTAGTAGTCTAGGCTATTTTAATAAAAATTTCTTAAAAACTATGGCGTTTAACACAGGGATAGGTATCAGATTGGATGTTGATTTTGTAGTTATACGTTTTGATTGGGGAATAAAGTTATATGAACCACAGGATGGTCAGTGGCAGAACGTTACAACGTGGTTACGTCCAGGAGGTTCTGCTTTCCAGTTTTCTATCGGATATCCTTTTTAAAATAAATTATGATGAAACTTAAATTAAATCTCCTTACAAAGGTTATTTTAGCTGTAATATTAGGAATAGGATCAGCGTATATTTTGCCAGATTTTCTAGCACGCGTCTTTATTACATTTAATGTGTTGTTTAGCGACTTTTTAGGCTTTATTATACCTTTAATAATATTAGGGTTAATAGTCCCTGGTATCTTTGAAATAGGATCTTCAGCTAAGAAACTATTGGTAGTTACCATAGTGCTAGCATATACTTTTACTCTTTTTTCGGGTTTTATGTCTTATGGGGCTATTTCCTTCTTCCTTCCTTGGCTTTCTGGAACTACCCAGTTATTAACTGAGCAGTCCTCAAATGTGTTGGAGCCATATTTTAAAATAGCTCTGAACCCAGTATTTGGGGTTATGACAGCTTTAGTTCTTGCCTTTGTATTAGGGATAGGTATTACAGGAATAAAAGGGGATGGTTTAAGAGGGGTCTTTATAGAATTTAAGCAAATAATTGTAGGTATAATAGAGAAGGTTATAATACCATTACTGCCTCTTTTTATCTTTGGTATTTTTATGAATATGACCATCTCTGGTCAAATTTCAGGAATGATGTCAGTATTCTTTAGGCTGATTCTAGTAATATTCGTATTGACGGTTGTTTTGCTAGTATTGCAGTTTACAGTAGCAGGCTTAGTGACAAAGAAGAATCCTTTAGTATTGTTAAAAAGAATGCTTGGAGCGTACTTCACTGCTCTTGGAACGCAATCTTCGGCAGCTACTATTCCTGTGACATTGTCGCAGACTATAAAAAATGGGGTAGACCCTTCTGTTGCTGCCTTTGTCGTGCCTATTTGTGCAACGATACATCTTTCTGGTAGCACTATGAAAATAGTTGCGTGTGCTCTAGTAATAGCGTCTCAGATGGGAATAGTGATAGATTTTCCGATGATGGGAGGTTTTATCGCGATGCTAGCGATAGTGATGATAGCAGCTCCTGGAGTCCCTGGTGGTGCGATTATGGCTTCTCTTGGGGTCTTGGAATCAATGCTTGGATTTAATGAACAGGCTATTGGTCTGATGATAGCTTTATATATAGCTATGGATAGTTTTGGTACAGCTACTAATGTGACAGGAGATGGTGCGATAGCACTACTTGTTGATAGGTTCCAAAAAAGACAGAAGAATAATTCTTAAGAGAAATTTTCTACTATATTGTTAAAGTTTCTAAATTATTATATTTTTGCATCGCATTAAAATTTAATAATGATGAATAATAAAATATCTCTTAATCCAATAGAAAACTTTATTGGAAAGAAGTCATCTGAATATCGTAAGTCAGATGTAATAAACTATATTATTGAAAATGAAATTCAAATGGTGAATTTCAGATATGTAGCTAATGACGGAAGGTTGAAAACCTTGAATCTTCCAGTTAGTAGTGAGTCATATTTATTCAATATCTTAACTTATGGCGAAAGGGTAGACGGATCAAGTTTATTCCCATTCATAGAAGCAGGAGCAAGCGATTTATATATCGTGCCTAAATACTCTTCTATGTACCAAGATCCATTTTCTTCAGTACCTACAGTTGGTTTCATTTGCTCTTATTTTAATAAGGATGGCCAACCTTTAGAATTATCACCTGAATACACTTTGCGTAAGGCAGACGAGGCATTTAAGGCAGCTACAGGCTATACCTTTCAGGCAATGGGCGAATTGGAGTTCTATGTAATCGGAGACCAAGAAGACTTATTTGAGGCAAAGGATCAGAAAGGATATCACGAATCAGCTCCTTACTGCAAGTTTGAGCAGTTTAGATATGAGGCTATGTTATTAATCGCACAGTGCGGTGGTGAAATAAAGTATGCGCACTCAGAAGTGGGCAACTTTGTGCTTGACTCGAGAGTTTATGAGCAAAATGAAATAGAGTTTCAGGTAACTGATGTTCAGGCAGCGGCAGATCAACTATTATTAGCGAAGTGGATATTAAGAACTTTGGCTTATAGATTAGGCCTAGATATAACTTTTGCACCTAAGATTACAGAGGGAAGAGCAGGAAGTGGTTTGCATTTCCATACAAGAATAATGGACGGGGAGAAGAGTCTAATGTTAGAGGATGGAGTATTATCATCAGTTGCAAGAAGAGCTATAGCTGGTTATATCAGATGTGCTAGCTCTATTACAGCTTTTGGAAATACTAATCCTACTTCATATTTTAGATTAGTTCCTCACCAGGAGGCACCTACTACAGTTTGTTGGGGTGATAGTAATCGTTCGGTACTAGTTCGAGTTCCACTAGGGTGGAGAGGTGATGTAAATATGTCAGCGATGGTAAATCCTTTAGAGAAGGATGAAACTTATGTATTACCTGATAAACAGACAGTAGAGATGAGGTCTCCAGATGGATCAGCAGATATCTATCTAAGTTTAGCTGCTTTAACTGTTGCTGCAAGGATAGGTTTAGAGATGCCTGTAGAAGAGGCGCTAGATGTAGCAAAAGAATCATACGTGGCAATCAATATCCATAGACACGAGAATAAGGATAAGATGGCTGCATTAAATCAGCTTCCGACTTCTTGCTATGAATCGGCTATCGATTTAGAAGCAAATAGAGCTTTATACGAAGAAGGTGGAATATTCTCTAAGGCATTAATAGATGGAGTAATAGCTAAATTAAATTCTTATGATGATAAAAATATCAGAGAAGAGGTAAAGGCTAATCCAGATAGGATGCTTGATTTAGTTGAGGATTACTATCATTGCGGATAAAAAATATTAATAAAATTTGGATTTAAAGGTAGTATATACTATTTTTGCAGTCCAAAACAAAGTAGAAGATTGTTAAGCTATTGATTAAGAGTTACTTAACTATGAAGTAACCGCTTACAGTCATAATTTTTAAAAAATTATTATATGTACGCAATTGTAGATATTGCAGGACAGCAATTTAAAGTAGAAGCAGGAAGAAGAGTCTTCGTTCACCGTTTAGAAGGTGAAGTAGGAACTTCTCTAGACTTCAACACAGTATTACTAGTTGATAACAACGGTGATGTAAAAGTAGGAGCTCCATACGTAGAGGGAGCAAGTGTTAAGGCTAAGATCCTTGACCATTTAAAAGGCGACAAAGTTATTGTTTTCAAAAAGAAACGTCGTAAAGGCTATCAAAAACTTAACGGACATCGTCAATGTTTAACCCAGATTCTTATTGAAGAAATCGCTTAATTATTAGAGGAGATTTAGATTATGGCTCATAAAAAAGGTGTCGGTAGTTCAAAGAACGGTCGTGAATCACATAGTAAACGATTAGGTGTTAAACTTTTCGGTGGTCAGACAGCAAAAGCAGGTAGCATTCTTGTACGTCAAAGAGGTACAGTGCATAACCCAGGTCTTAATGTAGGTATTGGTCGTGACCATACACTATATGCTTTAATCTCTGGAGTAGTAACTTTCAGAAAGAAAGCAGACAACAAATCTTACGTTTCTGTATTACCATTTAACGAGTAAGCAAAATTAAAAGATAATTAATGAATAAAAAGAGCAGTACTTCGGTGCTGCTTTTTTTATTTGCATACATAGGCCCTTTCGCAATACCCTGATTTTTAGCAACATACAGAAATACCATGCTTATTTTTCGATGGTCTTTTTGTATGTGCTTAGTTCTCAGGGTTTTACAGAGGGGCCTCGTTTTTAATTATTCACAAGGAATAGTTGTGCTAGTGGAAAATCGTCTTTTATGTTAACTACTGGGATGAATAACAAATTAGAATAATTTGCTCTTACTGCATTATAGGTGCTAGCGTATCCTTTATAGAATGTAGAATACGATGAATCTTTAAAAGGAAAGCTAATGTATAGCAGAGCCCTCTTCCACGTCATAGATTCTAGCGTTTCAATTATATTATTATTTAATTCCATCATAGACTCAGTACGACTTGTAAAAGTTATATGCATTATTTCCTTTATATTATTCCCGAAATGATGATATACATCTCCCATATCAAATGAGAAAGGGGAAAATACTTCCATATCTTTCATATTAGAATCTTTCCAGATAAAACCTATTATTTGCTCAATGTCATCGAGCTCTTTTACCGTAATTTTATTATTCATGATTTATATTGAATGATATATTTTTCCTTGCTCTTTAATAATATTAGCAACTTCTTCTCTGAACCACTTAGGACTCAATACTTCTATTTCAGCACCATGAGATAAGATCTCTTGGCGAAAATCGTAAGTTGGTTTAATATTGTAGTTGAAAATTGAATAGTCATCGCAGGTCTCATCTTCGATCTGAGTATGATGTAGTGGTAGCGATCTCAGATACATAGCCTTCTGCCCATACACTTTAATCTTAACGAACTCAGCACTGTAATTATCATCTGCTATAATTCCAAAAGAGTCTTTAAAGTACTCCTCTGCGTTAAAATCTTCAGAGATAGAAAAATGCTCACTGCTGTTTACTAATTGTTGTACTCTATCGAGCGCATAGATGCGCAGTGAGTTATTATAGACGCTACGCCCCACAACATACCATCTTTGGCGAAATACCTTTACGCAATATGGCTCAACAAGAAATGTTGATGCACTATCCCTCCAAAAACTCTGGTAGCTCATTTCAAGCACCACTCCGTCACGCATAGCCTCGATAATCTGCGTGAGATAACGTTGTCCGCTTGGAATTTCCTCAAACAAGATACGATTTTTGAGTTTATGGCTCTCGTTTATGAGGTTATTAACAGCAAAGGTATTGACAAGCCATTGTCGCACTCCGCCATTCTCCATATCCTCCGAGTTCTCGATGTAGTAGAGGTAACCAGCGCGTTTGTCGCACTCTATATTGATGTCGAACATCTGCTCGATAGCCTTGCGATGGTTATGAAAAGTACGAAGTGGCAACTCGTCACCAGAAGTATTGAGTGATGAACGTTGCCACCTTTCGCAGATCTCCTCAAAAGTTATTCGTCTACGACTGTATATTGTATCTACAAGCCATATATAGCGGTTGAATAGCAGGGCGTGTGTCTCTTTATTTGATTTTCTGTTTGCCATAATTACATATTTTCCACAAAGCTAGTGATTATTTATGCCAAATTCAAGCATAGATATGTCTGCAATTTAAAACCCAATACGCCTACGCTGCTCGCGTTTATCTAGGATTTCACTTTGACAATAGCTATTTATTGTCTCAAAAGAGGGTTTGATACCGCTTATAATAAGCTCAACAGTCTGTATACGAACGATATTTTCTATCTGTCCGCCACTAAAATCATACTGCTGAGCAAGAAGTGCAGCTTCACTCTCGCTTAGCGATGGTAACATTGTGCGCCAAATAGATTGTTTTGCCTCGATATTAGGTTTAGAGAACTCTATTTTATACAAGAATCGTCGCTCAAATGCCTTATCAAGGTTCTTTCTAAGATTGGTAGTTGCAATCATAATTCCATCTAAATTCTCCATCTCTTGCAGGATTATGTTCTGAATAGAGTTCTCCATCTTATCCACCGCCTTTGCAGCCTCCTCTTGGCGCACTCCAAGCACGGCATCAGCCTCGTTGAAAAGAAGGATTGGGCAAAGTATACTCGTTTCAACTGCTTTTCGATAATTATCAAAGGTCGCCTTGATATTCTTCTCGCTCTCGCCCACCCACATACTCTTAATCTGAGACACGTTCACCTCCATAATATCTCGTCCAGTAGCTCGTGCTATTTGATAAACGCTTTCAGTTTTGCCTGTGCCGGGAGAGCCATAGAAGAGAGCTGCGAAACCCTTGCGCATACCCTGCTCTGTAAGACGAGTTTGCACATTTAGAAAATTTTTATCCTCAAGCAAGGAGCTAAGTTGTGATATTTGCCCTCCCTCCGTTTCATTGTAGAATAACTCTTTTCGTATTATTGAATCACACGTGATTATATTTTTGGTTTGTACTGCAGACTGTTCCAAATCAAGTTCAAAATCAGACAATACCTCCTCTTTCACTTTACGGCTAAGGCAATACGAAACACGAGAAAATATCCCATCGCTCCGTTTCTCTTCAATTAGTTTCATATCTTGCAAAGGATGTTTGGAATCCTTTATCAGGCGTTTAATCCTTGTAAACGCCCTTTTCTCATCAATTACCTTCTCAATGTCGTGTAGTCCAATATTATCATCACCGTCATTTATTAGAAGATGGCAAAAATAGATGAATATTAACGAACTATAATATGCGAAATTATCTAAACCAAGGCGATTAACTCTCTTTACAAACTCTAACTCTTTATTATCTTCCATAAAATGCTCAACCCTTTCTCGTAGCTCCTTTGTTGAAATTTCATCATCTTTACACAACTCAAATAGATCGTTAAACCTCTCGAATAGTTCAAATGCATCAAGTCCAGAAGTTGAAGGTGCTACGTACGGCGTGTTTTGCGCTAACGAATTAATAACTGCTTGAGGAATTGAGTAGCTAATATCATCTTTTGATCTACAGCATCTTATATACCCCTTTGTGATAAGTCCATCAAGTGATGACGCATAGCACATTATTTTGATATTTGTTGTATCAAAATGGCGTGCGAGATCTTGGTATCTAATAGAACTATCGTGAGCATTATTAACAAAGACAGCCAAGAATATTGCCTCTATTTCACTCATTGACAGTTTTTGCGCCAATGATGCAGTGTAAGAATGACACTCTTTTATTGCTTTATCCTCGAACTTACAATTCTTAGAGATATTAACCACCATCTCAATAAGCTCAATAAGTGTAAACTTCGATACTTCTACCTTTTTTCTGTATTGCTTGGACTTCTGCACCTCTGTGCAGTTGTTTTTTTCTAAATTTTCCATCACTACCTTGTGTTAAATTATAGCACAAAGGTATTGATAGAATATGCCAAACTAAAGCATAGCTAATTTGTTTTTAGTAAAATGCACCAACAAGCTGCTTGATTAAATCAGTACATTGTGTCTTTGTCATTGCTTCAGAGATATATCTCTCACCATTAAAACCAAAACCAAATTTTATTGAAATTGAATTTAATTCAGATTCAACTATTTCAAATGCAATATCTCTCTTGAATAGCTCAATTATAAATAGTGGAGCGTTATCACCCTTAGCTAACGTACACTTCACATCGATTACAATATTTAGACTCTTATTCTCAACAACAGCAACTCCTCCTTGATATCCCCATAACCAAGATTCCCAATCTTGATTTTTAATTTTACTATTCAATTCTAAGTGATACTTATATATCTCTACATTTGTATGCTCACCACTCGTATAACTACTTTTGACAAGAATCCAACCTTGGTTTTCACCCCACCATTGTATGTTTTTTTTATTGCAAAAATCCATAAGTTCTGGGATGTGAACAAACTCTGCCCAATTATTATTCTCATCATAACAACCTATCATTTCATTTAACCCTTTATTTATATCTCCTTTAGAAATAAGTTCTGAGAAGAACTCTCCAAATTGACCTTGATTCTCAAAAATCAGTGTTTTCCAATCTGCGAATTCCCACCCAAATGATTTATTTGTCTTACTACTAAAATGTCGAGGATAGTCTTTCAGCCCACGAGTTAACAACGCTCTTCTAACGATATCAATTTCAGATTCACACTCCTCTGCAAACACCTTAAAGAAGATTTTGTTGTAGATGATAAATTTCTCAAAATTAAATATTCCATCTACTTCACTCCACTTAATTATTGGCATAATTTCACCTTTCCAAATTTTACCATCACACTTCCTATCTGTTTCATATTGGATATGCCAGAATGCGTCCTCAACCTCTTCTCTATTATCTACACTCATAAATATTTCAAACTTTATTTTCTCTTCATCAGATAGAATTCGCTTAGAGACATCTTTATTAGCTATCTGAGCAATATCCTTTGAGTCCAGACCTCGGATAATATCAACAGCTTCTGATACCAACTCACCTACATCCTTAGTCACATTAGATATTTGAGAAAGATTCTTAAACAGATGCTTCACTCTTATTATCTCACGATATGTTGCTTCGGGGAACGCTTTGATATAAGCTATGATAGGCAAAACCCTAAACCATACTATTTGGCTATTAATACCATCAGGAGATAACCAAGTTTTATTGTTTGGTAATATTGTACTGAATACATTTTTAACTACTTCTAAGTAATCATCAATAACCTCAGGCGCAATGCTTAGTACCATATCAAAATCGAATCTTCTGATTTTTTCTTGCTCTACCAATAACGCTTGCGTCTCTTTGATAGACTTCTGGTCTTTGCACTCCAACATTATTATCCATCGAAAGAACTCCAACAAACCACTATCAGCAGTATCATTCTGATTTTTATCTCGATTCTTCCAAAACCAATTCTCCCAACTCTCCCATTGTTGTATTGCATTTGGATATTTTGTGACATACTTCGGTTTTAGATTCTCTGTTGCTGAGAGTGGTTCACCTGTAGTGTTAATAATTACAAAAGTCTCTTCACCTGAGGCTCTACTACCCATATCATAATAAATAAAAGACAAATCGTTAGTTATATACTCAACCAAAGAAGTTTTGTCAATCTCTGTATATTTTGATATTACACTTTCAATCTCTTTGAGCGCAGTCAACATACTTCGAATGCTAGGGTCTGCATTATACTCGTTAAAATACCAACTTTGAGATACAATATTATCTATCGAACAATTATTTTCCAAAAAGAAATTACAGACCAAATCACTTAAAAAATATAGCGAATTTTCTCTAATTGAGTACTGTAAGTATGGCTCTTTATCATCTTCATTATACTCAAAATCCGAAATCAACAACTTTTGAAACTGGTTGTTGCAATGCTTATTGAGTGATCCTATTAAAAGGAATAAGGTCGTAATTCGTTGCTGCCCATCACATAGTTGGATGTGTAGTGATGGTTCTTCGTAGCCATATAGCAAACCTAAAGGCAACTTTGCCTTATCTTTTTTGTACCCATTCTCGATAAGGTTCGTTACAAAGTCTACGACAAGATTATTTTTTCCTCCCCAGCAGTAGTCACGTTGTAGATCTGGTATTACTATCTTCGTGTGATTACCTGAAAATATTTGAGAAAATGTATATGATTGTGCAGTTTCTAATAATTTATTCATTGTTGTCAGATGTTACGATTGAACTATAATACGTCTTGAATTCCTTGATAAACGCTATTTTATTATTGCATATCTCACTTTGCCCCCACTCTCGCTTAGCAAAAATAGAGATAGTGTGAAGTAGATTCCTGCTCATAAATCCTTTGCGTTTTTCTAAATTGAAATAGATATCTTTCTTATCATCAAACCCAGAGGCGTTGAATGATGAATTATCATTTTTATACAACAGGACTAAATTACCAATACAGTGAACACCTCCATCTTGATTGAATTCCCCTAAAATTTCTGCTTTTGATTTAGCGTGTATATGTTCTAATGAACGATTATTCCATATATTAAATTCAAATCTCTGTTCTAAAGCCGTAGCAGCTTCAATATTAAGACGCAGTAGCTGCCTAAATGCAGGTTCTAAATCATTGTCCGTATAAAGATAGTTGTCCTCTAGGACTGTTAAATTAAGCTTATACGCATCATTAATAAGTTCTTGATTATCATTCGTTAATATATTCGTGTGATTCATTCCAAGATATGTCAACTTGAGATATTTGTCTATATCGCAAGTCAATTCTCCATTAAAATAGGTTCGAATAAATGCTGTAGAGTAATTTTGAATCTTCAATATCGCACCTATTTTATTACGCAGCTCTATTACCAAGAAGGCATCTTCAAATCTTTTCTGAATAACTCTAAGCTTAGCAAATATATCTTTCGCAGACTTTACAATATCATTGCCATCTTTGAAGAACATCGCCTTAAACTCAGCATAGGCAATATTGTCTTTCTTTGAGAATGCATCCAGCAATCGACCCATAACACTTTTGGTATTGTAGAACTCTTGAACATCGTCTCGCATCCACCACCTAAGCCATTTATCCCATTCACGAGCATATTTACTGCGCACCATATTTGTATCCCAACGAGAAGCTTCATTGTCTTCAACCGAGGTTCGCTTTTGCGACACCAGTCTTAA
Organism: uncultured Muribaculaceae bacterium; assembly: GCA_964369605.1. GTDB lineage: Bacteria > Bacteroidota > Bacteroidia > Bacteroidales > UBA932 > CAYJFD01. Next base: position 54,997 of record CAYJFD010000008.1, on the reverse strand, counting down.
TAAATCTGCTTTAACAATCTCCGCTGACTGCATCGTGGCTTTATTGCCATTCATCATTGTAAATACTGAAATAGCATCAGATTCCGAGATGTTTATATATAAAAATTTCACTCTTGTGTTTATATATCTGTAAAATGCCGAGATATCGTCAACTTCATTACAAAGGTAATTAGAAATAATTCTAATAGACTTTTTGAAGTAATATACATCCTGATAATCTTCATTTTCATCTTCCGTACATAGTTTCATAATCTCAGATTGAGATAATGACTTCAGCTTTTTGAGGAATAGATCTGATTCTTCGCGCACAGTGTAGCTTATAGAGAAGTTATTTGCTCTACCTAAGTATGCCATAATAAGATATAGCATTGTCGTTCGTTGCTGACCATCAACCACGATTATTTTATCATCTTGCTCTGAGACAGTCACTCCTTGCAAAAAAAGATCACTATTAGCTCGACACCCATTGACAAGAGAATCCATAAAGAAGGTGACCGAATCTTTAATTTCTCGCTTTTTATCTTTGGCGTCTCTCTTTGATTTACCCCATACATAACCTCTTTGGTAATCAGGAATCTCAAACACCTTTCCTTTGGAAAGATATTGAGATAAACTCATTAATGGTTTACTCATATATATGATTTTAAAATATTTGCATTGCAATCACAGCGCAAGCCTCAGCGTCGGCAAGGGCGTGGTGGTGATTATCTAATTCGTAGCCACAGTGCGCTGAGACTGTGTGTAGTTGATGGTTTGGGAGCTCACTAAAAGCCCTTTTTGCTCCTTGAAGAGTACATATAAATGGGGAATAGCGGTAGTTAATGCTGTAGTGCTCGTGGCACGCCTTTAAACACCCTTCATCAAAACCTTTATTGTGGGCAATTAGCTGCAACTCCCCAATTTTAGGAGCTATCTCTGCCCAAACTTCATCAAAGTCTGCTGCATCTGCCGTGTCGCGAGTCGATAAGCCGTGACATTCAGTTGCCCAACTGCAATAATAATTAGGGTATGGTTTTATTAGTCGATAAAACTTATCAACTATATGCCCATTACGTACTACGACTACACCGACGCTGCATACGCTGGTACGGTGATGATTAGCGGTTTCAAAATCTATTGCTACAAAATCATTCATAGTGCAAAGCTAGTGAAAAAAGTCAAAGTCGGTACCCGAAACGAGTCCCGACTTTGAGTAATAATTAAAGAGCGGGGGCGTGCTTGCCTTTGTTGCATCCATTCGGATGACGTGAGCAAGACGATGCTGTCATCGATGAGATTGAAGAAAACGATTGCCCACAGTACTTACAAGTGTACTTGCTTTTTTCGCTACCCTCGTAGAGTTTGTGCTTGCCTTTGTTGCACCCATTAGGATGGCGTGAGCAAGACGATGCTGTTAAACTTGATACTGACGGAAATTTTTGTCCGCAATACTCGCAATAAAAATTTGCCATAATACTATAATTTTAATTTTGCCTACTCTTTGCTGAGGGTTTTCGGCTACGCCCTATATGGTCGGATATGGGCATAAGAAAAGCGTGGAACTCACAACTTTTCATCTCTAAGGTCCGACCAAGGATACCTGTACCACAAAAAGTGAAGCCCACGCTTGAATACGTGAGATCAAACTTCTTGCCCTGTGGTACTTCATCGAACGATTGGTATTGCTACCTGCCGTACATCTTTTACTTGGTCGGTTTAAGAGATAAAGTTCAAAGCTTAAATCTTTTCTATATGTCTTTTATTTCTTTGTTTTTATTCCATCTACAAATGTTTTTGTTTCGGCAAAGTTAATAAAAGTTTTCCATATACGTGGCACTTCACTGCCGCAAAATTATACTTGCAATGTGCCATAGCTCGGCATATATTCATTGTTTTATTTTAATCTTTGGCGCTCTCCGCATTCGCATCTATTACGGAAGGTTGACTTGGGCTGGCGCAATATCTTCCTTAGGAAGGATAGTAGTGCTTTTGTCGGCTTGTTTGTAGTGGCTGGGATGCATTTATTTATTTATTTTTGTTGGATATTTATTTATTTATTTATCTTTGCTAAATATTTATTTAACTTAAAAAAATAAACCTTTTACCCTTAACCCTTTAACCCTTAACCCTATGAAAATTTGCCTCCTCACTCTATTCTTTCTTATTTCTTCCGTCGCTCATGCAACTAACCCTTTTGAAGGTTCTCTTTCTGAAGCTCTAAAAAAGGCTGAAGCTGAAAATAAAGAATTATTACTCTTCTTCACGGCATCTTGGTGTGGACCTTGTGCTTACTTCAAGAAAATTATACTCCCTGATGAAGAAGTAGCGAATCATATTGATGATAAGTACATTTTAATAACTGTGGATATAGACGAACCTAGTAATCAATCCCTAGTGCAAGCTTATAATGTGACAGGCGTTCCTCAGTTTTTTGTTGTTGATTCTCTGGGATATACACAGAAACATCTCGAAGGATCTCCTACTAAACCTAAAGAATTTATAACTCAATTAAATGAGTCTAGCGTCGAGCCTTCTAAACAATTATCAGAAAGTTTAATCAGTAGTGACTTTCTAGTAGGAGAAACTGAAACGATAGTTTCGACAACGAATGATACATCGGCGCTTAATGGTTTTGATAAAATATTATACAGATTATACTATGGAAAATGGAAAGTTGGCTTAACTTTTGGCCCTAAATTTTCTTATATGAGCGGCGATTATGCAAAGATCAAAGCAGGGTATAATGTAGAGCTGAGTGCTGAACGCCACGTCAATAGATTTATATTTCATACTGGTATTTCATTTAACTCATCCGGAGGAGGCAACTCAACTCATAGTATTAAAAATCACAACATAAGATTACCTCTAGGTGTCGGATTTGATATCACGAATCATAACTTTGTTGGCAGACAGCCAATCAAACTTTTCGTTACTCCTTATGCTCAGTATGCCCTAAGCCAATATAAGGGTATGAATCTAAAGCCTTGGGATATAGGTGCTAAGTACTCATTAAAAATAGAGATGGGCTCTTTCGACTTTGGCGTATACTATGAAACTGGTTTTATAAATCAATCCAATACAGCAGATGAAGCTATTTTTAATAGAGGCTTCGGTGTCGATATGAGCATCGTATTCGGTAGGTAAGGCACGATAATAAGCTAAGATAATTTATTCGTAAATCTGATAGCAAAGCTAACAGATATTAATCAGATGCCCAAATAATAAGGTGGGTGTTTACAACTTATATTTATAGATGAAAAAATTCTTATTTTTAAGTATTACAGTAGGCCTTTTATTGTCTTCTTGTAACACTAATTCTAGGCCAGAGAAAGGCTTAAATTCTACAGGCTCTAAAGTTTGTATTATTAATGGTAGGGTTATTGACCGACCTGATTCTAAAGTAGTTTATATAGCTCCTGAGTATACTGACTTTAGAGTGTCAAATGAGTATAATATTATTGAGATTTCTAAAGATGGAACCTTCTCTGACACTATCAGGTTTGAGCATAGCAGGCTATTTTCAATTACTTTTGAGGAAGAGTATAAAAATAGTTCTTGGCTTCCTATTGATTTTATGCTAGAGGATGGACTTGTAAATGTGGAAGTATACCCTAGTGAAAATAGTGATAAAAATACTGTCACAGGAGGGGAACTCCCGCCCCGCGCCCCCGCCGGCCCGCCGGCCCCGCGCG
>CAYJFD010000008.1:21047-51316 GCA_964369605.1 uncultured Muribaculaceae bacterium | reverse complement strand
AATAAAAGATACAACTACTTAAAGAATGAACCTAGAAAATTATTTAGCGCAAGTGAGTTTATTGAAGAGCATAATGAAATGGTAAGTTTTCCTGAGCTATTTTTTTCGAAAGAGGGTTTAGAGAATTACAATAGAATTAATGAAGCACGTAGTGACGATCAAATTCGACTTGCTTACAAAGAACAAAGAGAGTTAGAGCAGCAAGGACGTCTATATTCAGCGAAGATAATGTCTATTAAGAAAAAAATAGATTCTGTTTATAATTTACAAAACACTTGGGTGCTTAATCAAATCCAAATGGAGGAAGCAGATCCTGCAGCTCTGGCTATTCTTCGCTCTGATGTTCGTACTTTAGTACAACAAGATAAATCGATAGATGAGCACCTTAAGGTTTTTAATGAAAAATTTAGCGATGGATTTAATAAAAACCCTATGAAGATAGAGCTAATGCGAGATATTGCTGCTTTAAAAATTAAAGAAGGTAATCCATATCCTGATTTTAGTGCACCTGACCTTGAAGGAAATATGCTCACTCTTTCTGAGGAGATTAAGGGTAAAGTAGCTGTTATAGATTTATGGGCATCCTGGTGTGGACCTTGTATTCGTACTTCAAAATCATTTATTCCTGTGTGGGAAAAGTATAAGGACAAAGGATTTACTATAATAGGAGTAGCTAGAGAACTAGATAATACTAAAGCTATGGAGGAGGCTATTGAAAAGCATAAGTTCCCGTGGATAAACCTTGTAGAGCTCAATGACAGGTCAAATCTATGGGCGATATATGGTGCTGGCAATGGTGGAGGTAAGGTTATTCTGGTGGATAAAGATGGTAGGATCGTTGATGTGGAGTTCGATGCAGAAACTCTAGAGGGTCACCTCGAAAGATTACTCCCGTAATAGAGAAAAATTATGTATCTGTCATAAAAAGTTAATATTAAACACTCATTATTGAGTGTTTTTTTATTATTTTTGCTGCTTAATAAATAAATGAAAATATGTTAAGTCTTAAACTCTTAAGAGAAGAAACCCAGAAGGTAATATCATTACTAAAAGTAAAGAATTTTGATGCAGAAGATATCGTATCAAAAATATTAGAGTGTGATAAGGACAGAAGAAAATATCAAACTGAATTAGATTCACTTTTAGCAGAACAAAATAAATTATCAAAGCTAATCGGAGGCCTAATGAAAGATGGCAGAAAGGAAGAAGCTGAAGAAGCTAAGTCGAAGGTAGCAGAGTTTAAAGAGAGGTCAAAAGAATTAGATGCTTTAATGGTAAAGTGTTCTGATGAACAAAATGAACTTCTTTACTTACTTCCCAACCTTCCATCGGAGTTAGTTCCAAGTGGAAAATCAGCAGAAGATAATCTTACTATAAAACAAGCAGGTGAGTTACCAGAGCTAGCTGAAAACGCTTTGCCTCATTGGGAACTAGCAAAAAAATATGATCTAATCGACTTTGATTTAGGAGTAAAGTTAACAGGTGCTGGTTTTCCTGTGTATAAAAGAAAGTTCGCTAAATTCCTTAGAGCTTTACAAACTTATTTCCTAGATTTTAATACTCAGGCAGGTTATTCTGAAGTTATCCCACCACTAATGGTGAATGAAGCATCTGCTATAGCAACAGGGCAGTTACCTGATAAGGGTGATCAAATGTATCACGCACAGTTAGATAACTTCTATCTTATTCCTACTGCTGAAGTTCCTGTAACTAATATCTTTAGAGATCTAATCGTTTCTGAAAGTGATTTTCCTATTAAAGTTACTGCTTATACTCCTTGCTTTAGAAGGGAAGCAGGCTCTTATGGAAAAGATGTAAGAGGATTAAATCGACTACACCAGTTTGATAAAGTTGAAATAGTTCAGCTAACAGATATGTCTTCTTCTTATCAAGCACTTGATGAAATGGTAGCTCACGTTGAAAAGCTTATAATTTCATTAGGCTTACCTTATAGAATCCTAAGATTATGTGGTGGTGATATGAGCTTTACCTCGGCTCTGACTTATGATTTTGAAGTTTACTCAGCTGCTCAGAATATGTGGCTAGAAGTAAGTTCCGTCTCAAATTTTGAAAATTATCAATCAAATCGCCTAAAGCTTAGGTATAAAGACGAGAATGGAAAGATGCAGTTAGTTCATACTCTAAATGGAAGTTCACTAGCATTACCTCGTATTATGGCAGCTCTTATGGAGAACTACCAAACTGAAGATGGAATCGTGGTTCCAGAGGTACTGAGAAAGTATACAGGCTTTGATTTAATAGATGAGAAATAATCAAAGGATAATAATAGGAATAGACCCTGGAACCAACATACTTGGTTTCGGGGTTATTCTTATAGATGGAAAGAAGATTCATCTGGTTGATATGGGCATAATCGATATCAGAAAAGCAGGTGATCACTTTTCTAAGCTTAATATTATACTTACAGAAGTCGGTCAGCTTATAGATAAGTATAAACCTAATGATTTCGCGATAGAGGCTCCGTTTTATGGGAAGAATCCTCAAGTTATGCTTAAGTTAGGAAGAGCTCAGGGTGCTGCTATCTCAGCTGCTTTTCTTAGAGATGTCCCAGTCTATGAGTATGCACCCAAAAAAATAAAAATAGCCGTTACAGGCAATGGTTCAGCGACAAAAGAGCAAGTAGCTCTGATGGTTCAAAAGACTCTGAATGTTCAAATCAACGCAAAGACAACTGATGCTTCTGATGCGGTAGCTATCGCAATGTGTCACTCGTACCAGTTAAACAATCCATTAAAAGATGTGGAATCTGCTAGTTCTTGGGAGCAGTTTATTTTAGCGCATCCAGACAAAGTAAAAAAATAATTATTAAACCTTTTACCAGTTACTCTGTCAAAGGTGAAATAAAAACAATTAATCACATGTTTAGAAGAATTCTTACATTACTTCCAGTATTATTAGCAATTAGCTCTTTTAACCTATTAGCACAAAATCAAAATCTATCTCCTGATCAACTAACACAAAATAGGCAGCAGAGAAGAACAAAGAACACATTGACTTTCATGTTGCAGGATGCATCAAATTCGCTTCCTGTTAGTTTTGCAACAGCTTATGTTACAAAGGACACAACCCTAAATAATCCTATTTATTCACTTTCAGATGTTGATGGGAATGCAGTAATGGAGAATGTTCCAACAGGTCAAATGTATCTAACTGTAGAGCTAATGGGGTATATCAAAGTTCAGAATAGAGTTAACATAGAAGAGGGAAATAATGATTTAGGTGTAATCTTTATGAAGCCTGATGTACAACGCTTAGATGAATCTGTAGTAACGGCTATAGGAAATCCAATAGTTGTAAAGAAAGATACCATCGAGTATACTGCTTCATCTTTTAAAACTGGCGAGAATGATATGCTAGAGGAATTACTTAAGAAATTACCAGGTGTAGAAGTAAGTGAGGATGGAACCATAACAGCTAATGGAGAGGAAATCACTAAAATAACGATTGGAGGTAAGACTTTCTTTTTAGATGACCCGCAGCTTGCATTAAAAAACATCCCAGCCAGAATAGTGGAAAAGGTAAAGGTCGTAGAAAAGAAATCTGATCAAGCTGAGTTTACAGGAATAGATGATGGAGAATCTGAGAAAGTAATAGATTTAAGTATTAATCCTGGAATGATGGATGGATGGTTTGGTAGTATAGGTGGTGGCGCTGGAAATGATATCACACAGAATGACCCAGATACAAGATTTGAGGGAGCTACTATGATAGGTCATTTTTCGGATGATTTACAAGTGAGTATACTAGGAAATGCGAATAATACAAATAATCGAGGATTTAATGATATGACAAGTAATATGATGTCTACTATGCGTGCATCGATCGGAGGAAGAGGACAAGGTGGTAGTACATCAGGGAATAATGGAATAACGACTTCTTGGATGGGAGGTACAAATATAATGGCTAATCTCCTTGATGATAAGATGGAGTTAGGAGGAAATTACTTATATAGCGGATCTGATAAAGATATTCAGAGTCAAACCTCAGAGACTACTTTCTTAACTGAAAATGAAAACCTTTATACTCAAACAGAATCCCAAGAATTATCTACAACACAGGGACATAGAGCTTCGCTAGAATTAGATTATAAATTATCTGACAAAACATCTATTTTATTCAGACCAGACTTTAATTATGGTATAGGAAAATATTCAGACCAAAGTACATATAGTACAGATAAAACCTTTAATGACGGAAGTAGTGCAGAAAGTTTGAATGACGGTATGAGTAAGTCTGATGGAGAAAGTAATACTTTAAGTACAGCTGGTACTATATTGTTTAGACAAAAATTAGGTGATACACCAGGAAGGACTATTTCATTATATTCAAGATATAGTTTCTCCCAAAGTAATCTGGATGCTTATAATTATTCATTAACTAACGAAAATAATGAAGGTGAAAGTCGTTCATCTATCATCGATCAAAATTATTTATTAGATCAGCAGGATTATAGTGTAAATTCAAGGTTAACCTATACCGAGCCTCTAGGTAATAATTACTTCCTTGAAGCAAGTTACCGCTTTAGCTGGAGAGAGAATAACTCTGTTAAGAATACTTACAACCTCAATTCATTGACAGGAGAATATGATATTTTAGACGCCTTGTATTCAACTAATTACTCGAATACCTTTATGAACCACGATATGAGGATCAATGCTATAAAGCAAGAAGAGAAATATACCATCCAAATAGGAGCATCAGCACAGCCAGCTACAACTATCAGTACACAAAGAGTTGATAAGGTCGATTCAACTACAGAGTATACAGTTTGGAATTTCGCACCAAGCGCAAGAATAGATTTTAATTTTTCTGATAATTCATTCTTAAGACTTCGCTATAATGGTAGAACTAACCAACCATCTATTACTCAGTTACAACCAGTACCAGATAATACAAATCCTTTATACATTCAACTAGGTAATCCTAATCTTCTTCCAGAATTCAGACATGACCTTTTCGCTATGCATAGTTATACAAATAAAGAGACATTCTTCTCGGTATATTCAAGGTTAGGTGCATCATACGTAAAAGACCCTATAGTTAATGCAAGATGGTATGATGATACAGGAGTACAAAGTACAGCGCCAGTTAATGCAAATGGAGACTCATATAATACTTATGCCTATGTAACTCTTAATACGCCTATAGCTAAGTCGAAGTTTTCTATTAGCTCTTCGACCTCTTCAAGTATCTCGAGTTCGCTAAACTATACTGGAATAGGAAATGAAGATAATTTAGAAGATATCTTTAGCTCTCTTGAGTTAGAACGTACAACGAATTTAAATGTGTCAGAGAATCTAAAATTTACCTATAGGAATAATCTGGTCGAGGCTTCGATCGCAGGTATTGTAAGATATCAAAACTCTTACTATTCATTTGACTCAAATCAGTTGACATCTACGTGGACAAATACCGCAAGAGCTTCTGTTATACTTAGTCTTCCTTTTGGCTTGGAATTTAAAACAAATGCTGATTATAATTTCTATGTAGGATACGAAGACGGTTTTGGTGATAGGCAAATTATCTGGAATGCAGAACTAACACAGCTATTATTTAAGAAGAAGGCCAGCCTTAGCCTTAAGGTTTATGATATACTAGATCAAGCTAATAGTGTCTATAGAGTGAATGGTGATAACTTCACAAGAGACGTAATCACAAATAGTTTAGGACGCTATTTTACCTTGAGTTTTATTTACCGTTTTGGAGAGCAAAAGCAAGCTCCACAAAAAAGCCGTTACGGTGGTGGAGGATATCATCTAAGAAGAGGGTAGGCGTGTATAGTTAAAACGATCTATTAAATTAAGGAGCTATACTTACTGAAGAAGTAGGGTATTGATTACAAATTACTCGAGATTAAAGTATAGCTCATAGATTCTATCTACATACTTAATAGTTTCCCTTCCTTGGAAGTAGCTAATCTTATATTCTGGATTTGAATAATATTCTCTTTTGCTCATAAGAGGTATGCAAGAGGATACATCAGTCCAACTATTCTTGTCCTTACCAAGTAGCTCAGTTAGTCTTCGGCACTGCATTATCCTACCTTGACCAGCATTATAGGCGGCAAGAGTGAAATCTATTAAATCTTCCTCTTGCACTCCGACTCTACGCATAAGCTCTTGAAGATATGCCAAATGACTTACACCTGCTAAGATATTACTTTCAGGGTCAAATAGATCGTGTATATCATAATGTGCTGCAGTAGTGCTAAGTATTTGCATTAAACCACAGGCATCCTTTCTTGAACTAGCATTAATAGTAAATTTTGATTCCTGGTATATAAGTGCTGCAAGTAACTTCCAGTCCCACTTAAGAGTGTCTGAGTACTTCTTAATTATATCGTCGTATGGGGATAATTTCGGGTTATTGATATTTTGGGGCGAGTATATATTGTAATTAGTGAGATATTTATCTCGTAGATCTTCGTACTTTTCTGATTCCTTATATTCATTAAACCATCTTCTAAAGTCTGTAAGCTGCTTAGGGTTATATGACATAACGTGATATTTCTCAAGTAGTTTCTCATTCATATAGCCATTAATAGGACCTTGAGAAAATAATAAATCCTTAGTAGAAATCATAATAAAATCTAAGCTATCCTTAAAAATAGCGCTATCTAATTTTTCAAAAGGAGAGATAATCTTAAGTTTAAGTTCTCTATCTTTAGAATATTTTTTTAATATTTGGTAGCAAAAACCTGTAGGATAACCTGACTCTGTACTTGAATAAATATTCCTCGAGAGATTAATATACACGTATAGACTATCACCCTCTTCTTTTAATTGATAGCTTTGTATTTGTGGAACTTTTTCTTTAGTGGTGCGTAATAATAGGCTAACAAGAAGGAAAAGTGTAATCGAGGAAAGTATGATCAATATTGGCTTCAATGAACCTTTCATAATCACAAATATATACAATTTAATTTAAAGCTCTAGCGTTTTACTGTTTTATTCTCTTTCCCTTGGGTGAAGAATGGCCAGTGAACTCCTAATTTGAAACCTAAGTTTGGTCTCATATATTGATGTGCAGATACGTAATCAAGGTTAAAAGACTTGTGTCCCATATTTGTTACCTTAAGGAAAAGGTTTACTTGTTGCCACTGAAAATTTAGGAAGATATCTATGTATGGAAAATTTCCACTCATCTCTTCCCTTTGAGCATAAAATACACCAACTGCTGGATTATATGCAGGGGCATAGTATTGAGTGTTGAATATGGCATTTGCGCCAAATTGAACCCATAGAGCATCCTTAACGGCTTCAAATTCAAAGTAGTATTTAAGTCTAGCTGTTAGTAAGGGTAACGGAATTATCTCTTGGTTTGAACTTAATTGAAAAAGAAGCTCGTGATCAAGATTTAGATACCATAATCTAAAATCTTTTTTTACCGAGAGACTCATTACACTAAGATTTTCTGCAGTCTGGCGAATGATACTTAGGCTATCGTAGTATACGTGGTTATTAATTAATGAGTATCCAAAGTGTGCTGACATCTTCCATTTTGGAATATCTAATTTTGCTTCTATGTTAGTTCTAGCTTCCTTGCTGAAGTTATTTTCCCAGGCGTAGTGATTTGAAAAGTAGTGATTTGCGAACCAGTCAGGCCTTTTAAGAGTACTCTGGAGCTTACCAAATAAGTACACTCCTTCGCTTTTATCTTTAAATGGGAAGAAGGCTAACTTGATATCACCTTTAAACTCAAAATCATTCTGCTTATATCCTGCAAAATAGTAATCTGCATAAGCTGACCAGGAAATGTATTTTCTGAATTTACCCCCAGCACCAGCGTAGGTATAGAGGTTATTATGATTCACATTACTATGTCCGCTTAAAAACATAGTAGGATTAAAACTATAAGTACTAACAAATTCGTGGCCTACTCCCATATCTATTCTTGATACTAAGGCATCTGAGATCCAGGGTTGAATTCTTACATACACATTATTATCCAGAACTCTTTGACTGATAGAATCGTTAGAGTATAGAGGGTTAATATAGAACTGATCATTATAGAATTTCCTAGCTGTTGTATCACCAAGGGCTATGTTATCTACATATTTTTTAGAGTAAGTAGTGTATTCAGAATTATGCCCAAAAAATATACTTGGAACCTCATTAATATCTACGTAGTTACTGTCAATAAATGCTGTAGCCTTATTATCTCCAGGATTCCCGCTAGCGCCACCTGCCTGATTATTTGTAGGTTTCGACTCTGCTACTTTTGTCTGAGTTGTATCTATAAGTTCTAAGCTAAGCGTATCATTTTTATTGAAATCAAGAGGGAAGGCATAAGAGTGTTTTAAGAAAAAGGTATTCTTAGTATATTCATTTGAGGCATCACTCAAGTGAACAGGTATAGTTTTAGCGTCTACTATGGTATCTCTAAGCCATTTGGTATCTGTCATACCACCATTCTCATTACGATTAATAGAATGTCTGATGTAACCAGCATTTAAAACATATCTCTCACCTAAGTAGTTAGTGTTAATCACGGTACTTCTACTATCAGTAGCTTCATTAGTAAGAAGCCCCTTTGCTCCAAACTGCTCATATAAAAAAGTAAAATTTAGCTCAGGAGTTACATTTTGAGAATGTAGAAACTTCATACTTGACTCCTCTTTATCCTTGAAGGCAAAAAGTGTTCCCCAGTATGCAAGTTCAGTATAAGGTCCTTTTGTATTTAGAAAAGGAACATTAGAAGGATCGTATGAGTATGTATTGTAGGGTGTAAATGCATAAAAATTCTCTTGGTTTTCTCTCTTGAAAAAGTTTGCACTTTGAGCTGCTGATCCGATAACTCCCAAGTAAACAGCATCTATATCCTTTTTTTGAAAAGGATATTCTGTTTGCCAGTCCCTAAAAGTCGTATCTAGAGCTATTTGTTCCAGTTCGTTCACCCTACCTGGAACCTTCCATGAGATTATTCTTTTAAAGTGCATTGAATCAGCTACTGCGTAAGTATTTAACACCCTAGGAGCAGCTAAACGAATACTATCTTTTCTTGCTTTGATACTATCTTTAATATAAGAAATGCTATCCCTACGCATTTTCCTTAGTTCCTGCTCAGAATATACTATAATTCTAGCTATACTGTCCCTGATCCTAAGGCTATCATCCAGAGATTCTATAGTTGAGAATGTAAAAAGATTCATCTCTCTAAGTGTATCTCTAAGTGTAGGCACAGGCACTGCAAGAGAGTCAACTAATGTACTATCAATTAGAGTTGTATCTCTTAATAAACTATCTTGGATTGGCGTACTTGCTTCTTCAGCACTTCGATTTCTATGTGACTGATTTTCATTAGCAGCTCGTGAAGAACCACTAGTTTTACTGCTATCTTGAATAAGAAGATGTCCCAGAGCTATATCGCTACCAGAAGGCCTACCCACAACAATAAAAGTTAGGCAGCTAAGAAGAAGTAATATTATCTGTACGCGCTTGTTCATCATAAGCTACAAAGATAAAAATATTTCTTAACTTTGCTTATAAAAATTTACCATGAAAGAACTTGTAGAGCTTTTTAACCATACATTTAGCGAAAAGTGGATAGATATCCTTGAATTATCACCCTCAGGAAGCAATAGAAAATACTATAGACTAGAGGCGGAATCAGGTTTTACTGTAATAGGAACAGTAAATTCTGACGTAGAAGAAAATAGAGCTTTTTTTGCTATTGCCAAGGCAATGTCGGAGCAGGGAATCCCAGTACCAAGAGTCTACGCCGTGGATTTAAGCGAACGCTTCTACCTACAGGAAGACTTGGGCTCAGAGTCATTATTTGAAAATTTAACTAACTGGGAATTAGTACAACAATCAATTTCTAAACTTCCAGATATTCAGTGTCTAACCCTTAATAGTTTAGATGTAAATCAGTGTTATCCACAGCAAGAGTTCAATAAACGAACCATAGAATTTGATCTTAATTATTTCAAATATTCCTTTCTTAAACATACAAACATAAGCTTCAATGAATTTCAGCTAGCAGAAGACTTTGAAAAAATAGCTAAAAATCTTCTGGCATCTAAACCACTAGGATTTCATTACAGAGACTTTCAATCAAGGAATATAATGATAAAAAATAATGAGCCATATTTTATAGATTTTCAAGGTGCAAGAAAGGGACCTGTTCACTATGATCTTGCCTCATTTATTTATCAAGCAAAAGCTAATTTTACCACAGAACAAAGAGAAGAATTAATAACCATATATTTATCCCAGCTAAGTAAATATATACAAGTAGATACAAAGAAATTTAATGAAGAACTTAAGGTATTTGCTTTATTTAGAGCCCTACAAACACTAGGAGCTTATGGTTTTAGAGGCTTATATGAAAAGAAAAGTCATTTTATTCAAAGTATACCTTACGGACTGAAAAATGTAAAGGATATCTTAGATACCCTTGAAGATAAGTATCCTACGCTTTCAAATATAATTAATCTGCTAGTACAGAAAGATAGCTTCGCAATACCTAACAATGTAGAGAAGAAAGGCCTAACGATTAGGATTTCAAGCTTTGCTTACAAAAATGGAATACCTTTTGATCCTTCAGGAAATGGGGGAGGTTATGCATTTGACTGTAGGGGACTTCATAATCCTGGTCGCTATTCAGAGTATAAGCTACTAACAGGAAGGGATAGATCAGTGATAGATTTTCTCGAAGACCAAGGTGAGGTGCAGCTTTACCTCGACAATATATTTTCTCTTGCTGATAGGCATATTGAATCCTACCTCAAAAGAAACTTCACAGACCTAATGTTTAATTTTGGATGCACAGGAGGAAGGCATCGCTCAGTATACTGTGCAGACCATCTTTTTGAGTATTTAAAAAATAAGTATCCGAAGCTAAGACTGGAACTTGAACACCGAGAACAAGGGATTAAAGATTCTTATCCTGGGGAATAAATATTATTTTTCCCCATCTAGAAGGGATGTGCATATTTATTTCTCCTATAGGTGACCATACCCAGTTTTCTTCATAGCCAAATTTACGAGGTGCATCTTTATCGAGCCATTCTACCCTTGAAAAATTAATCATCCAAGGCTGAAGAGTTCCAGATTTATAGTGCTCTTCTTTATCGCTGACTGATAATATCTCATCGATAGGGAAGGCTAGCTCTAAAGTCCACTTTTGGTCAATATCAGTACTATCATTTAAGGTCCCGTAGATCTTTATGGCAGTTTGTAGCTTTTTGAAATCAAAGCTGTTATCATTTCTACCACCTTCGCTATAGGGTTTTGGCATAAGTAAATCCCATTCTGTTCCAAAAGCATTAATCTCAAATTCAAGGTAGTTTCTGCTGTCTGCGTCAGTATCTATAAATACTTCAAAATCATTGTCAAAGTATAAGGTATCATCTCTAAGTGTCCTATTAGCTGTAATATATGGTTCTTCTAGTTCTGCAGCGATGTATAGATATTCTCTGTCATAAAGTAGTTTTATTCTCGTTTTTAATGACGGCTCAGGCATCTTGTCTCCCTGGATATCAACAAAGTAACTAGTCCAACTTGCAGCACTCCACTCTTGATCTGTAATATCCCCATCTATGGTGATTTTCAGATTAGTAGACAAACATTTATACTCTAGAGGCGACTGGGAGTATGCTACGATATTGCTCGAAAGAGCTATAAAAACTGCGAAAAATATCTTTACTATCTTCATTTTTTACTATTTTTAACAAAATTAAACATTATAATTATATGAAAAAAATATTTCTACTGCTGATCTTCCTTTCCTCTGTATTGAATGCTCAACCTAAATTTTGGACATGGACTGGAGGGAATGATAGAGACTGGGATGCATATTTTGCTGAATTAGAGGATGTAGGTATAACTGGGGTTTTAATGGGAGCGACTAAAGAAAGGTATCAGCAGGTAATACCCATAGCACAAAAATATGGAATAGAAATACACGCTTGGCTTTGGATTATGAATAATCGTGATATAGCTGCTGAGCACCCAGAGTGGTTAGATTATAATCGATTAGGAGAGTCTATGAGTGAAGAAAAGGCCTATGTCGATTATTATAAATTTTTAAACCCTATTATACCTGAGGTAAAGGAAGAGATTTTAGAATATATGGAAGGCGTGATTAGTATTGAGGGACTAAGTGGAATAAGTTTGGATTATTGTAGGTATGTGGACGCCGTACTTCCAACATCACTGTGGGATCATTATGGAATAGTCCAAGACAAAATTTACCCTAAATGGGACTATGGTTATCATCCGATGATGATAGAGGCTTTTGAAAAGGAATATGGCTATAATCCGCAAAATAATTTTTCTGAGCAGGAGCATAAAACAGGTGTGCCTTATGATGAAAAGTGGCACCAGTTTAGAATGGACAAGGTAAATGATATAGCTAAGGCGATAGGAGAACTAGCTCACTCTTATGATAAGGTTATTTCGGCTTCTCCTTTTCCAACTCCTGGGATGTCAAGGAGAATGGTGTATCAAGACTGGGGAGAGTGGGAACTTGATATGGCTTTCCCTATGATTTATAATGGATTTTACTATGGCGACCTTGAGTGGATATCGAACTGTGTAAAAGAATGTGTAAGAGATTCAAAGTGCCCTGACAATATATATATAGGATTATATATGCCAGATTATCAGGGAACTCCAGATTTCTCTTTATCAGAAGCTATCAAAGTAGCTATTAAGAGCGGCGCAAAAGGATTTTCGGTATTTCAGTATGATCACCTTCCTGAGCAACAGAGACAGGAATTAAAGACTCTGATTCAAAGTCTTTAGGATTCTTTCCTACATCATTAAATCGTAATTTGCCAGGTGCACGCCAAGATCTGATGATTTCTCTATGCGCATTATTAATATAGAAATCAATAATTGAAAATTTACTTCCCCATCTTTCCATTAGAGGGAAGATTTTAGGTGATATAATATGAATGCCGTTAAAGGCTAGAGCTGTATAGCGTTGAGTTAGCTCAGATACTGGCATAAAGTTCATTTGAGGGTAGGGGCTTTTAACTTCTCCTGTCTTGGTATTGACCCATCCGCATAGGCGCATTTGGTAGTCAAAAAGCAGATAGCGTGAGCTTTCTCTTTTGCTTACGATAAGACTAGAAACGGCGTCGTCTTCAATATGACACTCATATACAAGTCTTAAATCTATATCTGATACCATATCGCAGTTATGTACTAGGAAGGGCTCTTGTTCGTCCTTATCAAAATATGAAGCTATATGTTTTATCGCTCCTCCTGTGTCTAGAAGAAGATCTTTTTCGTCTGAAATAATTATCTCTACATCAAAATTATTATTTCTGCTCAGATAATTTTCTATCATCTCTGCGTGATGATGGACATTTACAATAATTCTTTCAAAGCCTGCATTTTTTAATTTAAGTATAAGGCTTTTAAGAAGAGGCTCTCCCTTGTATGGAAGAAGAGCTTTAGGCATATTATCAGTTAGGGGCTTTAATCTTGTCCCTAAACCTGCTGCAAGTATGAAGGCTGTTCTTGGCATATTATTTCTTCGCTTATTACCTTGTGAAGTGGTCTATCAAATGACTCACAAGGGACTTGAGTTATTATTTGAAAATTATAGGCTAATCCAACAAGTGGACACTTGAGCTGAGGTATGAGCCTGTCATAGAATCCTCCACCTCTTCCTAATCTATTGCATTTGTGATCAAATGCAACACCAGGAATGAGAGCTAGATCGATATCAGCTGGCGCAATATCCTCTGCCTCTGCACTTGGCTCTAGTATACCTTTGTAACCTGGAACAAGTTTCTGAGGATCATAGAGTTTTAGTGCTAGTTGATCGCCAACGACTAGTGGGAGAGCGATGCGCTTTGTGTGATATTGACTCTTGATTAGCTCAAGAGTTTGAACCTCATCACTAAGAGCAAAGTAAAGAAGAATAGTGGATGCTTGCTTATATTCTTGTAGTTCAAGCACCTTCGATGCAATACAAGAGGAGGCCTGCTCCTTCCATTCCTTAGTGTGCTCCTTTTTCAGGGCTGCTATTTCTTTTCTAATTTTGGATTTCATCTATACTTAAATAATTTACCTTACAACAGCATCCTAAAAAGGAGTGTTGTAAGGTAAAAATATTTATAAATCTAATTATAGTGCTAAGAACACAGACGCAAATGCTAAGATCGCATATAACTCTGGGAATACAGCAAGGATCATAGTCTTAACGAATACATCTTGACCATTAGCCATCTCGTTGATACCGTTTGCTACAAGACGAGCTTGTTTAACAGCAGAGAAATAACCAACAAAACCAGTAGCTAAAGCTGCTGCAAAGATAGCAAGACCTTGATTAAGAGTAAGGGCTACTTCTAGTGAGCTAAGAGCATTAAGTACTAGGAAGAAACCAGCGAAACCATAAAGTCCTTGAGTAGATGGAAGAGCACAAAGAAGCATCGCTGAACCGAACATATCAGGGTTCTTTTTAAGGCCAGCTACAGCTGTGTTTCCACCAATAGTAACACCCATAGCACTTCCGATACAAGCTAGAGTAAGCATAATAGCCGAGCCAGAGTATGCTAAAATTAAAGGTAATTGTTCCATAATGTTTATTAATTTTTAATTGTTTTTTTTAATTTGAATAGTTTATTTATTTTTTTGTTTTTTTAATGGCTTAAATTCACGTCCACCTCCAGTAAATTCTGCATTTTTGTAGAATTCCACAAAAGTTAAACGCATAGGGTGAACAAAAGCACCCAGTGAGCTAAGTGCTAATACGGCAACGTGCCCTACAATAAGAGTGATGATAGTTAAACCCCACCCAATATATGGTAGTCCTGACATCTGCATCGCTACAGAGTTTACTACCATTCCAAGTATTGCTCCAGCAGTACCAAGTCCGAATAAACGGATATATGAGAGTACATCCCCAAATATACCAGTAATATCGTAGAGAGAAGAAAGACCTATAATACGTAGATAAAACTTCTTGTTTGGTTTACTGCAGAAGACTACAAGTAGAATACCTAAAACTAGCATTATCATAGCTAGTGTGTTAGGAAGAAGTACTCGACCTATCTCGCTTTGTGCGTAAATAAAAGTAACAACCACTATGACTAGTGACCAGCCTATATTAGTTAAGCCGCTGTCCCACTGTTTTTTAGCAAAACTATCTATCGCCTTAATTAATTTAGCAAATATAATATGCACTATACCGAATAAAATTCCAAACCAAAACATTTGGATATCAGTGAAAAATAGGGCATTTATACCTTCAGGAAGGTCTATAAAATCATAAAGTTTCATACCGAAGAATGTTCCACTAAGTAGAGGCATAATTATAGTACCTATACCTAAGAAGATAATAAGTGAAGCATAATTCTTCATAGAAGGCATCGCAAATGATGCGATAAGACCAACTAGTAAAAGAACTAAACCATAGCCCATATCTCCTAGACAAAGTCCAAAGAACATCATATAGAATGGTGCGAAGTATGGCGTCAAATCCACCTCGTTATATTTAGGAAGCATATATAGATTCCCGATTATCTCGAATGGTCTAGTGAAAAAGTTATTTTTCAACTTCACTGGAGGATTATCTTCAGCCTTAGCTTTTTCCTTAATATAGATAGCGCTACTTGAATCAAGGAAGGAAGAAATACTAGCATCTAACTTTGTCATCGCAAAACCCTCCAAAACAGCAATAGTGTCTTCGCCTTCCTTCTTACTTGCAACATTTGCAAGGTAGAGTTCAAGTTTCTCCTCTAGCTCTGAGCAAATGATATTTATCTGCTCTGTTAGCTGAGGTAGTGCTGCGCAATGTGAAAGATTTTCCTCCTCCAAAATGATGTTTCTATCTATTTCCTCGATAATACTAGCCTCTGGTCTTTCTGGGAATTTATCAGGATTAATAGGGAAGCTTAATTCTTCACCCTTAGGAGATAAAACTACAAAGAACACTCTATCACCGGTCTCATTAAGAATCTGAATAGGGTAGAGTTCCTCCCATTCTTTCTTATACTTCTTCGCCTTTATACCAAAGAAGTGAGGTTCATATCCTAGTTGATCTATTCTTATAAGATCTTCTTGGTGATAGTCTCCCCAAATTTGAGCCTTTACTAATTCAGCCCTAAGGGAGTAGAGATTATTTTTAATAGTGATCCTTTTAGCTAGAATTTGTTCGACAGAATCTAATAAGTCATCAGAGCTAAATTCTAGTTTAGCAGATCCCTCTAGTTTCTCAGCTTTAATAAGCTCAATAGAGCGAAGCACCTTCTTGTACCTAGTAATAGTATCTAGAATCTCTTTCGATCTCGGATCGATAGGGCGCTGTGAGCGTGTAATATCTACCAGACCTAAATCTTGGACGCTAGAAAGGAAACTATCTAGTTCACTTGAAAGTAGAACTATTGAATATTTCGTCATCTTATGTATCATAGTTCAGCCTCCTGTTCTTCTAATTCATGTCTTATTTTTACAATCTTCTGAGCAGCTTTTGACAGATTCTCTTCATCCTCCATATAGCGTTTGATCTTTAAGATAGCCTCTTGATATCCAGGAATTTGTACCTTCTCATAAAGATTTACCTTCTGAGTAGTTTTCTTTCGTGAATAATCAAGCAGTCTACTTTTCTCTGAGCAAATCTCTGACTCTATACCTATCTGGGCTAAATCTTTGAGAATTTGCATCCCATCGTAGTACCACGTGGGTTTTTTGAATAAATCAAACTCTTGGATTTCATATATCACCTCTTTAAGCTCAGGAACCTTGACACCAGCTATCTTAATAATCTCTAGATCCACATCCTTCACACTAATTAAGTTTGGCTGAAACTCAGTCCATATACCATTAAGGTAGTTATATTCTTTAAGAGAAGTCTCTAGCTGTTCCAATAAACTCTCAGAACGCTGCTTCGCCTTCTTTACCTCAAGTCTCAAAGCGGATTCTTTGTTCTTAAGGGTAGGGAGCGCATTCTTTCTGATCTTCAACTGCTTGTTAAGATCGTTAAGAGATGTTTTATTAAATTGGAATTTTATAGCCATAGTTATTTAACTTCTTTCCAATATTTATCGATAAGTGCTTGTTTAATACCTGTCTCAATCGGGGTAAAATACTTACTAAATAATTCCCAGGCAGTATCTAACATCTGCTCGATAGGTATGTTAACGTCGATAGCAAGTAATTTATTTGAATAGTCCTTAGCATATTCCAAACATCTATTATCATAGTCACTAAGGTCGAAACCATTCTCAAGTTTCGTCTTTGCGTTAGCAGCATCTGCATAAAGCCTAACCGCTGTATTCATAACCTGACCGTGATCCTCGCGAGTCTTCTTACCTATAACTAGTTGTTTTAGACGGGAAAGAGAACGGAAAGGGTCGATGATAACTTTTCCAGTATCTGTATCGTTACGAAGGAAAAGCTGTCCCTCAGTAATATAACCAGTATTATCAGGGATGGCGTGTGTGATGTCTCCGTCATTAAGTGTTGTAACCGCGATGATAGTTATAGAACCTCCATTTGGTAACTGTACAGCTTTCTCATAGATCTTTGCCAAATCAGAATATAATGATCCTGGCATAGAGTCCTTAGACGGAATCTGGTCCATTCTATTACTTACGATTGATAGGGCATCTGCGTACAGAGTCATATCTGTTAAAAGTACTAACACCTTTTCATTTTTATCTACAGCGAAATACTCAGCTGCGGAAAGTGCCATGTCAGGAATAAGTAGACGCTCAACAGGTGGCTGCTCAGTCGTATTCACGAAACTTATGATTTTATTAAGTGCTCCTGCACCTTCAAAAGTTTGCTTGTAATATAAGTAGTCATCATTAGATAGACCCATACCTCCAAGGATAATCTTATCAACATCAGCTCTTAGGGCTACTTGCGCCATAACTTGGTTATAAGGCTGGTCAGAGTTTGCAAAGAAAGGAATCTTTTGACCAGATACCAGAGTATTATTTAAGTCAATACCTGCTATACCAGTAGGTATTAACTCAGATGGTTGCTTTCTCTTATATGGATTTACAGATGGGCCTCCGATATATCTTCTCTCACCATCGATAGCAGGACCCCCGTCAATAGGATCGCCGTAGGCATTAAAAAATCTACCAGCTAGGTCATCACTAACATTAAGTGCAGGTGCTTCTCCAAAAAATACAACTTCTGCATTTGTAGGGATACCCTCTGTTCCTTTGAATACCTGAAGAGTGACTAATTCTCCCTTCATCTTAACGACTTGGGAAAGTCTTCCATCCACTGTAGCTAGCTCATCATTACTAATGCCTTGAGCCTTTAGTGAAACAGTAGCCTTGGTAATAGCCTCAAGGCGTGTATATATTCTTTGATATGCTTTATTTGTCATCGCCTATGATTTTATCTATTTGACCTAAGTATTTGTTGAAGTCTTCACTCTTAAATTCAGAATAATTCATCTGCCTGAACAGATTTATTAGATTCTTGAAATGATTTGAACATTCCTCAAAGTTCTCAAATTTATGTTTTGCATTACAAGATTCAAGAACCTTTGTAAGCATAAACTCTTGTCTTTCAAGAGGTGTTACAGCGTCTATACTGTCAAACGCATCTTGTTGAAGGATGACAAAATCAATAAGTTCCGACTTCCAATATGTTTCGTGGTAAGATAGAGGAACTCCGTCGTCACCTAAGATATTAATTTGCTCATATACTTCTTTACCTCTAAGTATAATATTTTTAGTTTCCATAACCTTATCTACCCATTTAGGATCTATAGTAGAATTTAGATAAGATACGATTTCTGGATACTCAAGGTATTTTGAATATGAGTCAATAGGGTCAACGGCAGGGTAGCGTTTTTTATCTGCACGGTTCTGAGAAAGTGCATAGAAGCATCTAGCAGCCTTCTTAGTAGATTCAGTAACAGGCTCTTTAAGGTTACCACCTGCAGGGGACACAGTTCCGATAAATGTTACAGCTCCAGTTTCACCATTGTTAAGAATCACTATACCAGCTCTAGCGTAGAAACTAGAAATAATAGCTGATAGGTCTACAGGGAAAGCATCTGCTCCAGGTAATTCCTCCATACGATTAGACATCTCTCTAAGAGCTTGAGCCCAACGTGATGTCGAATCGGCAAGAAGAAGAACTCTAAGTCCCATAGCACGATAATACTCGCAAATAGTCATCGCCGTGTATACTGATGCCTCCCTTGCTGCTACTGGCATATTTGAAGTGTTACAAATAATAGTAGTTCTTTCCATTAGAGAGCGTCCAGTTCTTGAGTCTATTAGTTCTGGGAACTCTGTAAAAATCTCTACCACCTCATTTGCACGCTCTCCGCAGGCTGCCATAACGATAACGTCAGCTTCTCCTTGCTTTGCTATAGCGTGCTGAAGCACTGTCTTGCCGCATCCAAAAGGTCCTGGGATAAATCCTGTACCACCGTCAGCGATAGGGTTAAGAGTATCTATACATCTAACACCTGTCTCCATAATCTTATATGGTCTAGGTTTTTCTCTATGAACTTCGATAGCAACCTTTACTGGCCATCTTTGTACCATAGTGACATTTAATTCTTCTCCACTTTGATTAGTGATGACAGCTACAGTGTCATTAACTTTCTTCGAAGATTCAGATATGATGGATTTAACAGTGTATTTTCCTTTGAATGAGAAAGGTACCATTATCTTATGAGATAACCATCCTTCCATTACTTCTCCTAGCCAGTCTCCAGCTACTACCTCGTCGCCAACTTTTGCTAGAGGTTTAAAATCCCATATCTTTTCATAATCTAGAGCTGCTGTGTATTCTCCTCTTTCTAGGAACACACTATCCATAGTTGCTAGATTATTTTGAAGTCCATCATAATTGCTTGATAACAAGCCAGGTCCTAGTTCAACCTCGAGCATGTGACCATCAAAGTCAACAATGTCGCCATTTTTTAATCCCCTCGTACTCTCATATACTTGGACGAAGACATTTTTTCCAGCGACCTTGATTACCTCAGCCATTAGCTTAGTACCACCAGAATGTATATAACAAATCTCATTCTGAGCAACAGGAGCATCTACCTCTACTGTAACAAGATTGGCAATGATGCCAGTAACTTTACCTGTGGTTTTTGTTTCCATTTTATATTTCTTCTTTATTTATTCCTTTAAATGTGCCTCTTACTTCATCAACAAACTGTTTGAATAATATAGCACCTTGTTCATTATCCATTTTACTCCATCTGTCGATAAGTTTTGCTTTTGCAAGAAAGGCAAGTATATTATTGATAGTGAAGTATTCAAAGTTTACTATCTCTGAGATTTTCTCCCAGCGGATGCGGTCAATTTGTTTCTCTCTGTCTATGATATTTTTTGTAGCATAGGCATTAGTAATAGCCTTATACTCGTCAAGCTCTATATCCAATTCTCCAACCATATAGTCATCAGCCTTCTTATTATGTGTTTTTGCCAGTAGGCTAACCATAATATTTCTTAGTTGATTGTCAAATGGTATGTAGTTTTTGATAAATAGATTAGTAGATAATCCAGCTTGTCGATAATAATGGCTACCGAGGTTGTCCTCTGAAAAACTAAATTCTAACCACTCTACTAACCTAATATCTTTAGCCGATAGCATAGACTTAATCTCAGTAGAAATACTAGAGTAATCAAAGTCCTTACTGTCAAAACTTGAAGTGATAAAAGGAAGTCCAGTTAGGATGTAGTAATAATTGTTCATTATTTCTCGAATAATAGATTCTTGGTTTGTGGCCTTAAATATTCAGCGAAAATATTTATAAAGTCTTCATCAGTAAAGCTTATCAAATAACCCTCCTTTGAAGGACCTATCTTAAAGCCAGTTCCGATACTCTTAGAGAAAGAGATGTTTAAGCCATTTGTAAGTTCCTGCCTTAGACTATTCTCATACTTAGAATTAAAGTCATCTTTGATAGCTTGAGGCAGTAGTAGTTCTAAGCTTGTAGGCTCAGATCCTTCTGGATTATAAGATGCAGCTATAGTTTTAATTATATCTGTCACCAAATTAATGTCCATAAGGGCATTTTTAGTATTGTCGGCAGTTAGTTTCAAGTTGATAGATTTCTCCACCTCTTGACGAATCGCCAAAATACTTTGTTTAGTCGCCATTCTTACGTCGGCTTCGGTTTTACTTATTATCTCACCTGCTTGCTTTTTCGCTTCTTCTAAAATCTGTTTAGCTTGAAGCTCTGCTTGCTCGATGATTGTCTTAGAATCCGCCTGGGCTTTTTGCATTAGCTCTTGCGCTTCTTGTTTACCTTTTGATAGACCTTGTTCGTAAAGTTTATCTGTTAATTCTTGCAGTTTATTTTGCATATTTAAATTAATTAATTTGACAAATGTTGTAAAAATTTATTAATAAACAATAGGTAGAGCAAAAAAAATTAAATAATTTCATCTTCAGTGAAGCAGCCCTTAAATCCCGTGTCTTGTTTAAATTTGTCCGCAGGTACACAAAAATATGTACATACTGCAGTAGTGCAAATAGTACCATTGGAGTCTGTAATACTTGCCTCTATGATAGTTATATTTCTTCTTTGTTCTGTGATTTTTGCTCTTAGTGTCAAAGTGTTATCTTGGGTACTTACAGCCTTTAAATATTTTACCTCCATTTTTGAAGTTACTCCAGAGGTTTGCAGTTTTCTAATAACGGCCCAGGCGCAAATTTCATCTAAAATAGTGGCTTGAATTCCACCGTGAAGGGTGTTGATCCATCCTTGATGATTATGTGTTGGAGTCCATAGGCTAATGATTTCATCTCCGTCTTCGAAAAACTCCATTTTAAGACTATGAGCATTATCTGGAGCACAGGCAATACAGTTGTAGCCCTCTAGATCAGCCCAGGGATTTAGGATACGTTTCATAAGTATATTAAATGTTAGTTTATAGCGTTTACCTCTATAGATACTATCTCAGTTGTGCTAGTTAGGGTGTCTCCGTCTAAGTTTACACCCATAACATAGACAATATAATCTTCTGTAGTAGATACGATAGGGTAATCTTTTGTTACTTCTCCCTGTTCTAGGTTTTCTCCAATTAATTCACCTATACTCATACCAAAGGCAGCCGCAAACTCGCTGAAATAGGCCACTAAGTACTCTACTAGTTTGGTTTCGTTTTCGATATTATCAAAGGATGCTTTATCCATATAGCCTATGATATATTTCATCTCCAAATCAAGAGGAGAACACGTTACGGTCGCAAATTCTTCAGTTGTGTTATCAAGCGTTAATGAGAAAGGAGACTTAGTGGTGTCTTGACCATTGTCTTTTTCGCAAGAGTTAAAAATAACAAGTGTAAAGGCTAGGATTAGTAATAAAATTTTTTTCATATTCTTTGTAGTTTTAGTATTCGGGCTCTAAGGTAGTAAATTATTATTAACTTTGTATTTTAAAAGGCATATATAATGAAAAAAAATAGACATATATTTACTATTATTTTTGCAGTAGTATTGACAAGTACAAGGCTATTAGCACAAGAGGCTGAAACTATGAAACAGGCAGCAGGTAGGTATACTACCTTGCTTCGATATCTTGATACTTATTATGTGGATACTGTAGATTTTAAAAAAATAGTTGATAGAGCTATAATCGAATCAGTACTAGCATTAGATCCTCATTCTTCTTATATTACAGCTGATAATGTAGCGTCAGCAAATGAACCTCTAGATGCTGAGTTTGAAGGTGTTGGTATAGAGTTTGCCATCATCAATGATACGTTAACGGTTCAGGGTGTGATACATGGTGGTCCTTCTGAGAAGGTTGGAATAATGGCTGGAGATAAGATAGTTAAGATCGACTCGGAGCTCGTAGCAGGTGTGTCTTTGACTAACGAGCAAGTAAGGAAGTATCTCAGAGGCAAGAAGGGAACAAAAGTTACTCTTCAAATTTTAAGAACTTCTTCTTCTGAAGCCCTTGAATTTCTTGTAGTAAGAGATAAGATTCCAATTCACAGTATGGAGGCTGCCTATCAGGCTGCTCCAGGAATTCACTATGTTAAGTTAAGTCGCTTCGCAGCTACTTCGCACCTAGAAATGATAAAGGCGCTCTCTGAAATTAGCGATATTGCCCCGAAGGGGCTAATACTTGACCTAAGAGGGAATAGTGGCGGGTTTCTAAATGTTGCGATAGATATAGTGAATGAGTTTCTAGGTAAGGGGGATTTAATTGTTTATGTTGAAGGACGAGCTGTATCGCGTATCGATGAGTATGCAAATGGTTTTGGAGCTTATATGGATATACCTCTTTGTGTGCTAGTAGATGAGAATTCTGCTTCAGCAAGTGAAATCGTAGCTGGGGCTATTCAGGATCAGGATAGAGGAACGATTATAGGTCGAAGAACTTTTGGTAAAGGTCTAGTGCAGAGAATGCTACCTCTGGGTGATGGCTCTGAGCTTCGTCTTACTATCGCTGAGTATTATACTCCATCTGGCAGGGCTATTCAGTCTCCTTATGAGGCGGGAAATTCTCAGCAGTATTATGAGAATTTTTATAGTCGTTACCTAGGTGATGAGATGTATAAGGAGGATACTACTAAAACTTCAGATTCTCCGATATATTATACTTTGAAAGAGAAAAGACCAATATATGGTGGCGGTGGTGTCGTTCCGGATGTCTTTATACCAAGGGATACTACAGCCTTTTCTTCTTTTTATTCTGAAATCTTAAGAAAGGGTGTGGTAATAGAGTTTGTGAATCAAAAGGTTGATAAGAAAAGAAAGCAGTGGGTAAGAAAGTATCCGGATTTTGCTACTTTCAATCAAGAGTTTGTAGTAGATGATGAATTATTTGGAGAATTACTTATATTTGCTGAATCTAAAGGGATAGAATCAAAACAAGAGGATATAGATATATCCAGGAGGGATATCTCTAATTATGTGAAAGCCTTAATCGGAAGTAAGATTGTGTCTTCTGACTCATTTTATAGGATTATGAATCAGTATGAGGATCAAATCTATATTAAGGCGATAGAAATTTTAAATGAAACAATAACAAATCAATAAACAATGAAGTATCCAGTTATTTTATTAATAGCATTATTTGCTATATCAACACCTTCTTTTGCTCAGTCAAAGAAGGAAACAAAGGAGTATAATAAAGCTATAGTGAGCGAAAATGTTAAATCGTTAAATAAATTTTTAAAGAAGTATCCTGAGTCAATCTACATTCAGCAAGTAGGAAGGAAGAGGGATTCTTTGTTATTTTCTTATGTTCTTCCTGATAATGGAGTTATTCCTTATTATGAACTGCTAGAGCAATATCCGAATTCTTATTACGCTTCTGAAATACGAGAGGAAATAGCGAAGATGAGTGTTAGTTCTTTAACGGAGCAAGAGGCTAGGGATATTTTCCAAGCTTATATCACAGAGGAATCGTTGGATGTTGATGAGTTTGTCGCTTTAGGTATAAAAGAAAAGGACAAGGAATATATTGTTTCTG
This sequence comes from uncultured Muribaculaceae bacterium, assembly GCA_964369605.1. GTDB lineage: Bacteria > Bacteroidota > Bacteroidia > Bacteroidales > UBA932 > CAYJFD01. The sequence goes on along the minus strand of CAYJFD010000008.1, from coordinate 26,911 downwards.
TGTCAAAGATGAAGGATGAGGTGGATTATTTTAAAATTATTAAGCTAAGGTTAGAAGAAGGGGAGTGGGTACGATATGCAGAGTGGAAGCAGGAGCTTTATCGCCAGTTTGATGAGTATACAGATCTAAAATTAAATAAAGGTGTATTTGAAGTCGTAGTAGAGGATAAGAGATATTTACAATTCACTTATGAAAATTCTCTTCCTGAAACAGAAGAGGTACAGCCTATAGCTTATATCGAGTATTGTATCAGTTTAATTGAAGTAGAGCAAGAAGTGGTATTTGCTACGATGTTCTCAGGTATAGAAACGGTAGAGGATAATATTAGATCTATCAGTGGAATTAGTGTAGATTTACAGAATAATCTGTCTTATACAGTCGCTCCTATGGAATATTTATTTACAAAGATGAATACTCTTAATTTCTTAAACCATATTACCCCACAAGAGCAACAGAGTGACTTGGCTATAGAGTGGTGGTATGAGAATAATGAGATACCTACTAAGAAGGTAAAGTTCAGAGTGCTTAGCTCAGAATCCTCTTTAGTTCGTGAGTTTAATAGACAAAGAGCGAATAATGTGGAGCAAGATGAATTTTACAATGCTTCATTATTTACTCATAGAGGACAAAATGTTTTAATAATTTATCAAAAGTCGGCAAAGCAGTATATCCTATTATGGAGTGAGCCAGTAGTGAAAAATAGATCAAAAGAATATCATCTTAATCGTGTTTATTTCCAAAATTCGAACACACTAGTGCTTTATTTCTTCGAGGGTAGAAGAGCGATAAAAGCGAGATTAAATATCAATTCAGGAAAATTTACATCTAATTAAATTTGAGTTACTCTCAAAAGTGATTAAATTTGTAGCTTAATATAAAAACATAGTATGGCAGAGAAAATAATTATTTTGGACTTTGGTTCTCAGTTGACCCAATTAATAGGAAGACGTATTAGAGAACACAATGTGTATTGTGAAATATATCCTTATAACAAAATCCCAGTTATAGATGAGAGTGTTAAAGGAATAGTTCTATCAGGAAGCCCTCACTCAGTGAGAGACCCTAAGGCTCCTATGGTAGATCTAAGTGGATTACTAGGAAAGATGCCAATTATGGCAGTATGTTATGGAGCACAGTACTTAGCTCAGCATTATGGTGGAGAAGTGCAAAATTCGGACTCACGTGAATATGGTAGAGCTATATTCGAAATAACAGATACAGAATGTGAGTTGTTTAAAGACATACCTGCTACATCACAAGTATGGATGTCTCACGGTGATACCATCACAAAATTGCCTACTGGTGCGAAGATAATCGGATCGACAAAAGACGTAGCAAATGCTGCATATAGAATAGAGAATCAACAAACTTACTGTGTTCAGTTTCACCCTGAGGTATATCACTCAGAGTATGGTTCGATTATGTTGAAGAACTTTGTATATGGAGTCTGTGGCTGTACAGGTGACTGGACTTCTGAATCATATATCGAGACATCTATCAAGGAGATCAGAGAGAAGGTAGGTACTGATAGCGTAATACTAGGTCTATCTGGTGGTGTTGATTCATCAGTAGCCGCAGTACTTATTCATAGAGCTATAGGAGAACAGCTTACTTGTATCTTTGTAGATAATGGTCTTCTAAGAAAGGATGAATTTGAATCTGTATTAGAATCATACAAAGGAATAGGATTAAATGTAATCGGAGTTAGGGCAGGAGATAAGTTCTTATCTGCCTTAGAAGGAATAGCTGATCCAGAGCTTAAAAGGAAGGCTATAGGTAAGACCTTTATCGATGTTTTCGATGAGGAATCACATAAAATAGAAAATGCTTCTTGGTTAGCGCAAGGAACTATTTATCCTGACGTAATCGAGAGTCTTTCAGTAAATGGCCCATCTGCGACTATCAAATCTCACCATAATGTAGGTGGACTTCCTGACTATATGAAATTAAAAGTCCTTGAGCCACTAAGACTATTATTCAAGGATGAGGTAAGACGTCTAGGTAGAGCATTAGGAATAAAGAACGAGTTAATATCTCGCCATCCTTTCCCAGGTCCAGGACTAGGTATTAGAATCTTAGGTGAGATAACTCAAGATAAGGTAGAAATCCTACAAAATGCAGATGCTATCTACATCAATGCCCTAAGAGAAACCCCAGCTCCAGAGGGTTGGGTAGCAGCAAGTGGTGCAGCCGCTACAGGTGAGGTACTATCTCTATACGATACTATCTGGCAAGCAGGAACCATCCTACTTCCAATCAAGAGTGTTGGAGTAATGGGAGATGAAAGAACCTACGAATACACTATTGCTCTAAGAGCAGTAACATCAACAGACGGTATGACAGCTGACTGGGTTCATCTACCATACGAATTCCTAGCAAAGGTATCTAACGAGATCATCAATAAAGTACGAGGCGTAAACCGCGTAACTTACGACATCTCCTCAAAACCACCAGCAACCATCGAGTGGGAATAAACCAAAGCCTTTAAAACAAATAACACATACCAAAAAGCCCAGATTTCTTCTAGAGTCTGGGCTTTGGTTTCAGTTTATATTCGTATGGTAATTTATTATTTATTATGTTTGCATAAGAATAATTAGAGGTCATTTGATTTCGTATTAAATTTCAAAATATGGAAATGAAAAAACTAATATTTGGAAATATTTATCCATTATATGTGAAGAAGGTAGAGAAAAAGGGGAGAGCTAAGGAGGAGGTAGATTTGTTAATCTCAAAGCTAACTGGCTATAGTGTTACTGAATTAGAAGAACTAGTAGCTACTCAAATGGACTTTGAAGCATTCTTTACAAAAGCCCCGAATTTGAACCCTAAAAGGGAATCTATTTCTGGGTCGATATGTGGTGTGAAGATTAATGAAATCGAAGACCATATAACGAAAGAGATACGTCGCCTAGATAAACTAGTAGACGAACTAGCAAAAGGAAAATCTATAGATAAGATACTAGGCTAACTTGAGCCTTAGAAATGTGTCATTAAAAAAAATGGTTATGGAATATTTTAAAGAATTATTAAATATACTAAATGCGATGTCCCCATATTTGTTATTGGGCTTCTTTGTTGCAGGGCTACTTCATGTTTATGTGTCTAAATCTACATTTAGTAAGTATTTATCAAAAAAAGGTTTTAAATCTGTTTTTCTATCAGCGATTTTTGGTATTCCCCTTCCTCTATGTTCGTGTGGGGTAATACCGACTGCTATGTCCTTAAAAAAGGAAGGGGCATCAGACGGTGCAACAGTATCGTTTTTAATAGCGACACCGCAAACAGGAGTAGACTCTATTCTTGCTACCTATGGTGTACTTGGTTTGCCATTTGCTATTATACGACCATTTGTTGCCCTAGTTGTAGCCTTATTGGGAGGAATACTAGTTGATAAATTTTCTTTACCAGTAAAATATAAGGAGGATGAGAATCAATGCTGTCAAAAAAATACAAATAAGAAACTAACATTTTTAGATGTATTTAACTACGGCTTTATTAATATGTTGCAAGATCTAGGGAAGTGGCTTGTTATAGGGCTTCTTATCGCTGCTGCCATAACTGTGTTTGTTCCCAATACTGTTTTCGAACTTTTTAGTGATTACTATATATTAAATATATTAGTTATACTTCTACTATCTATTCCTATGTATATATGTTCGACTGGTTCGATACCTATCGCTCTGTCACTTCTACTGAAAGGAATTTCTCCAGGCGCTGCTCTTGTTTTTCTTATGGCTGGGCCTGCTACAAATGTTGCAACACTTGCTGTACTAAGAAAAGTATTAGGTTTAAAAATCACTATTTTATACCTGTTAAGCATAATATTAGGAGCTATAGGTTTTGCTGTACTCATAGATTTTTTACTCCCTATTGAGTGGTTCACTTCAATACTTTCAAAAGAAAGTGCCCATATCCATTCACACGGTGCGGCATGGTGGCAAACAGCTTCCTCTATGATATTTGTGGTATTATTAGTAAATGCTTTTATCGCAAAATATCGAAGACGAAATGTAAAGAATGAGCCAAATGAAGAATATGGAGTACGAAAAATTAAGGTACAAGGTATGCGATGTAATCATTGTAAAGCAAGTATTGAAAAAGCGATTAATGAACTCCCTAGTGTTACATCTGCAACTGTCGATTTGCAAAGTGGAGTGCTTGAAATCTACGGTGATGTGCAAATGAAAGAGATAGCTAAAATAATTAAGCAACTAGGATTTGAAGTAGTAAACTATTAGAATAACAGAATATGGAACAAGATATAGGGCAACCAAGAATATACACTACCTGGGCGATTTATAGTATGACGTTTTTGTGTGGGCCATTGGCGGGAGCTTGGGCTTTATCATCGAACTTTAAGACTTTAGGAAATAAACGAGCTTCAAGGGTTGTATGGGTAATAACTACATTGATTTTAGCGATAATAACTGCACTTAATGTATATTATATCTATACTGACAAAGAAGTGCCAAACTATCTTTTTCCTGCAGTGTATACAGCTATATATGCTTCCATAGCAGAATCCTATCAAAAAAAGAAATTAGAAAAATTACGTTTAGAGCAGGGTGCTGTAAAGCATTCTACTAGGCGACACATTCTAGTTTCGGCATTAGGACTCTTAGCGCTCCTAACTCTTTTAGTTGTAACTGTAGAGCTTACCCCTGACCCAGAAGGGAGATATGCCACAGAAGCAGACAAAGCGCTACTTAGAGGTGATTACCAAACAGCTTTTATAAATATGGACAAGTTAATCCAGACTCAGCCTGATAATATTCGCTATGTGGTAGAAAAAGGACGTGCTCAAGCTTTATCGGGGAATTATTATGCTGCCATAGCTACGTTGAAAAAAGTCATACAAAGAGATAGTCTATATGCAGAAGCCTACTTTATTATATCTACCTGTTATACTCAGCAGGGTAAACTCCAAGAGTCTATCAACTACCTATTAAGCGCAAAACGAGTAAATGAAAATTTAATAAAAAATGAGAGAACTCTGCTGTGGGATGATTGGAAAGTTGCCTCAGTTGATAATCAATTAGCAGATCAATGCCTAGGCGAAAACTACTATTATTTAAATGATTACGAAAATGCCATTAAATATCTTAGTAGGAATACTCAAATCCCAGAGTATAGGGTAAGTGCAGCCTTTTACTTAGGGCTTTCACATATTTACCAAGAGAATAAACAGGAGGCAACTCGTTATTTGAAAATAGTACAAGATGAGGCTTCGCAATATGATCCTCCGCACTTTCTTGAAACCGTAAACGGGCTAATAGATTCAGGATATCTAAATTTCCAAGAATAATTTGCCTCTATATTTATCTATGCTATATTCAATAGCATTTGGGTCTTCTATTTTCTTTGATAGGTCAATAATTGACCACGATAGTTAAAAGTTAATTTATCAGCTTCAACTTTGATGATTTCTAAAAATTGTACATAAGAATCTTCGCCATTCTCAGGATGAATTCTTTCGCTATACCATTTTCCCACAAAAGGGTTTTCTGCTGTTAAAATAGGATTTTCTAATGGATTACATGAAGTAAGCAATGCGCCTAACATACAAAGCAATAGCAAGTACACTTTTAAATAACCTCTTTTCATAATAATTTAAATAGGGTTATTTATTTATTTATTTATTTATTTATTTATTTATTTATTTATTTGCTTATTAATTTGTACTGATAATTCGTATAATTGAGACGGTCTAAAAGCAGATGTAGTCACTATATTACCCTCTTTATCAATTAGGATATATGAAGGATAGCCTGCGAGTTTATAGTGGCTCATTATTAATTTTGCTGCATCATTATTATTTAGGAAGTAGTTTTCTCCTAGAATTTTCTTTTCATTAACCGAGG
>CAYJFD010000008.1:0-21037 GCA_964369605.1 uncultured Muribaculaceae bacterium | reverse complement strand
TCATCTGTATTCTGGTATAAACTGTGAAGATCTTTTGCATAACCCATTTCTAAAATGCAAGGAGCACACCAAGTAGCCCAAACATCAAGATATATCACCTTACCTTTATATCTTTCAATAATGTAATCTATTGGGTTTTGAGTATCATATTTCTCAATTTGTTTTTCCCTATTTATATAACTAATTCCAGAGTTTATATTAACGTCCATTGAAATTTGAGAATCAATAGTACTCGACTCCTCGGGCTTTAATATAGGCAGAATGTATAGTTCTAAAAACTTTTGATTATAATAGTTGTCTTTATCTAAATATCTTTCATCATAGACCTTCCCACCATTTATGGCTAAATCATTACATTTCTTTAATCCATGCGCAAGCATAATGTCGCGCACAACGGATTTTGGTTGACTCAATATATGTGTTAGCATAAGATCTGTAATTCTATGAATATCCTTCTTTTTTTTAGATAGCGCTACTCTTAAATCTTTATTAGAGTTAATAAATTCATGCATCATATTGAATATATGTACAGCATACATATAGTTATGTGCTTTTTCATTATTATATATATCAAAGGCTTGGAGAGTTAGTAGTTCATAACGTTTTGAAGAATGTTTTTTGTTATGTTGAAATAATAAAAAATTTGCGAATCCATAAAGGTTATCATCTAAGATATACTCTTTTACCTCATTACTAACATCATTATTTTGAGAGTATATTTCAAGGGTATCTTTAATTACTTGCATTTTATCGCTTAGCTGCTGAATAACTCCATCAATATTAGTTTCCAAATCAAAAACATATATCTCATTAAATTTCGTCATAGTCGCTCTCTTTGCCTCATTAAGCTGATTATTAAATTCGGCTTTGTCACCATAAAAAATAACTTCCTTTGTTTTAGCGTCGATACTTACGAATATTGAATCGCTTGGTTCAGCCATAAGCATATAAAAATGGCCATTGTAGTTTATTGCGATATCGTGCTTATGTGACATCGTGAAACTGTTATGAAATCTACCGTTAGTTTTGGAAATGTTAGTTGCAAGACGATTATTGTCACTGACAAAATCATAAGTTAAAACACTAATAACATTTGATGAGTTTATATCAATATTTTCAACTTGACCACAGATTACTGTCGGCTTATGTGTATCATTATTTGCATAGCCTCTACCTAGAAACAGAATAAATAGGAGTGTAATTAAATATGCTTTTTTCATAGTTTGTTAGATAAGAATTTCAAAAAAAGGAGAAAACCATCAAGAGTTTTCTCCTTTTAAAATTTGTAAGTATTTTATATTCCCCAAGTGTCCGGAGAGACTCTCCATTGTTTGAGTAATTCAAGCTCTGAATCTTGGATCTTGCCGATGTTTAATGCTACATCTACTAGTTCGTCATAATTTGATAGGGTAGTGAGTTCTATTCCTTTTTCAGCGAAAGCCTGGGTAGCTTTTGGGAAAAGGTAGGTAAAGATGGCTAGCATACCCATTACTTCTACTTCCTTAGCATTTAGCGCGTCAACAGCTTGAAGAGAGCTCATACCTGTAGATACTAGGTCTTCTACTACTACTACTTTTGCTCCTGGTTTAACGACTCCTTCTACTTGATTTCCTAGTCCGTGTCCTTTTGAAGATGAGCGAACGTAGATAAAAGGCTTGTTTAGAATCTCAGCTACAAGAACACCATAAGCGATAGCGCCTGTTGCAACACCTGCTATTACCTCACATTCTGGATATTTCTCAGAAATGATTTTAGCAAGATATTCACTTACAGCCTTTCTCTTTTCTGGATAAGAAAGAACTTTTCTGTTATCACAGTATATAGGTGATTTCCAGCCTGATGCCCAAGTAAATGGCGCGTTAGGACTTAGTTTTACTGCCTCTACTTCCAGTAAAAAGCTAGCTACTTCTTTTGAATAATTATTCATATCCTTAGATTACCAGTTTAATAAATAAGCAAATACAAGAGGGGCTACAATCGTAGCGTCAGATTCTATTACAAACTTAGGAGTATCGATAGCTAGTTTTCCCCAAGTAATTTTTTCATTAGGAACCGCTCCTGAATATGAGCCATAAGATGTAGTAGAGTCAGAGATCTGACAGAAATACTGCCAAAGAGGAACATCGTCCCACTCTAAGTCTTGTGCCATCATAGGAACAACACAGATAGGGAAGTCTCCAGCGATACCTCCTCCGATCTGGAAGAAACCAACACCTTCGCCTACGCCATTTTCTCTATACCACTCAGTAAGGAAAATCATAGTCTCAACACCATTTTTTACCATATTTGGATCATAGTCTCCCTTGATACAGTGACCAGTGAAGATATTACCAGTAGTTGAATCTTCCCATCCTGGAACAAGTATAGGAATATTTTTCTCGCAGGCAGCAAGTACCCAAGAATCTTTAGGGTCGATTTCATAGTGCTGCTCTAATTTGCCTGTGCGGATAAGGTTATACATAAATTCATAAGGAAGATATCTTTCGCCTTTTGCTTTTGCATCATCCCATACCTCGATAAGAAGACCTTCTAATTTTCTGAAAGCCTCTTCTTCAGGGATGCAAGTATCTGTTACTCTATTTAAGTGAGCATCTAGTAATTCTTGTTCTTGCTCAGGAGTTAAATCTCTGTAGCCAGGTATTCTACGATAGTGTGAGTGAGCTACTAAGTTCATTATATCTTCTTCAAGATTATTAGCAGAACACGATATGATATGGATTTTGTCTTGTCTTATCATTTCTGCTAGTGAGAGTCCAAGCTCAGCTGTACTCATAGCGCCAGCCATAGCTAGCATCATTTTGCCACCTCTGTTAATTAATTCTTCATAAGATTTAGCAGCGTCCACTAGAGCTGCAGAGTTAAAATGGCGATAGTGGTGAGTGATAAAATTTGAAATAGGTCCTTTTTTCATATATTCTTTTTTTTTATGATTTTGCATTCTCAGTTCGCAAATTTACCAAATTTTCCTAAATTTGCGAGATTATTAGCGATAATAATGCAAATGTTTAAATGAAATAATATAATTCTCAATCGTATATGTTTGAAAATCTGATAGATAAGTTAGAAAAGTCCTTTAAGCTAATTAAAGGACAGGGAAGAATAAGCGAAATTAATATAGCAGAAACTCTAAAAGATGTTAGAAGAGCACTTTTAGATGCCGACGTTAGTTATAAAATCGCAAAAAAATTCTGTGATGATGTAAAGCAAAAAGCACTAGGACAAGATGTGTTAAAATCTGTTCGCCCAGACCAGATGATGGTTAAGATAGTTCACGACGAACTAACACTATTAATGGGTAGTGAAGCAACAGATATAAACATAGCTGGTGCACCAGGAGTAGTACTTGTATCAGGTCTTCAAGGTAGTGGTAAAACTACTTTTTCTGGTAAACTAGCATTAAGCTGTAAGACAAAAAAATCTCAAAAGGTACTTTTAGTCGCAGGTGACGTTTATAGACCAGCGGCGATAGATCAGCTTATAATTTTAGGACAGCAAGTAGGAGTAGATGTCTATACTGAAGAGGGTTGTAAAGATCCAGTTCAGATCGCAGTAAATGCGATAAAGAAAGCTAAAGCTGAATCTTATTCGTTAGTTATAGTCGATACGGCAGGACGTCTAGCTGTAGATGAGCAGATGATGAACGAGATCGAGGCAGTAAAAAAGGCTATCAATCCAACAGAGACTTTATTTGTTGTAGATGCTATGACGGGACAGGATGCCGTCGAGACTGCAAGAGTTTTCAACGAGAGATTAGACTTTGACGGGGTAGTATTAACAAAGATGGACGGTGACACTAGAGGTGGTGCTGCTTTATCTATTAAGGCTATCGTTAATAAGCCGATTAAGTTCATATCTTCTGGTGAGAAGATGGAAGCCCTAGATATTTTCTATCCAAAGCGTATCGCTGATAGAATATTAGGTATGGGTGACGTAGTTTCCCTAGTTGAAAAAGCGCAAGCTCAAATAGATGAAGAAGAGGCTCGTAAATTACATAAGAAAATATTAAAAGATCAGTTTACATTTAATGATTTCTATCAACAAATTCAGCAAATTAAGAAGATGGGTAATATAAAAGACCTAGCTTCTATGCTTCCAGGTGTAGGTAAGGCTCTTAAAGATGTAGATATAGATAACTCTTCATTCAAAGGAGTAGAGGCGATAATTTTATCGATGACTCCAGAAGAAAAAGAAAATCCTCAAATTATAAACCCAAGCCGTAAGCAGCGTATCGCTAATGGTAGTGGTACTTCTATCGTAGAAGTTAATCGTCTTATTAAGCAGTTTGATGATACACGTAAGGTAATGAAGAAAGTTGCTGGTGCAGGTGCTGGAGGTATGATGAAGGGAATGAAGAAAAAGAGAAGATAATAATTAAAGGTTCCAAATTATAACATATAAATTATACATTTATGATAATATTAGACGGAAAAGCCACATCGAAAGCGATTAAAGAAGAAATCGCAAAAAAAGTAGAGAATATGGTAGCTTCTGGGGAAAGAAGACCTCATTTAGCCGCTGTGATAGTGGGGGAGAATGGTGCAAGTAAAACTTACGTTGCAAATAAAGAAAAAGCTTGTGCTGAAGTGGGATTCGAATCAACTATTATAGCACTTGAAGATACTATTACAGAGGACGAGTTATTAGCAAAGATTTCTGAATTAAATAATAATGACGCTGTTGATGGTTTCATCGTTCAGCTTCCTCTTCCAAAGCATATATCTGAAAATAAGGTAGTAAACGCTATATCTATAGTTAAAGATGTCGATGGGTTCAATCCTATTAATATCGGAAAGCTAATGTTAGGAGAAGATACTTTTGTATCAGCTACTCCTTATGGTATTATGCTATTATTAGAGCATTACGGAATAGAAACGGCAGGAAAACATTGTGTTGTTCTAGGAAGATCAAATATCGTAGGTCGCCCTATGGCAAACCTTCTTTCTCAGAAATCATATCCAGGAGACTGTACTGTAACTATGTGTCATAGCCGTACAAAGAATATAGCGGAGATAACAAGAACAGCAGATATAATAGTCGCAGCATTAGGAGTTCCTGAGTTCTTAAAGGCTGAAATGGTTAAAGAAGGAGCTGTTGTTATAGATGTCGGAATAACTCGTGTAGCTGATGATTCACCAAAGGGTTATAGAATAGTTGGAGACGTAGCTTATGAAGAAGTAGCTCCAAAATGTTCTCATATCACACCTGTACCAGGTGGAGTAGGACCTATGACTATCGTTTCTTTAATGAAAAATACTTTTAGAGCTAGAGAAAAGTCTATTTTGCTAAAGAGTGCAAAATAAATTAGCCTAATATAATATGGGATGGAGCGGCATAAGTTTTCAGAAACTATGTACTCCATCCCATAATTTTATTTCTTAATATTAATCTAGAAAATCATCCCCAAGCAGGTCGGGTCTTAATAATTTTGTGCGCTCAAGTGACTGCTCTTCTTGCCACTGCGAAATAAGTTTCGTATTCCCACTTAATAAGATTTCCGGAACTTTCCATCCATTAAATTCAGCAGGTCTAGTGTAGACAGGAGGGGCTAGTAAATCGTCTTGGAAACAATCACTTAGTGCTGAGGCTCCATCTGTCATAGCGCCAGGAATAAGTCGTACAACGGAGTCACATATTACTGCAGCAGCTAATTCTCCACCAGTTAAAACGTAACTACCTATAGAAATCTCTTTTGTTACTAAGTGTTCTCTAATTCTGTGATCGATACCTTTATAGTGGCCGCAGATGATAATAATGTTCTTAGCGCAAGATAGCATGTTTGCCATACCTTGATTGAGTATTTCCCCGTCAGGACTAACATAGATAACATAATCATAGTCGCGCTGGGAGGTAAGCTCAGTTATAGCATTATATAGAGGTTCTGGTTTAAGAACCATTCCTGCATCTCCACCGTAGTTGTAATCATCGATTTGTTTGTAGTTACCTATGCCATAGTCGTGTAAATTAATAAGATTAATTTCTACAAGATTCTTGTCTTTGGCTCTTTTTATTATAGAGTGATTTAAAGGACTTTCCATCAAATCAGGTACTGCACTGATAATATCTATTCTCATATTGGATGCAAATTTACTCAATCTCTGCTAATCTTTAAAATTAAAAATGTATATTTGCGAGTTATTAATAATATTTATTGAAAAATATAGTCCTTAATTATGAGTGAAGAGACCAAAAACACTGTCCTAGACGGACAATTCGAAGACAATGCTAACGAGCAGTTATTAGCTGTTGAAGCTGTCCAAGAAACTACAGATGAATTAATTGAACAGGAAAGTAATGAATTACCTGATTTAGATTCGTTAAGCCTAATGGATATCATCAAGGCTTTTGAAGAAATAGTAGCAGAGGGTGACCAGCAAAAAATGTATAAGTTTGCTGATATCTTCAAAGCTGCTTTTTATAAGAATCTAAAAAAGGAGAAAATTGCTGCTGGTTTTTTACAACCGTCTGAAGATATTGTACTTGTAAATGATGTGCAAGACTCGGAAGAAGGCGACACAGTAGTAGAGGAGGTTTCAATTAATCCTTTTGCAGAAATCGAAAGAGGGTTCAAAAATCTTTACTCAAACTACAAGTCGCTAAGAAATTCTCACCTCCTAGAGTTAGAGAAAGATAAAGAAAAGAATCTAGTAGAGCGTTTAAAAATCATCGAAGATATTAGAGCTTTATTAGAAACACAGGAAGATCTAAATACTACTTTTCCTGAGTTCCGTAAGTTACAAACAAGATGGCGTGAAGTAGGAAACATCCCTCAAACAAGAGTGAAAGATGTTTATGATACTTATCACCACAGCTGTGAGATGTTCTATGATTTTGTTAAAATTAACAATGAACTTAGAGATCTTGATTTCAAGAAAAATCTTGAGGCTAAAATGGTAATTTGTGAGAAAGCTGAAGCATTATTAAATAATGAGAATATCATTAATGCATTTAATGAACTTCAGAAGTTACACGAATCTTGGAAAGAATTAGGACCAGTAGATAGAGTACACAGAGAATTAATTTGGGATAGATTCAAAGCTGCTACATCGCAGATAAATAAGAATCATCAAAGTTATTTTGAGTCAATAAAGGCAGAGCAAAAGACTAACCTTGAGGCGAAAATGCGTATTTGTGAAAAAGCTGACGAAATAGCTCAAAGAGTTATTAGCGAGGCAGGACAATGGAATACTGCATCTAAAGAAATCGAAGAGTTACAGAAGGAGTGGAAGACTATTGGCTTTGCATCTAAAAAGGATAATCAAAAGATCTACGATACTTTCAGACAGCACTGTGATAATTTCTTCAACAAGAAGAGAGAATTCTATTCTGAATTTAAGGATCAGATGACTCAAAATATGGATAAGAAAATAGCTCTATGTGAACAAGCAGAACTTTTAGCACAGAGTGAAGACTGGAAGAAGACTACAGATCAGTTAATCTCTTTACAAAAACAGTGGAAGGAGATAGGTCCTGTTTCTCGTAAGAAATCAGATATGATCTGGTCTAGATTTAGAGCAGCTTGTGATACTTTCTTTGAAAATAAAGAAAAAAATCACGGTGGAGTTGACCCTGAGTATATACAGAACCTTGAAGCTAAACTTGCGATTTTAGAAGAAGTAAAGGCTATGGGAGAAGATCAACTTAATGCTGATACTTTAAAGGACGTATATTCAAGATGGAATGCTATCGGTTTTGTTCCATTTAAATCTAAGGATAAGATAGCTGATGACTTCAAAACATTAATCTCTGAGAGATTCGAGGGAATCAAGCAGGGATTTGAGGCAAGACCAAATAGAAAGAAGAAGACTAATAATGCAAATAACCGTAAACCATTTGCAGGAGGAAGACAGTTATCTGAAAGAGATAAGTTAGTACAGTTATTCCGTAAGAAAGAATCTGAGATCCAAACATTTGAAAATAATATGGGCTTCTTCGCTAGTTCTAAGAATGCACAAGCTCTTCTTCAAGAGATGAATGCTAAGATAGATACAGCTAAGGCGGAATTAAAGGAACTTGCAGATAAAATTAACAGTTTAAACCAGTAATTTAAAACTACGACCAACGAATGAAAAAAGATACTATAATAGGTATTTCACTGATTGCTATTATATTAATAGGTTTTAATGTATATAATAGCAGACAACATAAAGCACAAGTTGAGCTTAAAAGGGTTCAGGATTCTATTACAAATGCTAGTATTGTAGCTGAAGCTAAGCTTAGAGCTGAACAAGCAGCGACCTTAGGTACTACTACAGAGCAAGCAGGTGTTGTAAATGCGCTACCAACATATTCAAACACGCACCTTGAGGAAGCGATGCACTCAGAACCTAAGTTCTATACACTAGAAAATGATGTTCTGAAGATTGATTTCACGACTTTAGGTGCTCAAGTAAGTAATGTTTTAATAAAGGAATACTATACTTATGATAGCCTTGCACTAAATTTAGTGAAGCACGGGGCTAGTGATTTTAATATTCAACTTTTCACACCTTCACAAGTAAATACATCAGATCTAAATTATGTACTAAATCATCAAGACAAGAATTCTATCGAATTCAGATTATTTTTTGATCAAGATTCATATTTAGAGCATAAGTATATCTTAGTAGATGGAAGTTATATGCTAGATTTCAAAATAAATCTAGTTAATATGCAGGATTTCATCCCTAGAAATATCACAGGTGTTGATGCTTCTTGGAACTTAGACCTTCCTCGCTTAGAGAAGGGTTATAAGAATGAGAAGAATTATTCAACAGTTGCCTTTAGATACCCTGATGAATCTACTGTTGAAGATTTAGGACTTAGAAAGGATTCTGGTTCAGAGGAAATAACTACTTCTCTAAATTGGTTTGCTTTCCAGCAGCAGTTCTTCTCAGCTATTTTCTTAGCTGAAAATAATTTTGAGTCAGCTGACTTAGCTTTTAAGTTCTTCCCTGAAACAAATAAGGATAGGATGTTAATGGCTTGTGAATCGAATGTTCATATTCCAATCGATGTATTAAGTCAAGAGCCGATAGATCTAAAATTCTATTTCGGTCCTAACCATTATAAGACTTTACAGAGTTATGATTATAAATTTGAAGAAATAGTTCCATTAGGTAACTGGATTGTAAGATGGATCAATAGATGGGTAATTATTCCTGTTTTTGATTTCTTAAATAACTATATTGCAAGTTATGGCCTAATTATCTTATTATTAACTATTTTAGTTAAATTAGTAATCTCTCCTCTTACTATCAAGTCTTATCTTTCATCTGCTAAGATGAGAGTATTGAAGCCTGAGGTAGACAAGATCAATGCTAAGTATCCAAATCAGTCGGATGCTATGAAAAAGCAGCAGGAAATCATGGCTTTATATAAGAGTACAGGTGTGAGTATGTTTGGCGGATGTCTTCCAATGCTTATTCAGTTCCCTATACTTATCGCGATGTTTAGATTCTTCCCAGCCTCTTTCGAGCTTCGTCAACAAAGTTTCTTATGGGCGAAAGACCTAAGTACTTATGATTCTATCTGGGATTATGGTGTGAATATACCTTTTTATGGTGATCACGTCAGTCTATTTGCGCTATTAATGGCTATATCTATGTTCTTCTATTCAAGAATGAACCAGACTCAAATGGATACAACTCAGCCAGGTATGGGTGGTATGAAGTTTATGATGGTATGGATGATGCCAGTTATGATGTTATTTGTTTGTAATAACTTCTCAGCAGGATTAAGTTACTATTATATGTTATCTAATGTATTTACTATTATCCAGACATGGGCTATACGTAAGTACTTTGTAGATGAAGATAAGATATATGCAAAATTAAAGGCGAATTCAGCTAAATCAGCAGCTAAACCAAAATCTAAAATGCAGCAAAGACTTGAGGCGATCTCTAAAGCGCAGCAAGAAGCGGCAAGACAAAGAAAGAAATAATGAGTATTCAGAATAATATTCTAGAGATAACAAAGGAACTGCCATTAACTACAAAGTTAGTGGCAGTTTCAAAATATCAACCTACTGAGGCGATATTAGAGGCTTATGATGCCGGACATAGACTCTTCGGAGAGAACAGACCACAAGAGATGAAGGAGAAGGCGCTAGCCTTACCAAAGGATATCGAGTGGCACTTTATAGGAAACCTTCAATCAAATAAGATAAAGATGGTTGTTCCTTATGCTACACTTATTCATTCAGTGTCCTCTGAAAAATTACTTTTCGAGATCGATGCGTACTGTGATAGAAATGAATTAAAGGCAGAGGTTCTTTTAGAGGTGCATATTGCCTCTGAAGACACAAAGCAGGGATTCTCTAAGGAAGAACTACTAACTCTTCTTTCGAAGCTCTCACAAGCCCCGACATTGCCTTTAAGGCATATTACCATAAGAGGACTTATGGCTATGGCAAGTTTTACGCCTGATATGGAGCAGGTGAAGGCAGAGTTTGAGAGTCTTGTTTCTCTTCAGAAGGAGATTCTTGCGAATCAATATCATTATCTAAAATCCTTCGATCAGCTTTCGTTCGGGATGAGTAATGACTATAAAATCGCGGCCTCTCTAGGGAGCACTTTAGTAAGGGTAGGGACAGCAATTTTTGGAGAAAGATAGAATTTACTATATTTGCGCCTTGAAATTTTTAAAAATATAACAGTTTATGGAAACATTAAGCAACGTAAAAGTTAAAGTTGCAGATCCTACAGCGTTAGGACTCACAGGATTAGCTATGGTAACCCTAGTAGCTTCATCATTAAAATTAGGCCTTACCGATGGCACATCTTTAGTCCTTCCTTGGGCTATCTTCTTAGGTGCATTTGCTCAACTTATGGCATCTGTCCTAGATTTTAAACACGATAATCTATTTGGAGCGATAGCTTTTGCAGCTTATGGCTTTTTCTGGTTAGGTGTTGGTTCATCTTGGATGATTCAAGGAGGAGTTTTTGGTGAGTGGTTTGCAGCTAATGCAGATATTAAGCAGTTAGGAGTAGCTATAATGGGATATTTTGTATTCTCTATTTTTGTAACTATTGCAGCATTTAGACTTACTACCTTCCTTTCTGTTTTAATGATATTTATCGATATTCTATTACTTGCTTTAGCTTTAGATACCTTAGGAGCAGGTCACTATTGGCATACTATCGCAGCATATAGTGAGGCTATCGTTTCAGTATTGAGTTTCTATGGTGCAGGAGCAGCCTTATTAAACAAGTCTTATGGACGTGTTATCCTTCCAGTAGGAAAGCCTTGGGCGAAATAAGAATAAAGATTTTTCTTAAAAATATATACAGGATTTCTATTAAAATAGGAATCCTGTATTTATATAAAAGCTATTCGTTCCGTCTTGTTTGTTCAACGGAATGCCATATTCAAAGGCTATGATAAAGTTTTCGTTTATGATTACTCGAAAACCTAGACCGACAGATATATGAGGTAAGTCATGGCCATCTTCACTTAGGTTTTCAGCGCCAAGTCTCATATATTCATTATATTCTTGAATCGCTACTTGGTCGTTAGGGTCGCCTTGGTATTCCATAGAGTATGGTTTTGTAGTCATAGCTCCATCTGTGAAGGCATTTAGTCCAAGGGATACGTTTTGATTCATAAGTACAAAAGAAGTAAAACGAGATCTTAATTCAAGGTTAAATATAGCTACGTCAAGACCTTGAACCCTATTTCTAAGTATACCCCTAGTAGTTCTATATCCACCAAATCCATCTTTATCAGTAGTGTGCCCCATAATAGTCATAAATGGTAGCATATAGTAAGGTGCACTATTTCCTATAGTTCCTTGGTATACCACTCTATATGCAAGTGTAAGAAGTTCATTTCTTAGCACAGGGACATAGTGTCTAAATGTAAGATTATACTTATAGTGAGGGTGGGAGGTTCCTAAGAAGCCCGGAGCTAGAATAAGGTGGCCCTCAGCCCATATACCTCTAGATGGTGAGGCTTCCTTATCTCGACTATCGTACATTAAACCAAGCCTAATCGCACTGCTTATACCGCCTGAAACCTCATCCTCTGGGATTATTCCCCATTTTTGATATTGCTCAAATAGAGTAGGGACCTCATTAGGAAACTTCTCAGATTCTTCCTTACCTCTATTTACAGCTTCCCTGTCTAGATTATTCATACCGATATATGCAAAATGATAACCAGCCTGCCAGAAAAGACGTTTATTCCAAATATTACCTATAAAGTCTGCCTTTAGAACAGGGTTAGTCCTTGTATTAGCGTAGTATGGAGAATATATATAGTCAGTACCATTCTTTCCTGCATCTATTCTTGTCCAATCGTAATAAGACATATAACCATTAAAACCATAGAATGGCATCGCTGTGTCAACAAATAAATTAAATGCAGCGCTGAATCTTACTCCAGGAATTAGCTTTAGTGCATCATATTCTATTTTATATAGCTGCGATCCCTTTGTGTAAGCAGAAGCTTCTATATAGTATTTCTGGCGAGGATTAGGATAATCGCTGCCATCACCAAAGTCAAATAGATTTAATAAAGCACCGTATTGAAAACCCTTGTCAGCATCAAAGGCCACTACAGGTAGTGGACCTAGACTCCAACCTTTTTTAACTGCTGTTTTCTTTTTAGTTGTATTTTTATTTTCAATAAGTTCAGATTTTATTTCTGTGCTATCTATATATTTTGAATCAAATGCCCAAAGGCTGATAGATAATGTAAGCAGTAGTAATCCAAAAACTAAAATTCGTTTCATATATATAAGGTTTAGGTAAAGGTTATTTTCTTAGTTTAGCTATTATTTGATCTACACTTTTGTATTCTAGATTCCTGTACTCTGAAAAATGAAGAGATAGATAGTCCAGCTACAATATGCCATACTCCCCACCAAGCGGTAGTGATTAGCATTCCCCCTATGCCTACTTGAGGGAAAATATCTGGATTAAAGAGTAGTACAAGACCTAAACCTGAGTTTTGAATGCCGACCTCTAGTGTTAAGGACCTCTTATCTCTTCGATGTAGCTTGAATGCTGACGCCCCGAAATTGCCTAGTGAAAGGGCTAATATATTATGAATAAATACTATAATAAATACATATCCAATATGTTCAATGAAAATATTCCAGTTCTGAGTAAAAGCAATAATTACAAGGGCTACAAAGAAAGCAAGTGATAAATACTGAAAAGGCTTAGCTATCTTATTTGTAATTTTTGGCAAGTAGTTAGAGAATGCGATACCTAAAACAATAGGAATTCCTAATAAAATACACACTTGTTTTAGTATATCTACAAATTCAATACTTAATACAGGAACATCTGAACTAGCACCCATCGGTGCAATAATATCAGCATAAAGGCCTCCCCATATAGCAAAGTTAATAGGAGTTATTAGCGTCGCTAGTAGCGTCGCAACAGCAGTCATACTCACTGAAAGTTCCGTGTTACCTTTTCCAAAAGAGGACATAAAGTTAGAGATATTGCCCCCTGGGCAAGAAGCTACTAGTATCATACCCATAGCAACCATAGGTGTGATGTGATTTTTCAATAATAATATTAAAAGAAAAGTAAGAGCAGGTAGTCCTACCCACTGAAGTAAAAGCCCTATAACTAGTGATTTAGGTTTCTTTAGAATTTCTTTAAATGTTTTGCTCTTTATTCCAAGAGCAACACCAAACATTACTACTGCTAATACTATATTTAATACGCTCTGTCCCTGCGCGCTAAAGTTGATGTTGATAGAGTCAAGATTACTGAGCTGCTCAAACATCCTAGATGATAAAATTTCCATTTAACAAAAGTACTAATTTTACTCTAGACCACCAAAGAAGTAAAAGGGTTTACTGTAAAACTAGCGTGATATTTAGCCAAGATTTTATCTTCGAGACATTTCAATCGAAAATGACAATAGAATATACTATATGAAATCACCTAATAATTCATACATATATAATTTAAATTGGAATGCCCCTTTTAATAGGGCTAAAAGCAAACTACAAGGGAAAAATCAAGCAAAATATAGTAAGTTATTCAAAATGTGGCTAATATAGAGAGGATTGCGCCAAAGTGAATTTTGGTAAAAGGCAATAAAACGCATAATAAAGCAGTAGTTCTGTTACGAATTCGTTACCTATTTTTGTGTGTAGCAATTTCGGGTAACTCGCAGAGGTAAAATCATCGGCAAAATGATTATTATTCGCTGAATTGCTGGTAGTTAAGTGTAAGTTCTTTGTTCGTATTTAGGTAATTTTGCAGTTTGCAAAACCGCAAAATTTAGAAGTAGAAATATTTAAACTATTACGAATATGAACAATGAATTAAAAGTAAGTTTCTACCTCCGCCATAAGGAGGTGAGAAAAGATGGGACTACTCCAATTATGGGGCGCATCACCATCGGCAAGGAGATGGCTCAATTTAGTGCCAAGTGTTATGTAGCTGAGAAGTTATGGAACACTAAATCAGCAAGGGCAATAGGTAAGAGTAAAGTTGCAACAGCCCTAAATCAAACTCTTGATAAAATTAGCGTTGCTATTCACACAAGTTACAAAGAGCTGCTGGAGCGCAAAGGTAGTGCAAGCGCACAAGATGTAAAGAACTCATTTCAAGGCATCGCCACATCTCAAGCTACCCTCATTGAGTATTGCGAGGAGTACTATAATAAGATTGGAGATCGTGTTGGGGTGAACCTTAGCTACAATGGTCATTATGCCTATCGTAACCTAATCAACAACCTTAAACTGTTTCTTAAATCAAAATTCAACCTAAGTGATATATCATTTTCGGCACTTGAATCAAGTTTCGTAGAGAAATTTGACCACTTCCTGCGATATGACAAGGGCTTAAAACCAAACACCGCAGTTAGTGCAATAAGTTATTTCAAATTTGTGATTTACAGAGCCGTTGATGATGATATGCTCCAATACAATCCATTTGCAAACTACTATCCTAAAAGAGAAAAGGTACCGCCAAAATCTATAACAAAGGAGGAGTTAGAGCTAATTATGAATGTTCCGCTCGACACTCCAAGTAGATATTTAGTGCGAGATATTTTCCTTTTTTCTGTCTTTACAGGCATCTCGCATATAGACATTAAGAATCTCACCACACGAAATCTATCACAAGCAAAGGATGGTACGTGGTGGATACACGCAAAGCGCAAAAAGACTGGTAATGAATTTAGTGTACCACTGCTTGATGTGCCACTTTCGATTATAGAGAAGTATCGAGGTATGGCGGAGGGTGATTATCTTTTTAAGGTTTTCTCTTGTGTGACGATAAATATTCAACTTAGAAAGATTGCCAAAATGTGTGGTATAGAGCGCAATATTACAATACATTGCGCTCGCCACTCGTATGCAAGTTTAATTACTCTATCTCAGGGAGTTCCGATGGAGACGGTGAGTAAAATGTTAGGGCACACCTCTATAAAATCGACACAGATATACGCAAAAATATCTAATGACAAGATTTTTAAAGATATGGCGATATTGGAGAAACGCATCGCAGGTAAATACAAATTAGCAAATCTATAACCATTATGAAAGAGACAAAGAAATATAGCACCTTTGCTGTAATGTTCTACATCAACAAGGCAAAGGCAAAGAAGAACGGAATGTGCACCATTATGGGGCGTATATCTGTGAGTGGTGAGATGACACAATTCTCAACCAAGATAGAGATTAACCCCACTGATTGGGATGCAAAAGCATATAGAGCAAAAGGCAAAAGCATTGAAACTATCAATATAAATCGCAGTTTGGAGATGCTTACACAAGACATTACAGCACATCACCGTGAGTTGGTACAGCAATACAGCTATGTTACAGCCGAACAGCTTAAAAATAGAGTGTGCGGTGTTGGTCAGAATAAAAATACACTGCTCAAACTCTTTGCAGAGCACAATGCAGATTTTGCCAAGATGGTCGGCAAGAGTCGTTCAAAGGTAAGTTATACGCAATATGTAAATGTATATAACCATTTGAGCGAGTTCCTAAAGTCTGTATATGAGTTGGAGGATATTGCACTAAGCCAGCTGGATCACGACTTTATTGAGCGGTTCAACATCTACCTCAAGCGAAACAAAGAGATGAGCGTAGCGACTATAAAGGGCTACACTAATAAACTGAAGCGGATTGTAGAGATAGCGGTGGGTAATGGGGTTATACGCAAAAATCCCTTTGCTAAGTTTTCCGCAGAGAGGGTGAAATCAACGGTTTGCCATATGAGTGAAGATGATCTATGCAAGTTGATGACTACACCTATCAAATCCAAAGCCCTATGTTTTATACGCGATATGTTTGTTTTCTCAACCTTTACGGGTATTCCGTATGCTGATATGATTGAGCTAAGAGTAAGTGACATTCACCGCAGTGGCAGACGTATGTGGATAGAGATAAAACGCCAAAAGAATGATAATGATTGCTGTATTCCACTGCTGGATATTCCTCGTAAGATAATCAAGAAGTATGAGGGTGAACGCAAAAGCGATAAGGTGTTTAATATGGTGACGAGTGCAACAATGAGAGAGAATCTTGAAAAGGTTGTAAAACTCTGTGGTATAACATCTAAGGTTAATTATCATCAAAGCAGACATAATTTTGGCAGCATAATAACTCTGCTCAATGGTGTACCAATCGAGACAGTTAGCAAGATGATGGGACATAGCAAAATAACCACGACCGAGATATATGCACGCATAACAAGCAAGAAAGTGGCTGAGGATATGCAGCAGCTATCGACCAATATTTCGGGCAAGTATAATATTTTCGAGGATAGCAATATGCCAATAATTTCAAGAGATAGGTTCTATAAACATATGAGAGATGAAAAGAGATATAATAACAATTAGCGAAAATGGTGCGGTGAATGTACCGCACACAGTAAAAATGCGAGATTTTGAAATTGCTAACCTTTTAGGGATTACCTACTCTGCCGTGAGGGGAAAGATAAGGGTATTGCTAAAGTCTGGTCAGTATGAGTATTACGGCTGTGGTGGTGAGATTATGCGCAATGGTCAAGTTGTGCAGGAGTATTTTGGTCTTGATATGGTAATTGCAGTTGCTTTTCAAGTTGATAGCTATGAGGCTAATTTGTTTCGCAAATGGGTCTTACATAGGATTATAAAGAGTGACAACCTACCAATATACATTTCGATGGGTAACGCTCAAAGTAGAGATATAAACCTCTGTTAATGTATCGAGTCAATCATCTTGATTTATGGCAAAGGTAGCTTTAGGGTTTGGAAATTGTCAAGCCCAAGCCCTGATGGGGTTACTCCTTGCAGTCGTAAGGCTTGCCCATATCCAACCCCTACGCAGAGAGTAAAGCCATAAATCAAGACGACCGACCCGATAGGATAAAGCATAGAAAAAAATTAGCCGAACAGACTTGCATACAAGTTTGCTCGGCTAATTTTCTAATGTCTAACGTTAAGACTCTCTCACCTCCTGAAACAGCATATAAAAATGCTATCTCTTAGGCTCATTCCAAGCCTTGACAAAATAGCGTTCTATGAACTTCTGTACATCCGATTCTCGGTATAGAATCTTTCCTCCGTGCTCAGCAAATTGGATATACTCAATCTTGCCATCACTCCGCCAATTCTGTGTGGTCCTATCCTTAACCTTTAGCTTTTTGCAAAGCTCGGCATCGGTGATAAAAACCTCATTCCCTAATTGGCGTTTGGGCTGTACTGCTGATAGCTTGTCTAAGCTCTCCATCAATCGTTGTGTAGCTGAGAGAAACCTTGTTACTCTCTCGCTCTGTGATGTGATTACCTCCGCCATTATGCTACGCTCTTTAAAAGGTTCATAACATCTTCGGGGCGATAATAGATCACCTTGCCGATTTTTGAGTAGCTAATCTTTCCGCTATCTCGGTAGTGTTGTAATTGGCGTTTCTCAAGGTTGAGAATCACACAAACCTCACCATTGGTGAGCCACTCCTGCAAACCGCCTTTGTTTGCATCTTTTCATACTTGCTCTATTTTATCGGATAGAGCATCAAACGCTGCCATCATCTTCTCGAAGGCAGCCTCCTCTATGTTTATAATATTCATCTTTTTGTACTTAATTTGGTTTATAAAAAAATTATAGCATCCTCTTTAAGTACCACCACTAAAAGCCACTAACAACATAGGGTATCCCTCCACTATGCAGGACTTCGAGAACAAAGGTAGAGATCATTTCACAAATAAACGAAGATCTTGCAAACAAATTTTCACAGTTTGATTATTATGCTGGGGTTTGCTACAGTTTGCCGAGTTGGTAGACGATAAATATGGAGTCTGCTGAACTGTCATAATAATTAGAGTATACCACAACAACTACACCCACCACACCGCAATATAGCGCACCTTGCGCATACTCTAATCACCTAATATAGTGTATTATGCAGAATGATGGCGACGTGTAATCAAACTACGCTAAATCATTTGCCTATATCAATTTAGCTCACTTATTTTGTTCTCGACAAGGTGCTGATTATGTATAGTCAGCATACAATACAAATTATTAAAACTAAAAAATTATGTCAGAAGAAAAGAGTTTAGAAGAGCGTTTCAAAGAGAGTCTCGAAAAAGGAATTCCAAAGTCGCACATCCCACCATCTGAACCTATTATGTATGTAGAGGATAGCAAGGAGGCTGAACCAAGTGTGCATAGTGAGCCAACAAAGCGCACTACCACCAAGCAACGCAAAGCATCATTGGAGGAGTATAAAGATACGTTTCTTACCGTTCCCAAGATCATTGATCGCCAGCCAGTGTTTATTAGTCGGGAGCTTAGAGATCGTGTTGATGAGATTGTAAGGCGTATGGGTGAGCGCAGAATGAGCGTGTCAGGATTCTTAGAGAACCTCACTCGCCACCATTTAGAACAGTATGCAGAGGATATTGACAAGTGGAAACGAATGTAACAACAGCTGTTAGTGTAGTGGGCAGACTAAGCCCACTCATTAATGAAGCCACATTGGTGGCTTGTAGATATATCTAAGTTATTTTAAAGTTTAATAGGCGAGGGTATCTTTCGGGCAAGCCGAAATATTTTGAGTTCCTCAAAATCCTCGCCCAAACACAGCTGTGATTTGGGGCTGAACCGCTCTTGGTAGTCGCAGTACAGAGATAAAATGTAATAAAAATGAAAGAAAAGAGATACGGCAGACCGCCAAAAATAATAGGTAAACTAAGCAAAGTTATTACCCTAAAGCTGTCCGAAATGGACTATGCAAATGTGCAAACACAAGCAGAGAATATGAATATTACACCCACTGAATACGCACGGCAGATGGTCATTAGTGGCTATGTTCGTTCGCCATTTTCAGCGGAAGAGTTGAGCCTAATGCGAAAAATCGCAGGTATAGCCAACAATTTAAATCAGTATGTAAAGCACCTGAACAGTGGCGAGCTGCACCACAAACTGAATGTGCAGGCGATGATAATTCAACTAAAAACAATATTGAATGATCGCACAAAGTCTTAAATCGCAGTCGTTCGCAGGGACTGTAAATTATGTAATGAAAAAGGATGCTGAGGTACTAAAGGCGGAGGGTGTGATGGCACTCTCCGCCAAAACTTTGATTAACTCTTTTGAGCTTCAAAGTAGCGTTCGACCAAATATAAAAAGCCCTGTGGGGCACATCACAATGTCATACGCCCCCGAAGATAAAGAGCGTATGACCAACGAATTTATGGTACAGTTAGCTGAGGAGTATATGGATAAAATGGGTTTTGTAAACACCCAATATGTGATTGTGCGCCACCACGACAACCCCAATGAGCATTGCCATATAGTCTATAATCGTATCAATAATGAAGGCAAATTAATCTCCCTGCACGATGATTTTAAACGCAATAAGGAGGTCTCAACCTCACTAAAAGACAAATATAGTCTCACTTATGGTAAAGACAAATCGAGGGTTAGAGTCGATAAGTTGCAAGGTACTGAACGCACACGCCACGAGATTTTTCACGCTGTAAAGGCGGAAATAGCTCATTGCAGAACCTTTACTGAGCTTCAAAATCGTCTTAATATGCACGGAGTAGGCATCGAATTTAAGTTGCGCAGGGGTACAAACGAGGTGCAAGGCATATCATTTACGAAAGATAATTACTCGTTTAAAGCATCTAAAATTGATCGTAAGTTTAGCTATGCTAATCTTGCGAAAACTCTTGGAGGCAACTTCAAACATCGCATCCCAACGAAACTTGGAGGCGTAAAACTCACATTCGAACAGCGCATAAACCTCGATGATGATAAGACCGTCTATATTGAAAATATGGTAGGCAAGTCAGGCGGAGTCTACAATGCTTGGGTAAGATGGTCGGACGAACGTGATAGATTGGATTTCTATAAACGAGACCCCGATACGCTCCATCAAGCCAACCAGCAACACTCATCACAAGAGCAGCAGCAGTCTCAATCCGATGGTTCAATCATTAGCGGTGGAGCAGGTCTATTCGACCTCCCAGCCGATGGCGGAGACGACCCCGAAGAGGCGCAGTTTAGAAACCGTATGCAGCAGCAGAAGAGAAAAGGGCGTATGATATAAGTATTCTATAGGTTTTGCTCTACTCTGTTATTATTGGATTTTCGAATACTCCATTTGTAAACCTACGAGGCAAAAATAGCGATCTAATAGCAGGAGTTATAATCCGTTATATGAATGGCAAAAATCTTATGTGAGGGCGTAAAAAAATGGCTATACGAGGGTGATTAGACCCTTGTATAGCCATTAATGTCAATAATTACAAATGATTAATTATCGACGTTAATCATTATTAGAATTCGAGGATAGCTCGCACTCTATCGGTTTCGTGCCCGTTGCCCTTATGTCCAGGCTGCAACCTACCATTGAATAGAAAACTACACAAGCGAAAGTTTTCGAAGCTGGCCTCAGTGGAAGAATAATAAACTCCGTCTTCATCAAATCCTATCTGCCCTGGGTACATGGATTTTTCCATTCTGGCAGAAAATGCTGCGATACCGCCGTCATAAGCAGTGATAACATTGTATAACTCTTTAACCTCATCTTCAGCTGGGAAATACCATACATTTTTTGCATCAGCGGTGTAAATATCTGCTGTTGCGCCA
>CAYJFD010000007.1:21845-73015 GCA_964369605.1 uncultured Muribaculaceae bacterium | reverse complement strand
GGCAAGCAAACTTTAGTAATTCTGAACTATTTACTCTTGAGAAGCAGTATGATATGAATGACTTAGGTGAGGTAAGAGCTATTTTGTCTTTAAGCGAAGGTGCTGAGAACAAGCAAGTTTTATCAGAGCTAATTAATCAAGTAGACGATATTATCTCTTTTAGAAACCTAATCCCTAGTATGAAGGATATATTTATTAAGCTTGTTGAAGAGAATATTTAATTTAACTCAAAGAAAAACTAGAAATAATACAAGGAGGACTAAATAATGAATTTTAATAAAATAAAGATCGTAGCATCAAGAGAATTTTTAATTAGGGTAAGGAAGAAGTCATTTATAATTATGACCATTTTAGCTCCAGTACTGTTAGCTGCTCTAGCTATAGCACCTACGCTAATTATGCTTGCTGGCAAAAAAGGAAAAACAGATGTGCAAAATGTCTTAGTTATAGATCAATCAAATCTAATCGCTAATAGCTTCACAGATACGAAGGATAAGACTTTTACTTTTAGTCAAGAGAAAAATATAGATTCTTTAGTTAAGAATTTTGATAAGTTAGGGGTCGATGTATTAGTATCTATCAGCGAGTTAGATGAAAATAACAATGTAGATATTACAGCATACTCTTATAAGCAGCTTACATCTGAAGATAAATCCTATTACTCAAACCGATCAGAAAGAATAATAAGAGACTATAAATTAAAGAATTATGAGATCGAGGACTTAGATGCTATCATAAATGATATTAATAAGAGTGTCCCTGTTGAGAACTATATAATAGGAGAAGATGGGGAAGCGAAGAAGAGCATAGTAGAGATAAATATGTTTATCTCCTTAGGTATGGGAATGTTGATTTATTTCTTTATTTTCTCATTCGGAAGTATGGTAATGCAGAGTGTATTAAATGAGAAAACAAATAAGGTAGTAGAGGTTATAGTATCTTCAATTAAGCCTTTCGATTTAATGATAGGTAAGATAGTTGGTGTGGCTTCTGTAGCTATTACCCAGTTCTTTATTTGGATTATCTTAACAGGTCTAATCTTTATAGGTTTCCAAAGTACTATTGGAAAGAAGATGTTAATGGATCAATTATCAGATACTACATCGCAGACTCTTATGACGCAGCAAGGTATGGATTTATCAGGAATGAACTTTACTGAATTAGCAGACGCTGCAGGACAGGAAAACTTATCAGAAATACTAAAAACGATATCAAATATTGATTTTGGATATATAATAATCAACTTTATAATCTATTTTATCTTAGGTTATTTACTATATGCCGCTTTATTTGCAGCCATAGGTTCAGCAGTAGAGAATGAAACTGATTCTCAGCAGTTAATTCTTCCTATCACTGCTCCTATTTTGATCGGTTTCTTTATAATGATGCAGACCTTCAATAATCCAGATAGTGCTCTATCAGTCTGGGCTTCAATAATACCATTCACATCGCCTATCGTGATGCTAGCACGTATTCCATTTGAAGGAGGAGTACCTACGTGGCAACTATTAACATCAATAGGTGCATTATTTGTAACTTTCTTATTTGCAGTATATCTATCTGGAAAAATATATAGAGTAGGAATTCTTATGCACGGTAAAAAGGTAACTTGGAAAGATTTATATAAATGGCTCAAATACTAAAACGAGACGTAATAATTATAGGAGGAGGAGCTGCTGGACTAATGGCAGCTTCTCGCTTATTAGGTAGTGACCTAGATGTTCTACTACTAGAAAAGGAGCATCAGTGCGGACGTAAAATACTAATTACAGGTAAGGGGCGTTGCAATATCACTAATATGAAACCCTGGAGTGAATTCTCGACTCATATACACCCAGATGCAAATTTTTTCAAATTTGCATTTTGGAATTTTACAAATGAAGATGTCTTGAACTATTTTAATTCTCTAGGTCTTCCAACGAAGGTAGAAAGAGGTGAGCGCGCATATCCTCAAAGTGATAGAAGTCATGATGTCAGGGATGTTCTAGTTCGAAACATTCGTTCAAAAATAGATATTCAAACAAATACTAGAGTTCTGAATATTACAAAACAAGATGATTTATTCTGTATAGAAGCATTAGAAGGTGATAGAGAAATCAAAGTTTATTCTAAATATGTGGTGTTAGCTACTGGTGGCTTGTCCTATCCTAGTACAGGTAGTACTGGAGACGGTTATAAAATCGCTCAAGAATTAGGAGCGCATAAAATCGAAGCTACTTTACCTTCTTTAACAGCTTTAACTCCAGTGAAGTATGATCATAAATTATTAGGCGTGACATTAAAGAATGTTAAACTTTCGCTTAGTATAGAAAATAAGATACATCAAGAAGAATTTGGAGAACTAAGCTTTACAGATGGAGGAATAGAGGGAGCATTAGGGTTTAGACTGAGTAGAAAAGCAGTAATAGCTCTAAACAAAGGCCAAAAAGTAGAATTAGTATTAGATCTAAAACCTAGCGTGAGTGAAGAACAGCTTTCAAGGAGAATAGAAAAAGAGTTCTTACCTTCATTGAGATTAGAAAATTTCTTAAGAAGTCTTATGCCAAGAGATTTAATAAACCCATTTATGGCGTCCTTTCCAAGGCTAAATAAATCTACATTAGCTTCTAGTCTTAAATCCTGGGTATTTCCTATTACTTCGTATGTCGGTTATCAAAGATGTGTTATAACCTCAGGAGGAGTATCTCTAAAGGATATTTCGCGCAAGACAATGGAGTCGAGAAAGGTAGAGAATCTATATCTTATCGGAGAGATGATAAATCTTGATGCAGATACCGGTGGATATAATCTGCAAATCGCATTTTCTACAGCAGCTACAGCTGTACTATCTATAATCGCAAAAGAGAAAGGGGAGGAGTAGCTTAGCGAATTCTTAGCTCAAGGCTAGGTTTACCTTCGATAAAAGAGCTTATTTGATCACCTATACTTACTTCTTTTTGCTGCGCTAGCTCAAATAAGATGAAATCACCTATTCTAAGAGATGCGTATTCGGTGATAGATGCTATCTTAGAAAATATTTCCTCCATACTAAGACTTGATAGTTCAGTAAAAAGTTGCTCGTTGTTACGCACTATAGAAAACCTCTCAGAGATAGAACCTAGGAAGTTCTCAAGTTCGGAAAGATCTATTAAGTCCTTAGGAATTAGGGTAGTATAGTCTAGTGAATTTTCGAGAAATATACGGTTATCTTCTAATTCATCATTTAAATGTGGATGAATTAGTAGTCCAAATGAAAAGGAGTTAATATATCTATGTACGTATTGGGCATCTAGAGCCTTTGCAGGTCTAAATGCCTTAATACATAATACTGGAGATATTTCTATTTTCTTAACGTAATCAGGAAGAAAATAGTCATCGATGGAACGTATCAAAGTTCCATCAGATCTATATCTAAAATTTTCCTCTTTATATGGAAGTATGAGAATATTCATTACAAGTAGTAGTCTACTTCATCGATAATTTAATATCTGTAAGTACTCTTTTAGTATCTAATGTAAAATCACCTTTCATAATCCAGTCATAGTAACTAGGCTCTTTTTTAAGGACATCTGTTACTGGGCGACCTTTATGTTTTCCAAACGAAATGGTAGGAACATCATTATCATCTAAGATGATACGTCCAGCATAGTCTACATTTCGCATTTTAGCTGAAAATTCAGATAAAAATTCCATATCGTTTTCTAATTCTGGATATTTATCTAGCTGAGATTTAAGTACTTCATAGGTAGCGATAGTATCTGCTTCAGCTGAGTGAGCATTAGTTAGATCTTTTTGACAATAGAATTTATAGGCGGCTACTAGCGTTCTTTTTTCCATTTTATGAAAAATATTCTGAACATCTATTAACTTTCTTTTCCTAAAGTCAAAATCTACATCTGCTCTTAAAAATTCTTCTGCCAATAGTGGAATATCAAATCTCAATGAGTTGTAACCAGCTATATCACAGCCACTCATCCAAGATGCTAAAGATTTAGCCACCTGAGTAAATGTAGGACAGTCTTTTACATCTTCATCTGATATACCATGGATCTCGGATGCTTCTTTAGAGATGGGAATCGTAGGATTAATTCTCCTAGTTTTAATTTCTTGATCTCCATTAGGAAGCACCTTTAGTGCACATATCTCAACTATTCTATCTTTCGCTATATTTAGTCCTGTACTCTCTATATCGAAGAAGAGTAGGGGATTTTTAAGATTTAACTCCATATATATTTACCTTGAACTTACTTTGTATCTTAAATATAAACAGGCATAATAAGTGATAGATAATTTACATTAGGCTCATCTGTATCGTTAGGAACGATAAGTACAGCCTTGCGATTATCCATAAAATCTAATACAACCTCCTCACTCGATATGTTATTTAAAATTTCCATAATTGATGCTGCCTTAAATCCTATTTCTGTAGCCTCGCCATCATAGTTACCAATGACTCTTTTGCATAAGTAATAGAGTTAACATCGATAGTAGAAACTACTAACTGGTTAAAAGACATAGATAGTTTGATATGCTGAGTTGCTTGGTTAGCGAAAGGTGTAATTCTTTTTACTGTTTCTAACAATTTACTTCTATCTATAACTAGGCGGTTTGGGTTGTTTTTAGGTATGATACTACGGAATGCTGGGAAATTACCTTCTATATGTCTACATACAAGAGTAAATTTATCAAAAGTAAATCTAGCATTTTTCTCATCAAAACTTACATCTACCTTATTAGAAGACTTCACTAATAATGACTTAAGTATAGATGCAGCCTTCTTATGTAGTATAAATGAACTTTTTTTATCTTCCTCACATACTATATCATTAATTGTATAACAAGAAAGCTTGTGAGTATCCGTAGCCGCAAATGATGTTCCGTCAGGAGTATTTTCTATAAAAATACCATTCATTATAGGTCTAAGTTCATCGTCAGTAGTCGCAAAGATAGTCGAGTTAATACCATTAGATAACTGAGAAGCTTCTAGGATAATATTATTCATATCTCCTTCAGTTTTAGGAAGTTCTGGATAGTCTGCAGCACTAAGGAAAGGTATAGCCGACTCGCCATTAACCCATTTAATAGTTAGAGTATTATTCTCTTCATTACTACTAATTTGGATAGGAATATCGTGGAAATTCTTCAGTGAATCTACTATTAGCTTACCTGGCACCGCTACAGAGCCAGCCTCTATTACTTCATTCAACTTGATTTCTGCAGTTAGAGTTATCTCATTATCTGAGGCTTTAACTATAAGGATATCATCTTGGATAGTGAATAATAGATTCTCTAGCATAGGGTATACCGACTTTGATGGGATAACCTTTGCTACATCTGCTAATCCTGATGATAATTCGTGGCTTGATACTATAAATTTCATTTTCTAAGTGTGTTAAGGAATGATGATAAATATATTTACTGTTGTTCTATACAAAGGTACTTAATTTTTCTCTGTAATACCTTTTTGAGTATATAAAAATCGTTTAATTTTCTGCGTGGCAGTTTTCTGGAATTCTTCCTTCTGTTCTAGGATCTCACTGATCTTCGCAAATCTACTTACCTTCTGATTCACATATTCAAGAATCTCTTTCTTTAGAGCTTCCATTTTTTCAGTTGCATTCTGCTTAAACTCATCTTTTGCCTCGAAAAAAGCATTTAGCTTTTCTTGGTTAAAGTGAACTAAGGCCTTAAGTCTTCCTTTTTCCTCAGTAATTAAAGATTCATTAATAAAATCATGGCTATTTAACACATTTTCTATATCTTCAGGGTAGATATTCTCTCCACTAGGGCCAAGGATAGTATTATTAGTTCGTCCTTTAATATATAACATACCATCTTTATCATAGCTACCTAAATCTCTAGTAATGAACCAGCCATCTTCAGTAAAGGCTTCTTTTGTCGCCTCTGGATTCTTATAGTAACCTTGCATAATATTATCTCCTTTAGCTATAATTTCACCAAGACCTGTCGTCGGGTCAACATTGCGTAGCTTAAGTGTTACACTTGCTGCTGCTTTTCCAGTGGATCCTATCCTAACGATGTCAGTTGTAGCTCCTGCAAGAAGAGGAGAAGTCTCTGTTAGTCCATAACCTATGGCGTAAGGGAATTTACCTTCATATAAGAAGCGTTCAACTTTGGCATTGAGCTTCGCTCCACCTATACCGAAGAATCTTAACTCGCCTCCAAATTTCTCCATAAGTTTCTTACCTGCAATACGATGAAGTACTTTTCTTGTAGCAGGTATCTTCATTAGGAAACGTGAAACTGGAGATTTTTGTAACTGCGATTCAACACCATTTTTATATATTTTCTCTATGATAAGAGGAACTGATAGTACAGTTGTAGGTTTTACTTTTGCTAAAGCACTCATTAATACAGTAGGAGTAGGAACCTTTTCAATATAGCATACTGATCCTCCAGCGAAAATAGGAAGAAGTAGACTCAAGCTATTTTCAAAGGTGTGAGATAAAGGAAGCAAAGAAAGCCATCTATCCCAGCTAAAACTTGGTCTTAAAGCCTCACAGTTATGAAGATTTACGCAAAGATTCTTATGAGTTAACATAACCCCCTTTGAACTACCAGTTGTACCTGAAGTGTAGATAATCGTTGTAAGGTCTTCTGTTTTAATTTGTTCACTAGGGATTTCTTTGATCTCTTGTCCTTCTAATTTCTCTCCTTTTATAACAGAAAAGTCATCTAAAAGTACAATAAGAGAAAGTCTATCCTTCGCCTTATCTAGTAATTTTGGAAGTAATCTCTTAGAGATAAATAGGGCTTTACACTCTGAGTGTTTAAGAATATGTTTGATGTCACTCTCTGAGAAATCCGGTAAAATTGGAATGGAAATTCTTCCAAAGCCTGATATTGCGAAAAAGGAAATACCCCAGTTTGGCATATTTTGAGATAAAATTCCTACCTTATCTTTAGCTTCTATTCCGTATTCCGCTAAAATATTTGAAACTTCAATAGTTTTCTCTCCAAATTGACCATAGGTGTAACCGTCTGTGTCAATGAAATATAAAGACTTATTATCTTTATAGTTTTCAACTGCATAGTCAAACAACTCACGCAGTGTGCTAATATCTTTTTTTTGCATAATAATCTAAACCTCAAAATTAATGCCCAGTTGTATATTTTTCTGGGAACTTACCCTCTAAGTTCATTTCTGAATATATTTTTAAAATCTTTTCTAAATCAGCTTTAGGGTCATCGCTGATTTCGAATTTCTGTCCACGACCTATAGTCTTTGTTTTCCAATCAAAGTAGCCTAGATAAACAGATGCGCCTGTTGCTCTAGCTATAGTGTGAAATCCTAGCTTCCATTTACTTGTCGCCTTTCTTGTACCTTCAGGTGCGATCGCTAAGTGAATGTGCTCTTTAGCATTAAAACTTTTGATAGTTTCTACCACTAGGTTCGTTCCTTTGGATCTATCTACTGGTACTGCACCTAGAGCTCTCATAAGAGGAGCAAGTGGCCAAACAAAAAATGATTTTTTTACAAAAACATTTGCCTTGCCTCCAACAGCGCTGTAGTATAAATATGATATCACAAAGTCCCAACCTGAAGTATGTGGCACTCCTAGTATAATACATTTATCTTCAGGAGCAACAGGATCTACAGCTGTCCATCCTAAGGATTTAAGTAAAAAATTCGCTAATTTAGTATTCATTGGATTCTAATTTATTTTATGCTCCCAGATTCTGGAAACTATAATGTAGTACTTTCTATAACAGCATCAGATCTTAGATTTGCTCTAATAAAATCTGTTCTGTAAGGTGTATTTGCACCCATATAAAACTCTAGTAAATGTGATATATTATCATCTGGACTAAGAACGACAGGGTCTAGCCTCATATCCTCACCTATAAATATTTTAAATTCGTGGTCAGATATCTCACCTAGTCCTTTAAATCGTGTTATCTCATGACCTTTACCTAGTGTTTTAATCGCAGCTTGCTTTTCCTCTTCATCGTAGCAATAGATAGTCTTAACCTTGTTCCTTACTCTAAATAAAGGTGTTTGTAGGATATGAACATGTCCTCTTCTAACTAGCTCAGGGTAGTACTTTAAGAAAAATGTCATTAATAGTAGACGAATATGCATACCATCGACGTCTGCGTCAGTTGCAAGCACGATATTATTGTAACGTAGATTGTCAAAATCTTCATCTATATTAAGTGCAGCCTTAAGAAGAATAAATTCTTCGTTGCTAAGAACAGCACTTTTACTCTTTTCATAGGCATTAAGAGGTTTTCCTCGTAGTGAGAAAACTGCTTGGGTATTAGGCTCCCTTACCTTAGTTATAGAACCACTTGCAGAGTCTCCCTCAGTAATAAATAGGGTAGTGTTTTCCGCTAAAGGATTCTTTGTATTATAGTGCACTCTACAGTCTCGTAATTTCTTATTACAAAGACTTGCTTTTTTTACCTTATCACGAGTCGCTTTCTGAATCGTAGAGATAGCCTTACGCTCTTTTTCAGATTCTTGAATCTTCTTTTGGAGAGATTCTGCAATATTTGGATTTCTGTGGAGGAAATTATCGAGCTCCTCCTTCATAAAGTCTCCTATAAAACTTCTAATACTAACACCTTCACTGATATCCTTAGATCCCAGTTTTGTCTTAGGCTGGTCATCAAAGGCTGGATCTTCAACTTTTATACTAATCGCACCTATTATATACTGTCTGATGTCAATCGGGTCGTAGTCCTTCTTATAAAAATCTTTTATAGTCTTAGCTACTGCTTCTCTAAATGCAGCTAAGTGCGTACCTCCTTGAGTCGTATTTTGTCCATTTACAAATGAAGCTATATTCTCTCCGTGATTTTCCCCGTGAGTAATAACCATCTCTATATCTTGCCCCATAAGGTGGATAGGTGGATATAAAGCTTCTGAACCTAAATTATCGTTAACTAAATCTAATAATCCATTTTTTGAAGCATATATAGAATCATTTAATTTTAACGTAAGACCTCTATTTAAATAAGAGTAGTTTCTAACCATCTCTACAACGAAGTCCATATTATATTGATAATTCTTAAACACTTCAGTGTCAGCAGTAAATCTTACAAATGTTCCATTTTTTTCTTTCTTAGCTTCTCTTTCTCCTTTTTCTAGAAGAATACCTGCTTGAAATTTTGCCCATACAGCTACTTCCTCTCTAACAGATTCTATAAAGAAGTCACTTGATGTAGCATTTACCGCTTTAAGTCCGACACCATTTAGTCCAATACTCTTCTGAAATGTCTTATTGTCAAACTTCGCACCGCTCATCATCTTACTCGCAGCATCTACCACTCGCTCTAAAGGGATACCACGTCCGTAATCTCTTACAGAAATAGTTCTATCGACTAGGGTAATATCTATCTGTTTTCCATTACCCATAGCGAATTCATCAATAGAGTTGTCTATAACCTCCTTAACAAGTACATATATTGCGTGGTGAGGGGATGACCCATCTCCAACATGACCAATATACATACCAGGACGTTGTCTGATATGCTCATTCCACTCGAGGGTGGCAAAGGATTCTTTTGTGTATTCACTCATTCAGTAAAATATTTAGCGGACAAATTTAGTAAAAAAAATTAACATAGATTGTTTTCTTATCTAAAGAGTCGTAAAAATAATTATCTTTGTAATATCATAGGTAAAATAGGCTTTTAAAACCATAGAAAATTATGAAAAAAATATTTTTAACGATCATCCTTTCTCTCTTAGCTATAAATTTTAGCTATGCTCAGAAGTTAGATAGAGGAGCAGATATCTTTAATACAGAAAATGTATTTATACCGAAAGGGAATTTACTAGTCGGGGGAACATTTTCGTATAGGAAATATGATTTTAATAATTATAAATTTATAGTATTTGATGAGATTCAAGCAGGAGCTTATAACTTTAAATTAGCACCTCAAATCTCCTATTTCTTCGCAAATAATATGGCAGCAGGAGTAAAATTCACTTACTCAAGATCATCTATGGCATTAGATGCCTTATCCTTAGACATTCCAGAATTAGACCTAGGAATGGATGATATAAATAGAGTAAGTCATACCTATTATATATCAGGAATTTACAGGAATTATATACCACTTGGGTCGAGCCTTAGATTTGCTCTATTTACCGAGATAGGCTTAAATTTTGGAATGGGACAAAATAAATTTACTGACGGTCTTGGAGCAGAAATGACAGGTACATTTCAAGAAACCCTGGAATTAGGAATAGGAGTAGTCCCTGGTGTAGCTGTATTCATATCTGATGAAGTAGCAGTCGAAGCTTCTATCGGAATTATGGGTTTAAAATATAAGAAGGTAACTCAGATAACAAATCAAGTAAAAGAAGGTACTTATGTAACTAGCTCTGCTGACTTTAGAATAGATTTACTATCAATAAATATCGGTATTTCCTTTGCGATTCCTATTTAATAACAAATTTACATCTGAAAATGAAAAATTTAATAAAGACTTTAATATTATTTACGTTTCTTAATTTGTCTTCTTGTATTGAAAATGACATCCCTTATCCAAGATTAGAAGGCGCGATAGAGGATATAGAGCTAAAGGGTCAAATCGGTGACGCACAAATAGATTATCAAGAAAGAATTCTTACCGTTCAGTTAGATGAAAGTGTATATATTAAGGAAGTAGAACTGCTTAATATAGAGCTGACTCAAGAAGCTACTTTAACTACAGCTTTAGATGATATACTTGATCTTTCTATGCCCTTAACTCTTGTAATAGAAACCTATCCTGGACAGTTTTATGAATGGACGCTTACTGCAACTCAAGAGATAGAAAGATATTTTATAGTAGAAGATGAGGCAGACCTTGCTGCAATATCAGTTTCTGAAAAGAAAGTAACTTTTTATCTAGCAAGTGGTGTAAGTAGGGAGGATGTAAAAGTTTTAAGCTATAAGTTAGGACAAGAAGGCTCTACGATTACCCCAGATCCAACAAAAATCAGCGATTACTCTAGAGAACAAACGTTTGAACTAGACTACAGAGGCGAGAAACAGAGTTGGACGGTAGTGGCTGAGAATCTTAAATCCCTACAGGAGGTTACAACATTACCAGCAGATGCCTATGCAAAAAGAGCTATTTTGTTCGGACAAGTCTCACTAAATACTACTGAATTTGGCTTTAAATATAAAAAAGTGAGTGACAAAGAGTGGATAATAGTTTCATCAGAAAATATTAAAATAGATGGTAAGAATTTTAATGTACAAATATCAGATTTAGAGCCACTAACAGAGTATACCTATACTGCTTATTCAGCTGAAGTAGAAGGGCAAGAATTAAACTTTACAACAGAAGAAATCGTAAATGTTCCTAACCTTGGTTTTGATAACTGGATAAAGAAAGATAAAAATTGGTACCCAAATCTTAATCTTGAAGATGCATACTTTTGGGATTCAGGTAATCCAGGTGCAAATACATTAAGCGAAGTGAACCCAACATCCCCAGAGGATACAGACTTAGCTCTAAGTGGTGACGGGAAAAGAGCAGCAAGACTCGAATCAAAAACAGTTTTTGGAAAATTTGCTGGTGGTAGTGTCTTTACAGGCAAATTCGATAAATTAGTGGTATTTAATGCTTTATTAGACTGGGGACGCCCATTCACTGGTAGGCCTACTTCCTTGAAAGGATATTATAAATATAGTCCGAAAACCATCAATAAGGCAGATGAGCCATATACTGATAAATTAGGAACTATGGATCAGGCTCACATTTTTATAGCTTTAATGGACTGGGAAGCTCCTTATACAGTAAATACGGGAGAGGCTAATTTTGTCGATTTTCAAAATGATCCAGATGTAATAGCCTATGCTGAGTTTATAGGCTCGGAGGAAGTGCTAGATTATCAGGAGTTTCAAATTGACTTAGAGTATCGAGACACAAGAAAGCCTAAGTATATTATGATAGTAGCCGCTTCAAGTCGTTATGCGGACTATTTTACAGGAGGAGTAGGAAGTTTGTTATTAGTTGATGAATTTGAACTTATATACTAATGCAAGAAAGACATAAAGATAGGAAGGTTTATTTTAATGAACTAGCGCATACTAGTGAGAAGTATTACCTAGATTATGTGCTAACTTTCTTTGAAGGTCTAGATAAAGAAAGCTTGAGTGATTTTTCTGTATTAGAAATAGGATGTGGTGAAGGGGGAAACTTATTGCCTTTTGCAAAGCTTGGAGCTAAGGTGTGCGGAGTAGACTTAGCTGGCAATAAGATAGAAAATGCAAGGTTATTCTTTGAAAATGAACAACTTGTATCAGGAGTGAAAATGGATTTTAACTTCATATCATCAGATATTTTTGAGATTAGAACGCTAGAGAATAGTTTTGATCTAATTATGGTTCATGATGTGATAGAACATATCGGAGATAAAGTTCAATTTTTTCTTAATTGTAAAGACTTTTTAAAGAGTGATGGAAAAATATTCTTCGCCTTTCCTCCTTGGCAGATGCCATTTGGAGGGCATCAACAGATAGCAAGGAGTCGTTTTGTCTCAAAAATGCCCTATATTCATTTATTGCCTAAATTTTCTTACAAATTACTGCTGCGGATTTTTGGAGAGGCAACAAGCAGGGTAGAAGAATTATTAGAAATTAAAAGTACAGGCCTTTCAATTGAAACTTTCATAAAAATATCAAATGCATGTAATTATGACATATTAGATGCTAGATATTTCTTTATTAATCCTCATTACGAAGCCAAATTTGGCCTGAAGCCTAGGATATTGCAAAAAACTTTTGCATCTATACCTTATCTACGCAATTTCTTTTGCACCTCATCGTGGTTTTTTTTATCTTTGCCAGCTATAGATAAAGATAAAAAATCATGGAACTTTCAGTAAAATACTCACCAGCAGAAGTAGAAGACAAATGGTACTCTTATTGGCTGGAAAACAAATATTTTCATTCTGAGCCTGACCATCGTGAGGCCTATTCAATAGTAATCCCTCCACCTAATGTGACAGGTGTATTACATATGGGACACATGTTGAATAATACTATTCAGGATGTATTAGTAAGAAGGGCAAGAATGCAAGGCAAAAATGCTTGCTGGGTGCCTGGTACAGATCACGCTTCTATAGCGACTGAAGCTAAGGTAGTTGCAAAACTTAAAGAGGAGGGTATCGA
This sequence comes from uncultured Muribaculaceae bacterium, assembly GCA_964369605.1. Classification (GTDB taxonomy): domain Bacteria; phylum Bacteroidota; class Bacteroidia; order Bacteroidales; family UBA932; genus CAYJFD01. The sequence goes on along the minus strand of CAYJFD010000007.1, from coordinate 59,897 downwards.
GAAATCTTCTCTTACTCGAGATGAGTTTATGAAGCATGCTTGGGAGTGGAAAGAAAAGCACGGAGGGATTATCCTAGAGCAGTTAAAGAAACTAGGTGCATCTTGTGATTGGGACAGAACTAAATTCACTATGGATCCTGCACTGAGTGAGGCAGTAATCTCTACCTTCGTTTACTTTTATGAAAAAGGATATATTTATCGTGGAGTAAGAATGGTTAACTGGGACCCTCAGTCTTTAACAGCTGTTAGTGATGAGGAAGTAATACATAAGGAGACCGCATCTAAGTTATACTATATCAAGTATTTCATCTCAGATGGTGCTGGGAATCCTACAGCAGATTATATTGTAATAGCTACTACTCGTCCTGAAACTATCATGGCGGATTCTGCTATCTGTATTAACCCTGAAGATGAGAGATTTACACACCTTAAGGGTAAAAAAGTACTTATACCATTAGTGAATAGAGAAATTCCTGTAATAGAGGATTCTTATGTTGCTATGGATTTTGGTACAGGATGTTTAAAAGTTACACCGGCTCACGATATTAATGACTACGAGATAGGAATAAGACATAACTTACCAGTAATAGATATTATCGACAAAAACGGACGTTTGAATGAAGATGCAATCATCCTAGTAGGTGAAGATAGATTCGTAGCTAGAAAGAAAATCGTTAAGATGCTAGTGGAGTTATCTCATTTGGAAAAGGAAGAAGATTATACTTCACAAGTTGGTTATTCAGAGCGTACTAATGCTGTGATAGAGCCAAGGTTGTCACTACAGTGGTTCTTAAAAATGGAAGATTTAGCTGTTGATGCACTAGAGAGAGTAGAAAGCGGAAAGATTAAAATGATTCCAGAGAAGTATAAAAACACCTATCGTCACTGGATGGAGAATGTTCGTGACTGGTGTGTTTCTCGTCAACTATGGTGGGGACAGCAAATCCCTGCATATTATCTTCCTAACGGTAAGTTTGTTGTAGCTAAGAGTATAGAAGAAGCTCTAGTTAAAGCAAAAGAAATAGACTCAAGCTATACTTTAGATGATTTAAAGCAAGATCCTGATGTTCTTGATACTTGGTTTTCATCATGGCTATGGCCAATATCTGTATTTGATGCAGAAAAAGCAGGTAATCCTAGTAAAGAAGCAAATGCTGACCTAGCATATTATTACCCAACTAACGACCTAATTACTGCTCCTGAAATTTTATTCTTTTGGGTAGCACGTATGGTAATGGCGGGTAACGAATTCTGTCAAGATATTCCATTTAAGAATATCTATCTTACTGGAATCGTAAGAGACAAGCAAGGACGTAAGATGTCTAAATCGCTAGGTAACTCACCTGATCCTCTTGATTTAATAGCTCAATACGGAGCAGATGGAGTTAGGATGGGTATGTTGTTGTGTAGTGCAGCTGGAAATGATATTTTATTTGATGAATCTCAGGTAGAACAAGGAAGAAATTTCTGTAATAAGGTTTGGAATGCTTATAGATTAGTTAAGGGCTGGGAAGTAGTTGATAAAGAGCAGTCTGAGCATTCTGCTATAGCAGTAAAATGGTTCAAGAATAAATTATCGAATTCTATAATTGAAATTAATGATCACTTTGAGAAATTTAGACTTTCTGATGCATTAATGTCAATGTATAAATTATTCTGGGATGACTTCTGCGCTTGGTATCTTGAGATAATCAAGCCAGAATTTGGACAGCCAATAGATAGACAAACTTATAATGCGACTATTGAGTATCTTGATGCTCTTCTTAAGATTTTACATCCTATTATGCCATTTATTACTGAAGAATTATGGCAAAATATAGCTGAGAGAAATAATGGTGATACTATTATGCTTGAAATGTTACCTAATAGTATACAAGTAGATAAAGAAATTATCTCAAGTTTTGAATTAGTAATATCGACTATTGCTTCGATAAGAAATATTAGACAATCAAAAGGCCTATCGCCAAAAGATGCACTTAACTTAAATATAAAAGGAGCTTTCCCTATGGAACTTCTAATTCTAGTTAAGAAGATGGCTAATATCACAGAAGTAAATCACGTTCAAGCATTTGATCAAAGTATTTCAGGTTCGAGATTTACTGTTGGTACAATAGAATTCTTTGTACCTCTTGAAGGTTTAGTTGATGCTGCAGAAGAAATTTCAAAAATGGAAGCAGAAATAGCACACCTAGAGAAGTTTCTTAAAGGGGTAGAGGCAAAGCTTTCAAATGAAAAATTTATGGCTAATGCTAAAGAGGCAGTTGTGGCTATGGAAAAGAAGAAACAAAGCGATGCACTAACTAAGCTAGAGAATTTAAGAAATAATATTGCACTATTAAAAGCTTAAATTTATGGCTTGTAAATCTGAAGTAGTAGTTGATGTACGTTTTTATGAGACGGATTTGATGGGAATAGTGCATCATTCAAATTATATTAGATATTTTGAACTAGGTCGTACTCATTTACTTAAAGATATGGGATTACCCATTGAACGAATTGAAAATGAGGGGTATTCACTACCTGTAGTCAACGTTGAAGCAGTATATAAGGCTTCAGCTCGTATGGGTGATACTTTAAGAATCGTGTCAATAATTGAGCAGGAGCCTATGGCAAAGATTCGAGTGAAAAATCAGATTTTCAACAATGAGAATGATGTCCTATTGTGTGAGGGCGAAGTCGTTATAGGTTTCACGAATAAAAGTACTGGAAGGCCATGTAGGGCTCCTCAGTTCTTTATAGATACGTACAGAAAGCATAATTAATAAGTTATATGATTTCAATTGAAGACTTAAGTGTAAGTTTTGGTGCATATACACTGCTCGATCAGTTAAATTTTCACATTTCTGAAGGTGAGCATGTTGCCCTAGTGGGGAAAAATGGAGCAGGTAAGTCTACTATTATGAAATTAATAATGGGACTAGAGTCGCCATCACTAGGTAGGGTTAGTATGCCATCTGATTTAAAATTAGCATACCTTCCACAGATAATGGACTATCCAAAACATAGGACTATTTTGGAAGATACTATGCTAGCTTTTGGTGATATTTTTGCTTTAAATGATAGGGTTAAAGAGATTAATAATCAGATAGATATACGAAATGATTATGAGTCAGAATCCTATTCGGAGTTAATAGTGGAGCTCAATGATATCACTGAGAGGTTAAGAATGATTAACTCAGATTCCCCTGAATTACAAGCAGAGAGAACTTTGTTGGGACTAGGCTTTAGAAAGGAAGATTTACATAGAAGTAGATCTACTTTCTCCCAGGGGTGGAATATGCGTGTAGAACTAGCTAAAGTTCTATTGAGAAGACCAGATGTGATACTACTAGATGAGCCAACAAACCACCTTGATATCGAGTCAATACAATGGTTAGAAGATTATCTACGAGCTTATAGTGGTGCACTAATCTTAGTGTCTCACGATAGAAGATTTCTAGATGCAGTTACAAAGAGAACCATAGAGGTAATGCTGGGTAAGGTTTACGATTATAAGGTACCGTATACACAATATAAAGAATTACGTTCACTTAGGATTTCTCAGCAGCAGGCGGCCTATGCAAATCAGCAAAAAATGATTGAGAAGACTGAAGAATTTATAGAACGCTTTAGATATAAAGCTACTAAATCGAATCAAGTTCAATCAAGAATTAAAGCTTTAGATAAGGTAGATAGAATTTCTATAGATGAGGACGATATAAGTTCTCTGAATATAAAATTTCCGCCATCACCAAGGTCAGGAAATGTCGTTTTTCAAACCAAGGACTTAAGTGGTGGATATCTTTCTAAGAATGGGGAGAAAATAGTTTTCTCAAAGGTTGATTTATCTATTGAAAGAGGACAGAAAGTAGCCTTTTTAGGACGAAATGGAGAAGGAAAAAGTACGATGGTCAAGCATATTACCTCAGAGTTGTTTCCCATATCCGGTACAGCGGAAGTAGGTTATAATGTAAATTATGGATATTTTGCTCAAAATCAGGAGGATATACTAGATAAGAACCTTACTGTATGGGATACACTTGATCAAATAGCTGTAGGAGATATTCGAACAAAACTAAGAGATATATTAGCGGCCTTTTTATTTAAAGGAGATGATATAGATAAGAAAGTAGGGGTGCTCAGTGGAGGAGAGCGTTCAAGGCTGGCTATGGCTAAATTAATGCTCAATCCTTATAATCTATTAATACTCGATGAGCCGACGAATCATATGGATATACGCTCAAAAGAGATTATTAAACAGGCTCTTTGCTCTTATGATGGAACTGTGATACTTGTTTCACACGACAGAGACTTTCTAGAAGGGCTTGTAGATAAAGTATATGAGTTTAGAGATGGAAAAGTAAAAGAGTTTCTAGGGGGAATAGATGATTTCCTTCAACACAGGAAGTTAGAGTCTTTAAAAGAGATAGAAAAATTAAATCCTCCTTTGAAGGAAGTGGAGAAAAGAGTGGAAGTAAAGCAAAGTGAGAGTAAGCTAAGTTTTTTAGAGCAGAAAGAACTACGTAAAAAACAGAAGCAGCAAGAGGCCCTTGAAAAGAAAATTTCGGATGTAGAAGCTGCTATTACTGAGATAGAATTAAAACTAAATAATTGTTTGGAACCAAAAGATATAGAGAAACTTACGGCTGATTATGTGGAGCTAAAGAATAGATTAGACTCACACATGGAAGAGTGGTTAGATTTCGATAATAATAGTTAAACCCTTAATAATCATAAGATGGAAGAAACACAAAATGTAGAAGTAAAAAAGAATTATCTTTTTGGAATTAGACCTGTTCAAGAAGCAGTGTTAGCTGGAAAGGAGATCGAAAAAGTAATGTTTAAGCAGGGTTTAGAAAGTCCAATGTTTAGAGAATTACTAAGTTTATTAGAGTCAAAAGGCATTCCTTGCTCTTTTGTTCCGGTAGAACGTTTAAATAGAGTAACTAAAGGTTCACACCAAGGAGTTATAGCAGTTATCGCTAAATTAAACTATGTACCTCTTGAAGAGATGGTAGATAGGGCTCTAATGACAAAAAGAGCTCCAATTTTTGTATTATTAGACGGAGTGAGTGATGTAAGAAATCTAGGAGCTATCGCAAGAAGTGCAGAGTGCGCTGGAGCCTCAGGTATTATAGTACCTGCAAAGGGAGGAGCAGCTATTAATGCTGATGGAATTAAAGCTTCTGCAGGCGCTCTTCTAAGAATTGATACAGCAAGAGTACAAAATCTTAGAATTGCAATATATCATTTAAAGCAAAATGGCTTTCAGATAGTAGGGGCATCAGAAAAGACAGATACATTCTTATCGGATATAGATTTAACTCTTCCAACAGCCATCGTTATGGGGTCTGAAGGAAAAGGAATTTCAAGTTCAGTATTAACCTTATGTGATACTTTAGGTAAAATTCCTATGGTTGGAGATATAGGTTCATTAAACGTGTCAGTTGCTGCTTCGATTTTCCTTTATGAAGCGACTCGTCAAAGAAGTTTAAAATAAAAATTACAGTTATGAGAGAGATAGCATTGGTAACAGGTGTTACTTCAGGAATAGGTAGAGCTATGGCGGTAAGTCTAGCAAAAGCAAATTATAATTTAATCATCACAGGAAGACGAAATGATAGGCTAGAAGAATTGAAATCTGAGTTGATTAACTTAGGGGTAGATGTTCTTTCGTTATGTTTTGATGTGCGAGATAATTCACAAGTAGAGAGTAATTTACTAAGTTTACCTAAAGAATGGAGTAATATAAAAATCTTAATAAATAATGCTGGTCTAGCAGTTGGCTTAGATCCGATTCAAGACGGAGTATTAGAAGATTGGGAGAGAATGTTAGATACAAATGTTAAAGGTTTACTTTATGTTTCAAAGATAGTATCCAAGAGTATGATTTCTAACAAGATAAATGGCCATATTATCAATGTTTGCTCTATAGCTGGAAAGCAAGTATATCCGAATGGGGCAGTGTATTGCGCCTCAAAACATGCTGTAGATGCTATTAGTCAGGGACTTCGCTTAGATCTAGTGAAATTTGGAATAAAAGTCTCTCAGATATGTCCTGGAGCGGTCGAGACTGAATTCTCAGAGGTAAGATTTAAAGGAGATAGTGATAGAGCTAAAAATGTATACTTAGGGTTTGAACCTCTAAGAGCAGAAGATGTTGCAGACGCTATGATGTATATTTTATCGTGCCCTCCCCATGTAAATATCAATGATATGGTGATTATGCCTACAGCTCAAGCTTCAGCAACAGTTTTCAATAAATCGAATATCTAGTTAACTTGTATAATTAATCAGTGCTAAACGGAGGAAATTAAGCGCATTTGCAGCAAATCTCTCCATATTTAATACTCTGGTGCCAGAAAAATTGAAGGTGCGCGATATCGTTTGATTTTGGCCTGTTTTATCGATGTATGCACAAGCGACCCATAGAGTGCCTACAGGTTTTGTTTCTGTGCCTCCACTTGGACCAGCTATACCAGTTGTTGCCACTGAGAAATCGGTCTTCATTAGGCCTAAAACACCTAATGCCATAGCTTCAGCACATTCTTTACTCACAGCACCGTATTTTTGTATTATTTCAGAGCTTACCCCTAATACAGATTCTTTAATTGAATTATCATAGGATGTAACAGAGCCTCTATAATATTGAGAAGCTCCTGGGGATGAACAGATGGATTCAGATATTTTACCTCCAGTACAGGACTCTGCTATGGATAGGGTTAACTTATTATCTAATAGTAGGTTTGCTATAGCTATTTGAAGTGAAGATTCATCTTCTCCATATATGATATTTCCGAGTAGGGGCTTTAAATTTTCAAACTCTTTCTCTATACGATCTAATGCATTATTTTCTTCGTCCTTATATATGGATAATCTTAATCTAACACCTATACTTGGATTTGGTAGGTAAGCTAGGTGCATATCTGAGGGAAGTGAATCTTCCCACTGTTCTATCCTTTCAGCTAAAATAGACTCACCTAAACCAAATGTAAATATTGTTTTATGTATAATTGGTTGTAAATCATTAGATTTAGCTATGCTATCTAAAATAGTAGGTAACATCGCTTTTGTTTCAAATGGAACACCTGGAAGTGAATATAATACTGGCTTATGCTCGTAAATCTCCTTTTTAAAATTAAATACTAGACCAGGGGCAGTGCCGTTATTATTAAGAATTACTTCAGAGCCAAGAGGGATGGATGCCTGTAGTATATTAAGATTATTCAGAGGAATATTTCTTTTCGATAGTAGACTCTCAATTATCTCTAACTGTCCTTTATGACTAACAAATTCTTTGGTTCCATATAGCTGGGCTAGAGCTACTTTAGTGATGTCATCTTTAGTAGGACCTAGGCCACCAGTTACTATAACGATATCATTACTTCTTAATGCGTAGTCTAATTTTTCTATAATTTCATCGTGGTCATCTGCTATCGATATCATACTTTGCACCTTAACTCCTATAGAATTAAGAGCTTGTGATATCATTGATGAGTTAGTATCGACAATCTGGCCTATTAGGATTTCATCTCCAATAGTGCAGATACAGGACTTTAGCATAAGTAATTAATTCTTAGATATGTATTTTAGGATCTTCTTAATAAAGCCAGGACCATAATAAATAAATCCTGAATAAATTTGAATTAGTGAAGCTCCAGCATCTAGCATATCTTTAGCTTGTTTCGGAGTCATAATACCGCCTACAGCTATAATAGGTAGATTTCCTTCGGTTTTTTCTGAGATATACTTAACAGTTTGTAAACTTCTTTCAAAAAGAGGAGCACCACTTAAACCACCTTCTCCAATATGTTTAACTTGTTCAGGATCAGTAGTTAAATTATTTCTTGATGTTGTTGTATTTGTCGCTATTATACCGTCTAATCCAGAACTTAATATTAGCTCTATTATTTCATCTAAGTGTTTTTGGTCAACATCTGGAGATATCTTAAGTAAGATAGGTTTGTAGTTATCTAGATAGCGCCTAATCTCTAAAAGTCTGTCAATGATGGCTCTAAGTGAATCAATATTCTGTAGATTTGTCAGATTTTTAACATTTGGACACGATACATTTATCGCAAAATAGTCTACGAAATCGTATAGTAAAGTAAAACTGCGCTCGTAGTCTTTTGCTGCATTTTCATTACTAGTAAGTGTTCCCTTTGAGATATTACCTCCAATAATCGTTTTTGGCTTATTCTTTTTTATTTGCTTTAATATCTCCGTAACACCATTATTATTTATACCCATACGGTTAATAATAGCCTTATCTTCAACTAGTCTAAAGCATCTTGGTTTTGGATTACCATTCTGCCTTTCAGGTGTTATAGAACCTACTTCTACGAAGCCAAAACCGAGATTTGATAATTCATTATATAATTCAGCATTCTTATCTAAACCAGCAGCAAGACCCACTGGGTTTGGAAACTTGATCCCAAATACCTCTCTTTCAAGCTTTTTACTATTTGACTTAAATAATAATCTTAGTATTGGATTTAGTAATGGAATATATTTTACACACTTTAAGCCTTTAAATGTGATGTTATGTGCTGTTTCAGGGTTAAATAAAAATAAAAATGCTCTGATAATTTTATACATATTTCTTATAGTTTATCCTACAAAGATAGGGTAGTTTTTCTAATTTTAAACATCTAGAAGAGATTTATATAATTTTTACTCAAAAGAATAATTCATTAATGTTTCTTATTAGAATAAAATTCCTCGAAGCTTCCATCGGAGAAGAATACAGTAATACGACTAATTGATTTATTTACAGCACTTTGAGTATTAATTGCTAGAATTTCTTCCCCTTCTAGATTTTGATCAGGTTCTTCAATCGCTGAAAAATCTAATACATCTTCTTTATAGTCAGATGTACTAGAAAGGGGAGAAGTAGTTTCTTTTTCTTTATAAGGCTTACCTTTTCCATTTATTAACCATTCTAGACTAATATTTGGAAAAGCATTAGAAAATTTAAGAATAAAGTCATATCCTGGCTTATTTCTCCCAGATAGGATATGAGAAATTCCAGAACGTTGAATCCCTAAAACATCAGCAAGTCGTGAACTTGTAATGTTTTCTAGCTCTAAAAATTGTTGTAAACGCCTCTGCATAATTGTAAACATTAAGTTCTACAAATGTAAGCATAATTTTTGTAACAAATGTAAACAGATAAAAATTTAATAAATGTATACAAAAGTAACAAATCGCAACAAGTCACTAATTATCACCTCTTAAGCAAAATTACCACCTGAAGCATTATAAATTTAGATAAATTATATAAAACGCTGGGTATTAGTGTAAATACTATATATTTATGTTCTTTTACACAGTGTATTAAAGTCTTTTTCTTAAATATATATAAATTATACTAATTTTTAATAGACATAAATCTTTTAAAATACTGGGTATCAATAATAAAAAGGCTGCAAAACCATACTATAATACAAAATTATAACACTTAAAGTCACCCTTGTAACAGGTTCGATACAAAAGTGAATTATTGATTACAAGTTTACAAATCTTTGCTTACAAAACATAAATTACAAATGTAAACAAATTTGAAAAACCGATTATTTTGTATTCAGGGTGATAATATATACTTTTGTAAAAAATAATCGATTATAGAGCAAATTATGAGCAAAGAATTAGATATACGAATTCAGGACTTTACGTATGAACTTCCTGAGGAGAACATAGCAAGATACCCCCTATCTAAGAGAGATGAGTCAAAATTACTTATATATAATAGTAATGTAATCTCAGAAGATACTTTTAAATCTCTACCATCACATATCTCCGAAAACTCATTAATGATCTTTAATGATACCAAGGTAGTACCAGCGAGATTATTTTTTAAGAAGGATTCAGGTGCTGTAATACAAATATTTTGTTTAGAACCACATAATCCAGTAGATTATGCTACTGCATTTGCAAGTAAAAATACTTCTGAGTGGAAAGTTATAGTTGGAAATATCAAAAAATGGAAGGATGCACCTATATATATAATGTCATCAGAGCTTGATTTACAAGCAGAGTTAGTGCAGCGAGAAGAAAATTCAGCTATTGTCCGATTTACTTGGTCTGGTGATTTAACATTTTCAGAAGTGTTAGAGGAGTGTGGTAATATACCTATTCCTCCTTATTTACAGCGTGATACGGAGGCTATAGACCTAGAAAGGTATCAAACCTTATATGCGAAATATAAAGGCTCTGTAGCGGCCCCTACAGCTGGATTACATTTTACAGAGCAGGTACTTGAAGAGTTAAAAGGAAAGAATGTAGATATTGATAATGTTTGTTTACATGTAGGGGCAGGAACCTTTCTCCCTGTTAAATCTGAGTATATTAATGAACATACGATGCACAAGGAGCCATTTTCAGTTAAACTATCACTTTTGAAGAAGATATATAACCACCCAGAAAATCAGAAGATTGTAGCAGTAGGAACTACCTCAGTAAGAACGCTTGAATCTTTATATTATTTAGGAAAACAATGCATAATTCAAGGAAAAGACAACTGGAGTCCAAATTTAATAGAGCAGTGGGTTGCATATCAAGGAGATGATAATATTTCATTAAAAGATTCTATGGCAGCATTGATAGAGTATTTAGAGGAAAGAAAATTAGATATTTTAGAGGCTAAAACGCAGATTATCATCGTTCCTGGTTACGAATTTAAAGTAGTAGATGCTATGGTTACAAATTTCCATCAGCCACAGAGTACTTTATTGTTATTAATAAGTGCTTTTATCGGAGATAAATGGAAGGATATATACAAGTATGCCCTAGAAAATAATTTTAGATTTCTCAGTTATGGAGATAGCTCTTATTTGATAAGATAGTTTTTTTAGTTAAATAATTGATTTATCACATTTTATTCTTAATTTTGGAGCTAAATTTGAAACAAAAACTAAGGATAAAGCTTATATAATCTTCTAAAACGTATGAAAACACTTAAGTACTTAATAGTTATATCGCTAATCATTCTTACTGGGATGGTTGCTTTCGGATTATTTTCAATGCCTAAGGTAGAAAACATAGAATCTGAAAGTTTTTCGGCACATAGAGTTGCACAAGATATAAAAATAATATCAAAGGAGCCGCACTCTGTTGAGCATCCTCAAGCAAGATCAGATGTCAGAAACTACTTAGTGAGTAGGTTAGAGGAGTTAGGTGGTAAGCCTGAGGTATATTACTATGATAGTATTCCATTTAGAATAGGAGGCACAGGAACTATCGGAAATGTGTACTGTGAGTTTAATCCTAGAATACACAAAGCAAATTCATACGTATTACTAATAGCGCATCTTGACTCAAGGTATGTACAAGAAGTATTAGGCAAATCAGTATATTCTTATGGAGCTGCAGATGATGGTTATGGATTAGGTATTACTTTAGAGCTTATTTCTCAAGCACTAAAATATCAAACTTCGTGGAAACAAGGTATAAAGGTATTATTTACAGATGCTGAAGAAAATGGACTTGATGGTATAGAAAATGCATTAAGTGATAATCCTGAACTATTTGATAATGTGGCTCTTGTAGTTAACTTAGAAGCTAAAGGTGTTAAAGGACCTGCATTATTATTTGAATTATCAGATGGAAATGATAGGCTATTAGAATTATATAAATATGCAGAATATCCTTATGCATACGGAATAAGTAATGCTATCTATCAGAAGATGACTAATTTTACAGATTTTACCCCATTAAGGTCTCTATATCCTGGTTATAACTTCTCAGTAATAGATAATTACAAATACTATCATACTGATAAGGACAATTATTCAAACATAAGTTTAGAGTCTATTCAGCATTATGGAGCACAGTTAGAGCCAATGCTTCAAGAGTACTTAATGAAGGAAAAATATTCAAATCCTGATTATTTTAGAGTTACAAATAATCAGAAGTTCTTCACTTTACCTTTTCTTGGATTATTTTCCTTATCAAGTTCGGTACACCTTGCAGTAAATATTATATTTTTCGTACTATTTATTACATTAATGGCATGTGCAGTACTACTTAATATAGTAGTGTTAAGTGATATAATAAAGAGGATGTTTTCAGTATTTATTCACTCAATTTTACTGCTAGGAATAGGAACGTCTATAGCTTATATTTCTGCAAAAATAGCAGGAGATGATTTCGGCCTTATATCCACTAAATATGTGCCATTTGACTATGCTATTATGATAGGTTCTATCGTATTATTAATTATAGGATATACCATCTATTTAAGTCGAAAAACTAAATTCGACTACTCACCAACGTATTCAATTAATTCTAAACATCATAAGAGATCCAAACATTTTCATCGCTCTAATTTTTATGCGGCGATGATACTAATGGTAATTTATTCAATAATACTATGTATTGCAGTTGGTGATAGCTTCTTCTTAATAGTTCCGCTATTATGCCCTGCATTAGCCATCTTAACCTATAAAATAAGGGTTTTAAATACATTCTTTAGCGTGATGGGAATATTAATCACGATATTATTAGGATGTTCTTTCTTGTATATTTTATATACAGCTCTTACTATCGGATCTCTTGGAATAATATTATTTATAAGTTATTATTATACAATTCTCATAGCAGGATTAATGAAATTTTACAGTTATACTAAAAATGGAAGAGAAACAAGAATCAGTCAATACTAAATACGAAAATATAAGACCCTATTCAGATAGCGAACTAAAAGAAGCACTTAAAAGGATAGTAAAAGACCCAACTTTTGATAAAATACGATTAGCAGTTTTCCCAGAGCGTACACTTGAAGAACTAGAGTTTAAATTTTTATCAATCAGTACTATACAACAGTTTCAGGAGGAGATAATGTCTGAGATAATTAAAAGAATTTTATCAAAGACTTCAGATGGGTTAACATATACAGGATTAGAGGTCTTAAATACTACAGATAGACATCTTTTTATATCAAATCATAGAGATATACTACTTGATCCAGCTTTACTGCATCTTATATGCTTCTTTAATAATTTACCTATCGCACAAATGGCAATAGGAGACAACCTAATTACATCTGACTTTATCGAGGATGTAGCTCGCTCAAATAGGATGATAAAGGTGTTAAGAGGAGGCTCTCCAAAAGATATTTATATTTCGTCAACTCTATTGTCTGAGTATATAAGAAACTCAATCACAAGCCAAGAATCATCAGTATGGATCGCACAGAGAAACGGTAGAACAAAGGATGGAAATGATCAAACTGAACAGGGATTACTAAAAATGCTAGATATGAGTGGTGGAAAAGATTTTGCAAAAAACTTTAATGAGCTAGCTATTATTCCACTTGTAATATCATATCAGATAGAGACCTGTGACTTCTTAAAAGCTAGAGAGTTATACTTATCAAAATCTACTAAGTATATCAAAGAACCAGGAGAAGATTTAAAAAGCATCTTACAAGGAATTAGTCAAAATAAAGGCGGTATCCACATATCTTTACTCGAGCCAATATCTACGGCAGAAATAGAGCGTTGCGCATCTATGGAAAAGAATGAGAAGTATACCTCATTAGCAGCATTAATAGATAATAGAATACATAAAGGATACAAGCTCTGGGATAATAATTACATAGCATACGATATCTTAAATGATTCAAACACCTATGAAGGTCACTATACAAAGGAGGCGAAAGAAAACTTTATTGTATATATGGAGTCTGGCTTATCTTGTCTAAGAGAAAATGAACCAAGTCTAGATATCAACGAGATAAGAACTATTTTTCTAAACATCTATGCGAAATCGCTAGTCAACTCTGTAAAATAATGAGGGATTTGATTAGCACATCTGATGAAGCTTTACGAGTATTAAAGGAAGGAAATGTACGCTTTGTAAATGAGTGCACAACTCACCCCAATATCGCTGATGAACATAGAAAGAGTCTTAAAAAGAACCAAAAGCCATTTGCGGCAATAGTTGGGTGCTCGGATTCACGTGTTCCTATCGAAGTTATCTTTGATTGTGGCATAGGGGATATATTCGTAATACGTACAGCTGGTAATACATTAAGCTCTGATGCTACTTTAGGTAGCCTTGAATATGCCATTAAGTACCTTGGAGTTAGATTAGTCGTAGTTATGGCCCACACAAATTGTGGGGCAATAACTGCAGCGATAAATTATAGCGGCGATGCGTCCTCTGCGCTCTATAGACTTGTCTCTGAAATAAGATCCAATATCGGAGACTGCAACGAAGTGAATAAGGCAGTTGAATTAAACTCTGCCTATCAAATAAAACACTTAAATTCACAAGAATTGATAAAAAAATACGTTGACAGTGAGGATCTTAAAGTAGTCTCAGCACTTTACAACATCGAAACTGGAAAAGTTACATTCAAGTAATTATTATTTTCAAGAGAACTTTCTTATATTTGCATATTATTGAATCAAAATACACTATTTGATGAAAAAGGAAATAACTCTTGAAAGTGCCGTTTCGAAGATAGAAGACGGTATGACTATTATGGTAGGCGGCTTTTTAGCTGTCGGTGCTGCTACTCAGATTATTGATGCTATCGCTCAAAGCGATGTAAAAAATCTCACTCTTATTTGTAATGACTCAGCTTTTCCTGATAAATCACTCGGAAAGCTAATCGTAAACAAACAAGTAAAGAAACTTATCACCTCACACATAGGAACCAACCCTGAAACTGCTGCTCAAATGAATGCAGGAGAACTAGAAGTCGAATTCTGTCCACAAGGAACTCTTGCAGAGAGAATTCGAGCAAAAGGAGCTGGACTAGGTGGTGTATTAACTCCTGTAGGACTTGATACGCTAATTGACAAGGATAAGGAAAGGATTACAATTGATGGTAAGGATTATCTTCTAGAGAAGCCTCTAGGAGCTGATATTGCACTTATAGGTGCTTCTATATCAGATACTATAGGAAATCTAATCTACCTCGGAACTACTCAAAACTTTAACCCAGTTATGGCTAAAGCCGCTAATTTAGTTATAGTGGAAGCTGAAAAAGTAGTAAATATAGGAGACTTAGAGCCTCATCAGATACACACTCCTAATATTTTTGTCGATTACATTTATAAAAAACAATAATCAGTTTAGATATGCAAAAAAAATCTTTAATAAGACTTCGTATGAGTGCTCACGATGCGCATTACGGAGGAAACCTAGTAGATGGAGCTAGAATGCTTCAATTATTTGGTGATGTAGCTACTGAGCTACTAATAATCAATGATGGTGATGAAGGTCTATTCAAAGCCTATGATAATGTAGAATTTATGGCTCCAGTGTATGCTGGTGACTATATTGAGGCAACAGGTGAAATCGTTTCAGTAGGTAATTCTTCTCGCAAAATGGTATTCGAGGCACATAAGGTTATCGTTCCTAGGACTGATATTTCGGATTCTGCTTGTGATGTATTACAGGAGCCTATCTTAGTTTGTAGAGCTAGTGGAACTTGTGTTGTTCCAACTTCTTGTCAAAGAAATAAGTAAGCCCAATACATAGATAAAATAAGCTTAGATGTAACTAAGCTCTAATGTCGCATTATTAAATCACTATAATATGGAAAAATTAATTATCACTGCGGCTATATGTGGCGCAGAAGTATTAAAAGAGCACAATCCAGCAGTACCCTATACTGTTGAAGAGTGTGTAAGAGAAGCAAAATCAGCTTACGATGCAGGTGCATCTATTATCCACCTTCACGTTCGTGAAGATGATGGTACACCTACACAGAGTAAGGCTAGGTTTAAAGCTGTTATGGATGCTATCTATCAAGCTTGTCCTGATGTTATCATTCAACCTTCTACAGGAGGCGCTGTTGGTATGAGTAATGATGAGAGACTTCAACCAACGGAGTTACAGCCAGAGATGGCTACTCTTGATTGCGGAACTCTTAATTTTGGTGGTGATGAAGTATTTGAAAATACAGAGAATACTATCAAATATTTTGGAGACAGAATGATAGAATTAGGAATTAAGCCAGAATTAGAGGTCTTCGATAAATCTATGATCGAAATGGCTTTAAGACTACATAAGAAGGGACATATCCAAAAGCCTATGCACTTTGACTTTGTACAAGGAGTAAATGGCGGTATCGGAGGTGACTTACGTGACTTCGTATTTTTACGTGGAAGCATTCCAGCTGATGCCACTTATACCGTAGCAGGAGTTGGTCGCTTTGAGTTCCCTCTAGCTATGGCTGCCATCATTGATGGAGGTCATGTTAGGGTAGGATTTGAAGATAATGTCTATCTTTCAAAAGGCGTTTTAGCTAAATCTAATGGCGAGCTTGTAGAAAAGGTCGTAAGAATGGCTAAAGAGCTAGGTCGTGAAATCGCTACTCCAGATGAGGCTAGAGTAATACTAGGTCTGAAACCTCGAAATTAAAACACACTATACACACTATACACTATTATGCAACCAAAAGGAAACAAGTACGGAATACACAGGGTTATAGAGCCTAAAGGTGTACTTCCTCAGCCTGCTAACAAAATAGATAACAACATGGATGTTATCTATGACAACGAGATCCTAATCGATGTTCAAACACTAAATATTGACTCGGCTAGCTTCACGCAAATAAAAGAACAAGCAGGTGGTGACAAAGAAAAGATCGCTGAAATTATGCTTGACATAGTAGCAAAACAAGGAAAACATCGTAACCCAGTAACAGGTTCAGGTGGTATGCTACTAGGAACAGTTGAAAAAATAGGTGATGCTCTAAAAGGAAAGATAGATTTAAAGGAGGGCGATAAGATAGCTACTCTTGTATCTCTGTCTCTAACTCCACTAAGAATAGATAAGATCAAAGACATTCGTTCAGATATAGATCAAGTTGATATCGACGGAAAGGCTATTTTATTCGAAAGTGGCATTTACGCAAAAATACCTTCAGATCTACCTGAGAATCTTGCGCTTTCTGCTCTTGATGTTGCGGGAGCACCAGCACAAGTTGCAAAACTTGTAAAGCCAGGAGATACTGTACTTATAATCGGTGCTGCCGGAAAATCTGGTATGCTATGCTGTTATGAGGCAAAGAAAAGGGTAGGTGTAACAGGTAAGGTAATAGGCCTATGTTACTGTGCAGAAAGTGCAGAGAAGCTTGTGAGCCTTGGATTTTGCGATCATCTAATTATAGGTGATGCTACTCAACCTGTATCCATTCTTGAGAAAATGGAAGAATTAACTAAGGGTGAGATGGCTGACATAACGATTAATAACGTTAATGTCCCTGATACTGAGATGACTTCTATACTATGCACAAAGAATACTGGAATCGTATATTTCTTCTCTATGGCAACTAGCTTTACAAAAGCCGCTTTAGGTGCCGAAGGAGTAGGAAGTGACGTAACTATGATTGTCGGTAATGGCTATACTAAAGGCCATGCTGAGATAACTCTACAAGAATTTAGAGAGTGTGAAGAACTTCGAAAAGTATATACAGAACTTTACGCGTAATTAATATCATGGATACAAGAAGACAAATTCTTTTTCCAGAAGTTACTGACCAGCAATGGAACGACTGGAAATGGCAAATTAAAAATAGGATTGAAACTTTAGAACAGCTAAAGAAGTATATTCCTTTAACAAATGAAGAAGAAGAGGGTGTAAAAACAACACTTTCAACACTACGTATGGCTATTACACCATATTATCTAAGTTTAATAGACCCAGATAATGTAAATTGCCCTATAAGAAAGCAAGCAATACCTACTAAATCTGAGACGCACTTTGCAGCAGCAGATTTAGAAGATCCTTTACACGAAGATACTGACTCACCAGTACCTGGCCTAACTCATAGATATCCAGATAGAGTACTATTATTAATCACTGATATGTGCTCTATGTACTGTCGTCACTGTACAAGAAGAAGATTTGCAGGACAGAATGATGATGAAACACCTGGTGATAGAATACAACTTGCTATAGATTACATAGCTAGAACTCCTGAAGTTCGAGACGTAGTACTATCTGGAGGAGATGCACTAATGATAAGTGATGCAAAACTTGAAAGCATAATTAGTCGTTTAAGAGCTATACCTCACGTTGAGATCATTAGGATCGGAAGTAGAACTCCAGTGGTATGCCCACAGAGAATTACTCCAGAACTAGTCGAAATGTTTAAAAAGTATCATCCAATATGGTTAAATACTCACTTTAATCATCCAGCAGAAATAACACCAGATGCTATAAAAGCTTGTGAGATGTTAGCAAATGCTGGTCTACCACTAGGAAATCAGTCTGTACTTCTAAGAGGAATCAATGATTGTACAAATATTATGAAAAAACTAGTTCATCAACTAGTTAGAATGAGAGTGAGACCTTACTATATCTACCAATGCGACCTTTCATTAGGTCTTGAGCACTTCAGAACACCTGTTTCTAAAGGAATAGAAATAATCGAAGGCCTAAGAGGACATACTTCTGGATATGCAGTTCCTACATTTGTAGTGGATGCACCAGGAGGAGGGGGTAAAACGCCTGTTATGCCTCAATATGTAATATCACAAGCCCCTGGCAAAGTAGTACTCCGAAATTTTGAAGGCGTTATCACTACATATACAGAGCCTACAAATTATGTATCGGAGTGTCAGTGCGAAGATTGTAACAAGAACGAAAGAGTAGAAGGGGTATCTTCTTTACTTAGAGGTCAAAAGTTATCAATGGAGCCAGTAGGTCTATTAAGAAATGAGAGACATAAAAAATAAGAAGTAATGCCCTTTATAAGTGAGATATTAAAGCATAAAAGTTTGTCAATAGTAGGTCTTGAAAAGAATACTGGCAAAACTGAGTGCTTGAACTATATCATAGACAGACTTCCCTTTGATAAGAGGGAAGTCTGCATCACTTCAATAGGAATAGACGGTGAAAAGATAGATCAAGTAACATCTACACATAAACCGGAAATATACCTTAAAAAAGGCTGTTATTTTTCAACGTCTGAGAAGCATTACAAAAATAGAGAACTACTATCGGAATTATTGTATATTAGTGACGAGAACACCCCACTAGGACGCTTGGTCATAGCAAAAGCATTAAGCCCTGGAAAAGTAATACTATCTGGACCCTCATCTTCCCCTTCCCTATATAGGATAATGCAGAAGACAAGGAGTATGGGAGCGAAGCTCAATATCATAGATGGTGCCCTTTCAAGGTTAAGTTCAGCTTCCCCAGTTATCAGCGAGGCGATGATCCTATCAACAGGGGCTGCATTTTCGGCTAATATTAATACCCTAATACAGAAAACTTCCTACATAGTGAAACTGATTTCATTACCTGAATATCAATGCTCACTAGATGAAAACTATATAAAAATATCTTCATTACTACAAGCAGCTCAAGTATTAGAACTCTTAGAGGATAAGCGAGTTATTCTATTAAATGGAGCCTTGACAGATAATTTTATTAAAAAGATACTCACTACAAAAAATGTAGAAGGTTTAGAAATTAGAGTTAAAGATTTTACAAAGATCTTTATCTCACCAGAAAATTATTACGCATACATTAAAAGAGGGGGACTTATAAAGGTGGAAAAGAAGAGTAAGTTATTAGCAGTATGTGTAAACCCTGTAGCCCCAAATGGCTACATATTAAATTCGGAACTACTCTGTGAAGGACTTGCGACAGAAATAGGACTTCCAGTGTATGATATTAAAAAGAACAAATATGAAGCTTAAATCCATCATAGATAGCGTATCAAGTATGAGATACTGTATCGAGAACCTAAACTTAGGTTCCTCGTATTCTCGTACGTGTTTACTAAATCTTGAAATGATGGATAACAAAGACCAAATTATAGAGTGGCAAGATGAAGTAATAAAGTACTCTAGATTACTAGATTATCCACTTGAATTACAAAGTATTAGGCATCTATTCTCTGAGATTAAGGATATAAATTCGACGATTCAGGCACTTTCTCAAGGAAGTAGAATATTAGATGATATAGAATTCTTTGAGCTTAAATCGCTCTGTATGCACGCTATATCGATTAAATCATTATTTCAGAAATATGAAATAGAAATCGATATACCTCAAGATATTAGCATAGTGTTAGAGATACTAGACCCTGATAAGAATAATATTATCTCTTTTTATGTATATGATTCCTATAGTAGTGAATTAGCTGCACTAAGATTAAAAATTAACTCAACAGAGGATGTCCAAAAACGCCAGGATTTAATTATCCTATCACAGGAACTAGAACTAAATATAAGAGAAAGACTAACTCAGCAGCTTAGTCCATATTCAGAATATTTAAAGAAGAGTCTTGAGCTACTTGCAACTATAGATATACAGCTAGCACAAGCAGAGTTATCAAAGCTACTGTCACTAAGTAGACCTATTTTCAGTGATGATGGAAGTTACCAGATTAAGCAAATGTTTAATCCTGAGGTAAAAAATATATTAAATTTAAATAATAAAAATTTCCAGGCTATAGATATAGAAATAGGGAAGGAGCCAGTCTTAATTATAGGAGCCAATATGGGTGGAAAGACCCTAATACTTTTAACTCTATCCCTGATTCAACATCTAGCACAGTTTGGATTCGATGTGCCGGCTACTGAGGCTACTATAGCCTTAAAAAAAGAAATACATATTTCAGTTGGAGACGCTCAAAACGAATTAGAAGGACTCTCTTCATTCTCTGCTGAAATGTTGAAGATAGATAAGATAATAGCATCTAGTACTCCAGGGAAAGATATAATAGCATTTATAGATGAACCTGCACGAAGTACTAATCCTATAGAGGCCACAGCCTTGGTAAGTGCACTATTAAAGGTGTTGTCTGACAAGCAGATAAGCTTACTTGTTACAACACATTACAATCCGGACTCTAATCATTGTATAAGATACAAGATTAAGGGCCTACAGGACTCAAAAATGAATTATTCATTAGAATTATCAGGGCCTGGAGATGTACCTCATGAAGCTATTAACGTAGCTCAAAACCTAGGAATATCCCCATTATGGCTCGATGAAGCAAGAAAAATATTAGAAAAATAAATAAAATTATGCAAAGTAAGTTAGGCTTAGATCAACAAAAAATAGTCCACGCAAAAGGACTAGCTACTAAGATAGCAGATGATGTACAAATATTTGTAGATCAGTATACTACTGTAGCTGTAGAGAGAACTCTATGTCGCCTTATGGGAATTAATGACGTAGATGTAAATCAAGTACCTCTTCCAAATGTACTAGTAGAAGAAATTAAAGCAAAAGCTTCTCTATCAGAAGGAGTGTTGTTTTATTTAGCAAATGCTATGCTACATACAGGTTTAAATCCACAAGAAGTAGCACAGCAAGTAGCAGAGGGTAAGTTGGATATATCGAAACTTCCTATCGCTCCAAAAGAAAAGCGTGATGAAGTAATAGATCCTTATGTTCAAGAATCTATTGATAAAATAAGAGCACGTAGAGAAAGAAGGGAGAGTTATCTTAACACTATAGGTGAGGGAACTAAACCATATTTATATGTGATCGTTGCTACAGGAAATATATATGAAGATGTAGTACAGGCACAGGCAGCAGCACGTCAAGGTGCAGATATTATCGCTGTGATTAGAACCACAGGTCAGTCATTACTTGACTATGTTCCTTATGGAGCTACAACAGAAGGATTCGGAGGAACATTTGCTACTCAAGAGAACTTCAAGATAATGAGAAAGGCTCTAGATGAGGTCGGAGAAGAAGTAGGTCGTTATATTAGACTATGTAACTACTGTTCAGGTCTTTGTATGCCAGAAATCGCTATTATGGGTGCTTTTGAAGGTTTAGATGTAATGCTTAATGATGCTCTATATGGTATTCTGTTTAGAGATATTAATATGCAAAGAACTTTAGTTGATCAGTATTTCTCAAGAATTATTAACGGCTTTGCTGGGGTAATAATAAATACAGGGGAAGATAACTATCTAACTACTGCTGATGCTATAGAGGCAGCGCACACAGTCTTGGCTTCAGATTTAATTAACGAACAGCTGGCTTTATCAGCAGGGCTACCTGAAGAGCAAATGGGACTTGGTCACGCCTTTGAGATAGATCCATTACAAGAAAATGGTTTCTTGATGGAATTAGCCCAGGCGCAGATGATAAGGGAAATATTTCCAAATGCACCATTAAAGTATATGCCTCCAACAAAATTTATGACAGGTAATATTTTTAGAGGACATATTCAAGATGCTCTATTTAATATGATAGGTATATGGACAAACCAAGGCCTACAATTGCTTGGAATGCCTACTGAGGCTATACATACTCCATTTATGTCTGATCGTTTCTTAGCGATAGAAAATGCTAAGTATATCTTCAATAATATGAAGAGCATAGGTGATGAGATGGAATTCAAGAAGGATGGTCTGATACAGAAAAGGGCCCAAGAGGTACTTGGAAAAGCTATTGAATTACTAGAAGTTATGGTAAACGAAGGATTATTTACTTCTCTAGAAAAAGGTTATTTTGGAGATGTAAAACGTCCAATTAATGGAGGTAAGGGTTTAGAAGGTGTCAGCTTAAAGGGTGATAACTATACAAATCCATTTATTAATTTAATGAAAGGGAGAAAATAATATGAGTGGCGGTTTATATTCAACATCGTCAAAAGATTTTGACAAAACATTAGATCTAACTAAGGTAAAACCTTATGGAGATACTATGAATGATGGTAAGGTACAGCTTAGCTTTACTCTACCAGTAAGTGATGGAGCAGAGGCTATAGAGGCAGCAAAGCAGCTGATTATATCTATGGGCTTTGATAATCCTCTTGTTGTATTTACTCAAGAGTTAACCCCAGGTTATACTTTCTTTAATTGTTATGGAAGTACTAAGCACACAGTTGATTACTCAAATATATATGTTCCAAAGGTTGAGTCTAGTACTATGGATATGCATGAATGTGATGAATATGTTAAAGAGCATATAGGTCGTAAGTTAGTCGTTGTAGGTGCAAGTACTGGAACAGACGCTCATACAGTAGGTATCGACGCTATTATGAATATGAAAGGCTTTGCTGGACACTATGGATTAGAGCGCTATGAAATGATAGAGGCTTATAATCTAGGAAGTCAAGTACCAAATGAGGAATTCATAGCCAAAGGTATAGAGTTAGGAGCAGATGCGCTGATAGTATCACAAACAGTTACTCAAAAGGATGTGCATATTAAGAATCTAATCGAGTTAGTAGAGCTAATGGAAGCTGAAGGCTTAAGAGATAAGATGATCTTAGTATGTGGTGGTGCTCGTATTAGTCATGAGCTAGCCAAAGAATTAGGTTATGATGCTGGATTTGGAATGAATACTTATGCGGATGACGTAGCTTCATTTATCGCACAAGAATATGTAACTAGAAATAAATAAACTTTATTATGGATAAAAATCAAATACGCGAAACCATTGCTCGAAGAGCTGCTCTTGAATTAAGAGATGGTGATGTTGTAAATCTAGGAATAGGTTTACCTACAATGATTCCTAACTACCTTCCTGAAGGTGTAGAAGTTACCCTACAATCTGAAAATGGATTTATAGGAATGGGCCCTACTCCAAGCGAAGGAGAGCAAGACCCTAATCTAGTAAACTCGGGAGGAGGTTATATTACAGCTATGCCTGGCGCTTATTCTTGTGATTCTTGTGAGTCATTTAGTATCATCAGAGGTGGCCATGTAGATGTTACTTTCTTAGGTGCCCTAGAGGTAGATCAAGAAGGGAATTTAGCTAATTGGATTATACCAGGAAAGATGACCCCAGGAATGGGTGGTGCTATGGACTTATTAGTAGGTGCTAGACGTGTAATTTTAACTATGGAGCATACAGCTAAAGGATCTCATAAGATATTGGAAGCGTGTAGGCTTCCTTTAACTGCTGCTTCTCAAGTAAATATGATAATTACAGAGATGGGTTTGATGGATATTACTCCTGAGGGGATAGTATTAAGAGAAATAAACCCGATCTTTACAGTAGAGCAAGTACAAGAGGCAACAGGAGCTAAATTAATAATAGCTGATGATTTAAAACAATACAAATTTTAACTGAAATGAAAAAAGTATATATAGTAGCTGCTAAAAGAACAGCTATCGCAAAGTTCCAAGGAAGTTTATCAACGATTAAACCAGGAGTTTTAGCTTCTAAGGTAATAAGAAATATTCTAGATGAGACTAAGGTAGATCCATCCAAAATAGATGAGGTAATAGTAGGAAATGTCCTATCTGCTGGACAGTCTCAAGGAGTAGCTCGTCAAGCGTCTATTCACGCTGGTATTCCAGCTCAAGTGCCTGCTTATGGTATAAATATGGTATGTGGTAGTGGTATGAAGGCTGTGATGAATGCTTATTCTAATATATTAAGTGGAACAGCAGATCTTATAGTTGCTGGAGGTACTGAATCTATGTCAAATGCAGGATTTATTATGCCTTCTTCAGTGAGAACAGGCTATAAGATGGGAAATATCAATGTCTTAGACCATATGGTATTTGATGGTCTAACTGATGCATTCGAGGGTTACCACATGGGTATTACAGCTGAAAATATAGCCGAGAAATATTCTATTACTCGTGAGGCGCAGGATGAATTTTCGTATTCATCTCAACAAAAAGCGATAAAGGCTGTTGATTCAAATATTTTTGAGCAAGAGATAGTTCCAGTAGAGATAGTATCTAAAAAAGAGACTGTTGTATTTTCTCAAGACGAATTTCCTAACAGAAAGAGTGATCTTGAGAAATTAGCAAAGTTAAGACCAGCCTTCAAGAAGGATGGTACTGTAACAGCAGGTAACGCATCTGGAATTAATGATGGGGCGTCATTTGTTTTATTGGCTTCACAAGACGCTATCGAGAAGTATAATCTAACACCTTTAGCTGAAATCGTATCAGTAGGACAGGGTGGTGTGGATCCTTCAGTAATGGGCCTAGGACCTGTTCCAGCTATCAGACAAGCTTTAAAAGCAGCAGACCTAAAGTTAGCTGATATGGAGTTAGTAGAACTTAATGAGGCTTTTGCTGCACAGTCATTAGGAGTAATACACGAATTAAAACAAGAACATAGTGTAGACCAAGAGTGGTTTGATCAAAGAACTAATATCTACGGTGGTGCTATCGCTTTAGGACATCCTATCGGTGCATCTGGAAATAGAATACTTGTAACCTTGGTACACGCATTAAAAAAGAATAATCATAAAATAGGATTAGCCTCTCTATGTATAGGGGGAGGAATGGGAACAGCAATTATCATTAGATCAATATAATTTATGAATTTTCAATTAACAAAAACTCAAGAGCTTTTCTTGCAAATGATTAGAGAATTTGCAGAGAAGGAAGTGAAGCCTCTTGCTGCAGAGATAGATGAGCAAGAAAGGTTTCCTGTTGAAACTGTTGAAAAAATGGCTAAAATAGGCCTTATGGGTATTCCTCTATCAAAACAATATGGAGGAGCAGGAGGAGATAATGTCCTTTACTCTATGGCCGTAGAAGAGTTGTCAAAAGTATGTGGAACTACTGGAGTAGTTCTTTCAGCACACACATCTCTATGTTTAGCGCCTATTGCACAGTTTGGAACTGAGGAGCAAAAGCAAAACTACTTACCTAAGTTAGCAAGTGGTGAGTGGATTGGCGCCTTTGGATTGACTGAAGCAAATGCTGGTACTGATGCTGCTGCTCAGCAAACAACGGCAGTTCTAGAAGGAGATGAGTGGGTATTGAATGGAAGTAAAATTTTTATTACGAATGCGGGCTATGCACACGTATATGTTATTATGGCGATGAC
Organism: uncultured Muribaculaceae bacterium; assembly: GCA_964369605.1. Classification (GTDB taxonomy): domain Bacteria; phylum Bacteroidota; class Bacteroidia; order Bacteroidales; family UBA932; genus CAYJFD01. Next base: position 34,178 of record CAYJFD010000007.1, on the reverse strand, counting down.
AGATAAGTCTGCAGGAACAAGAGGCATCTCAGCATTTATCGTTGAGAAAGGAACTCCAGGTTTTGAGATAGGTAAAAAGGAGCTAAAATTAGGTATTAGAGGCTCAGCTACTTCTGAACTGATATTTACAAATTGTCGTATACCGAAGGCAAACTTACTTGGAAGAGTAGGAGGTGGCTTTAGTATCGCGATGAAAACTCTTGACGGAGGTAGAATAGGGATAGCTGCCCAGGCACTTGGTATTGCGCAAGGCGCTATGGATGAAACTGTAAAGTATACAAAAGAAAGAACGCAGTTTGGAAAGTCGATTGCTAAATTCCAAAATACACAGTTCCAAATGGCTGATATGCAAACTAAAGTAGAGGCATCTAGGCTACTAGTTCGATCTGCGGCTTTCAAAAAGGATATGGGGCAACCCTTCTCAGTGGATGCAGCTATGGCTAAGTTATTCGCTGCTGAAACAGCTATGGAAGTTACTACTAAGGCTGTTCAGTTCCATGGTGGATACGGATATACTCGTGAATATCCAGTTGAGAGAATGATGCGTGATGCAAAGATCACTGAGATATATGAAGGAACTTCAGAAGTTCAGAGAATGGTGATAGCAGCTAATCTTTTTAAATAGTATAATTGAAAATTAAGATAATGAATATAATAGTATGTATTAAGCAGGTACCAGATACCACGGAGATAAAAATCAATCCTGAAACTGGAACTCTTATTAGAGATGGTGTCCCTAGCATAATGAATCCTGATGATAAGGGTGGACTAGAGATGGCACTTAAACTAAAAGATGAAAAAGGTGCCAAAGTAACAGTTATTACTATGGGACCTCCACAAGCAGATCTAGTACTTCGAGAAGCTCTAGCAATGGGTGCAGATGAGGCTATCCTATTAACAGATAGAAAATTTGCAGGCGCAGATACTCTAGCTACCTCTAACGCACTAGCAGCTGCCCTACGTACACTTGAATGGGATTTAATTATCACAGGACGTCAAGCTATTGATGGAGATACAGCTCAAGTAGGCCCTCAGATCGCTGAACATCTAGATATACCACAAGTATCTTATGTACTTGATGTTAAAGAAGATAATGGCGTTTATACTATTAAAAAAGAAACTGAGGAAGGCTACCAAATATTAGAAGTTCAGGGGGCTTGTCTGATTACAGTTCTAGCCTCAGCAAACGAGTCACGTTATATGAGCGTAAGCGGAATCGTTGACGCATTTAATAAAGAAGTAGCTGTATGGGGTGTGGATAAAATAGAGATCGACGAACTAAAGTTAGGTCTTAAAGGATCTCCTACCCAGGTAAAGAAGGCTTTTGCTAAAACTACTAAACAGGCAGGTGAACTTTATGAAGTAGGTACTGAAGAGGCCGTTGGTATGATAATATCTAAGTTACAAGAGAAATTTTTTATTAACTAATAGGATTTTGAAAATATGAATTTAAGTGATTATAAAAATGTTTTTGTATTTGCAGAACAGCGAGAAGGTATTTTACAGCCAGTCACGCTTGAGTTAATAGGAAAGGCAAGAGACCTAGCTAAAGATCTAAATGAGAAGGTCGTAGCTGTTTTATTAGGACATGAAGTAGAATGCCAATGTCAGAAGCTAATAGGACACGGAGCCGATGAGGTTATTATTATCGATGATCTTATCTTAAGGGATTATGTTACAGAGCAATACACACAGGCTATCACACAGATAATAACTGCATTTAGACCAAGTATCTTCCTTTTTGGAGCCTCGACTATAGGACGTGATCTTGCACCAAGATTATCTGCTAGAATGAATACAGGCCTTACTGCAGACTGTACTAAACTAGAGATCTCTGAAGATGATAAGCAGCTATTAATGACACGTCCTGCCTTTGGCGGAAACCTAATGGCAACGATTACTTGTACTAAGCACCGTCCTCAGATGTCAACAGTTAGACCTGGAGTTATGCAAAAGTTACCTTATGATGAGAGTAGAACAGGCGCAATTATTCCATTTGATGCTACCTTTGATGAGTCAAAATTCAAAGTAAAACTTATCGAGAATGTAAAAGAGGATAAAGGTCTAGTAGATATCTCTGAAGCTAAAGTTCTAGTGTCAGCAGGACGTGGAATAGGAAATAAGGAAGGATTCGAGAACTTAGAGGCGTTAGCTTCTTTATTAAATGCACAAGTATCTGCTTCGCGAGCTATAGTTGATGCAGGAATTGTTTCACATGATAGACAGGTAGGTCAAACAGGTAAAACGGTTAGACCAGATCTATACCTCGCTCTTGGTATTTCAGGAGCTATTCAGCACCTTGCTGGTATGGAGGAATCAGACTTTATCATAGCGATCAATAAAGATAAATTTGCTCCTATCTTCCAGATAGCAGACCTTGGAATCGTAGGTGATGTTAATAAAATTATCCCAGCTCTTAGCGAAAGGTTAAAGCTAATAAAGAAATAAGGTCAAATATGCTGCAAGTTTTGTAGCATAATAAAAATTAGCAGCTAGGGATTATTTCTCTAGCTGTTTTTATTTTAGATTTAAATGTCCAGGCCATCCGCATTCCCACCCACCACGGAAGATTAATCTTAGGGCTAGCGCCATATCTTCCTTAGTTGGCTGGGAATGCCTTCATTAATATACTCTCTTCAGCACTTCTACCTAACTGAATCAGCTAAAATCACCGAGCAAATCTGCAAAAGTGGCTTTTAAATGGTGTTTTCTTCGACGTGCCTACCCAAATCAGCTAAAATCACTGGGCAAATCTGCAAAAGTAGCTTTTAAATGGTGTTTTCTTCGACGTGCCTACCCAAATCAGCTAAAATCACCGGGCAAATCTGCAAAAGTGGCTTTTAAATGGTGTTTTCTTCGACGTGCCTACCCAAATCGACTAAAATCACTGGGCAAATCTGCAAAAGTAGCTTTTAAACGGTGTTTTCTTCGACGTGCTTATTAGGGGCTACGTATTTATTCTTTAACATATATAAATTCAAGCCACAACTTTTTTCATACCACCTACCACTGCCTTCATAACACATCCACGCATTCCCAGCCACCACGGAAGATTAATCTATGAGCTAGCGCCATATCTTCCTTAGTTGGATGGGAATGCTCTACCCAAAATATTTATTAGGATATTTCCATCGAGCCATTTTGCCAGATATGAAGATAGTGCATAAGTTTTATTGGACAACTATAAAATATTACGATTGAAGTAGGTCGCTACATTTAGTATTACCTGATTCTATCTCGATAGTAGAGTGTGATATGCCTTTATGTAGTAATAAGTGTTTAACATTTCTTTGTACGTCTTCTAATAGATTTAAATCTTCAATTACTAAGTGAAGTGTAGCTGTATTTTCAGTAGTACTTATCGCCCAAATATGCAGATGATGTATATCTTTGACATCGTCGATTTTTAAAATACTTTCTTTTATTTCATCTAAATTTACTGAACGAGGAACTCCATCCAAAGAGAGTAGGAGACTTTCTTTTAATAGACTCCACGTGGATATAAGTATCACTAATGCTATGATAAGTCCTAGTATACTATCTATGATGTATAGATCTGTAAATGAGATAATCAGCCCTGATACTACCACACCTACAGAAACTAGTGTGTCCATAAGCATGTGAAGATATGCTCCTTTGACATTTAGATCTAGCTTTTGTTTTCTCATTAGTAACCACGCCGTAAAGCCATTAATTAGGATGCCTACACCTGCTGTCCACATAATAACACTTCCATCTATCGAGTTAGGATTCTTTATTTTATCTATACTCTCAACGATTATAGCGCCTACTGCTACTAGTAATAATACGCTATTTAGTAAAGACACGAGTATCGTACTTTTCCTATAACCATAAGTGAATTTTTTGTTATTTTCTCTCTTTGCGATTATAAATGCAAATAGTGCAAGTATTAAACTGAGAGTATCGCCAAGATTATGCCCTGCATCAGATAAAAGCCCCATCGAGTTATATCTCCAACCAATTATCCCTTCAACTACTACGAATGAAAGGTTTAGAATTATAGAGATTATAAATATTCTATAAAGACCATCAACTATAGTGTGTTGATGATTATGATCTTGTTCGTGATTATGAATATGTGACATAAGTTTATATATTTATTTTATTAGATAGCGGTTTTATTTCACGCTATATGATACAAAAATATATAAAAGTAAGTACTATATCAATACCTAAAAATCATTAAAATATAGCTACTTAGAATTATTTCCTGTGTGACTACATTTTGTGGCATATTTTTTGATTAGCAAACTGTGATGAAAAAAAATGATATTCAAATGGATAATGATACGAGTTATACATCTCCAAATATGGAGATAGTTGAACTCGCAGTTAGATTAGGATTTGCTACATCAGCTATCTCAACACTAAGCGATACCACTGGAGATTAAGTATCCACCCTTGTCTCCTCCCTGTGGCCCTAGTTCGATGATATTATCCGAAGCTTTTATGATATAAGGATTATGTTCTATAACTATGATAGAATGTCCTTTTTCAAGTAGAGATACAAATGAAGAAAGAAGCTTTTGGATATCATCAAAGTGAAGTCCAGTAGTGGGCTCATCAAATATAAATAGAATGTTATCCTTAGAGCTGTCTTTCACTAGAAAAGAAGCCAATTTAACTCTCTGGCTTTCTCCACCGCTTAATGTATTAGAACTTTGCCCTAATTTTACATAGTTAAGGCCAACTGCTCTTAGACAGTTTAATTTCTCGATGATTCGTTTTGAGTAATTATCATTTGATTCTTTAAAGAAATCATAGGCTTGATCAATAGTCATATCTAGTACATCACTGATATTTTTCTCACGATATCTTACTTCTAATATATCTTCTTTAAATCTTTTTCCATCGCAGGATTCACATTTCATATCTATATCTGCCATAAACTGCATAGGGATTTTGATACTCCCTTCACCTTGACATTCAGGACAGCGACCTGAATCAATATTAAATGAGAAGAAAGAGTGACCATAACCATTTAACTTGGCATAGGGCTGATCTGAGAATAACTTTCTTATCTCATCGTATATTTTTAGATATGTAGCAGGATTTGAACGAGAACTTTTTCCTATAGGATTTTGATCGACATATTCTACAGAAGAGATACTATTTAAGTCCCCCTTTAATTCTTTATGTAGTCCAGGCTTTGGTCCGATCTGATCTATGTGTCTTCTAAGGGCAGGGTAGAGTATGTCTCCTATAAGAGTTGATTTCCCTGAGCCACTTGCACCGACAACAGCCGTAAGCACACCTAAAGGAAACTTAACATCTATATTCTTTAAATTATGTTCACAAGCACCTATGACCTCAATATAGCCCTTTGGTTTTCTATGCTGTTCTGGGATAGATATGTTTTTTTTACCATAAAGATACTTTAAGCTAACAGAATCGGGAAAATCGTTTAATTGTTTTTCAACTTCCTCCTTTGATTCACAAAGAGCACCTTGAAAAACTACTTCACCTCCATTAATTCCTGCAAAAGGACCTATATCTATGAGTTGGTCTGCGGCTCTCATTATTTCCTCATCGTGTTCAACTATAATAACAGTATTACCTATATCCCTTAGATCTTTAAGTACAGATATCAACTTTTGGGTATCATTATGGTGTAGACCGATACTAGGTTCATCCAAGATGTACATAGATCCGGTCAAACTATTACCGAGCGAACTTACAAGGTTAATTCTTTGAGTCTCACCTCCGCTCAAAGTATTAGATGCTCGGCTGAGATTAAGGTAGCCGAGTCCTACATTTTGAATATATTTTAGTCTTTGCCTTATTTCTGTTAAAGCTTTTGAGGCTATCTGAATTTCCGTTTCGCTAAGTATAAGAGTATCTAAGAATAGAGCTAATTCATCTATACTCATATCAAGTAATTCAGCTATGTTTCTACCTCCAACTCTAACATACAGTGATTCTTTGCGTATTCTACTTCCTTCACACTCTAAGCAAAGTGTTTTGCCAGAATACCTATTTATCATATATTTATTCTGAATTTTGTAACGCTTTGATTCTAGTTCTTTAAAGAAGGCATTTATACCTGTAATCTCATCGTTACCATTCCATAAAATATATTTTTCCTTCTTTCCTAAGTCTTTATAAGGAGTATGAATAGGTATGTTGTATTTCTCAGAATTAAGAATAATCTGCTCCTTGTAGTAGCGCATAATATCTCCTTTCCAACAAGCGATAGCATCTTCATAAATAGATAACAAGGGATTTGGGACTACTAAACTTTCATCTATCCCCACGATCTTGCCATATCCTCCACATATCTTGCATGCTCCGAGAGGATTATTAAAATTAAACATCCATTCTTGAGGCTTCTCAAAACTCATTCCATCTGCTTCAAAAAGATTGGAGAAGTAGGAGAGTCCTTCGATATCTACTCCTATACGACCATTACCTATTTCAAATGCAGATCTAATAGAGTCAAGAAGACGAGTATGAACATCTTCATTATCTTGAAAACTAATCCTATCAATTAGTAGTAAAAGCTTAGAATTTAAAAAGTGTTCAGTATCAGAGAGTACATCGTCTATTCGCACTACCTCTCCTATATGCTTACCTTCTTGATACGACATTAATCGAGAAAACCCTTCCTCTTTGATATTTAATAGCCGTTCTACCAAATATTCCTTTTCCTCTAGAGCTATGTCAGAGAGAATATACACTAGCTTATCTTTTGCTTTACCTCTTATGTATTCAAAAACACTACTTTGCGTGTCATTCTTTACTTCTTGTCCACTAATAGGAGAAAATGTTCTACCTATGTTTGCAAAGACAACTCTGATGTAATCATAGATCTCAGTACTACTTCCAATAGTTGAACGAGGGTTTCTTGTATTTACTTTCTGCTCTATTGCGATAGCAGGAGGTATACCTATAATGCTATCCACGTCAGGCTTACTCATCCTTCCAAGAAACTGCCTTGCAAAAGAAGAAAGGCTTTCTGCAAATCTCCTTTGACCTTCAGCAAAGATAGTATCAAAAGCTAGTGAGGATTTACCAGACCCAGAGACTCCAGTTAGCACAATGAGTTTGTTACGAGGGATATTAAGGTCAATATTTTTTAGATTATTAACCCTTGCACCTCTTATTTGTATAGACTCTTTGTTATTCTCTTTCATTCTTGTTTATTTTATATGTTAAGCCCTCTTAACTGATAGCACACCTGCGATTCTATTAAGTACAGAGCTAATTTTTTCTAATTGTTTATTATCACTGGTTAGAGCTTGAATAGTTAGTATATATACCTCATTATTCTTTGTACTTTTAGTTATTATCCTACTTGAGTATATTTCTATTTTATGTGTTTTAAGAGTTTCTACTATTTTATCATTAACCCTAAGATCATCAATAATAATATTAATATTAGCCGAAAATTTAGAGTTTCCTCCCTCTTTCTTCCAATTAACTCTAATTATTTTATCACCCTGAGCATTTAATAATCTAGTAGCGTTAGAACAAGTGATGCGATGTATTTTTAGACCTCCCTTAAGGGACATATATCCAAAAATATCATCACCATATATGGGGTTACAGCATGCTGCTAAAGTATATTCGATATTACTTAATTTGTCGCCTATCTCAAGGAAGTCAGCCGATGATCCTAATGAATCATTCGAAACCTTGATTTGCTCCTGAGGTATACTTGCTGTAGTAATATTTTGTTCCTCATCTTGCGTAGAATTCAGGAATGCTTTGATTTCATGGATATCAAATATATCGTCTCCTATAGCTGCGTATAGGTCATTTGTTGTGGCAAACTTGTATTTTTTACAAAATGCTGTTCTATCTTCATCAGAAAATTCTAACTTCCAATTCTTTAAACGTCTTTCAAGTGTTTCTTTGCCTAAAGAGGCATTTTTGAATTTAATCTCACGAATCTTTTGTCTAATCTTAGTTCTGGCCTTAGATGTTACTACAAAATTCAACCAATCAGGGTTTACATTTTGGTTATTTTTACTCCTAATTATCTCAACTGTATCACCAGTATTTAGCCTTTCTCTTATAGGCACCCCTCTACCATTTATCTTTCCACCAATACAGCTCAGACCTAGGTTTGTATGGATGCTGAAGGCGTAATCTAGAACTGTAGAGCCTGCTTTTAATCTTTTTAATTCCTTATCTGGAGTATAAACAAGTACTTCTTCTTCTGTGAACTGTCTTACTTCCTGATATGCCGTCACTTCATTCTTTTCAAGCGTCTCTTTTACGGTTGATAACCATGAATCTAAAGTCTTGGCTCTATTTATACCCTTGTATGACCAGTGTGAGGCTTGACCACTTTCAGCAAACAAATCCATTCTTTTACTCCTTATTTGAACCTCTATAGTATCACCCTTTGGAGTCGTGATAGTAGTATGGAGCGATTGATACCCGTTTGATTTTGGAAAATCAAGCCAGTTTCTAAGTCTTGATTCATCAGGTGTGTTATCTTTTGTGACAAGAGAATATACTCTCCAGCATAAATCTATTTCATTTTCAACTGGGCAATCCACTATGATACGAACAGCAAATAGATCTTGAACATCCTCAAATCTAATACCTTGATTTATCATCTTCTTCCATATAGAGTAAGCTGCCTTAGTTCTACTCTTGATATTAGCAGTAATATTATATTCAGAAAGTGAAGTTTGAGTTTTCTTAATAAACGAATTTAAGATAGTGTTTTTATGATGCGCTACACTTTTAAGAAGGTTATTAATCCTGCGATAACTTTCTATTTCACCGTATTTGAAATATATGTCCTCTAATTCAGCCTTAAGATTATATAGTCCTAACTGATGTGCGATAGGGATATATAGTAAATAACATTCTTTTGCTTTGTTTATTCTAGATTTAGGAGGTAGTAAGGAAATATGTCTCATCACATCCAGTCTGTCAACGAGTTTTATGATGATAACTCTAGGGTCCTTAGAATAAGATACTATTAATTTTTTATAGTTTTCAGCAGTAGAATTACTATCACTAGAGTTTTCGTCCCCTAAGTCATAAGCCTCTACCTTATTTATCGCAGCTATCTTATTTAGACAGATAGCCATCTCTATAACACTCTCAGAGAAATAATCCTTATCTATTTTTTCTAGAACAGAATCATTAAATCTGCTAGCTTCGTGAATAAATACCGCAACGATGGATTCATAGTCCAAACCTATCTCATTTGCTACCATGTGAGCTACTGCAAGCGGATGCTCGATGAAAGGATGTCCATTTTCTCTAAACTTCTCTTTTAAGGAATCCTCTGCTATAGCGTATGCTCGTAGAATATATTCCTGTTCAGTTTCGGAATAGAGCGCTAAAATCTCATCTAGTTTCTTTTGAATATTCATATAAGTTCAAGTGTTTTCTATTTTAAGAGCTTTTTAAGTTCATACATTTCATCCCTGTATTTTGCAGCTTGTAAAAAGTCCATTTCTTTAGCTGCATCTTCCATTTTTTTCTTACTCTCTTCTATGGCCTTATGTAACTGTTTAGGGCTCATTTTCGATAGTACAGGTTCTTCGAAAAGATAACTCTTGTGCTCATCTTGATTATTATCCTTATATCTATCAGATGAAACGAGAATATTTTTACTATCGCTTTTCACTTGAGTAGGGGTAATATTATGAATACGGTTATACTCCTTCTGCTTTTCTCTTCGTCTATTTGTTTCATTAATAGTCCTACTCATAGAGTCTGTAATATTATCAGCATACATAATTACCAAACCATTTAAGTTTCTAGCTGCACGTCCAGCGATCTGAGTAAGAGCTCTATCTGAGCGTAGAAAGCCTTCTTTATCAGCATCTATGATGGCTACAAGTGAGACAGAAGGTATGTCTAAACCTTCTCTTAAAAGATTAACTCCTATCAGGACATCAAAACGTCCTGCTTTGAAGTCTTCTATAATTTCAACCCTCTCGAGGGTATCTACATCTGAGTGAATATAACGACACCTTACTGATTTTTTAGTAAGATACTTTTCCAATTCTTCAGCCATCCTCTTTGTCAAAGTAGTAACGATTACTTTTTCATCCTTTTCGGCTCTAACTTCTATCTCTTCGAGTAGATCGTCGATCTGATTCTCAGAAGGTCTTATATCTATAACTGGATCGAGTAATCCTGTTGGTCGAACTATTTGTTCAACTATCTCACCCTGACTATATTCTAATTCGTAATTACCAGGTGTAGCACTAACAAATACTCGATCTTTAATTATATTTTCAAATTCGTCAAACTTTAGTGGTCTATTATCTGCTGCTGCAGTAAGACGAAACCCGTAACTAATCAAATTCTCCTTTCTAGAACGATCCCCACCATACATAGCTCTAACTTGGGGTAAGGTAACGTGACTCTCATCAATAAAGGTTAAGAAGTCATCTGGGAAGTAATCAATAAGACAGAATGGTCTATCTCCTTCCTTTCTTCCGTCAAAATATCTTGAATAATTTTCGATACCAGGGCAGTAACCTAATTCTTTGATCATCTCTATATCGAATTCTACTCTTTTTTTAAGACGGTTTGCCTCTTGAAACTTTCCGATCTCGTTAAAATAGTCAAATTGACTGCAAAGATCATCTTGAATATGTTTTATACCCTTAATTGTTCGCTCCTTAGTCGTAGTGAAGATATTTGCAGGATAAATGAATGCCTCAGAAAGTTCATCACCTACAAGACCTGTTATAGGGTCAAGTAATTCTATACTCTCGACCTCATCACCAAAGAAAATAATTCTATACGCACTATCTGCGTAAGCAAGAAAGATATCGATACTGTCACCCTTCACTCTAAAACTACCTCTCTTAAAATCAATATCATTTCTACTGTATAGTGAGTCAATTAAACTGTATAATAATGAGGTTCGACTACGAAGCTCCCCCTTTCGAATGTGTATAGTGTTGTCGTGAAAATCATCAGGATTTCCTATACCATAAAGACAAGAAACGCTGGAAATAACTATCACATCTCTTCGACCTGATAGAAGCGCTGAGGACGCACTAAGACGTAATTTTTCTATTTCATCATTAATACTTAGATCCTTCTCTATATAGGTATCAGTAGTTGGAATATAAGCTTCAGGTTGGTAGTAGTCGTAGTAAGATACAAAGTACTCAACTGCATTATCAGGAAAAAATGATTTGAATTCTCCATATAGCTGAGCTGCAAGCGTTTTATTATGGCTTAGAATAAGGGTAGGGCGCTGTAATTTTTCTATAACATTCGCCATAGTAAAAGTCTTTCCTGACCCCGTTACACCCATTAACGTAAGTGCTTGACTACCTGCATCTATAGAGTTACATATTTGTCTGATAGCCTCTGGCTGATCACCTGCAGGTTTGTATTGTGAATGGATTTTAAAGGGCATATTTGTGCTTTACTTCTTTTTATTATATCTTTGAATTGCAAATTTACAAAAATGTTATACCTAAAAAAAATATCTTTAGCCTTTCTTTTCCTACTTGTCTCTTTTTCAAGCATGGCCCAGTACGACAAAGACTTTCTTTTAAATAGAGGGCGTCATTCTCTGTCAGAGGGAAGATATTCTTCAGCTATTTTAGATTTCAATAAACTCATACAAATTGACGATTATTTGTATGAGGCCTACTTTTTCAGAGGTATAGCTAAATATAATCTTGGTGATTTATTAGGCGCAAATGACGATTTCAACTCAACTATAATTCTAAATCCACTCTATACTTCAGCCTATCATTATAGGGCTATCACTCTAAGTCGAGTAGGAAAATATAATGAAGCTCTAGGCGATTTTGAACGAGCATTAAAGCTTCAACCTAGCTTTTATGATTTATATTTTAGTAGGGGAGTAACCTATCTTTTATCTCAAAGATTCGAAGATGCTATAAATGATTTTGATAAATTTCTACTTCATAATTCTAGATCTAATGAGGCCTATTTAAATAGAGGAGCTTCATACTTGTATCTAGGGGACACTTTAAAAGCTATGAGCGACTATAATAAGGCCATATCTGTTAACTTTTTTGAAGCAGAATCATATATTCGTAGATCAAACCTTCTTAACCTACAAGGTCGCAAAGAAGAAGCTATAAAGGATTTAGATATGGCTATAATGCTTGATCCTAGTAGTACCTATGCATATTTTAATAGGTCTATAATTAAATACGAGCAAAAAGATATAGACGGTGCATTCTCAGATTTAGACAAGGTTTTGGAAAGTGAACCAAATAATTCCCTTTCACTATATAATAGGGCCCTAATGAATTCACAGATAGGGAAATATGGAGATGCTCTAAATGATTATAATAAAGTCTTGGCTATTAATCCGAGTAATGTTTTAACATATTATAA
>CAYJFD010000007.1:0-21835 GCA_964369605.1 uncultured Muribaculaceae bacterium | reverse complement strand
TTGAGTTACAAAGATATGAAGAGGCTATGCGAGATTATAGTACAGCCATAGAGCTTTATCCTGATTTCTCAAATGCCTATCTAAATAGATCTTATGTGAAGAACCAACTCGGCTTATATGCTTCAGCTAAAGAAGATTATAATATAGCCCAGCAGAAAGTAAAGGCCTACAACTCGAATACAAAAGGATCTAATTCAGATTTTTCTTTTGCAGATACCACAAAAAAATATGACCACCTTCTTGCATTAGATGCTGATTTTGCAAAAAAGCAGTTCAATGATGAACTACTTCAATACCGAAATGTCGACTTAAAGCTAAAACCTCTTTTTGAGTTTGTCCTCTCAGAGAGTGAAGGGAGATATCTTGCCCTACAGAAGAATTATGAAAGTAAGGAGTTAAGAGACTTTATGCAGTCAATACCTATTTTTGTCACTCTTTCACCAGGGGAGCAGCAAAAGAACACTAGTTTTGCTAAGGCACAGCTTGTGGATAGATTAAGAGACGATATTGCCTCGAAAGAGGCTAGTGCACTGGATTATTTTGCGATGGCTCTTTTAATGGCTGAGGATAAGCAGTTTAATACTGCCCTAGAGCAGTATAATTTAGCTATAGATAAGGATCCAAATAATGCTTTTCTATATTTTAATAGAGGTGTCTTAAAGTCTGAGACTATAGATTTTATCTCAACGATGAGTAATAATGTTCGAACTTTAAGCCTTAATAGTAAGTCGACTACGAATGTTCAAGTGGACAATAGTATTTCTCAGAATTATGATTATAGTGAGGCTATAGCTGATATGTTGGAAGTTATCAAACTATATCCAGAGTTTCCTTATTCGTATTATAATCTTGGAAATATGTACTCTCATTCCAAGGACTTTCTAACAGCTATTCAGTATTACACCCAAGCACTTTATTATCACACAAATATAGGTGAGGCTTACTACAATAGAGGTCTAATCTTGATTTATTTAAAAGATCAAGAGAAAGGATGCATCGACTTGAGTAAAGCCGGTGAATTAGGTGTTGGGGATGCGTATAGCGCTATAAAACGTTACTGTACGAAGTAAACTAGCGTCTACGACGAGGAGAGCGAAGGCGTTGTGAGGCCATAAGTATGGCAACATCTCTTGCGATTAATCTCATCGCGATAAACATAAGAATCGCAGCGATAATAGGGAAGACGGTAGAAATCGAAAATGACATCTCTTCCACGCGTTGAAAATATTTTACTGCTAGTAAAGATTGGAATCCAACAAGTATTAACGAGGTAAGACCTGATACTCTAGTTTGTACTAGAGGTTTCTTATGTAATGAAAGTGTTGAGATGCAAAGAATAAGTGATAGAACTACCATCACTGCTGATGGAAAGTATTCTAGATATGTGATTTTTTCTTCGCCGCCTATAAAGGTAATCATAGGTAAAAAGAAAAGAGAAATAAGCAATCCGATAGTCGCTAAGATAAATAGGGTCTGTTTTCTGTAAAGCATATTTAGTTAAATTTTGAGCGACAAATTTAGAAAAAAATCCATAACTTTGAAGTTTAATCGCAAAACTTATGAATCTCAGCAAATATATAGCGAAAAGAATATCAATACAAAATACTAATGGAAAGAAAGCCCTTAGCTCCACTAGTAACTCAGTTCTAGTCTTTTCCATCGCTATGAGTCTTTTGATAACACTTATTGCTATATCAGTTAGTAGTGGCTTTAGCTATCAAATAAGTTCTAAACTAAAAGGTTTTGCAGGTGATTTAAATATAGCATATCCAGGTGCAAAGCCAGATACGGAAGAGTATTTCATAAATAAAGACCTTTCTTATCTTACATCTATTACCAAGCTTGAAGGAGTTGACTATATCAACTCTACTCTATATAAACCTGGGGTCCTACAAACAACGCAACAAGTAGAAGGAGTAGTATTCAAGGGTTATGATTCGAGTGCAAATGTAAGTTTCTATAAGGAAGCACTAGTAGAGGGTAAACTTCCGAAATTCAACTCTGAATCTATGACAGATCAGGTGCTAATCTCTGAGTCTATGGCAAAAATTATGGGCTATAAAGTAGGAGATAAACTTAGATGTTATTTTATATCCCCAGAAGTAAGACTGAGATCATTTACTATAAGTGGCCTATATAGCCTGAATATGCAGGAACTTGACAGAAACCTAGTTATAGTTGATATGCGCCACATACAAAGACTAAATAAGCTAGAAAAGAATCAGGTATCTAGCCTAGAACTCCGATTTGATGCAGATATTAGCAACAGAGAGAAACAAAAATTAAATGCACAAATAGATAGGATCATCATGAATGAAAGCCAGCAGAGCGATTCTTCAGTAGCAGTAAAACGCATAGAGAATATTTATCCACAAATCTTTGATTGGCTGAATTTATTAGATTATAATGTGTTGATAATAATTATATTAATGCTTATTGTAGCAGCCTTTAATATGGTATCTGGACTTCTAATTATACTATTCGAAAAGATATCTATGATAGGAATACTAAAGGCACTAGGAATGAAGAGTTTTGCTATCTCAAAGGTATTTATATATAGAGCGCAGTATCTCGTACACAAAGGCCTAATTATAGGAAATAGTATATTCCTAGCTATCTATTTTCTTTTAAAGTACACAAGAATTATCAAATTAGATCCTGCAAATTACTTTATTGATTTTGTCCCGGTGAGATTAGATTTTGGGCTATGGCTTTTAGTGAATATAATCGCTTGGTTATTAATGATATTAGTGATGTTAATTCCATCTCTATTTATATCAAAAATATCCCCATCTAAAACTATAAAAATGAACTAAGAGCGTTGTCTTAGCGCTTCAAAACAAAGAATAGCAGCAGATACAGAGACATTCAAAGAATCTAATTTCCCTAGCATGGGAATACGGATTTTTGCATCTGAGGCCTCCCTCCACATATTCGATAAACCCTTATCTTCTGCACCTACAACTATTGCTGTCGCCTTAGTCATATCAGTGTCATAGTATAAAAGAGAATCCTGTAACTGGGCTGTAACTATTTGAACTTTATGAGCCTTTAACCACTCTATAGTTGACTCACTACTAGCTGTGATAAGCTGCGTACTGAAGACCCCACCTATACTTGAGCGTATAGTATTTGGATTATAAATATCGCCATTATAGTCACACACTATAACTGCGTCAACGGCAGCAGCATCTGCACTCCTCAAAATGGCTCCAAGGTTCCCTGGTTTTTCAATACCTTCTACCACTAAAATAAGAGGGGCTTCGCCTAGAACAAGGCTGCCGAGGGTTCTTTCTTTTGATATTGCCAAGGCAATAACACCTTCTGTTGTACCCCTATATGCAACTTTACTGTACAGCTCTTTGCTTAGAGAGTAGTATCTATTTGCTTTAAACTCCCTTAAGGCATCAATACCAATATATTCTTCGCAGAAAAAGATGGTCTCAATACTGAAACCACCTTCTGCGCATATCTTAAGCTCTCTTTCACCCTCGATTACGATTAATCCCTTCTCCTTGCGATACTTAGATTTCTCTTGGAGGTTTAGTAAATCCTTAATCTTGGGATTCTGTGCAGAGCTAATACTGTCTATAAACATTTTATTCTTCGTTCTGTTGGTCCTCTTGGCTGTCTTCTGTCTTCTCTGGTCTCATCTGAGGGAAGAAAAGAACATCCTGAATAGAAGTATTATCAGTTAAGAACATCACTAAGCGGTCTATTCCTATACCCATACCCGAAGTAGGAGGCATACCATACTCTAATGCTCTAACAAAGTCCATATCGATAAACATCGCCTCATCATCACCACGCTCCTTTAATTTTAACTGATCGTGGAAACGCTCTAACTGATCGATAGGGTCATTTAACTCGCTATAGGCATTGGCAAGTTCCTTGCCGTTAACAAATAACTCGAATCTCTCTGTAAGCTGTGGGTTATCTCTATGCTCTTTTGTAAGAGGAGATAATTCCTTTGGATAGTCCGTGATAAATGTAGGCTGTATAAGTTGGTGCTCGCAAAACTCTGCAAATAATTCATCGATTAATTTACCTCTACCCATACTATTATCTACAGCGATGTGCTTTTGCTTACAGATATCTCTTATCTCGTCCTCGTTCATATTGCTTACATCTACACCAGCATATTCTTTAATAGCATCAAGCATAGAAAGTCTTCTATAAGGAGCCTTGAATTCGATTTCCTTTCCATCTAGTGGAAGAAGTGTCTTTCCGTGAAGCTCTAGTGCGATATTCTCAATCATCTTCTCAGTAAATTCCATCATCCACTTGTAGTCTTTATATGCTACATAGATTTCCATCACCGTAAACTCAGGGTTATGGGTCTTATCCATACCTTCGTTTCTAAAGTTTCTTGAGAATTCGTAAACTCCATCAAAACCTCCAACTATAAGTCTCTTTAAGTAAAGCTCATTAGCGATTCTTAAATAAAGAGGCATATCTAGAGTGTTATGGTGAGTAATAAATGGTCTAGCATTCGCACCACCAGGGATAGACTGTAACACAGGTGTTTCTACTTCCATATAACCAGCAGCGTCAAAGTAGCGACGCATAGCTGTCATTATCTTAGATCTTTTAACAAATGTATCTTTAACGTGAGGATTAACTATTAGATCGACATATCTTTGTCTATATCTTAGTTCTGTATCACTGAACGCGTCATAAACTTCACCTTCTTTCTCTTTTACGATAGGAAGAACCCTTAGAGACTTACTTAATACAGTAAACTCACGAGCGTGAACTGAAAGTGCTCCAGTCTGAGTTATGAATACTCGACCTTTTACACCTATTATATCCCCGATATCTAAAAGTTTTTTGAAAACAGTGTTGTATAAGGTCTTATCTTCTCCTGGACATATTTCATCTCTCTTTATATAGACCTGAAGTCTGCCATCCTTATCTTGAATCTCAACAAAGGCAGCTGCACCCATAATTCTTCTTCCCATGATACGTCCTGCAACGCATACATCTTGGAAGTTCTTTTCCTCGTCGTTATAATCACGTTTTATCTCAGTTGAATAAGCATTTACTGGATATTCTTCTGCTGGATAAGGATTAACACCAAGGTTTACTAGTTCATTAAGTGCATTTCGTCTATTCTGTTCTTGTTCGTTATACTCTCTGATTTTCATTTAAGATTGATTTTAGTAAATAAAGAACAAATGTAAGATATTTTTAGCTATAAATATAAAAATATTTTTTAATTTTGCATCTATATGAATAGAGAGAAAAAGTGGCAACTCAAGCCACAAAGCGAAACCATAAAAGTAGAGCAGTTGAGCAAGGATCTTGGTATAGACAAAATTCTTGCTAACTTGTTAATACAAAGAGGTATCGATACTTATGATAGAGCGCATGATTTCTTTCGACCAGACCTTGGAAAGCTACACGACCCCTTCCTAATGAAGGATATGCATAAAGCAGTGGAGAGACTAGACAAGGCCATTACTACAAAAGAGAAAATACTTATTTACGGAGATTACGATGTAGATGGGACTACTGCAGTAGCTCTGATGTATTCATTTGTACGTAATTTTAACTCTAATTTAGATTATTACATACCAGACCGTTATGAAGAAGGTTATGGTATATCTTATAAAGGTATAGATTTAGCTGCTGAAAACGGCTTTACACTAATCATAGCACTAGACTGCGGTATCAAGGCGGTAGATAAAGTAGCCTATGCCGCAGAAAAAGGCATAGACTTTATTATATGCGATCACCATCTACCAGATGATGAACTACCTGCGGCAGTAGCAGTGCTAGATCCTAAAAGATTAGATTCTGAATATCCTTTTGATGATCTTTCAGGCTGTGGAGTAGGTTTTAAACTAGTACAAGCATATGCCATAAAGAAAAACATGCCTTTTGAGTGGGTAAGAGACTTATTAGATTTAGTCGTTGTAAGTATCGCTTCCGACTTAGTTTCAGTAGTAGGAGAGAATAGAATACTAGCATACTATGGTTTAGAGAAATTAAACTCTTCACCAAGAAAAGGTCTACTCTCGGTAATAAAGCTGTCAGGACTAGAAAATCATAAAATCTATATAGACGATATCGTATTCAAAATAGGACCTAGGATCAACGCTGCAGGAAGAATGGAGTCAGGCAGAACGGCTGTCGACTTGCTAATCTCAAGAAATGATGATGATGCGAAAAGCATAGGAGCTACCATAAATGTTCAAAATAATGAGCGAAAAACAGTAGATCGTAAGATTACTTATCAGGCTCTTAATATGGTAAAAGATACTCCTGGCTTTAATGAAAAGAAATCAACTATAGTTTTTAATCCACAGTGGCATAAAGGGGTAGTGGGTATCGTAGCTTCTAGACTAGTAGAGGCCTATTATAAACCAACAATAGTATTCACACAGTCTAATGGAGTGATAACAGGCTCTGCTAGATCTATTCCAGGCTTTGACCTATATGAAGCTATCGAACAGTGCTCTGAATACTTAGAGAACTTTGGTGGACATATGTATGCAGCAGGATTAACTATTAAATTAGAGAATTACGAGCCATTCTGTGAAAAGTTCGAAGCCTATGTAGCTGAGCACATCACTAAAGAAATGCTACTACCAACAGTAACAGCTGATGCAGAATTAAATTTTAAACAAATTACTCCTAAGTTCTTTAGAATATTAAAACAGTTCCAACCATTTGGTCCTGGAAATCTTTCTCCTGTATTCTTGACAAGCAATGTCTATGATAATGGTAATGGAAAAAGAGTTGGCTCAGAAAGCGGCCACATGAAATTAGAACTTATTCAAGAACATGAGCCACATAGATACATTTCAGCTATAGCCTTTAATAGCTCAGAGCACTTCGAGCACATTAAGTCAGGAAGCTCTGTAGATGTATGCTATTCTATCGCTGAGAATTTCTTTAGAGGATTAGCAAATATCCAGTTAAGAGTCAAAGACATACGCCCAAGAAAAGAGCTATTCTAGTAGTTCCCTAAGTTAGAAAGGCGAGATCAAAATATTGATATATCTAAAATAAAAAAGCACTAAATTCTACCATAATCGGTATATTTAGTGCTTTTTATATATTATTTATCTATTACTTACGATAAATCTTTTCGTAGCCATAGATAGCTAACTCTCCAAGTTCCTCCTCAATACGAAGTAGTTGGTTATATTTTGCCATACGATCTGAGCGTGACATAGAACCAGTCTTTATCTGTCCAGAATTTGTTGCTACCGCAATATCTGCTATCGTAGCGTCTTCAGTCTCTCCTGAACGGTGAGAAGTAACGCTAGTGTAGCCTGCACGGTGAGCCATCTCGATAGCATCAAGAGTCTCAGTAAGAGTACCGATTTGATTTACCTTAATTAGAATTGAATTAGCACATCCAGTTTCGATTCCACGCTTAAGGAAGTCAACATTAGTTACAAATAAGTCATCACCTACTAATTGGCAACGATCACCTAGTTCAGCTGTAAGCATTTCCCAGCCAGTCCAGTCTCCTTCAGCCATACCATCTTCAATAGAATCGATAGGGTATTTGTCAACTAGCTCCTTTAAATATGCTACTTGCTCAGCAGAAGTACGTTTTGCACCTGTCTCTCCTTCAAACTTTGAATAATCATATTTACCATCCACAAAGAACTCAGATGAAGCACAGTCCATAGCGATAGAAACATCACCGCCTTCAGACTTACGACCAGGCTTGTAACCAGCTAATTCGATAGCCTTAAGTATAGATTCAACAGCATCTTCTGTTCCATTTAATGCAGGAGCGAAACCACCTTCATCACCTACAGCAGTAGATAGATTACGATCGTGAAGTACCTTCTTTAATGCGTGAAAAACTTCAGCACCCATACGAATAGCTTCACGGAAAGTAGGCGCACCCACTGGACGAATCATAAATTCTTGGAATGCGATAGGAGCATCTGAGTGAGAACCTCCATTGATAATATTCATCATAGGAACAGGAAGAGTTTTTGCATTTACTCCACCAATATAACGATAAAGAGGCATTCCAAAATAGTTTGCAGCAGCGTGTGCTACAGCTAATGATACACCTAAAATAGCATTTGCGCCTAAGTTAGCCTTAGTAGCTGTTCCATCAAGTTCTATCATAGCACGATCTATACCTACTTGATCACATACATCAAAGCCTACGATTGCAGGAGCGATAACTTCATTAACACTTCTAACTGCTTTTTCAACACCTTTTCCTAGATAACGACCTTTATCCCCATCACGTAATTCTAGTGCTTCGTGTTCTCCAGTGGAAGCTCCACTAGGAACAGCAGCACGGCCAAAAGCGCCAGAAAGGGTACGTACTTCAACCTCTACAGTTGGATTTCCTCGTGAATCAAGTATTTCACGAGCGTGAATATTTACGATTTGCATAATTATATATTTAATTTGTTATTATAACGTTTTTAACCCTGCAATATAGTTAAGAATCCAAAACTATACAAGTTTATTTGTTCTTTTTCTATATTGAAAATATGCAACTAATTAAATGTCAATAATTTAGTAGTTATCCAAAACCAACCATCAGGAACCCTCCTTTGGCACCTGCCGCAAAGTCTTTATAGAAATTATGCAGCTTGGATTAACAGACTGTTAACTAAACTGTTATATTTTTGTAACATAGTAGTTATACTTTTGTGACGTAAATAATTAAAATATAATATGATGTCGAAAAAAGTATTAAAATTTTCTGTTCTTCTGGCTATTTTAGTCGTTTCTAAATTATCACTTAACGCCTCCAACACTGATAAATTTGATTCATCTTCATCTCCTAGTACATGGGAGTACTATTCTACAGTAAATGAAGCAGAGTTAGATAACCTTTGTGCTTCGTATCAAAATACTAAGTTTACTCCAAAGATTTCAGCATTAAGAGAGTTAATGAAAGCTACTTATTTAAAGAAAGATCAAGTTTCTTCGGGAGATGCTTCGACAACTATTCAAATAAAACATCCAAAGATCTATTCTTCAGTTCGCTCGATCGAGAAATATTTTACAAAAAAATCAAAACAAAAACAATTAACTACTGAAGATTTAGATTCTTATGCCCATGTTCTTCGTGTTGCTATATCGTTGGTTGACATCGATGATTTAGATGCCTTTGAAGAACTTCTAACTGAATCAAAAAAAGATGTAAAAAACCAGATAACACTTTTTAATGAAGTAAAACTGGTAGAGATATATTAATCAATTTCTAAATTTAATTTAATGAAAAAATTACTTTTTTCAGCACATTTAATAATGTGCTTATTATTTTCTATGTCCTTAACTGCCCAAAATGCCAACTCTATTTTGCGTGGAAAGATTACAGATTCAGATGGACAGGCCCTTCCTGGAGCATCTGTAGTAATAAAAGGAACTACAATAGGTGTTTCAACTGACGTAGATGGACACTATATTATAACTCGTCTACCTGAAGGAGAGGTAGAGGTTATGGTCGTTTATATCGGCTATCAAGAAGTTCAAAAAACTGTAACTTTAAAGAAAAATACCACCGTCGAGCTTAACTTTAAATTAGACGCATCAGATATCGAATTAGATGAATCTTCAGTTTCTGCTGGATTTCAAAGTTACCAAAGAGCAGTGAACTATCAACGTTCTAGTAGCAATCTAAGAAATGTTGTTTCTGCTGACCAAGTAGGACGTTTCCCTGACGCAAATATAGGTGATGCTATGAAGCGAATTTCAGGAATTAATGTTCAATATGATCAGGGTGAGGCCCGTTTCGGTCAAGTGAGGGGTACATCTCCTCAGTTTAGTTCTGTAACTGTAAATGGAAACAGAATGCCATCGGCCGAGGGAGATGCACGTAGCGTCCAGCTAGACTTAGTACCTTCAGATATGATTCAAACCATAGTAGTAAATAAAGTAGTTACAGCAGATATGGATGGAGATGCTATCGGTGGCGCTGTTAACTTGATTACAAAGAATAGCCCTTCAGGAAGAATTTTTACGGCTACTTTAGGAACAGGAACACACGCTATCTCCGCTAAACCTCAGTATAATGGATCTTTTACCTATGGTGATAGAATAAATAATAAATTAGGTTTCATCGTTGCTGCCTCATATTCAAATAATAGAATAGGTTCAGATAATACTGAATTCGAGTGGGCAAAAGACGAAAATGGTAATGATTATGTTACAGATTATCAGATTCGTCAATATTATGTTCAAAGAGAACGTCAGAGCTATTCAGTATCTATGGATTATAAATTTAACCTTAAACATAAGATTGATTTTAAAGGTATCTATAACCGTAGAAATGACTGGGAAAATAGATATAGATTAAGATTAAAAGATATAGATGAAACGGGTATGGCAGAAAAAGTCATCTACCAAACAAAGGGTGGTTCATCGGATGTAAAGAATACTCGTCTTGAACGTCAACAGACTCTTGATCTATCTCTAAATGGAGAACACATATTTGGATCTTCACTATTAGACTGGAATTTATCTTATGCAAGAGCTAGTGAGGAGCGTCCAGATGAGCGTTATATAGCTTATTCAACAAAAGATGTTCAATTCTCACCTGATTATTCAAATATGAGTCAACCTATTCTAACTGCTGTAAATCCAGATATTATGGATATTACAAATGGTGAATATGAACTAGATGAACTAACTGAGTCACATAAAAATATCGCAGAAGAAGACCTTAAAGCTCGTGTAAATTATAATATTCCTATCTTAATAGGTTCTAATACTGGTTCAGTTAAGTTAGGTGGTAAAGTAGTTAGTAAAACGAAATACGTAGATATTAGATTTTATGATTATTCACCAGTTGATCAAGCAGCTTTCAATAGTAATATGCTAGGACAGTTATCAAATCCTGTACGCGCAAACTATTTAGCTGGTAATTATAAAGTAGGTAGCTTTGTTTCAAATACGGCACTAGGTGCACTTAACCTAAACTCTGCAAGTTTTGATAAAACTTTAAACCCAGAAGAAATGGGTGATAACTATCAAGCTAGAGAAGATGTATATTCAGCATTCGTACGTTTTGATCAAAAAATAAGTGATAAATTCTCTTTAACAGCTGGTATACGTGCAGAAGGAACTTATTTAGAAAATAGGGGAGTGATGTTAGATTCTGAAGACCCTATGAATGGTTGGGAAGATGGAAATATTCCATGGACTGCAAAGACAAAAAATAATTACTGGGATATACTTCCTTCATTACTCCTACGTTATGATGCTTCAAAAAATCTAGTCCTTAGAGCTTCTTACACTAAGACTATTGCACGCCCAGACTATCAAGATGTTATATCTTATTGGGCTGTTAATACAGCAGATAATGAGTTAGAAATGGGTAATCCAGGTCTTGAGTCTACTTCTTCAAATAATATCGATCTAGGTTTAGAATATTATTATCCAAAATTTGGTCAAATCAGCTTAGGTGTCTATTATAAAGATATTAATGATTTTATCGTAGAGACTACTTTAAGAGATGAGACTGTAAATGGACATACTTATGACAAGGTGAAAACTCCTATTAATGGGGGAAATGCAAGCCTATTAGGATTTGAAGCTAGTTTACAACGAGATTTATCATTTATCGCACCAGCATTAAAAGATATGGGAATTTACGCTAACTATACTTATACTGCATCAAGAATAACTAATTTTAATATCGAAAGAGAGGATATAAACGGAAATCCAGTATCAAATGAAAATCTATCTCTTCCTGGATCTCCTAAGCATATTGCAAACGCATCCTTATATTACGATAATGACAGATTTAGTGTTCGTGTATCATATAACTATGCAAGTAGCTTTATCGATGAATTTAGTGATGTTGTATATGAAGATAAGTACTATGGAGCAGTAAATTACTTAGATGTTAATGCTAGTTTCACATTTGCAAAAAGATATGTATTATTTGCTGATGCAACTAATCTTCTGAATCAGCCTCTTCGCTATTACCAAGGAAGTCAAGAATTAACTATGCAATCAGAATTCTATGGTCCAAGATTTAATATCGGCCTAAGAATTACTTTTTAATAAAATAAATTAATAGATAAAAATGAAAAAAATAATTTTACTACTAGCTGTTTTAGTCTCATTTAATGGTTTTGCTCAAATTAATAAATTAGAAAAGGAGACTGAAGATAGATTCAACTTTTATATCGGTTCTGACTTTGGCAGAAATGGTTATTATGATCAAAAACCTATAGCTGAAAAAATGGGAGAGATCGCTGAATCTGTAGATATAGAGTTCGTAGCTGCTCTAGGTGATATTCATCATTTTGATGGAATCACAAGCGTTAATGACCCACTATGGATGACGAACTATGAATTAATATACTCTCATCCTGAGCTTATGATAGAATGGTTTGCGATACTAGGAAATCACGAATGGCAAGGAAATACTGAGGCGTTTTTTAATTACAAGGAAGTGAGTCGTCGTTGGAGGGCGCAAGATCACTATTATACTCAGTATTATGAATTAGAAGGAGGAGCAACACTGAGATTACTCTATATTGATACGGCTCCACTTATCGACAAATATCGTAATGAGGAAGAGAAATACAGTAATGTTTCTTCACAAAGTATGGAGGACCAATTAAAGTGGATAGAAGATGTACTTAAAGATAATAATGCTACTTGGACAGTAGTAATGGGACATCACCCTATATATGCGGATACTTATAAAAATCCGACTGAAAGAACAGATCTACAAGCTAGATTAGATCCAATCCTAAGAAAATATAATGTAGATGCATATATATGTGGACACATTCATAATTTCCAACATATCAAAAGAGAAGACTCTGACATCGAATACATAGTGAATAGCTCTGCATCACTATCTAGAGATGTTAACCCAGTGGAAGGAACTCAATTCTGCAGTAATAAACCAGGATTCTCCATATTCTCTGCCTCAGAAGAAGACCTTAAAATCTTTTTTATAGATAAGAATGGTAAGATTTTAAATACTGTACTAAGAACAAAATAACCTTTCTATAATATTTAGCAAATTAAACACCCACTAAAGATCTCAAATGATACTTTAGTGGGTGTTTAATTTAAAACGTTGTCCACTTCTGTCCGCTTCCCCTTTTTTATTGTGATTTCATATAGAAATAATGGTGTACCTTCGATTGACACATTTAAAGACATTCTGAGCTTGTATAAAAATGAAGTTACTATTTATGATTTAGGTTCATATAACTATGCACTAAATAGAAATAATCAAGAAAATAGAGAGTATCTAATACTTGCTTATATTTCGATGTGTTTGTTTCTTTTGAAGGAGCTGTAGTCCTCGTGGGCTACGTAGCCGAGTTGATTTGTTAGTAGGGTAGTGTGGCCTAATTTGGCCTCTATATTACGATGGGAGTGTCCGTAGATCCAGTAGTCAATTTTACTAGACTCTATGAATTCTCTTTGCTCAGAAACGAAGGCATTATTTTTGTGAAGTGTATTTTCGCCTGATTGGGTCAGTACTATCTTCTATAACAGATTTAATATATGCTGGCCTTCTTCCAAATATACAACGTCCTCTTACAGCAGGGTGATATGCAACATAAACATCATACCCATTATTTGCTAATTCTTGATATTTCTCGCAGGATAGTTTATGTCCTTGAAACCAAATTATATTAGGTTTTAAGATTTCGACTTCATCACAGAATATTTTGTAAGTAAGATCAGCGATATTATAATTTTGCCTATTCTCATCGCCTGATCGCGTAATTCTTCCTAGTGTAACAAATTTATGGAAATTTGTCAGTGAAAAATAGCGCCCTAATTCTGAAACTTCGGGATACTCTTTTAATATTGATTCTAGTGCTCGTTGATTTGTTCTATTCTTATATCGCTCAAATACGGCATCCCATATTTGTGGGCGAAGGAAATATAGTGCCTCCATATAAGTCCCAAACATATGTGGATTTCTTGGTCTAGCACATAGCGAATCGTGTCGTTCTTCAAATGATTGTATTTTATTTTCTTGATTGCTTTCATCTTTGCCAATATCCATTCCTACAAAAAGTATTTTTGTAGTTGCATTATGATATTCATTTCCAATATGTGGCATAGTTGCAAATCTTAATTTTGTATCCTGATTTTCCCAAATCCCACTATTATTATCAATTCCTAATTTTTTGAAATAATGTTGATACCTAGTAAAGATATCTTCTTGTAGTGATTCTAAATTTGCCATATAAAGTGAATTTTTTCTATTTATTAAAAATGAAACATTAAATATATTCCAGCGTACGCACCTGGACTAAATGTTTCAAATGAGTGCTGATTATCTTTAGGGGTTTTAACTCCTTCATAGACAACCTTTTCCCCATCATAACGTTCTGAACTTGTACTAGTCTCACCATAAATTGTATAACTATACATTAAATTTATTTCTCCTCCGATACAGATTTTTGGCGAAAAATAATATTCAACCCCTGCAAAAACTCCAGCTTTAATAATATTAGTCGAACCATGATCTACTTCCAATGTGCGTTCATAAACTCTAGATACAGTGCTTGGCGTATTAAAATCATTAGTTCTAGGTCGTGGATTTGAAATAGACATCTCATTTCCATAGGAATACTTCTCTTTTATACGGCCATATTCATATCCTATTTGTGCTCCATAAAAACCTAATATACGTCCATACCCTCTGCTTTTCTGTAGGCCAACTAATAATTCAATATTACTCTGAGTAGTCGTAAGTTTATCAGTAAGAAGATCAATTGAATTACTATTTTCTGAGTATGTTGCATCATTTGCTACATACTCAAAATTATTCTTAGTGTTTCTATCTACCAAAAAATTAAAACGAATCGCAGTGTTAGGTGCTAAATAATATCTTAAACGCAGATTTTGTCTTCCAAAATCTAGGGTGTTATCCGTACTACTATTAAACATATTACCTATATAATCAAAGAAGGGTAATATATCTAATCCAATCGCAAGATCTCCAGTTTGAGGTAATACTTGTGCGTCATTTTTTATTGTTTTGGCTTCAGTTTGCGCCGTCACTATTAGTGAAAGTGACAATAACATAAAGGCTATTAATTTTTTTTTCATACGTATTATACTTAATTAGTTTAACCACAAAGTTTGAGTTGAAAAGTGACCCTTTTTAAAAGCTAAGAATCGATATCCTTAGCTCAAAATGGCAATGCCAGCTAAGAACCTCTTTAGTGAAATTTTAGATATATAATAATGTGCAAACATCTTATTTATAATTTACGTATGTCAAATATAATAATAATAAGCAAGTATTACAAAAACTTTATTATAATTTTAGGTTATTATTTTGTATATATTTCGATGTGTTTGTTTCTTTTGAAGGAGCTGTAGTCTTCGTGGGCTACGTAGCCGAGTTGATTTGTTAGTAGGGTAGTGTGGCCTAATTTGGCCTCTATATTACGATGGGAGTGTCCGTAGATCCAGTAGTCAATTTTACTAGACTCTATGAATTCTCTTTGCTCAGAAACGAAGGCACTGTTCATAGAACTTGATTGAAACTCGGGTGCTGCTACCGCAGTGGTAGGTAGATGATGAGTGGCTACTATTATTTTCTTAGCTTTTGATTCTGATACTGCCTTTTTTATAAAGGCAATACATTTATGATGTTCACTATTAAATCTTTCGACGCAAAGGGGGATTTTGATGTCTAGGATTCTTCTAAAATCAGAAACTCTTTTTTGTATAATCTGGGCCTCTCTTGGACTTATTTCAGACCAAAGAGTAGATGCGATTATATCTATATCTTCAATACTAATTACTGTGTTGTAGTAATAAGCTACGTTTTCTCTGATAGGGATTTTTGTACCCTCTTTTAGATGGCTTATATCAAATGAATTATATAGTTCGTGATTTCCGATAACAACTATAACTTGCTTGTAGTTTGCAGATGCCCAGTCCCAGAATGGATGTTCATAGTTACCATCTTCTCGAAGGTAATTAATATCTCCGCAAAGGAGTAATATATCACCCACTACTTCTAGTGGATAATTTTTCATAAATGCTGAATTAGTTAGAAACTCTAAATGTAGGTCTGAGGCGTATTGAATCTTCATCTTATTTCCACTTTCTTTTTATTCTAACAAGAAGGCCAGCAGATGCAGTACTTTTTAACATATCTTCTAGGTCTTCCCATATCTCCTCAAGCCAGTCTACTTGAGATTTAATCTGCACCAGAATGGACATAACCCAAACCTTTACTGCGACCTTAGTCTCTTGTTTTGATATCCACTCTACACTAGCTTGTGCGATACGGTCTGCTTCTATATCGGTAAGCTGAGTTGATTTAATTATGTGCGCTAACATCTTTGAGAATATCCTTTGTACACTTGCATTTTCACAGCTACAGTAATCTATAATTAGACGTGGAATAAATGGCTCAAAATACTGAGGAGAATTAAAGTAGATATATTCTAGGACGTATGCACTTCTAAAAACGATAAAGTCTTTCTTACTCTTAGGGAGCATTAATTTATTATCTGTTGCTAATAAGTAAAGCTCTTCGAGAGCCTCAGGGCCTATGCTTAGAACTTCTTTTGAGACTATCTCAGAATAATTCTTATAAAGACCTGATCTAATGATCTCTATAATGCGCTCCCTGGTACTCATATTATGAACTATGAATCGTTTTCAATAGATTCTCGCACGCGTCTTCTAATAAATCTAGAACATACTCAAATCCATCTGCTCCTCCGTAGTAAGGATCGGGTACTATATCGGTTTTATGCTTACAGCAATATCGGGCTAAAAGGGATATCTTAGCTTTCTTCTCTGGAGCAAGTGCTAAAAGTCCCTTCACATTTTCGTGATCCATAGCCACGATGTAGTCAAAATTATCAAAATCTTCAAGTATGACAGGTCGAGATCTGTGTGTTAAATCGTAGCCCCTAGCAAGTGCGTGCTTGCGCATTCGAGGGTCAGCTAGATTCCCTTTGTGGTAGTCTAACAGACCAGCGGAATCGATTTCTATTTCGTTTTCAAGGCCCTCGCGTTCTACGATTGCTCGAAATACTCCTTCTGCTGAGGGAGAGCGGCAGATATTGCCAAGGCACACAAATAAAATTCTCTTTTTTGTCATTATTAAGCTATTGTTTATCTTATATTCTAATTCCTATTACTAGTCCGAGCCAAGCGTTTAGACGCGTTTTATCGCTATCATTTTGCCATAGTGACCATGGTGCTAGGCTGCTTCCTAGTTCTCCAGTATTTGGGTTTGTGTACTGTGAGATAGTCAAATTTACCACTGGACCAGCATATACCTTGAAGAAATTACCGAATTGTTTTGAGAAGGTAAATCTTAACTGTGTAAGTAGGTTTAGTTTGCTTGCGTCAAATTCTAGTCCTTCTGATAGTGCGTATACGATAGCTTCTATTTGATTTCCACAGTCTTCAGTCCAGTCGATATGGGTACCAAAACCTAGTCCTGCTGCATAATTTATAGGCTGATGTAGGTAGTTTGCACCCGCTGATAGGATGGTGTAGAAGTGATCTGTTCCGAATTTAAAACCTACTGATGTGTTTAAAGTCTCAGATACACCTATCTCGAATTCATATTTTCCACCCTTTCTTGCAATGTTTATTAAGCCTATAGGGGCGCCATTTTTACTATCATTTACTACATTTATTAAACCAAACTGAGCACCATTAAGTTTATCTGTATAGTTGAATATACTGGCTACCTGCGCTCCATTCACTTCTTTTGCTATATTTACTAAACCAGCTACCTGTACTCCATTTACTTCCTTTGCTATATTATTTAGGCCTGCTATCTGCACTCCATTCGCTTCTGTTGCAATATTATTTATACCTGCGATTTGCATTAGATATCTAGTGTCTTTTGTATAGTTAATAAGACCAGCGATCTGTAGGCCACTTGTGAATTTTGTATTTATATTATAAAGACTGGCTAATTCGAAAATTGTATTTGCACTGCTATATCCACCTAAGATATTTAGGGAAAAGGCATTTGTATAAAGATTTGACTCTATTCCATTTGTGCCGATAGGCGAGATGAAGCTAAGTTGAAAGCCACGTTTATATGATTTTGTTTGTGTTTCTTGTACTTCTTGTGCACTTACTGCAAATGTTAAGCATAAGGCTGCGAGGGCGATAATTATCTTTTTCATTTTATTTTTTTATTAGAGTGCAAATATAGAGTGTGAGTATGGTATATGTAATTGTTTTCGGGTGAATGTTATTATTTAGTGTACAAATTTAAGAATTTTGGTGGTGAAATACCTATTCTCCGTCAAGCCATTTTAAGAATTCTTGTACTTTTACTCTACTAATTAGTATTTCTTTCTCATACTCAGGGATTAGTGTAAGTTTTAATCTGCTATTAAAGTGTTTTGAAACTTTATTTACGGAAGATATGGAGCAGATACAGCCTCTGGTGACTCTGAAGAAAGTCGCAGGATCTAGTACCGCCTCAAGGGCCTCTATACTGTTATCCACGATGTGGCGTTTGCCATCATTTTGAACAAGAAATGTTATCCTTTCATCTGCGTAGAAATATGCTACTTCGCTGATGTTTATGAAGTCTATCTGGTCTCCAAGTTTTACTAAAATGCGAGTTTTGTACTTCGGTGTTTCTTTAAACTTTCCAAGGATATTAGCTAGCATTACGCTATCTAAGGTTTGTTTTTTATATCTTTGGACAGCCTCTACGAGTTTATGTTCATCTATCGGCTTGAGAATATATGCTATTCCATTTACATCGAATGCCTTAATAGCGTATTGATCATAAGCACTTGCAAATATGATAGGTATATCTATATTAACTGCATCAAATATATCGAAACTTATTCCATCGGCTAGATGGATATCCATAAAAATGAGATCAGTGGTATTTTGATTAAACCATTTAATACTATCTTCAACGCTATCCAGTGTAGCATCTATTTCGATGTCCGGGAAGTTTTTTACTAGCAGTCTAGTTAGTTCTTCCTGTGCTAGGATCTCATCCTCTATTATTACAACTCTCATATTAGTGGTAGTTTAACTATGAAGAATTTCTCCTCTTTAATGATATTCAACTTATTCTCTGTTACTAGTTGATATTTCTTACGTAACATTTCTAGACCCTTACTAGTGCTTTTCTCTATACTGGTTCTTGAATTGATATTGTTTTTAACACTTAGAGAGCCTTGGACGCTACTAATCGAAATAAGAAGGGGCTTGGAACTTGTAATGGCATTGTGCTTAACAGCATTCTCAACGAGTAGCTGAAGTGACATAGGAGGAATAAATTTAGTAAGGTCAGCTTTAGGGATGTCAACTTGATAACTTAGATTATCACCATGTCTTATTTTTAGAATTTCAAAGTATGATGAGATAAATTCTAATTCTTCGTGAAGGTGTATTAATTTTTTCTCGTCGTGTGTTAGTACATAACGGTACACTTCAGATAATCTTTTGGTATATTCTATGGCCTGATCTGAATCTTTGTTTATTAGAGAAATCAGGTTATTTAGGCCATTAAATAAGAAGTGAGGATTAATCTGTCCTTTTAGCTGTATGTACTGCATTTCCAGGTTTTCTCTTAATAAAGCTTCATTCTTTTTTATCTGAAAATAGAATTCTAGGATGGTTACTATAAAGGTATTTATTAAGATAGCTGCCACAGCTGAGATAATGAATTCTTGGCTGAGTAAATATTCTTCAAGTTCTTCTCCTATATTAAAGTGAAGGGCATTTGCTATAGCGACTAGGCTAGATGATAATAGTATTAAGTAGAATATCTCTAGTGTCACTCTAACTCCCTGATGTTTAGTTAACCATTTTGAATAATTAAAGTAATATACAAGTTTATAGTTTACTAAGGAGATAAATATAATATATGGTACTGAATTCGCGATTTCTATCGCTATGCCTTTAAAGGATAGTACATCCTTGGTCGTGAGGATATCAAGCAAGAAAAATAGTAGGGTTATAAATGTAAATACCCCCACAAGCATCATCGCTATCTGTTTATTTATCTTAATCTTTGACCAAAGCCTCATTTTACTGTTTCTCTAATGAATAGTACAAAAGTACGAATATTAGACAAGCTAACAAAGTTTCATTATTATATATTTAGGTACTATCTTTGATTATTTGAAATTCAAAAATATAGACTTGCTCTATTACTTATAAGTCCAATATGTCATTATTTAGCATAACAAGTTATTTACTTTGTAGATTATTATAAATAATCTTATTATGAGTAAAGTATATACGAGCAAAATTAGCGCACTCACGGATACTTGGAGAGTATCTGATTTAGTTGTTATAGGAGGCAGACCAGCTATGGGAAAGACTGCCCTGATGAATTCATTAACTGTAGAGTATGCAGGAGGAAATAATATACCAGTTGCGATATTCTCGCTGGAGTTGGCAGCGATACAACTTATCGGACGTTTAGAAAAACACAACATTGCGTTGCAGCAGCTACCATTATATATTGATGATAATCCTGCCATAGATATTGAATACCTACGTATTAAAGTCAGACGCTTGTGTGAGAATGAATGTGTAAAGGTCGTTTTTATTGACTATATGCAACTTATGCAAGGTGATGAATTATTAAAGTCACTAAAATCAATAGCCACTGAGTTTAGTATTACTATTATCTGTTTATCGCAGCTTCCTCGTTGTATTTGTAAGAGAGAAGATAAACGGCCTAAAGTATCTGATTTAGAGAAGGTATTAGCTGGAGCTACCGAGTATGCAGATACGATCTTATTCATTTATCGAGATGGATATTATGACAGTAGCATCATAGATGATAGAGTTGAGATTATTTCAGCTAAGCATGATGATAACTCATTGAATAGTATTGAACTTCGTTTTGACAAGTCAAAAGGTATTTTGATAAATGAATAAATATGAAAACATCTAAAGCGGGGCGCAAGTCTCGCTTTTTTTATATAGCATTATATTAGAATAATTGTTGCCTGAGCCATATTGCCATAAATCTATCGTAGACTATATACCCGTTTTCGGTCTTGCAGACTAATTCATCGTTAAATAATTTTGCAAGTGAGGTGTTAACACTACTTGCTGCCTTTAAATTATATTTAGAGATAAATTTTCCCGAATTTATTTCTGTAACTAGAGCCTCTTTTGCTATGGCAAATATCATATTTTATGGCGTATTTAACGTTACGTATTTTCCGTAACGCAAAGTGCGTAATTATAAATGATATAATCAAATATTTACTTAGCTTTCTGGGTATAGAGGTATTATTTTTAGAATATGACTGATCT
Organism: uncultured Muribaculaceae bacterium; assembly: GCA_964369605.1. Lineage (GTDB taxonomy): Bacteria > Bacteroidota > Bacteroidia > Bacteroidales > UBA932 > CAYJFD01. The sequence continues at coordinate 607 of CAYJFD010000007.1, read as the reverse complement.
ACTTATCTCACTTATTACATTCCGTTTGCTCAAAAAGGGTAAATTAATGAAATGGCAAATACGAATGTGAGCTAATGTAATATATTTACTTATATTTGTGCAAGGTTATGGTTTATTTCAGAGAGAGAGGAAACCTTGATAACCTATTTTAACCTATTTTAATATACTATATGAAGCCAAAGCACCTGATTATACTGTTATTTTTCGTGATAGTGAGCGCAGTAAGTTGTACTTGTAAAACGACAATGAAAAATGAAAGTATTCTGAATCCTATTAATGATAGCACAGAGTTAGCATTAGTATTAGAGAAACTAGAAGAGGACCCTGAAAATATTAGGCTAAATAGAAAATTATGGAGTTATTATACCAAACATAGCTACTTTGAAGAAATAATAGCACACGCAACGCCTATTTTTAATAAAAGCAGGAAGACTTTGAATGAAGATCTACTATTGTTTTCGGCAGTTTATATCGCTCAATCATATCAGTTTATAGATAGTTTAGATAAAATGGACGAATATCTACTATTCTTAGAGGACTATAAAATGGAAAATAAAATAAGCGAATATTTTGATGTGTTTATATCAAATATTATCGCTCTTAGGGC
>CAYJFD010000006.1:0-74141 GCA_964369605.1 uncultured Muribaculaceae bacterium | reverse complement strand
AGATAATAATAACTTCCTTGATTTTAATGCTGGTATCAGCTTTACTCCCGATTCCTCAGATAGTACTAACATGGCTCATATTGATATTAAGGAATCTGTTCTAAATATTAATGAATTTGAATGGAACTTCAGGCCTTCTAGAATTGATATTGCGAAGCAATTCTACAATATTAAAAACTTCAGAATCGTAGGAAGTTCAAATGAGGAATTAAGGGTTGACGGGATGTTGACTACTAACTCTAGAGATGCTCTGGATATAGATTTGCAAAATTTTGACCTTAGTTTTCTCAACTCTTTGATTTCTGATGATTATAAGGTATCTGGTAAACTTTCAGGGGACTGTGAGATTTCTAACATATTTGACAGCCCTAGCATTTTAATGGATATTGATGCTTCGAACTTAAGTTTTAATGAAAATGAATTAGGAAATCTCGATGTTCTGACTCAGTGGAACGAGTTCGGAAAGTATTTTGATTTCTCTCTCGTTAATAGACATAACTTCCGTAGACCACTAGAGCTTACTGGCAAGTATAAACCTACTGGAAGTGAGATCGAACTTGACGTCTTTCTTCGCGATTTTAATATCACCCCACTAAGCCCTATTCTGGCTAGTACGGTAAGTGATCTAGAAGGGGATATCTCTGGAAGATTCTTTGCAAAGGGTAGTCTAGAAAATATTTCTACTATTAACTCCGAACTAGAGCTTAATAAACTTAGGTTTACTCCAAATTACACTCTAGTTCCTTATGTTGTGGATGGAAATATCGAGATAGATCAGAATAGAATAAGACTTAATAACATAAGTATTATAGATGCTGAAAATAACAAAGGAAGCCTTAGTGGCCTTATAAAACACGATGTGTTTAGAGATATAGTGCTTGATACTAGGTTAGAATTTAACGAACTAATGTTTTTTAACACATCCGACTCACCTGGAGCACAGTTTTATGGAGATGTTTATGCTAGTGGAATAGTGAATCTTAATGGTCCTATAAATGATCTCACTGTTAATGCAAATGTACTTACAGAGGATGGCACTGAGGTTCATATTCCTCTTAGTGGCACACAGGCATCCTCAAATACTGACCTACTTTCATTCTACTCAAGTGCAGATTTCTTTAATCGCATTAATAATCCAACATTCGAGTATAAAGAGGAAGAAAAAGAGGACTCAAATATTAAGATCTCTGGAAGGGTTAATATTACGCCAGATGCTAATCTATTCATAGAAATCAATAAGGAATTAGGAGATGTAATCCAATGTAGCGGGGAGGGTTTTGTAGATTTACAAATCGATCCGTCTATAGGTCTAACAGAGTTACGTGGAGACTATACTATTTCTGAGGGAGAATATACCTTCGTTCTACTTGGTATCGCTTCAAGAAATTTCACTATCGATCAAGGGGCAAGAATCTCTTTTAATGGAGATGTCGCTAATACAACTCTTGATCTTACTGCTACTTATAGTACCAAGGCATCTGTATCCACCCTTCTTGGGGAGAGTGCTGCTGTCGAATCTAGAAGAGATGTGGACTGCAAGCTTAGCCTAGAGGGATCTATTGATAATCCTATTTTAGCATTTGATATCGAGATTCCTGATCTAGATCCTATAACTAAAGGTAAGACAGAGAGTGCTTTAAGCACAGAGGACAAACTCCAAAAGCAGTTTATGGCTCTTCTTCTGTCTAATAGCTTTATGCCTGATGAGCAGTCCGGTATTTTTAATAACTCTACTATATTATACTCAAATGCTGGAGAAATAGTAGCAAATCAGTTTAACAATATATTTAGACAGTTAGGTATCCCATTAGACTTAGGCTTTAATTACCAGCCAGGACAAGATGGTCAAAATGATATCTTCGATGTAGCAGTATCTTATCAAGCATTTAATAATAGGGTATTGATTAATGGCAACGTAGGTACTGACCAAACAGGCAGCGACTGGATGGGTAACTTTGAGGCTCAAGTTAAAATAGATAAACAAGGTAAATTCCGCTCTAAACTCTTTACTAGGGCAGCCGATGATTACTCAAACTATATCGATGACACTCAACGTAGTGGAATAGGTATTAGCTACCAAGATGAATTTGATACTATAAGCGATCTATTTAGAAACTTATTCCGCTCTCGTAAGAAAGAAGAGGAAGAAGAGTTAAAGATTATGCAAGAGATAAAGGAGGAACTCCTTAAACAAGAAGAGTTAAAAAAAGTTAATCTATAAATACCTTCTGGAGTTTACCCAATAAAGCTGGATCATAAGGCCTTTCTACTCTAATATAGTTTTTAGTATAGCCCGAGATAGTATTCTTCTGAGGGTTTCCCTCCTCAAATAGAACTAACTCTTCCCTATCCTTATTTTGAAGCACAAATTCATCGTGAAGCCTATCAGAGAGTTCTTCCAATATTCGTACTCTTGTTTTTTTATCCTGCTCCGAAACTTGATTCGGCATACTAGCAGCTATCGTATTATCTCGTTTTGAATAAGGGAAAATATGCAAAAACGACGGTGCTACCTCCTCTAAGAAATCATAAGTCTCTCTAAATAACTGCTCACTCTCGCCTGGGAAGCCTACTATCACGTCTATCCCTAAAAACACATTAGGAATCCTGCATCTTATTCTATGCACTAAATCCCTAAACATCTGAGTATTATAGCGTCTTTTCATACCTGCCAATATACTATCGCTTCCACTCTGTAGCGGAATATGAAAATGAGGTAGGAACTTTTCTGTCGCTGCGATCCAATCAAGTATCTCATCTGTAAGCAGGTTTGGCTCTATCGAAGATATACGATAGCGTAATATCCCTTCTACTTCATTTAGTGCCTTTAATAAATCAAGGAAACTTTCGCCTGTACTCTTTCCAAAATCTCCCGTATTGACCCCGGTAATGACTATCTCCAAAACCCCACTTTGCGCTATTACCTTTGCTTGTTTTACTAGCTGCGCAATAGGGATGTTTCTACTTGCCCCTCTTGCAAATGGTATTGCACAGTATGTGCAATAATAGTCGCAACCATCCTGCACCTTTAGAAAGGACCTTGTTCGTTCAGAAGTGGAATATGCAGGGAAGATTTGAGATCTAGAATGCTTATCGCAATGGCTTCCTTCTTGCTGCTGGCTGATTCCCTGCTTGACTGCTTCAAAGACCTTAGACTTGTCTTTAATGCAGATTATTGATGCCTCTGGCGCTAAACTTACTATTTCATCACTTTTTAATTCCGCATAACAGCCAGTCACGACTATTAGTGCCTCTGGATTTTGTCGGTGTAGTTTACGGATGATATTGCGACATTTCTTGTCACTCTGATTTGTAACAGTACAAGTATTTATCACGTAAATATCAGCGATTTCTTCTGGTTCAACTATTTTATATTGGTTTTCAGTGAACTCTCTTGATATAGTTGCTGTCTCTGAAAAATTTAGTTTACAGCCAAGTGTATAAAATGCGCAAGTCCTATCCATATTTATTTTGTAAGTTTAACTCTAAAACTATTTACTTGGCCACCTATTGGAGGATATAGTTTCGCTACTGCAACGCTTATATTTTCAAGCTCAGGAAATTCCTTCTCAATACTATCAAGTATTCTTTTAGCTAGATGCTCCAGTAGATCGGAGGATACCTGCATCTGCTCACTAATTAGATTATAGATAGTCTGATAATTTACGGCATCTTCCAAGCGATCACTTGACGCAGGTAGGGTCATGTCATAACTTGCACTGAAATCTACAATAAAATAGTTTCCTATCTGTTTCTCTTCTGCAAAACACCCATGGTGCGCATAGAATTTCATCTCTTTTATTTCAAATTCTCCCTTCATTTCCTATTTAATTACCTATTATAAAGACGCAAGGTCTTTTTCCTATTTCTATTTTTGATTTTTGCCACTCCTTTACCAACTTCGTCTTAATATAAGCTGAAGGAAGCGTTATATCAGCTGCAATACATAGTTTTGTATTTTTATCACAGCTATTAAGTATATCTGTTAACAAAGAATCATTTCTGTACGGTGTTTCAATAAAAATCTGAGACTGCCCTGTAGATTTAACTACCTTTTCCATAGATTTTAAACAAGCCACTCTTTGTGGCGTTTTAACAGGGATATATCCTAAAAAGGCAAAATTCTGGCCATTCATTCCTGATGCCATCAATGCTAACATTAAGGATGATGGGCCTACCATAGGCACTATTTCTATGTCGTGTCTGTGCGCTATTTCAACAACTAAGGCCCCTGGGTCAGCTACCGCAGGAAGACCAGCTTCCGAAATCAATGCGACATCCCTTCCTTCAAGGAGCGCTTGTATGTATGACTCCGCAAGTTTAGGATCAGTGTGTTCATTTAATTCATTAAACGATAGCTCATCAATTCTACCCCTAAACCCAATCTTTGTTAGAAACCTTCTTGCACTTCGTAGTTCTTCTACGATAAAATTATCTATGTGAGCGATACTATCAAACACATATTGGGGGATCACCTCAGTAGGTATGTTATCGCCCAGAGGCGTGGGTACTAAGTATAATTTGCCTTTCATTCTTCTATATTAATATCCCCGCAAAGTTATAATATTTTAACGAACATTATTTGCGCTTTTACATAATATTTCATATCTTTACAAAAAACTTAATTTATATGATAAAGGTAAAAGACACTTACAGATACGATGTGGTATTCACACAAGATGATGTTGCTAAGTTTGCAAACTTAACAGGAGATATTAATCCGGTTCACCTCGACCCTACTTATGCAGCTACTACTCCATTTAAGAAACAAATAGTTCAAGGAGTTCTTGTTTCTTGTGCGTTCTCTAAAGTCTTTGGCACTATGTGGCCAGGTTCTAAAGATTCTTACTACATTTCTCAGGATATAACTTATCTTAAACCAGTATATGTAGACGAGAGATATTCTATTAATTTCGAATGTACTGATGTAGATGCGCCGCGTCACTTAGGAACTATTATTGGCACTATCGTCGATGAGAATAATAATGACATCGTAAAAGTAAAAGCTAGAATCGTGAGTGAATCTCAGTTTTAGTCTAGTTTACTAATAATTTAAACACCTCTAAATCTCTCTTAGCGAGTATTTAGAGGTGTTTTTTCTATTTTTATAAAAGTTCTATCGTAAATTTATTCGATTTATACGCTTTGGGTTGCACTTCTTGCCTTGCGTTATTACCTTTGGATTAAGGTTTAAAAATTCAATTAGCATCCATTCTCGTGGGAAGATAAGATTTGAAACTTTTCTGGGGAGGCAAGTTCAAATCGAGAGAGAGATGAGTGGGTGCTTTATTAAGAAATCTATTTATTTGCGAGTGCACTTTCTATCTGATCTGATAGACGATCAACCATTGTTTGTAATTTCGATCCTAGCACCATTTTCATCATAAAATTTAACTCCGCTGCTAACTCTATATGGAATGTGGTAGAATCATCTCCAACGGGGTCAAAGAAGAGCTCTATAGAGAAGGGAAAAGGGGAATTTGATTCCGCTTCTAGGCGAATTTTAGAATAGGGACTTCGTTCCACCACTCTTATCCCTAAGGAGATACCATCCTTCTCTCCTCGTATACTATCATAGTCGACCTCAACCTTCGACTTATACTCCTCTGGCAAGGCATTAACTAAATTTCGCATATCAGTGAATGCGTTATAAATTATTGCAGGGATTTGCTTTATTAAGACGTCTTTTCCCCTTACTTGTGTTGTTGACATATATATTATTTACTTTCGTTTTCTGATTTATTAAATGCTTTCTCCCACTCCCAAGCATTTCGAAGTGTTTCTTCTATGGATATTTTAGCTGTCCATCCAAGTTTTTGCTGTGCAAGTGTAGGTTCTGCCCATATTGCCTCTATATCTCCTTCTCTTCTTCCAACTACCTTATAGTTAACCTTTAAGTTGTTTGCGTTTTCAAATGCCTTTATCATACCTAACACTGACACTCCTTTACCTGTACCAACATTATAATATTCTAAATTCTCTATTTCTGGATTTAAAAGAAGACGATCTACTGCTGCTACATGCGCTCTTGCTAAATCCACTACATCTATATAGTCACGCACTGCAGTGCCATCAGGTGTAGAGTAATCATCTCCATAGACACTTAGGCATTCTCTAATTCCTGCAACTGTCTGAGTTAGATATGGAAGTAGGTTATTTGGAACGCCTTGTGGCTTTTCTCCTATCTTTGATGAAGGGTGAGCTCCTATAGGATTAAAATAGCGTAAAGATATCGTTTTTAGCCCTTTACTTACTTTCGCAAAGTCTTCAAGAATACTTTCTCCAACTTGTTTTGTTCTTCCATAAGGAGACTCAGCTGGCTTTAATGGAGCTTCTTCTGTTACTGGTAGTATGTCTGGCTGACCATAAACTGTACAAGATGATGAGAAAACAAAACCCTGTACTCCAAATTCCTCCGCTAAGGACAAGACATTAACAAGGGATGATACATTATTTTGATAATACATAAGGGGTTTTTGGACAGACTCTCCTACAGCCTTGTAGGCTGCAAAATGAATTACCGCATCTATCTTGTTTGCGATGAATAACTGTCTCATTCTCTTCTGATCTGTACAATCGATCTCTTCAAAAGAGACATCTACACCTGTTATATCTTTTATTCTTCGGATTACATCAGGACTAGAATTATAAAAATTATCGGCTATAAAAACATCGTAGCCACTCTGAATTAGTTCAACGGCAGTATGAGACCCTATATAGCCTGCACCCCCAGTAACTAGTATTCTTTTGCTCTTCATTTATTCTATATTTTCAAGGTACCACTTAACTGTTAGCTCTATTCCCTCTTCGAATTGTAGAGAAGGCTCCCAACCCAGTTCCTTTTTAATTTTATTTGAATCTATTGCATAACGCAAATCATGACCAGCACGATCTGTTACATAACTAATTAGTGGCAAAGAATGACCTTCTGCTCTTCCCAGCTGTCGATCAACTGTAGCTATCAAAACCTTAATTAAATCGATATTTGTCCACTCATTGAATCCACCTATATTATAAGTATCTCCTAACTTACCTCTATGAAAAACTAAATCTATCGCCCTTGCATGATCTTCTACGTATAACCAGTCTCTAACATTCTCTCCTGTTCCATACACAGGAAGTGCGATTCCCTTTCTGATATTGTTTATAAATAAGGGGATTAATTTTTCTGGATATTGATATGGCCCATAATTATTAGAGCAGTTAGTTATAACTACTGGCATCCCGTAAGTATCATGATATGCCCTTACAAAGTGGTCAGAACTTGCCTTCGAGGCAGAATACGGAGAATGTGGGTCGTATCTTGTATCTTCTGTGAAGAAACCTCCATCCAACTCTAAAGACCCATACACCTCGTCTGTTGATATATGATAAAACTTCTTTCCTTCGAAGGAGGTAGACCAATATCTTCTAGCAGCTTCTAGCAGGGATAATGTACCCATTACATTTGTTCTGGCAAATACAAAGGGGTCTAGAATAGATCGATCTACATGACTTTCTGCTGCTAGGTGTAGTACACCCTGTATATCATACTCTTCAAATATTTGAAGCATTCTTTGAAAATCACAAATATCAGCCTCAACGAAGCTATAATTAGGCGCCGAATCTAAGTCTTTGAGGTTATCAAGGTTTCCTGCATAAGTTAATTTATCTAGATTAACTATATGATATTCTGGGTACTTATTTACGAATAATCGTACTAAGTGTGAACCTATAAAGCCTGCTCCTCCTGTTATTAATATTGATTTTTTCATTCATTTATTAGTTTTATAAGATACTGTCCGTATTGATTCTTTAGCATTGGTTGAGCTATTTCCTTGACTTTATCAGCACTTATCCAACCCTTGATGTAAGCGATTCCTTCTAACGAGGCAACTTTTAATCCTTGTCTTTTTTCTATTACCTCTATAAAGGTAGAAGCTTCTGCCAGTGAATCATGCGTGCCTGTATCTAACCAAGCAAAACCGCGACTTAGAGTCTGAACCTTTAACTCTCCATCCTCTAAAAACTGTTGATTTACTGAGGTAATTTCTAGCTCTCCCCTATCTGAAGGGAGTATATTCTTTGCTACTTCTACCACCTTATTTGGATAGAAATATAGTCCGACTACAGCATAGTTAGATTTAGGATTCTGGGGCTTTTCCTCTATTGACAAACAAACTCCATTTTCATCAAACTCAGCCACTCCATATCTTTGCGGATCAGCAACACTATAGCCAAAAACTGTAGCCATAGAATCTTCCTCTGCTGCTCTACGCGCTTCTCTTAGCATTCTACTAAAGCCTCGACCATAGAAGATATTGTCCCCTAGGACCAAACATGCTGAATCGTTACCTATAAACTCTTTTCCTATGATAAAGGCCTGAGCTAGACCATCTGGTGAAGGCTGCTCTGCATATTCAAATCTTACTCCATAATCAGATCCATCGCCTAAAAGGCGTTTGAAACCAGGAAGATCCTCAGGAGTTGAGATTATCAGAATCTCTCTTATCTCTGCCAGCATCAAGACTGATATCGGATAATAAATCATCGGCTTGTCATAGATTGGCAACATTTGCTTACTTACGCCTTTTGTTATAGGATAAAGTCTACTTCCTGATCCTCCTGCTAGTACTATTCCTTTCATCTTTTATTTTTAATTTGAATTTTCACTCTCGATAACGGCTCTAATGTCCCGATCTATAGTTCCAAGTATAGGATAGAATGCATTATCTTGTAGTTTTGAATATCTTCCGATCAAAGCCCTAGCTTGCGGTAAAAGGTAGTATTTTGACTCGCTCCACTGGTCCATCGGCACATCTAAGCCGCTCTGTTTTAAGTAGCTTATATACTCCTGTTCTATATTCATTTTATCAAGAAGCACTTCTAACTTGCTCATTTGATCAGCTTCTCGTAATTCTACTCTGTATTTTGAAGCCATCCTTGAAGAGAACTTAATTCCTAATGCTCTACGGTTAATGTTTATCCAAAGGTCTGTTACCCCTACTGTATCAACAGGAACAAAAACATCTGGAATAATTCCGCCATGATCTCTTGGGATACTATCCCTTTGTGACATCTCGCCGCTATTATATCTTTTTATAAGATTATATAAATAACCATCATCTATCGTGTCGTGATAAGGACGTTGAATAGAGTGACCATCTGGGGTATAGAAACGAGCAACTGTTAATCTTAGTCCTGAATTATCAGGCAGAATGATAGGCTCTTGCACTAAGCCTTTTCCGTAAGATCTTCTTCCATATAGCGTTCCTCTATCATTATCCTGAATAGCACCTGAGAATATTTCACTGGATGATGCTGTGTTCTCGTTTATTAGTACCACTAATTCTACATCCTGATAAGAACCCTTACCATCAGCGATATAATCCTTTCTTGGCCATTTCTCACCTTTAATATAAACGATAGTATCGCCTCTCTCCAGAAATTCATTTCCTAATAAGAGAGCTTGATCAAGATAACCGCCTGTATTATCTCTTAAATCAAAGACTAACTTCTTCATCCCTTGTTCGCTCATTTTTTTAGCATGTTGCTTGAATTCTTCATGAGTTGAACGGGAAAACTTAGATAATTTTATATAGGCCGTAGTATCGTTCAACATATACGATACATCAATACAGTGCTGTGGGATTTTATCTCTTGTTATCTCAAAAGAGACTTCCTCTCCATCTCTTAATACTAGCATATTGAGTTTTGAGCCTGCAGGGCCTTTCATCGACCTAACTAGAGAATCCTGAGCGAATTTTACTCCTGCCACAGTACGTCCATCTAATTTAAGGATTTTATCTCCCTGCTGTAAACCTGCCTTTTCGGATGGTCCTCCTACGATAATATTTATGACAGTTGCAGTATCTTCAGGAACATTAAAAACGATTCCTATCCCTTCAAAATCACCTTGTAACTGGCTCACTGACTCCTCCCTATCGACTGGTGGCTGATAGGTGGTATGTGGATCTAGTTTGGATAGTAATTCTGGAAGTATTTCCTCTGTTATTTTATTTCGATCAATAGTATCTACATACTTTAAATCCAAGTATTTTAAGACTAGCTCCAGCTTTGCCCATTCACTTGAGTTAATATTCTTTTCTCTGGAATTCTTACTACATCTTGATGTAATCAAAGAAGTAATAGTTACAGATAATATGACAAGAAGAAGATTCTTAAAAAATGCTTTTGCTGTATCCATTTATACTACTGTATTTTGAAAACTGTAATTCCTGCTCGTTTTAGCAGTTCTAATCCATCAGTGACTTTATACTCATCGCTGTATACAACTCTAATAATACCTGCCTGTATTATTAGTTTTGCGCACTCCACACAAGGAGCTGCAGTAACATAAAGAGTAGCCCCCTCACTCGAATTATGTGTCTTTGCTACTTTTGTGATAGCGTTTGCCTCAGCGTGTAGGACGTAAGGTTTTGTTACCCCATTTTCATCCTCACATACATTTTCAAATCCACAAGGAGTTCCATTATAACCATCTGAAATTATCATTCTCTCCTTAACGATCAATGCACCTACCTGCCTTCTTACACAATAGGAATTCTTTGACCATATTCTAGCCATATCCATATAGCTTCTATCGAATTTTAATTCGCTATCACTCATATTTTCTTTATTAATTTGCATTTCTCTGATATAGGTATCTTTTAATACTTCTCTTTGGTGTCTTCTCAAATTCTTCTGGAAAAATTTCTACAGATGCTATTCTACAATAGACTGGAAGTGACTTATTAACCTCTGCTAATTCACTATTATATTTCGCTAGCAGCTCTGCACTACTTAATTTTTCATTCTCTACTTGTTCCATATCAGGATATATCAAAGCTACTAAACGACCACGATCCTCTACCACCAGCGATTCTTGCACATAAGTCATATTATTTATATCACTCTCTATTTCCTCAGGGTATATGTTCTGACCTGAAGGGCCTAAAATCATACTCTTGCTTCTTCCTTTAATGTAAAGAAATCCGTCTGCATCCATTACACCTAAATCTCCTGTTCTGAACCACCCGTCTTGACCTAGTACTTCTTGAGTTGCCTCAGGATTTTTATAGTAACCTAGAAAAACATTGTCTCCCTTTACCATAATCTCTCCCGGTTGATTTGCTGGATCTGCAGAATCAATCTTTATTTCCATCCTAGGAGCTGCTTTACCACAAGAAAATAATCTCGCCTCGCTCCACGGAGAATAAGAGATGATAGGTCCACACTCCGTCATTCCATAACCAACTGTGTATCTAAAGCCTATTTTCTTAAAAAATGATTCCGCTTCTCTATTAAATGCTGCTCCGCCTATGATTACCTCGCTAAATTTCCCTCCAAAAGTGTTCTCCAATTCAGAATTTATTTTCTTATGAATCTTCTGATCTATCACTGGAGTTTTCAATAACACCTTGAGAACCTTACGTGAAATAAGTGGTTCTAATTTCTTCTTGTATATCTTCTCAATAATCAATGGTACTGCGATTATCACATCTGGGCGCACTTCACTAAATGCCTCTAGTATAATTCTTGGGGTTGGCAGACGAGTCAGAAAGTGAACATGTGCTCCTACCGCCATCTCAAACAAGAACTCAAACATCATTCCATACATGTGAGCTGTCGGCAACATAGCAACACAGTTACTTTGATTATTCATATGTGGCTCTACTTCCTTTGCAAATAATATATTTGAGTGTAGTGCCCTATAAGGAATCATTACTCCCTTTGAGAAACCTGAGGTTCCAGAAGTGTAGTTTATCATAGCTAACTCTTCTGGTTGCCCTTCGTGATAGTTTAAAGACTCCGGAGAGAAACTCTTTGGAAATTTTTGACCAAATAACTCATTAAGGTGCTCTATAGTCTCTACTATTTTCGTATTTGCAGAGTATACTAGCTCAAAATCCGTCAATAAAATAATAGCCTCCAAGTTTGGCATCTCCGCCTGATTTAGATCCTCATATATCATATCCCCAGCAAATAACACCTTCGATTCAGAGTGATTTACTATATGGTGGATATTACTTGACTTGAACTCATGTAGAATAGGTACTGGAACTGCACCATAAGTTAGAGATGCTAAAAATGCAACTGCCCAGTTTGACTGGTTTCTTGAACATATTGAGACTTTATCTCCCTTGACTACCCCACACTTCTCAAAAACTATATGTATTTTCTCTATCTTTCTTGCCAGGTCACGATAATATAATGTGACGCCCTTATAATCAGATAAGGCCGGTCTATCCCAGTTCTCTTTTATTGATTTTTCAAAAATTTTGTTTAAAGTCAATTCTTTCATACGGATTACTAATTAAAGGCCTGTAATTCACACAAATGCGAATATAGTCCATTTTTGTTTATTAATTCATTATGTTCTCCTTGTTCTACTATCTTACCCTTTTGTAGAACAATAATTTGATCTGCATGCTTTATCGTCGATAGCCTATGTGCTATCACTATAGATGTTCTATTTTTCATTAGATTTGTAAGCGCATCTTGTACTAGTTTCTCACTTTCTGTATCTAGTGCTGAGGTCGCCTCATCCAGAATTAAAATTGGAGGATTTTTAAGCACTGCGCGTGCAATAGCTAAGCGCTGTCTCTGTCCACCAGAAAGATTCGCTCCCCTATCTCCGATATTTGTTTCATAACCTTGAGGCATCTGCTTTATAAACTCTTCTGCATTTGCGATTCGAGCTGCTCTTTGAACATCCTCCGGAGTAAGCCCTTCCATTCCAAAACAGATATTGTTATAAATAGTATCATTAAACAAAATAGCCTCTTGTGTAACTATACCCATAACTGATATAAGATCCTTATAATCATAATCTTTAATGTTATGACCATCTAAAAGTACAGCTCCTTCCTTCACATCATAAAATCGAGGGAGAAGATCGGCTAATGTAGACTTTCCTGCCCCTGAAGGACCTACTAATGCTATCATTTGTCCCTTATTGACCTCGAATGAAACATTGTCAATCACTGGCTCACTTCCATATTTAAACGATACATTCCTGAACTCTATCTTCTCATTAAAACTATTCAAGGCTATAGGATTCTCCTTATTCTTAATCTCTTGCTCAACATCCAATATGCTAAAGATCCTCTCTCCTGAAACTAGCCCCTTTTGAATTTTCGCATAGGCACTAGCTATTGCCTTTGAAGGCTCTAAGACTCTCCAATAGAAGGCGATATAAACGATAAATTCAGGCAGAGTCATATCTAGCTTGCCCTGCAACTGCAACCACCCTCCAAAGAATAGGATAGATGCTGCTACCGCAATACCAAGAAACTCAGATACTGGCGATGCCATTTCCTGACGCGCATAGATTGAACGGCTCAGGTCCCTGTGTTCCATATTTGTACTATCAAAATGCTTTCGCACATAAGACTGAGCATTGAAGGCCTTTATGATTCTTACTCCTGATATAGCCTCTTCAAAATGACTAACTATACGCCCCATTAAAGTCTGAGTCTTAACTGCCCCCCTTCTTAACTTTCGAGTAATAGCCCCTATGGCAAAAGCAGATATAGGGAGAGTCACAAGCGTTATAATAGTAAGCTGAGGCGACATATAAAATAGTCCAATCATAAATCCTATAACCAATAGTGGGTCCCTGAATATAATGTGGAAGCTACTAGCAATACTATTTTGCACCTCATTCACATCATTCGAAACACTCGAGAGAATATCACCTTTTCTCTGGTTATGAAAATATCCCACATGTAACTGTGATATCTTAAAGAATAGATCCTCTCGCACCTGGGTCATTATCTTTGTCCTCATATTCACAAGGATATTCTGCGAAAGAAAACGCATAATATTAGATACCATAGATGTTAATACCAATATCACACTCACAAATAACAAGCCTTTCAACGGCCCACTAAGTCCCACTATCTTAGATAAATAATACTGAAATAAACCATTTACATAATCCATAGTAAATGAAAATTCAGGTATTTGCTCATACACCTCTATTGAATCTGGTGTAAAGAGGACAGTTAGTAGTGGATTTATCAAAGCATAATTCACCACCCCAAACAACACTGAAAATATTGAAAGCAGGAGATATGGAGGCCAATATCTGCCATAAGGTTTTGCGTACGCTAATAATCGTCTAAACGTATTCATATTATAATTCTCCTTTTGTATCTTCTTTAACTGGCTCAAAGTCTACATATTCACCAACATTCTTATCGATTACCTTCTCCTGTGGTTTTGCGTCTTTCGAGACATAGACTTCCCCTTCTTTCTTCTGTCTTCCTTGTGGAGCGCCACTACCTCCCATTTTTCTCTTTATCAAATACGCAAGAATTCGTGGAAGTACTCTAAAGAGCAATGTTGCAAATAAAAAAATTATTAATAACAGTGATAAAAATATACCCATTTTAGTTTCTTTTTAACGAACCTGTTCTAAGGTTCAATAACATTTCATTTCCTTCTAATGAAGTTAATATTAATTCATAATCTGATTTTTTGATTATTTCGGATGCTGCTTTTATTCTCTTTCTCTTTGAGAAGTCTGCCACTACTATTCCATTATAATCGTATATCAACATTTGTCGAGTGGTCCTCACCACCCAATATTTATTCTGTCCCACCTCTAGCAATTCAGGCATTTGAATAATCTTCTCTTTTAAAGAAATCTTATTCCAAGCAGCTAGTGGTTTAGCATCTATATCATACATCTGTAATGAGTTATCCTTATGAAGAATCATCACTACATAGTTTTTATCTTTTCTAAAATCGTAAACATCTGGTCCTAATAACACTGCAGAAGGTAAATTCTTAGGAAATCCACTTACCCACCTACCAAGCCTATCTAAAAGCCATAGTTGGTTTCCTGCAGCAAATAACATTTGCAATTTATTATTTTTAAGATAATCTATCTGCTCTACCTTTCCACATATCTCGTTCTTGAAGGCGATTTTTCGAACCTGACGCTTATTATGATCTAATAATCTTAAAGTATTATCGCTTTGCTGCTGCAAATAATTTGTCTTTTTACTAGAAAAATTATACACCTCAAAAGGTCCAGAGGGAACATCGATTTTGAAATTATCATTTACCTCCTCTTGATATATTTGCGACACTGTAAGCTGTGGTAGTTCATTTAGGTCCTCATTAAATATCTCTAACTGAATATCCTTACCATTTATTCCTAATAATAGATATCTGAAATTCTTATTTGAATCTTCTCCTTCTAGCTGAGACGAATAATAAGGCTTTAATATACTTGATACTTCGCCTCTATACTCACTTGCATTTATTATGATAGAAAAAGCATTAGGGGTATCAACATACTCTGAAGCTGGTGTTTGTGCTAGATAATCATGCAAAGTGACAGATCCTGAATTCTCATTAAAGTCTATTATGTTTACAAGAGCCTTTTCACTACCTATTACTAAGTAATCCTCTACTTTTGTATAAGCATATTGAGAGCTTGGCTTAAATGCATCTCCCAAAAGTACATTTATTCTATCTTTATTTTCAAATGCCTCGATTTCGGAATCCTCTACCTTAAACTTGTTATTAGACCCTAGCCTTACAAATAATAATCTTTCTTTTTTCTCCGCAAGTGGTAAATCCACGATTGCTACAGTTCTCATATCTAAAGAATCTAGCCATGCTCTTGATTGAGGGTTCGGTCTATATTGTTTTCTTGACTCAAGATATAATTTATACTTAGCAAGGTAGTCATCGACACTCTCAAAATGCATCTGCATTACTAAAGAACTTGCATTTGGTAATAACTCATATAGATCCGAGTTCTTCGTTTGAAGGGTTGAAAGGCTATTAGAAAATTTATCTTCGTTATTAATATTCTTAAATTCTCCCTTCAATACTGCATAATCTTTATCTACCTCCAGATTAAACATAGTCCAGTCCGATATAGTTTGAGTAAAACTTGCATATTTTAGATATGAACTATTGACCATACCTGAAAACAATTTTCCTAGACTCTCATTTCCAACATAAATACATGTCTCTCCCTTAGTTTGCTTTGTGAGTTCTAAGAAAGTACTATTATCCAAAATAGACGCCTTATTTGCAAGGTGTCTTATTGAGGATTTTATCAATGTAGAGGATTCACTAATAAGTAAAAAATTATTCCAAGATGCAATATAGATTTGACTTGTTTGTTTTCCACTCTTTATTTCTGAATGATAGATTTGAACCCCGTCATAATCTATCGTATTTAATGATGAGTATCTACTTAGTACTTGCTTCCTGAAACCTTCCTTCTCAACACTAAATGGTACTGATAAGATATACAATGGGGAAATGTGATTCCTTGAGGTATAGTGTAGTGAGATAGCATTATGCCACTCTTCTGTCTGTGATGATATAGAGCTTAGAAGAGAATATAATTCACTTTTATTATTTAGGCACTGATAATAGCCTACTTCTGATTCTATTACTAGAATAGCATCTGTAGGAACTGCGCTGAGTGCATTTATTCTACTATCTCTAGGCTGCTCATTCTGAGCTTCACCCTTTGAGTTATCAGAAAACAAGGCACGAAATCCGAAACCTACTAGGGCTAATAATGCGACTACTGCGACAGAGCATAAGATAATTACCTTTTTATTCATAATTCTTCTAATTAACCCACAAATATAATATTAATATATAACATATTAAAACAAAAAAGCCTGATTTTTAATCAGGCTTTTTCATATTTACTTTTAGAATCTAATCTTCTAATAATTCCATAATTTTAATAGCTGCTAATGCTACTGGAGTACCAGGTCCAAAAATAGCACCTGCTCCTGCTTGATATAAGGCATCATAGTCTTGGGCTGGGATAACTCCTCCAACGATTACGATAATATCTTCACGTGATAGTTTCTTTAATTCAGCTACTATCTGAGGCACAAGCGTTTTGTGTCCAGCCGCTAAAGATGAAACACCTACGATATGAACATCATTCTCAACTGCCTGCCTTGCAGCCTCTTCTGGAGTCTGGAATAAAGGTCCCATATCCACGTCAAAACCACAGTCAGCATAACCTGTTGCTACTACCTTAGCACCACGATCGTGACCGTCTTGTCCTAACTTAGCAATCATAATTCTTGGCTGGCGTCCTTCCTTCTTAGCAAAATCAGCCACCATTGCTTTAGCCTTTTCAAAATCAGAGTCATTTTTAACCTCTGAAGAATAAACTCCTGTATTCATACGAATTACTGCTTTATATCTTCCTACTATTACTTCACAAGCATCCGAGATCTCACCTAGAGTAGCACGAGCCTTAGCCGCCTCAACAGCTAGAGCTAGTAAGTTGCCCTCTTTAGTCTCTACCGCCTTTGTTATAGCAGCTAGACATTCTTTAACCTTATCATTATCACGATTTGCACGTAGTTCCTTAAGTCTTGCGACTTGAGACTCACGCACCTTCGTGTTGTCAACATCTAGAATCTCGATTGGATCTTCTTTTTCTAATCGGTATTGGTTTAGACCGATGATCTTATCGTGGTTCGAGTCGATACGAGCTTGCTTACGAGCAGCTGCTTCCTCAATACGTAGCTTTGGAATTCCAGTCTCTATTGCTTTAGCCATACCTCCTAATTCTTCTACTTCCTGAATAAGCTTCCACGCCTTTTGAGCTAGCTCATTAGTAAGAGACTCTATATAATAAGAACCAGCCCACGGGTCGATTGACTTACAAACAGAAGTCTCCTCCTGGATGTAGATCTGAGTATTACGTGCGATTCTTGCAGAGAAATCTGTAGGCAGTGCGATAGCCTCATCAAGTGCATTTGTGTGAAGTGACTGAGTATGTCCTAGTGCTGCGCCCATAGCCTCAACACAAGTACGAGCAACATTATTAAATGGGTCTTGCTCAGTAAGTGACCATCCAGATGTCTGAGAGTGAGTACGTAACGAAAGTGACTTCGCACTCTTAGGATTGAACTGACTAACTAATTTAGCCCAGATCATACGTGCTGCACGCATCTTTGCTATCTCCATAAAGTGGTTCATACCGATCGCCCAGAAGAACGATAGACGTGGAGCGAACTTATCAACATCGATACCTGCCTTTACACCTGTACGAAGGTACTCAAGACCGTCAGCTAGTGTATAAGCCATCTCGATATCATTAGTTGCACCTGCCTCTTGCATGTGGTAACCTGAGATAGAAATAGAATTAAATTTAGGCATATTCTGAGAAGTGTACTCAAAAATATCACCTATTATTTTCATTGAGAATTCTGGTGGGTAAATATAAGTATTACGAACCATGAACTCCTTTAGAATATCATTTTGAATAGTACCTGCCATCTGATCTAGACTAGCTCCTTGTTCTAAACCTGCTACTATATAGAAGGCTAAAATAGGAAGTACTGCACCATTCATAGTCATAGAGACTGACATCTCATTTAGAGGAATCTGATCGAAAAGAACCTTCATATCCTCTACACTACAGATAGATACACCTGCTTTTCCAACATCTCCTACTACACGTGGGTGGTCAGCATCATAACCTCTATGCGTTGCTAAGTCAAAAGCCACAGACAAACCTTTCTGTCCAGCAGCTAGGTTACGACGATAGAATGCATTCGACTCCTCTGCTGTAGAGAAACCGGCATACTGACGTACTGTCCAAGGCTTCATTACATACATCGTAGAATATGGTCCACGTAAGAAAGGAGCCACACCTGCTGCATAATTAAGGTGCTCCATTCCTTCTAGGTCAGCAGCACTATAGATAGGTTTAACATCTATTTGTTCTGGAGTCTTCCATGCTGCAGTATCTGCATTACAGCCACAAGAAGCTGCATCTCCTTTATATTTTATATCTTTAAACTCTGGTCTCATAATCTCTAATTTATGCGTTAATACCCATCATCTTTTGGTAATCTTTAAGAGTCTGAAGAACATTACACTTAACATTGATAAAGTTCTTAATTCCCTTTTCCTCTAATTCAGCTCTACAAGCAGGATCTCCTGCTACCACAACGATAGCCTTATCCCCTACTAATTCAGCTATTCTTGGAAGAGCTTCAGGATACTCATCATCAGAAGAACAAGCCACGATTATTTCCGCCTTTGCTTCTAATGCAGCTTTTACACCTTCCTCAATAGTCTCAAAACGATTATTATCGACTACATTAAAACCTGCCACTGCAAAGAAATTACAGCTAAATTGAGCACGTGCTCTACACATAGCTAGATTTCCGAAAGTTAACATAAAGGCCTGAGGCTGCTTCTCATTCTTATCTGTTGCATAACGAAGAGCTTCGAAAGCCTGAGATGCACGATAAGTACGAATAGGATTTGCTACTAGCTCCTTCTCAGGAGCAATATCCATAGCTCCACGCTTAACTACCTCCTCGCAAACATCAGCATCTATCTTCTCTAAGAAGTTAGGGAACTGATTAGTACCTAGAATAGTTAATCTACGCTTCTCGATATCCTGATCCTTAGCGTCAGAAACCTTTTTAATTTGATCTTGGATAAATCCTTCCTTCATAGCAGCGATATAGCCACCTTTTTCTTCAACTTGCTTGAATAAATCCCAAGCAGCTGCACTTACTGAGTCTGTTAGATTCTCGATAAAGTAAGAACCTGCTGAAGGATCTACCACCTTATCAAATAATGCTTCTTCTTTTAATAAAGACTGAACATTACGTGAAATACGATTTGAGAACTCATTATCGCTAGCACATCTAAATGCATAGTCGAAAGGAAGAACTTCTAAAGAATCTACACCAGCTATAGCTGCACTCATCGCCTCTGTTGTATTTCTCAACATATTAACGTAAGCATCGTAAACTGTTTGATTCCAAAGACTAGTTACTGCATGAATTTTTATCTTCTTAGCACAAGTACTATCTGTGCCATAAGTATCTACTACGTTTGCCCAAAGTAAACGAGCACTACGGAACTTTGCTATCTCCATAAAATATAGAGAACCTACTCCGAAAGTGAATTTCATTTTCTTTGCAACATCTTTTACGCTTAATCCTAGGTCAGTTAAGATATTGATATATTCACTTCCCATATTAAGAGCAAAAGCCAACTCTTGCGTACTGCTTGCACCTGCGCTATTAAAGCTATAAGCATTTACGCCTATTACCTTTGCGTAAGGTAGAGCATTAGCCTTCTCAACTATCGTTTTAAGAGTTTCAAAACAGCTATTTGTACAGAAATGACCTCTAAGATTTAACTGATTTAATGGATCAAAGTCAAAAGACACTCTGATCTTTTCTACATCGTACTTCTTATCTTGTACATAATCAAGGAAGTATGTAAACACCTCAGGATTTGCTAAACAGCATCCCTTAAAGTTAACCTCTACACACTCTAGTTCGATTCCGTTTAGAAGTGTACTTAACTCATCCTTTGAAATAGACTTTGTTAAGCAAAAACCTAGAGATTCAACTCCTCTCATTAGTCCATCTAAGGCCTGTGCATTCGCCTTTTCTACACCATTATGTATACTGTAGTCTTGACGAATAAGCCAATTATTGTTTGATCTTATACCTCTAAGGTAAGGGAATTGACCAGGCTCTGAGCCCATCTGAGTCAGATTTTCCAAGTTTTCTGCACGATAGTAAGGTCGTACACTAAAACCCTCTTGAGTCTTCCATACGAGTTTTTTCTCGTAATCAGCACCCTTTAAGTCCTTGGCGATCACCTCTTCCCACTGTGATGTTTCTACAGGGGGAAACTCGGCAAATAATTTTTCAACCATATATTCTTTCTTTTTATAAATGATGCAAATAATTTTATATAAATTAAGTCACAAAGGTAATATTTTTTGTATATTAATGATACATTTTATACTTTTGAAGTTAGAATAAATATTAGATTTTAATTAAATACAAAAAAAATGAAAAAAACACTTTTATATGCGCTAGCACTAGCGGTCGCTCTTCCTTTCTTACAAAGCTGTGGTAACTGCTGCAACAAAGAACTAAACCTATCTGAAGAAAAGATGGAAAAGATTCACGAACTTCGCAAAGCTAACAGCGACTATGATGAATTTATGGATGAGGTGGAAGATATTCTAACTGACAAAGAATTCAAGCAGTTCGAGAAGAAAATGAAGGAAATGAAAAAAGCTCACGCTAATGGTGGATGTGCTGAAGGTGGATGTGGAAAACACGACGGATGTCCAAGCAAGGCTAAGGCTGAAGGTGGATGTTGTTCTGACAAAGCAGAAGGAACTTGCCCAAGCAAGGCTAAAGCAGAGGCTGGATGTTGCTCTGACAAAGCTGAAGGAACTTGCCCAAGCAAGGCTAAAGCTGAAGAAGGATGCTGTTCAGATAAGACTGAAGGAACTTGTCCAAGCAAGGCTAAAGCTGAAGAAGGATGTAGCGGTGATGGTAAATGTGCTGACTGCAAATGCGACGAAGGCGGATGTGGCAAAGATGGTTGCGGAGAAAAGCACTCTATGCACGCTGCCAAAACTCAAAAAGTAGACGCTACTGGAAAGAAGCCTGCTGTGTCTGCAACTGCTGCTAAGAAAGTACAGACTGCTCAAAAAGCTCCTGAAAAACAAGCTCAAGCAAGTGCATGCACTAGCGGATGTGGTGGTTGTAATTAATCAAATTCCACTGAACACCTAGTTCAAAAACAAAAAAATAAAAGCAAAATAAAACCTGCCCAACAAGGCAGGTTTTTTGTTCTTATTTAAGGATGCTAGCCCAGTCGCTGTCGGAAGGGGAGCTATCTTGAGTTCCAGAGTTTATATCTTTAAGAGTGCTTTAGCAAGTATTACTTCATCAAAGTACTTGCTGCTCATCTGCAAAAAATGCTCTCAGTCCACCCTTTCACCCTTTCACCCTTTCACTTTTCACCTTCACCCTTTTCCCCTTTCACCTTTTCACCTTTCACCCTTTCACCCTTTCACCCTTTCACCCTTTGCCCCAAACCAAATAATAAATTTTGTTGATTCTTTTTTTTTTTTAATTTTGTGCCATTAAGTTCCTTAGTATTATTTGTGAAGTGAAAAGTTAAGAAGACTATTTAAGCAGAATATCATGAATAGTGAATTCGCAAAATAGATATAATATAAATTATTAACTTAAAATAGATATATTATGAAGAAAAATTTAACAATTTTCTTATCAGCTATTTTATATTTAGCTGTTAGTGGGTGTGGTGATTTCGAATATGTATTAGGTGGGCCAGAGCCAATATATTGGCCAGACGATATGAGAAGGAATTATCTCTTTGTGGCTGATTATGACGAACTAACTATTAACGTTACAAAAGATGATCTAGAAAAAGAGTCTGAAGAATTTGAAGGTCGACATATGACAACTTACTGTCGTGATTTTGATGATGTAGATAAAGGTATAGACCTTGAATTCTCGTTTCGCAATAGCCGTGATTATTATTATATCGAAATCAAAGAGCTAAAACTAATTGAGGGAAGTAATGGAGAAGGTGTCACTATTGATATGAAAGATGTAGAAGTAAGTTATATAAATTCACGCAGAGATTTACACTTTAAGGAGAAGTCTGATGTAAAAGGATGGATAGAGATAGATGGATGGGTAGAGACAGAGGAATTGGCGCCAGATATATTATCACATCCACGAGCATGGAACTTAGAGATAGAGATAAGTGTAAACATAGAAGGTAAAGACTATCACATCGAAGTGCTTGGTCGCGATATTACAAGAGCTAATTATAAAAACTAATGTGTAAAAATAAAACCTGCCCAACAAGGCAGGTTTTTTACTTTTATTTAAGGATGCTAGCCCAGTCGCTGTCGAAAGGGGAGCTATCTTGAGTTCCAGAGTTTAGATCTTTAAGAGTGCTTTAGCAAGTATTACTTCATCAAAGTACTTGCTGCACATCTGCAAAAAAATGCTCTCAATCCACCCTTTCACCCTTTCACCCTTTGCCCCTTTCACCTTTTCCCCTTTCACCTTCCCCCCTAATCAACCATATCAGTAACATACAAATCCGGGTAGAGCACCTCTAGACTTGATGGATCTAGAGAGAAAAAATCATCGTCTAGAGGACTGGTTTCCTTAGAATTAGTGATTTTTGCTGTATAACGATCTCCGTTCTCTAAAATATAACTTAGTACTCTTGGCAAAAATGTATTATTATCGACTTCTATTTGTACTTCTTTATAAAAGGCATCCTTATCTAAGGGATCTAAAATTATCACACTAGACTCTCCCGAAACCTCCTTATTTTTATATTTGAAAAGAGCATCTACATCTTTTAATAAACTAAAGGGATTTTCTGTAATGTCACCCTCACTCTCTTGTTCATTAAAAATATATAATTCTTGATTCTCTTTATCTAAAAACCACTTCTTTGTGGCATCAGAATAAATATCATACTGCTCAGTACTGACCATATACTTTTCGCCTTGTAAGAAGTAGACCCCATCGTAGTACATTAGTAAGGTTCCGTCTTCACTCTGAGCCTCAAACTCGAAAGCAAACTCAAAAGACTTCTTCTCCGAAAATAACTTATTATTCATTTTATGAATTAAGTCTGCATTTGTAAAGGAGAATAGTACTAATAAAAGTACCCCTAATACAAAGCGGCACAAAAGACTTCTTCTAAGAGATAAAGCCTCTATGTTTATCAAAAATGAAGTCTTAATATTCATATTAATTTGAATCTGAAAGCATAATATCTAATAACTCCAAAGAAGTCACCTTCACCTGCCTTGGCTTACTTCCTTCAGGAGGACCGACGATTCCAGCTTGCTCAAGCTGATCCATGATACGACCAGCTCTATTATAACCTAGTCCCATTTTCCTCTGTATAGCAGAAGTAGAACCGACCTGTTCTCTTACTATTAACTTTGCTGCCTCATAGAAAAGCTCATCCCTATCAGCTCCACCATTTTGAGCTGAACTGGAAGAAGATCCAGTATTAAATGGACTCTTACCTAATTCACTTGGGTCAAATTCTGGCAACATATATGGAGAACCAAAACTTTGTTGCCCTTCGATATATTCCGATAAACGATTCACCTCGTGGGTATCTATAAAGGCACACTGAACACGTTCAGGATCAGTAGCTCCTGTAGAAATCAGCATATCTCCCCTACCAATTAACTGATTTGCACCAGTCTGATCCAAAATAGTCTTAGAGTCTATGCTTGAGATTACTCTAAAGGCAATACGCGCAGGGAAGTTAGCCTTTATCGTACCTGTGATAATATTAGTGGTAGGTCTTTGAGTAGCGATTACCAAGTGAATACCTATGGCACGAGCTAACTGAGCAAGACGGGCGATAGGCTCTTCGACCTCACGACCAGCAGTCATAAGTAAGTCTGCAAACTCATCTATAATCACTACAATATATGGCATATACTCATGTCCCTTATGAGGATTTAACTTTCTTGAAAGGAATTTCTCATTATATTCCTTAACACTCCTTACCGAAGCTGACCTCAACAAAGTATAACGCGTATCCATTAAAGTACACAACGAACGAAGAGTATATACTACCTTCTGCGTATCAGTAATAATCGGTTCATCTGCATCTGGAAGCTGCGCAAGATAATGATTTGCTATCGGCTCATAAAGCGAAAGTTCTACTTTCTTAGGATCCACCAAGACAAACTTCATCTCACTTGGGTGCTTTTTATAAAGCAATGACGTAATTATCGCGTTTAGTCCCACGGATTTACCCTGACCTGTTGCTCCAGCAACAAGAAGGTGAGGCATCTTTGCCAAATCAAAACACATTACTTCACTAGAAATCGTCTTTCCAAGTGCTATAGGAAGGTCGAACTTTGTAGCTGTAAACTTTGGATCCTCAAGAACTGAACGCATAGAGACAACACTTGGTCTCTCATTTGCGACCTCGATACCCACGGCATTTGTTCCTGACAAGGTTACAACCCTGACCCCCCTTGCAGCTAAAGATCTCGCAATATCCTCCTCCAGTCTCTTTATCTGAGCCACACGTACTCCTGGTGCTGGTATTATTTCGTAAAGAGTCACTGTTGGACCTATTCTTGCTGAAATCTTTGATATATTTATCTTGTATTCCTTTAATGTAGATACGATATTTCTAGTATTCTTGTCTAACTCGTCCCTAGACACTACCGAATTAAGCTCTCGATACTCCTCAAGCAGCGACAACTGAGGCAACTTATAATTAGATAGACTCAATCTCGGATCATATCTATGTCTCCACTGATCATCAGTCAGACCTGCAGAAAAATCATCCTCAGGCCTATTCAATACTTCTAACTCTAATGGCCCACCTTGATTCTTCTCTGAAGCCTCCTCTAAATTATCATCCAATAAATCTAACTGCGGAGTCGTTCCTGAAATAAGATCCGAATCAGCCTCTTCACCACGAAGTTCTGACTCTGGGTAAAATATCTCTAAATCTACATCATCTACCTTTAAGACAGTCTCATTCCTATCTTCATCATCTTCGTAATCTTCGTCATCTTCATCATCTTCGTCCTCCGACTCATCATCATCTTCACCCTCTTGATCATCCTCCTCAGAATTACCACCCTCAGAGCTATCGCCCATCGAGGCATCATTCTCTGAATCACCCTCTATCACTTCTTTCTTATCTAGCTTTGTTAGAGAGTCAAAGAAACGATTAATATAACCAACAATCTTTGAATTAACTAGTAATAACCATATTGCCAATAATAAAAGCAGTACTCCAGCAGTTCCAGCACTTCCAAACATCGACACCATCCACTTATTCATAGAACTACCATAAGAGCCTCCTGCCCCTGATCCAAACAATGCTTGGGCTTGAGTAAAAGAAAAGATGTATGAAAAAATCATAGATATGACTATCGCACCACTTAATGTCAGGAAAAACAGTCTTATAACATTTATTTTCTTGATATTAAAACAAGCAATAGCTATTCCTCCAAACAAAAATGGAGCGGCTAAAGCACCTAGCCCAAACATCTTTCCCACTAAAAAATTCGCCCAAAGAAAGCCTATTTTTCCGCCCTGATTCTCTACCTGAGAGTCTATATCTAATACATTCTCAGAATGAAGAGTACTCTGATCCACATCCCATGAAACTAGGTAAGAAAAAACAGAAATAGTTGTCACGACAGTCAATACAGCAAAAAACAACCCGCAAACAAGCCTTGTTGTAGGATTATTCAAAGACAAAACATCCATTATTTTCTTGTAAGTATCGTTCGTTTTCTTCTTCTTTTTCTTCTTCGTAACCTTCTTTGCACTCACAGGTTTTATCGGCTTAATTGGCTTCTCTGTTTTTATATTTTTTAAGGGACTTGACATATCTTGACTATCTGCTAAGTTTAGTTGTGGCTATTCTTATTTTTATTATTCCACTTTTTCTTTTGGTTATTATTATTCCTATTTCCGTTCTTGTTGCGGTTATTGTTATTATTCTTCTTATTAGAGTTTCGATTATGCGAACCATTCATCCTTCCGCCACTATTAAGCTTCATTATTCCAGGTCTGCTGAATGTTTCATTGTCAGATATTGCTTCAAGCTGTATATGCTCTGGAACTATTAGTTTCCCTCCTGAGAGCTTCGCAATATCATTAAAAATCGTTTCCTGCGAAACTGCATCCTTGTTCCAAATAAGATACTGCTGCCTCATATAAACAGCGAGCGCCTTAATCATCGAATCCTTCTTCTCTCCTTCCTCCTTTGAAGCTATGACTTCGATCATATTTTGGATATTGCGGCCGTAATGGGCCGCCTTAAGATGTGTCTTCTCAACTGCTATCTTATCAGGCTTTGTATGAAAGGTTTCAACCGTTGGAAGAGTAAATGGAGAATCTATATCTAAATCAAAATCCGAAATTACTTGTAGATGATCCCAAAACTTATGTCTATAATCTTGAACCTCCTTCATCGTTGGCTTCAATATCCCCATTATGCTTACTAAAGCTTTGGCCTGCTGGCTCCTCTTTTCCTTGTCCTCTATTTTCTTAATCTTCTCTACCATACGCTGAATATGCCTTCCGTATTCAGGCATTATCAGCTTATCCCTTTTAGTGTTATAATCCATTTATCTTATCTCTCGTTAAAATTTTAGCAAAGATAGTTTTTTTTTAGTCGTATAAGAGTATCTTTGCATCGAAAATATATACAAAATGGGTAAAACACTTATTACAGGGGCAAATGGCCAACTAGGTTCTGAAATTACAAGATTAGTTAACACAGATTCAAACTTTATTCTAACAGATATTGATACACTTGATCTATGTGGAGATGAGGTAGAAGATTTTATTGTTCAAAATCAAATTACTACTATCGTAAATTGTGCAGCATACACAAATGTAGATCGCGCAGAAGACATCGAAGAGGAAGAGGCTTATCTTCTTAATGCAGACGCAGTTGAAAACCTTGCAAATATTTGTCTAAAACACGATATATACCTAGTTCACCTTTCAACAGACTATGTATTTAACGGTCGTAAACCATCCCCATATTTCGAGACAGACTATTCACATCCTCTTTCGGTCTATGGTAAATCAAAAAGAGCTGGAGAGAAGGCGATCCAAAAGTCTGGATGTAAGAGTATAATTATACGTACATCTTGGCTATACTCTATCTATGGTAAAAACTTCGTAAAGAAGATGATAGAGATCGCAGAAGATGAATTCTTTGTTAACGTCGTAGAAGACCAAAAAGGATCACCTACCTATGCAAAAGACCTAGCGCAAGCCATCCTTGACATCCTACCTCAACTAGAAGAAACAGTTCGCTATGGTGAAATTTTCCACTACGCTAACGAAGGTCAGTGTAACTGGTTCGAGTTTGCCACTAAGATTATGACCGTTGGTAGATTTGAATGCACCCCTGAGCCTATTATCTCTTCTGACTTTCCAAGTAAAACTCAAAGGCCAGCAAACTCTACACTAGAAACTAGTCATATTAAGAAAGTATTCGGACTAAATATTCCTACTTGGGAAAAAAGTCTTATTAAAATGATAAAAGAATACAAACTTATAGAAAAACAAGAAACTAACGCTTAATACACCTTAAACATAATGGCACAATCACCATCTACTCCTAAAGGAACACGAGACTTCGGGCCAAAAGAAATGGCTGGAAGAAACTACATCTTCGACACAGTTAGAAATGTATTTAAACTCTATGGCTTCTCTCCTATAGAAACACCATCTATGGAGAATCTTTCCACACTACTAGGAAAATATGGAGAAGAAGGCGACAAGCTACTATTTAAGATTCTAAACTCTGGGGATGCTTTCAGTAAAATTAACATCAATGATTTTATCACTGAAGAAACTGAAACAGGGGGCTCAAAAATAAACAGTAATAAGCTAGCTCTAAAAATTTGTGAGAAAGGACTTCGCTACGACCTAACTGTTCCCTTTGCACGCTTTGTAGTACAACACAGAAATGATCTATGTTTTCCATTTAAGCGCTACCAAATTCAACCTGTATGGAGGGCTGATAGGCCTCAAAAAGGTCGCTATCGTGAATTCTACCAGTGCGACGTGGATGTTGTTGGTAGCAACTCTATGATAAACGAACTAGAGCTAATTCAGATAGTAGATAAAGTATTTGAGCACTTTGACATAGGAGTCATAATAAAAGTAAATAACAGAAAGATCCTTTCAGGAATAGCAGAAGCCTGCGGCTTTCCAGAACTAATTATAGACATAACTATCGCTATCGACAAGATAGACAAGATAGGAATAGAGGCAGTAAAACAAGAGTTGCTAGGTAAAGGACTAAATGAAAAAGCCCTTTCTGTAATAGAACCTATCCTACTTTTAGAAGGAACTACCTCTGAAAAGATAGCCACTATGCGCGGAATCCTAGCCTCCTCTGAGATAGGAAATCAAGGACTAAACGAACTAGAAGAGCTATGGGGGCTACTTGAATGTGTCCCTATTAAGCAAGAAATAGAACTTGACCTTTCTCTTGCACGTGGACTAAACTACTATACTGGAGCCATCTTCGAAGTGAAAGCTAAAGATTTCGAGATAGGTAGCATCTGCGGAGGTGGACGCTATGACGATCTAACTGGCACATTTGGCCTTTCCAATATGTCTGGAGTGGGCATTTCATTTGGTGCAGACAGAATCTATGATGTACTTTCAGGA
Organism: uncultured Muribaculaceae bacterium; assembly: GCA_964369605.1. GTDB lineage: Bacteria > Bacteroidota > Bacteroidia > Bacteroidales > UBA932 > CAYJFD01. The sequence goes on along the minus strand of CAYJFD010000006.1, from coordinate 45,120 downwards.
CTTGACAAGTTTCCAAAAGAAACACTTATTAGCTCTAAAGTGCTTTTCAGCAATATGGGAGAAGCTGAAGTCAAATTCGCATTGAAAGTAGCAAGCTCTTTTAGAAAAGAAGGCATCGGCGTAGAAATCTACCCAGAGTCCTCTAAACTTAAAAAGCAGTTCGACTATGCTACTAAGAAAAACATTCAGTATTTCGCTATCATCGGCGAGGATGAATTAAAATCCAATACTATCACACTCAAAGATCTAAACTCTGGAACTCAAACCAGCTACCCTTCCGACAGTGACTGGGCTAGCATCCTTAAATAAAAGTAAAAAACCTGCCTTGTTGGGCAGGTTTTATTTTTTTGCGCTCAACTATGCTTAAAAATAATTAGGTTCTGTAATATCGCGACCAAGCACTTTGATGTGATACTCTTCACCTTCTATATTTATACTTAGTTCCATCTCAAAGTTCCATTTTTCTGGATGTGATAGTATCTCTGGCTCCGCATAGACTTCTGGCTTTATTGACCCTTCTGGATCTATCCAGCCTTTTATATCCGATTTTGCCATAATCTGCTTAAAGGAAGTCGGATATTTTGCCCAATAGCTTAATCTTACTTCAGCATCTTTCTGATCAATAGTTACACCATCTCCGTCACTACTTTCTATTAGCTTTACTCCTTCGATTTTGCCATCACATCTACGTTCCCCGCCTTCAAGCGAGAAGTCAATGCGTATTCCACTCTCTGGATAGCTCATAGCGTAACAACTAGTCTCCACGGAGAGAAGTTTCATTTCTCCAGGCTCTGATCCTTGATTTTCTTCTGTAATAGTAATCGCCAGTTCGTCTTCAAAGGCCTCAAAGAGATAATCCTTTCTCATGTCTTCTGGCCAAGATATTGGCTCTGGGGGAGTATGCCAACACGCACTAAGAGCTAAATATAAAATAGCTAATAGGATAATTGTTAAATTTTTCTTCATAATATATCTATTTTAAGTTAATACTTTAGATTATTTATTTTGCAGATAAAACTTGTCTCGCTACAAAATTAAAAAAAAATAAAACAACAAAATTTATTACACGTTTTTATCTCATAATCAGAGGCATTCCCACCCACCTAAGGAAGATATGGCGCCAGCCCAAAGTTCAATCTTTCGTGGTGGGTGGGAATGCGGGGATATGCGAGATAACTAGATAATGAATTCTAGGTATGATATAAAATGATGTGGCCCGTCGGAGTTTTTGCCCTCTGAGAGCATCTTTTGACGACGGGTGGGGCATTTTGAGCCGAAAAGTAGCGGTCCGTCGGAGTTTTCACTGCCTGAGAGCGTTTTTTGACGACGGGTGGGGTGTTTAGATTTAAAATTTGGGGTGACCTATGTCGGAATACAGCTTATGCAAGATATTTGAGCAGAAAAGCCGCGAAAACACTACTCGTGCATCCTAAATGATGAGAGCATTCCCACACACCTAAGGAAGATGTGGCGCTAGCCCCAAGATTAATCTTTCGTGGTGGGTGGGAGTGCGATAATGTGTTAGGACGGTAGTGGTAGTGAGGATAGGAATGGAAGAAGCTGCGGATTCTTTTCTTTTGTTCATACTTTTTAAAAAAGTACGAGTTTCTGGAGAAACTCTTCAAAACACGCCATTGCCATTTCTGGGAGAAATGGCTCGGCGGTAATATCCTGATTCAATATTTTGAGTAGAGCATTCCCACACACCTAAGGAAGATGTGGCGCTAGCCCCAAGATTAATCTTTCGTGGTGGGTGGGAGTGCGATAATGTGTTAGGACGGTAGTGGTAGTGAGGATAGGAATGGAAGAAGCTGCGGATTCTTTTCTTTTGTTCATACTTTTTAAAAAAGTACGAGTTTCTGGAGAAACTCTTCAAAACACGCCATTGCCATTTCTGAGAGAAATGGCTCGGCGGTAATATCCTGATTCAATATTTTGAGTAGAGCATTCCCTCCCACCTAAGGAAGCTGTGGCGCCAGCCCAAAGTTCAATCTTTCGTGGTGGGTGGGAGTGCGGTAATGTGCGAGATAACTAGATAATGAATACTAGGTATGATATAAAATGATGTGGCCCGTCGGAGTTTTTGCCCTCTGAGAGCATCTTTTGACGACGGGTGGGGCATTTTGAGCCGAAAAGTAGCGGTCCGTCGGAGTTTTCACTGCCTGAGAGCGTTTTTTGACGACGGGTGGGGTGTTTAGATTAAAAATTTGAGGTGACCTATGTCGGAATACAGCTTATGCAAGATATTTGAGCAGAAAAGCTTCGAAAACACTACTCGTGCATCCTAACTGATGTAGCATTCCCACACACCTAAGGAAGATATGGCGCTAGCCCCAAGATTAATCTTTCGTGGTGGGGCGAAAAATTAAATAATGTGATATTTTTTTTGGTATATGTAAAAAAAATATACCTTTGCGCTTGAATTTAGGTGAGAGAATACATTACTTGTATTTTCTTGAGGGAATCTAGTGAGAATCTAGGACTATACCCGTAGCTGTAATTTCTAAAGAACATTGGAAATTCTTATGCCACTGTCTAACGATGGGAAGGCTTCCAATGTAGAATAAGTCAGAAGACCTACCTGCATTCATTAATAATTTTAAGACCACGGGCCTTGGCTTTTAAAATAAATTTATGTTTAGAAACCGATTATATATATACGCTATTATAGTGCTTTGCTTAATGCCATTTTCATTAAGCTTGTTTGCTAGTTCGCCTCCTATAAGCGATACTTTAAGCGAAACTATTATATCTGGCACCCTTCTAAGTTCTCCAACAAAAAGCTCCGCTCCGATTCAAGTACTAAGCAAACACAACATCCAGAACCTTGGCATACAAACACTCTCTGAGGCCATAAAAACCTTCTCAGGAGTTAACATTAAAGACTATGGTGGAATAGGTGGCCTAAAAACAGTATCCGTGAGAAGCCTTGGCTCTACACATACTGCCGTTATTTATGATGGAGTAGCTATGTCTAATTCCCAGAGTGGACAAATAGATATCAGCAGATTTAATCTAGATAATATTAGCTCTGTTCAGCTAAGCATTGGGCAAGAAGACAATATATTTCAGAGTGCGAGGACTCTAGCTTCAGCAGCTGTACTTTCCTTAGTGAGTTCCAAACCCTTTTACGAAGACAAGAACTATCACATTAACGCTCAGATGAGCCTTGGGTCATTCAACACTTATAATCCGTCCCTTTACTACGATCAAAAACTATCTGAGAAATGGTGGCTTTCTGTAAGTACAGACTACCTCAATACCAAAGGAAACTATCCATTCATACTAGAAAATGGCACTCATAGCAGTACAGAAATTAGAGAAAATAGTGACTTAGAAAGTTTCAATGGAGAAATTAATCTAAGTGGAGAACTAGGAAACTACGGTAAATTACAGTTTAAATCAAGCTACTATGATTCTGAAAGAGGTCTACCAGGGGGCATAATACTATATGCAGATAATAATGCTGAGCGCCTATGGGACAAGGTAGCATTTACTCAAGCAAATTACCAGGTAAAATTCTCAGACAAATGGGAGATGCTAGCACAAGCAAAATATAATTACGCCTGGACTCACTATCAGAATCCCGAATCTATTTACACAGATGGCGTACAAAACGATATTTACACACAGGAAGAATACTACCTATCTTCCGCTGTTAAATATGCTCCTTTTGAACACCTAAGTGTCTCACTAGCACAAGACTACTTCATCAACACACTAGATGCCAATCTTCCTGACTTCCTCTTCCCTTCTCGTTATACCTCACTTACAGCCCTTTCAGGGCAATACCAAAATTCGAGAGTAAGGTTCACGCTTAGCGCTTTAGCCACATACATATCCGAAAGCACAAAAACAGGAGAGGCTGCGCCTAACAGGTTTAGGATATCACCTTCAGCAAGCTTCTCATTCAAAGTACTAGAAGACGAAGACCTTAGAGTGCGTGCCTCATATAGAGATGGCTTTAGGGTACCTACCTTCAATGAACTATACTATGCTAGAATAGGGAATTCAGATTTAAGACCGGAGATTGCAACGCAGTTTAACCTTGGTCTAACTTGGAGAAAAGACATAAATAATAATATTCTCCAGACATTCTCCCTTTCATTAGACAGCTACTACAATAAAGTAGAAGATAAGATCGTAGCACTTCCTTCAATGTTCTTATGGAGAATGCTAAATGTCGGAGAGGCCAGCATACTAGGCTCCGATATTAACGCTAGTGCATATCTAACACTGTCACATTGGCTTAGTCTTGAACTGTCAGCAAACTATAGCTATCAATATGCTGTAGACGTAACAGACCCTGAATCAAAAAACTATAAACACCAAATACCCTATACGCCCAGACATAGTGGAAACCTAGCAGCTATCCTTCTAAACAAGTGGATAAATGTATCTTATACTATAAATGCTGTGGGAGAGCGATATTCTTTTCCTCAAAACATAGCACCTAATCTAATAGAAGGCTATCTTGATCATAATTTATCCCTTTTTCGCACCTTTAAATGGGATGATTATAGTTTAAAGATTCAAGCTGAGTGTCTAAACATAACTAACACTCACTACGAGGTAATAAAGTATTATCCTATGCCTGGTCGCTCATTTCGAATTACGTTACAAATAATTTACTAAATAATAAAATGAAAAAGAATTCCTTAATTAAAATCTTATTTTTTATCTCTATCTTAAATCTTACTTTCACTTCTTGTGATAAAGGTGGAGGCAATACCCAAAGTCCTAACACTAGTGGTGTACATATTCTAAGCAGTGGAAACTTCGGAGACAATAACTCCTCACTAAGTATCTATGATATCGAAGACAAAACTCTAAGCGCTTACGTTTTTGAAACTGTAAATGGTATAAAAATAGGCGATACAGCTAACGATATGTTAATCTACGGAGATAATATCTACATCGGGGCGACTGGAAGTGAAGTAGTCCTAATAACCGATCTAAGTGGAAAGCTAATCACTAAATTAGAAAATATCGCAGCACGTAAATTTGTAGGATACGATGGTAAAGTTTATGTTACTGATTTCGCAGGCAAGTTAGTGCAGATCGACACTAAAGATCACAGCACGAAAAGTGTAGCTGTAGGAAATATGCCAGAAGGAGTTATCGCTCACGATGGCCTTATCTACGTTGCAAACTCAGATGGAATGAATTACACTACTGCGACTGTATCTGTTGTAGACCCTGCAACTATGACTGTTACTAAAACTATCACTGTGGGAACTAACCCTCAGACTTTCTTTATCGACCAGGATAATGAACTATACCTTATCACTTGGGGTAACTACGCAGAGATTCCTGCAAAGCTACAGAAGATTGACACAACTAACGGAGAAGTTAGCACCATAGAAGGTGTAATACCTACAAGAGCAGCTATGGGCACTGATGGAGAACTACTAATCATCAGCTCTGTATACGACGAAAACTGGAATATGACTACTAAGTACCTTATTTTTGACACTGTTAGTGACAAAGTTACTGGTAATTTTATTCAAAATAGCACAGACATAAAAAATAACCCAAGTGGTGTCAAGGTAGATACCAAAAGCGGTAATATTTATGTATTAGACACTGACTACGTAAACACTGGAAATATGTACATATTTAATTCCCAAGGAGCTTTACTAGAAAGTTTAGACTGCCAAGGATTAAATCCTATTTGCGTAGAATTCACTTATTAATATTCTTATAAATGATCAAAAAAAACTTCTCCATAGGTTTTTTACTAGTCCTTCTCTTCTCTTCTTTCTCTTGTTCAGAGAAGGGAAGGACTGTTTTTTTTAAACCTCTCAGCACAGACTCTTGTCTTTATGCTCAAAATCTTATTATCGAAAGACACAAAGATTTTAACTACGTAAGAATTAAGAACAGCTGGGATACTAGTAAGTTCCTTAACAGCTACATCCTCGTAGAGAAAAATAAGGAACTTCCTTCAAAATTACCTGAGGGTGTGATAATTAGAACTCCTATCGATAGTATTGGAGTATTTACATCGGTTCACATCGCTATCCTTGAAGAACTAGATGTAGTAGATAGGGTGATCGGCGTATGCGAAAGCGAATATGTAAATTCAGATTATATACAGTCTGGAATTTCTAGTGGTCGCATCAAAGACCTTGGATCATCTTTTGCGCCTAACGTAGAGACCATCCTAGATATTGGGACGCAAGTCCTTATAAGCTCTCCATTTGAAAATCACTCTTACGGAGCAACAGAAAAAACTGACATCCCTATTATTGAGGGAGCAGACTACCTCGAGCCTCATCCTCTTGGGAGGGTAGAATGGCTTCGCTTTTATGGAATGCTTACTGGTAAAGAAAAAATGGCTGATTCCATCTTTAGAGCAGTTGTAGGCGAGTATAACTATTTAAAAACACTTACTGATAGTGTTGAATACAGACCAACCTTACTTACAGAGAGTATCTATGGTAGCTCTTGGTTAATTCCTCAGGCTGATAGTTATATGGTAAGGATGTACAAAGATGCTGGAGCGAAATATATCTTTGATGACCTGCCGGGAACAGGAAGTTCTCCTTTCCCTTTTGAGGCTGTTCTAGATAAGGGTATGAATGCTGATTTCTGGCTACTAAAGTATTACTCCACTTATGACTATAGCTATTCTGATTTTAAGGATATCTACGAGCACTACTCATTATTCTCAGCTTTTCAGAATAAGAAAATATATGGATGTAATACATACCAAAGCACATATTACGAGGATATTGCTATTCATCCTGAGCGAATTTTAAAATCTCTGATTAATATTTTTCATCCTGGACTCACTCAGGACAGCACGATGGTGTGGGAAGCTCTTAAATAGGTCTTAAGTAGCTCTTTTGCGTTAGGTCATAAAAAATATTACTTTTGTGCCTTTCATACTACTATGCTAAATAAGATAGAACATAAAGAATTCGGAATCATTAATATTTCTCGCCGAAAGGGAAGTAAAAATATTCGTCTATCCATAAATGCAAAGGGTGAAATTCGTATTAGTATTCCTTGGTTTGTGACAAAGAAGCGAGCTCTCAGTTTTTTAGAGCAGAATACCCTATGGCTAAGAGATACTATCAGCAAACAAGTTTCTAATCGTGAAGCTCTTAAAAACTCTCCTTATACTATCCAAGCACCAAGTAGTGAAGATGAAGAAAAGAAACTTAAGTCCGCAGCAAAGGCCTATTTAATTCCACGTCTTGAAGAACTGGCTTCAAGATTCGGATTTATTTACCAAAGAGTTACTCTTAGGAATAATATATCTAACTGGGGAAGCTGTTCTACTCGCAAATACATTAACTTAAACATTAATTTAATGTCGCTCCCTGAACACCTTAGGGACTATGTATTAATTCACGAACTTTGTCATCTAGTACACCCTAATCATAGTTCAGATTTTTACAACCTTCTTAACTCTCTATTAAACAATAAGGAAAAAGAACTTAGGGCCGAACTCAAAAGGTACAAATTAATCAAACAAAGCCCCCTTGCATCACGCTAGTTTTCAATAACATACAAAAAGACTACCCTTAAATAAGGATGGTCTATTTGTAAACAACTAGTAGTTAAGATCTTACAGAGGGGCCTCAAGAAGGTAGGTTTTCATAAATGAATTCAGATCGCCATCTAGGACGCCAGCAGTGTCAGAAGTCTCTTCTCCTGTTCTTAAATCCTTAACCATTTTATATGGATGAAGCACATAACTTCTAATTTGCGAGCCCCACTCTATTCTCTTTTTCGTCCCCTCTAATTCAGCCTGCTTTTCTTGTCGTTTCTTTAGTTCGACATCATAGAGATGCGACTTTAAGATTCTAAGTGCATTCTCTCTATTATCTAGCTGGGATCTACTTTCTGTATTTTCTACAACTATTCCTGAGGGAAGGTGTTTTACTCTTACTCCAGTTTCTACCTTATTTACATTTTGTCCTCCAGCGCCTGATGAGCGGAAGGTATCCCACTCTAGGTCTGCTGGATTTATATCTATTTCTATCGTATCATCCACTAATGGATATATAAATACTGAGGAAAAAGTTGTTTGTCTTTTACCTTGTGCGTTAAATGGAGATATACGAACTAATCTATGTACTCCACTCTCAGATTTCAGATATCCAAAGGCATAGTCTCCTTCGAATTCTATGGTTACAGATTTTAAGCCTGCAACATCTCCATCTACAGATGAACTAACCTTTGTTTTATATCCATTTCTCTCACCCCAACGAATATACATTCTCATAAGCATAGCAGTCCAGTCACAACTCTCTGTTCCTCCAGCACCTGAATTGATTTTAACTATGGCTCCTAGATTATCGCCTTCTTCCGAAAGCATGCTTCTTAGCTCTATCTCCTCAATTTGACCTAGAAGTTTATGATATTCGAGTTCTAACTCTGACTCTAGAGCTACATCTTCCTTTGCGAAATCATACAACACCTCTAAATCCTCACAAGAGTGCTGAGCCGCTTGGAAAGAATTCACCCAGTACTTTATGGCTGATATCGATTTTAGGAATAACTCCGCTTCCTTCGGCTTATCCCAAAAATCGGCAGCTGTTGTCTTTATTTGTGCTTGTTCTAATTCTTCTCTCTTTGCATCGATGTCAAAGACACCTCCCCAACGTAGAGAGACGCTGATGTAAATCTTTAATCTGCTCTGCTGTTATCATTCTTATTATTTTTTAAAAAAATTTCTATTTCATCAAAACTATATCCACGAGAGGCAGCATAGGCCTCTAGTTTTTTTCGTCTTAGATATTCATCTTCTTCTTTTTTCTCAAGTGTCATCCATTTGACACTTAATACTTTCACCATTTTTTCTGATGCTTGTTTGTAGTTTTCATCTATTGCCTCATCTACTACCTCTCTACTTAGTCCCTTTGACAATAATTGATATCTTATTTTTCTTGCACCCCATCCAGCTAGTGTTGATTTATCCCTCACATAGGCATTTGCATAGCGCGCATCGTCGATGAATTTTTCATCTTCAAGCCTCCTTATCATTTTTTCGGAGTCCTCTTTACTATAGCCCTTCTTTATTATATATTTCTCGATATCCGCCCTTGAATATTCTCTCAACGAACAGATCCTCATCAAGTAAGATAAATACTTCTCTTGCCCTCCCTTCTCCATACACTTGTCAAAAAACTATGCTTTTGTTCCAGCGAGCATTCCACATGCAGCCATCACATCCTCACCCTTAGAAGCTCTAATGGTTGTAAGTAAACCTGAGTTAGTTAGTCTCTGCTTAAACATCTCTATCTTTACATCTTGAGATGGTTTTAGTTCGCAGTCAGGTATTTTATGGAACCTAATCAGATTTATGCGGCATTCTAAACCTCTTAACATCCTTATCAAGGCGTCAGCATGAGCTTTTGAGTCATTCACACCTTCGAACATTATATACTCGAAACTTAATCTTCTTTGCCCGCTAAAATCATATTCCCTTAAAAGATTAACTACCGCTTCTATCGGATATTTCTTCTCAATAGGCATAAGAGCTGCTCTTTGTTCTGAGAATGGATTATGCAAGCTTATCGCTATATGACAACGGCTTTCATCCAAATAACGCTTTAACTCTGGAAGTATTCCTATAGTAGAAAGTGTTATTCTTTTCGGACTCCAAGCAAAACCCCATTCTGAGGTAAGGATTTCTATAGCCCTTATAACTTCTTTATAGTTTTGTAAAGGTTCACCCATTCCCATAAAGACTGCATTTGAAAGATCATCAGCTTGATCTATCTCTAAAAACTGTGATATTATTTCGCCAGCTGTTAGATTTCCATTAAAACCTGCCCTTGCTGTCATACAAAAATGACAAGCATTTGCACACCCAGCCTGAGAAGATACACAAATAGTTCTTCTTTCCTTGTCTGGAATCATTACCGCCTCTATTGCGGAGCATCTACTCTCCTTAGCCCCAGCAAAGGGGAAAAGGTACTTCTCCGTTCCGTCTACTGACCTAACGACTTCAGTATAAGGTGTTCTTCCCACCTCATAAGATTTAGACAGAGTTTCCCTAGCAGCTTTAGACAGATTTGTCATCTGATCTATTGTTTTTATTTTTTTTACATATAGCCACTGGCTTATCTGCTTGGCTGTGAACGAGGGCAAGCCTAATTCGTCGCACACTAGCTTCAGTTCTTGCGGAGAAAGTCCCAATAATTGTTTCATAGTGCAAAATTACAAAAACTTTTTCGTTATCTTTGCAAAGTTTATATCAATAATATTATGGAATATTTGTATTTAGGAATTATCCTTTTTCTATGCGCACTTGCTGTCTTTGACTTAGTAGTAGGTGTTAGTAATGATGCAGTTAATTTTTTGAATTCAGCTATTGGATCAAAGACTGCCAAATTTAAAACTATTATGATTATCGCGGCTATCGGTGTTTTTGCTGGAGCGGCGCTAAGTAATGGTATGATGGACGTTGCCAGACACGGCATTTTTCAACCATCATTTTTTCATTTTAACGAGATCATAGTGATTCTCCTCGCAGTTATGGTAACTGATGTCGTGCTCTTGGACATTTTCAATTCTATGGGAATGCCTACCTCGACTACCGTTTCTATGGTGTTTGAATTGTTAGGAGGTACAGTTGCTATCGCAATGCTAAAGAACTTAGCTTCAGATGGCGCTTTAAAACTCACGGATATGATCAACACGGATAAGGCTCTTACCGTAATACTTGGTATCTTCCTAGCTATCGCTATCGCCTTCTTCTTTGGAGCGTTGATACAGTACATTTCACGACTTATTTTCACATTTAAATATAAGAAATACCTTAACTATTTTGCTGGTATTTTCGGGGGTATCGCCATCACAGCGATATTCTACTTTATGATAATCAAGGGATTAAAGGGTGCACCTTTTATTCCAAAAGAGTTTTTACTGTGGGTAAAAACAAATACACCTCTTTTATTAACTTACTGTTTCCTTGGCTTCGGTATATTAATGCAGATCCTGCACTGGTTAAAGGTTAACATCTTGAAAGTTATCGTTTTAGTTGGTACATTCTCTCTTGCTATGGCATTTGCGGGTAATGACCTTGTAAACTTTATCGGTGTTCCTCTTACAGGTTTAGATGCTTATAACGATTATGTAGCTAACGGACTAGCTAACGGAATAGCTCCAGGTGCATATACTATGGATATACTAAATGAGTCAGCTAAAACTCCTATTTATTACCTTATAGGTGCTGGTGTTATAATGGTACTTGCTCTTATGACTTCTAAGAAGGCTAAGAATGTTATCAAGACATCTGTAAATCTTTCTACTCAGGGAGCGAATGACGAGATGTTTGGTACATCTTCTACAGCTAGAAGACTAACTCATGGTTTTATATCTATGACTAATTTCATTATTAAGTATACTCCTACTTCTGTTCAAAAATGGATAGGAAAGAGATTTAATACTGATGAGATGACCCTAGAAGAAGGTGCTGCATTTGACCAACTAAGAGCCTCTGTTAACCTTGTAGTAGCTGCAGGTCTAGTGGCCTTAGGTACGTCTTTAAAGCTTCCTCTTTCTACTACTTTTGTTACTTTTATGGTAGCGATGGGTACTTCTCTTGCAGATAGAGCATGGGGAAGAGAAAGTGCTGTATTTAGAGTCACTGGTGTAATCTCTGTAATCGGAGGATGGTTTATCACAGCTGGTGCTGCATTTATACTATGTTTCTTAGTGGCTATTGTTATGAAGTTTGGTGGATTTGTTGCTATGGCTGCTCTTTGTTGCTTAGCTATTTTCTTACTAGTAAGAAGTAATATTAAGTTTAGAAAAAAGAAAAATGATGAAGTTAAAGATCCTCTTGCTCATATTTTCTTAAACGATAAGGACAAGGAAAAAGTATGGGAAAGTCTTAGAACACATATCCTTGAATCAACGACTAAGGAATTAAAGTTTGCTGCTGATTTCTACGATAATCTTACTGACTCCTTCATTAAGGAAGATCAAAGAGCCTTAAGAAAACTTGCTGCATCTAGTTATTTCCAAAGAAAGGAGAACAAGATAATAAGAAAGAAGCAGCTTCTTGGATTTAAACGCTGTGAAGAATCAAAGGTAATCAGTGTAGGTACTTGGGTTTATCTTTGCAGTAACCATACTCAGCAGTTACTTTTCACTTTATTACGTATTTCTGAGCCTTGTAAAGAGCACGTTGAGAATAACTTCAACCCTCTTCCAAAGGATTTCATTAATGAACTTAATATGTTGAAGAAGGAATTAGTAGGTGGCATCTTTAAGGAGTGTTATACGTATATTAAGGACTGCCAAGATCGCAAGTATACTGACGAGCAAAAGCAAGAAAAGAGTTCTGAAATATTACGTATGTTATCTGAATTTAAGAAAAAGACTACTGCTGCTGGTGAGTCTAGTGTTAAGAAGTTCCACGACACTGATGACGATTCAAGCATAAATATCTACTTCTTATATCAGAATATTATAAGAGAAACATATCAGTTAGCTGATAATTTAAAACCTATTATTCGTGCAACTAAGAGAATTAGTGCACAGTAAATAAGAAAAACATAGTACACATTTTTAATATTAAAATATTTTTATGGCAAAAGGAAACGATGAAAAGAAAGCAGTAGCTGTAAATGAAGCTAAGTTAAAAGCTCTTCAGGCTACTCTTGACAAGATTGAGAAAGATTTTGGTAAAGGAACGATTATGAAGCTGGGAGATGAACCAGAATGGGAGGTTTCCACTATTCCATCAGGCTCGATAGCACTAGATCATGCACTTGGTATTCACGGCTACCCTAAGGGAAGAGTTATTGAAATATATGGTCCAGAATCAAGTGGTAAGACGACTCTTGCTATTCATGCGATAGCAGAAGCTCAAAAAATGGGAGGAATAGCCGCTATGATTGACGCGGAACATGCCTTTGACCGTACTTATGCTAAGAATTTAGGTGTTGATATTGACTCCCTTCTTATTTCTCAACCTGACAATGGTGAGCAGGCTCTAGAAGTAGCCGATAACCTTATACGAAGCGGTGCTATTGACATTATAGTTATAGACTCTGTTGCAGCTCTTACTCCTAAGGCTGAGATAGAGGGCGAAATGGGTGATTCTAAGATGGGTCTTCAGGCCCGTCTTATGAGTCAGGCATTGCGCAAGCTAACAGCAAATATTAGCAAGACAAATACTTGCTGTATCTTTATTAACCAGTTAAGAGATAAAATCGGTGTTATGTTCGGAAATCCTGAAACTACAACTGGTGGTAATGCTCTTAAATTCTATGCTTCTCTTCGTGTGGATGTTCGTAGAGCTAGTCAGATTAAGGACGGCGAAGAGGCTACAGGAAATAGAACACGTGTTAAAATCGTTAAGAATAAATTAGCTCCACCTTTCAGAAAGGCTGAATTCGATATAGTTTTCGGAGAAGGCATCTCTAGAATAGGTGAAGTTATAGATCTAGGTATCGAGTTCGGTATCATTAAGAAGAGTGGTTCTTGGTTTAGCTACGGCGAAACTAAGATAGGTCAGGGACGCGAGAGTGTTAAGAATCTTCTTAGGGATAATGTTGAGTTGATGGAGGAGATCGAGACTAAGATCAAGGATGCTATTAAAACTGTAAAAGAGGACTAATTATGGAAATCGTACTTAGTGGTATACGCTCCACTGGACACCTTCATTTAGGAAACTATTTTGGTGCTTTAAGAAACTTTGTAAAGATTCAAGATCTATACAACTGTTATTTCTTTATCGCTGATTTACATTCACTTACTACCCACCCTAAACCTGAGGACTTTCATTCTTCGGTGAGGACTATTCTTGCAGAATATCTAGCTTCTGGCTTAGATCCTGAGAAGTGTAGCCTTTTCGTTCAGAGTGATGTCCCTGAGATATCTGAGCTATATGTTCTTTTGAACATGCTAGCATACAAGGGTGAATTAGAAAGAACAACATCATTTAAAGACAAGGTTAGACAGAACCCTGACAATGTTAATTCAGGGCTACTTACCTACCCTGTTTTGATGGCTGCGGATATATTAATTCACAGAGCCAACTGGGTGCCTGTTGGAAAAGATCAGGAGCAACACCTTGAAATGGCTCGTACTCTAGCCAGAAGATTTAATAATTTCTACGGTGAAGAGATATTCCCAGATCCAAAGGCATTTAATTTTGGAGAGGACTTGATTAAAGTTCCTGGACTAGATGGCAGTGGAAAGATGGGTAAGAGTGAGGGGAATGGCATCTATCTATATGACGATGAAAAGGCTATAAAGAAGAAGGTTATGAGAGCACTTACTGACTCTGGCCCGACTGAGCCAAATAGTCAAATGCCTGAATGTATTCAGAACTTATTCACACTTATGGGATTAGTTTCTGAAACTGAGACGATAGAATTTTTTAAGGAAAGATATGCTGACTGCTCCATTCGCTACGGTGACTTAAAGAAGCAGCTTCACGAGGATATATGTCGCTATACTCTTCCAATTAGGGAGCGTATTGATGCGATTTATAATGATGAGGAGTACTTAAGAAAAGTAGCAGCTATGGGTAGAGATAAGGCTCGCGAGAGCGCTCAAGCGACCCTAAAACTAGCTAAGAAGGCTGTTGGCTTTAAGGTGTTTTAATAGGAAGTAACTGATGATTGATTCGGCAACGGTTGAGAAGATTCTAGATAGTGCTGATATAGTAGATGTTGTATCTGACTTTATCACCCTAAAACGTAGAGGTGCAAACCATATCGCCTGTTGTCCTTTTCATAATGAGAAGACCCCTTCTTTTTCTGTATCCCAGAGTAAGGGTATTTTTAAATGCTTTGGCTGTGGTAAATCCGGCAGTTCAGTAGGCTTTGTAATGGAGCATGAACAGATGACCTACGTTGAAGCTCTGAGATACCTTGCAAATAAATACGGCATCGAAATAATCGAGAAGGATGAAACTCCTGAAGAAGTAGCAAAGAGACAGAATAGAGAATCCCTCTTGGTTGTTTCTGAGCTAGCTCAGAAATATTATAGCAGAGTACTACAATCATCTAAGTACGGCAGAAACATAGGCCTTTCTTATTTTAAAGATAAGAGGGGCTTTTCAGAAGAAATCATTGAGAAATTTGGCCTTGGTTTCGCCCTTGATCACCACCATACTGATGAGGTCTTTTCTTCTTTTTGCGACTACGCACTAAAGGGTGGATATAAAAAAGAATATCTAATAAATAGTGGTTTAGCTATAGAGCGCAACGATGGCAGTGTCTTTGATAAGTTCTATGATAGGGCACTATTCCCAATACACTCTCTAAGTGGTAGGGTCATAGCCTTTGGAGGAAGAACACTCCGAGAGGACAAGCAGATAGCTAAATATATCAACTCACCAGAGACAGAGATTTACAATAAGAGTCGTTCTCTTTACGGGATATATTTCGCGAAAGCATCTATTTCTCGTCTTCAAAAATGCTACTTAGTAGAGGGCTATACGGATGTGATATCTTTTCATCAAGCTGGAATAGAAAATGTTATCGCCTCGTCTGGCACATCGCTCACGATAGAGCAAATAAGACTCATCAAGAGATTTACAAATAAGGTATGTGTTATTTACGACGGTGATAGTGCTGGTATAAAGGCCTCGCTAAGAGGTATTGATATGCTTCTTGAAGAGGGGCTTGAGATAAAGGTTATCCCACTTCCAGACGGGGAAGATCCAGACTCTTTTGCTAGAGCACACTCCACTGAGCAGATTCAATCCTTTCTTCTAAATTCCGAAATAGATTTTATAGAATTCAAATACTCCATACTATCTAAGGATATAGCAAAAGACCCTATTCGAAAGGCAGAGTTAATTCACGAGATCATACGTACTGTATCTCTTATTCCTGATCCGATTTCACGTAGCGTCTACATAGAGGAGACATCAAACAAGCTCGGAATGAAAGCCGAGATACTTACTAGAGAGGTCTCGAAGGTAAGATCTGAAAATATAAATAAAAAGCAGGCGCAGCAAAAAGCTGCAATACCGGCTGATTTCTTTGCTCCCGATATTGCTCCAAAGGAGCGTGTTGTAGAAACAAGAAAGGAGCAAAAATGGCAGAAGTCCGCAACCTACACTTCTGAAAGAGAGATACTTTATTACTTAATTCGCTTTGGCGAATTAAATATTGACTCTGAAACTAGCGTGTCGGAGTATATTCACTCAGAGCTTAAATGCGATGATATAGAGCTACTTGATAGTAATTTCAAACTTGTATACGACGAGTATTATAAGGTGAGAGATGAACTCGGAAAAGTAGAGTCCCAGGATATTATTCAAAAAAGGCTTTTTCATCATGAATCAAAGATTGTAAGGGAGATTAGCCTAGACCTCATTTACGAACAACATACCTTAAGCATTAAGGAGTTCACAAGGTCCCTTGTTCCTGAGGAGAACATTCTCAATACCACTGTTCCGAAAGCTATACTCATTTTTAAGTCCAAATTCACGGCTCACACCTACCAAACTGTGATGGAAGAGCTTCGCGCTGCTTCCGAAAAAAAGGACCAAGAGTTGGAGAAAAAACTTATGCTCAAACTCAAGGTCCTAATGCTTGTTAAAAATCGTTTTGCTAAAGAGCTTAACCGATTAAACTAGTTTTACTAAATTTCACTCACTACAAATTTAGTATGTATAGGAAGAGGCTCTCCTGATAGGTACTTTCTTGCAAACTCCTCGACTTCAGCCTTAGTAGAATAACCTGGACTTACGATCTCAACCTTCTTCATTTCTGTTGTTGGCATAAGCGTTGTTTGGTCTACTGTAAAAGCATAGGCTATAAATGAGGTTCCTGGAGGGAAGGACATAAAATTCATACTCGTTACTTCTCCAACTAAACATCTTTTTGAGAATTCGGTAACATTACTTCCGTTTTCTACCTGCGATGCTGCTAACCTGATTTCTGCATACGCAGCTTTTACTATAGCCTCGTCAGTTGGGAAAGTGTTATAAGTATCTTTGTCAATAACTTGAAAGAAATAGGGGTTCTCCTTATCATTCGGAGCGACATCTAATTTTGAAGGAGTCTGATCATCTATAATTTTTATCGTTATATTTCCAAAAGGCTCTGTTGTGAAAGTTATATCTTCTGGGATTTCTATTTCATCACGTACAGTACTAAATTGGTATTTAAAGATTTCCGTGGTTTTAGTACGCCCTGCAAAACCAAATGCATATACTGTATAGTGCGTTTCTGGTGACAAATTGCCGAATGTTCCGATCTGAATTCCGCTATAACCACTTCCGCTATCTAATAAAAAGTTTATTATCTCTTCCTCTGTCATAGACTCTATCTGAGCATCTGTTAACGGTTGGAAGATAAAGGACTCCTCATCATTTGAAGGCTTAACTCTTAACATAGTAGAAGATGGTCCTGGGAAATGAGATGATATCTCTAGTTTCATATCACTCATTTCAGGTTCTGCCGTATTCTGGTAAAGAGAAGCTACAGGAGTCGTAATAGTTCCATTTGCATCTACGCCACATGCTATTATAACATATTCTGCACCTGGCATTAGAGGTCCTCTTAAAACAGTTGTCATACTAACCTTATTCTCTCCGTTATAGATTAACTCGTTATCCGGACTAGAAAAATCTCGTCCAAACTGCTTTAAGAATATTAAAATATTTGCAGCGAAAGCATAAGTGTCACCTGAATAACCAGCTTCTATATCATCCTTTGTCGTACCATATACAAAGTAATTCCCTACCTCACTTTGTGGCACTACATTAAGCTTAATCTCATCTTGTGTTACCTCTAAGACACTTAATTCAATAGGAGCCTCTAGTACCTCATCTGTCTTGGCACCTATAGCCTGTATTTCTGATAATATCTCACCTGCACTTCCTATAGTGAAAACATATACTACATAGTTCGTATTAGGTGCTAGTAACCAATGCTTCATAGACACCTGATTATTTCCTTTGTAAACATATCGGTTATCTACCTTACTAAAATCTATTCCATAAGTTATCCAGTTAGCTATTAGCCCCTCAGCTATATCTTCTATCGGAGTCGTATCTACTGCATTTTGAGTCGTAAGACCTACAAAATAATTACTTTCTGGATCTTTTGGAGTGATGTTTAATACGATATCATTGAATTCTGTATTCTCGATAGAAACCTCGAATGGTCCTTCTGACACATTAATCTCATCAGTCTTTACTTCTATCTTACTCACCATTGATTTAAGTTCTCCATCTTTCGAGACTAAGAATGCTGCGATTATATAATCTGTTGCTGGCGCAATACTCCAAGTACCAGATAGATGAACGTGTGCATTTCCTCTAAAAATGTAGTTATTACCTGGATCTACAAGACTTACTCCCTTAGCTAAAGCATACTTTACTATGTAATCGGCTAGTTTTGAATCGTCACTTGTAAATTCGCCCATAAACTGCTCCTTTGTAGCTACACCCACTATATAGAAGCCCGGATCGCTATCTGTCTTGAGAGTTACCCCTACTTGAAGGCTTTTTGAATCAGATGATATTTGCGTCAAGTCAAACACTTCTGTATTCATATAGTTAGGGTCTTTACTATCTTCTGGTTCTTTGTCGCAAGAAAATGTCAACATCGCGACTAGTGTAAGTAAAACACTCAGTAAAATTTTGTAATTTTTCATCTTATAAAGAATTAAGGGATTAATAGTTTGTTTTCGTTTACTACAAAGTAACCTCATAGCCTAAATATTTGCAATTATTCTGTCTTACAATAGATAAAAACCTCATTACATATCATAAATTAACAATTTTCAATTTACCAAAACGCTAATTATTAAGAACTTGCACATTTATTATTTTTCCTTAGTTTTTTTTTCTATCTTTACATAGACTTACGCTTCTACAAATATTTATGACAATTTTCAACAATAAATATTACAGATTACTCTTTTTACTAGCTATTACCAGCCTTCTATTTGCGTGCAATAGCTCTAATAATTTAGAAAAAAGAGAGCTATATAAGATTGTAGATAGTCTAGACCTAATATCATATCAAAAGATAAAGAAAATAGATACACTTGATGCCTTCCATCACATACCGATCTGGAACTATCATCTAGAAAGAGGAGAGTATAATATTCTCATACCTAGAGTCATTTCCTATGCACAAAAATGCAAAGATGCGAAATATGAATACGGAGAAATATGCGCCTATATATGCCTTTCCGAGATTTTTTTATTCCTTGGCGACAAGTCCCTTTTAGATCACTATCTAGATAAGCTGAGCCTATTAAATATCTCTGATAGAGCATTAGAGAATACCTTAAATAATATTTATGCTATCGACGCGTTCAAGAATAAACTTGACTACTCTAGGAGCCTTGAGTATCTCTTAAGGTGTTATGACTACTACGAGAACACTAACTCGTACGAGGGAATGCTTACAAGTCTTTATAATATTACTAATATTTTTTACCTACGACAAGATAGTTCTGGGATCGAATACGCTCAACGAGCAGTTAGCTTATCGAATCAGTTCTCTGCAAGCCAAAGCACGAAGGCTCGTATCTATATCGCACTTGCAAGAATGAGAATACTGGAAAAGAAGTTTCAAAAGGCCGCTGAAAGTTTATTGATAGCAGAGAGATTAGGAGATAGTGAGGGGCAAATTATGATTAGAATAGAAATCCTTTATACAAAGGCAGAAATCTTTTACAAACTTGGTAATGAAGATACGGCACTTGAACTATTTAGAGAGGCTGACGAATTAATATCTTCACGAAGAAATGTAGATTTCTCTGACTACTATTTACACTATGGCAACTTTCTTTATGAGACAGAACAATTAGATAGTGCATTAATTAAATACAACTGTGGACTAAACATTGCACGCTCACATAAGAACCTTCAGCATACCAGTAATCTGATTAAAGCTATAGTAAATACTTATCGAGATTTGAATATGCTTGATAGCGTAGAGAACTTTGAGTTGTACTATAGCAAGTTCCGAGATAGTATTAAAATATTACAGAGAGAAAGAGAGTTTAGCGATTTTCGTTTATCATACCAGAAAACTTCCTACGAAAGGGAGATTCACAGTCAGGAGATTCAAATACTCGAGGCAAAAAGAAGGATGCTCATTATCGTATCAGCACTTGTTATCATAATAGTCATTTTCATTTTTAGTTGGATTTCTGCTAGGAGTAAATCCAAAGCGAGAAAGTTAATGGTTGAACAGCATCAGAAATATCTTTTCAGAAAGAAACTTAATAGGGATTCAGAGAAGGAAACTGACCTAAATTTGGAATTAGACTCTGAGGAAAAGTTATTCAGAGAAATAGATGCGATGATGATTAAGGAAAAACTATATTTGGACTGTAACTTAGGCATCGACGCTATAGCTGAGAGGCTTAGCACTAATAGAAGTTATATTTCTAAAGCTATTAATAAATACTCTGGTACTAACTTCTCTTCATACCTAAATCAATTTAGAATAGAGGAGGCAACTGACATCCTTTCTTCAAAAGAAATACCACTAAAACAAGTTAGTATAGAGGTAGGATTCAGTAATACTACCACTTTTTATAGGGCATTTACCAAAGAAGTTGGGTGCCCTCCTTCTGAATACAAAAAGAATATTGAGAAAATTAAAAATTCAAAGGCTTAAGAATAAAGACTTATTGAGTATTCTCGTTTGTGTACACTGCTTTTATCACTGTTCTCTTCTTGAATAAATTAAAATATCCTATAGCTCCATTAGAGAATGTTGACATAGCATTCTGCCCTTGTTTTCCTAACGATGCCCAGAAATCATACTCCTGCTTATCTACCTCATTTACCTGTACATGAAGTGTGTCACCTTCTTTTATTTTCGCTGTAGACCCCACTCCTACCATTCCTAGTGATATGGTAAATTCCTGATATACACCTGTAAATCCCCTATCTGTGAAGATTCCAGTCATTATCTTAGGTTCACTTCCGTCTTCTTGAGGAGCATCTTCCTTATTTTCTTCGCTTTGTTCTATGTATGCTGTATACATATAATAGTCATGCTCAGCAGGTGTATCAAAATACTCTACTCTTAGAGATAAGAAACCTACTTTCCCCGAGATCTTCTGAAAATCAAATACGACTTCTCCTATTTTTAATTCCTCGTGCACCATAGATGTAGATGCGTATTCTCTATCATCTACTTTAACTGATAAAGTGTAATTTTTTCCTACTTCCAAGAAATCATCTTGAAGCCCTAAGGCCTTATAGCTTGAACCTGCAGTTCTATAATACTTTACTCTTTCTCCTTCTTCATTTACTAATTCTACTTCTGCATTATTTACTGCTGGAGTTTCACCTCCATTTGTCATATCTATGGTGGTATTTATCTTTACCTCACCACCTTCAGGATCTATATCTGCTTGAATAACATATTTTGGTTTAATGTTCTTATAATCTATTCGTATCTCTTTTGTACACCCTACTAGTATAATAAAGGACAAGCAAGTGTATAATGCCACTCTAATATATTTTAGTCTTGAATTATTCATATTATATTCTTGTGCTTGTAAAAGTGCTTAAAATGTTATGCTGTAAGATACAGAAGGGATGATTCCAAAAAGTGAAGTCTGTATCGCTTTTGTACCTGTAGGAGAGCTAGGATAATTCTCAAACGTTATCATAAATGGATTATATCTATTATATAAGTTATAGATTCCTAATGTTAATTCTCTCTCATATTTACGATTACTCTTCTTATGTGATACGCTTACATCAAGTCGATGATATTCTGGAGCCCTATAACCATTCCTCTCAGAGTAATAATAATAGAAGGTATCACCTATCTGATATTTTGCACTTGGAGCAGTTAAGGCCTGCCCTGTATTATATACCCAAGAGCAAGATGCACTCCAACCCTTACCCAGATCATACATCCCTACTATAGATATATCGTGTCTTCTGTCATTACCTGCAGTATACCAATCTCCATTATTTATACCCTTTATTTTATTCTCCGACCACGAAAGGGTATAGCCTAGCCAGCAGGTAAAATCGCCTAGGTTTTTCCTTATTAAAGCCTCAAAACCATAACTTCTGCCTTCTCCTCCTAGTATAATACTCTCTAATATTATATCGCTTGTAAAATCCTTTCCATCTTTATAGTCATAGACTCCTGTGATTTGTTTATAATAAGTCTCAAGACTAAATTCCCAGACCTGATTAGGCATTAAAATCGAATATCCTATAGATACCTGATCCGAGACTTGAGGCCTTACTAATCCTCCTGTTAGAATGCTTCTGTCAAAAGGCAAAGACATAGATAAACCCCTTAATGCGTGAATATTTTGAGACAAGCGTGAATATCCTCCCTTCAAACTTTGATTTTCAGTTAATAAATAATTTAAAGTTAGTCTTGGTTCTAAAATAAAGTAAGCGTCTTGTATGCCCCTTTTTAGAAGATTTTCATTTGTGTTATTTATAAGTTTATAAGTATTTGGCGCAAACACACTAAGACGTAATCCAGACTTTACTTCTAATTGAGGAGAAATTTTCCAGCTATCACTAATATACAGAGCACAATCAAATCCACTAGATTCCTCTCGTTGAGTAATACCCCTAAACTTCCATTCTGCAGTTAAAAGAGATACATAGGATGCGTGTATCCCAAAATTCAAAATATGCCTTTCTAGTTCTAGGTTAAAATTATGTTTGATTCCATAATTATTAATTCCTCCTTCCATTCCAAACTCCGTAGAAAATGCTTCTGTTGAAGCGTCTGAACTATACCTACTCATTATCAATGAAGTTCTAGAGGTAAAGCGATCGTTATATCTGTGATACCACTGTAGAGAGCTTCCATTATTCTTCCAACCCATCTCCATTACCTCATCCAGTCCTAGCAAATCTTTTCCTGTGAAAAAAGAAATCGATAGTCTGTCATTCTCCGATAGCCTTGCATCTAGTTTTGCATTCAGATCATAAAAATAAGAGATATTGTCTTTATACTCATCCGAGAAAGCCAAAAATAAGTCATAATACGACCTTCTGCCTGCTATTTGAAATGATAGTTTATCTTCAATTATTGGAGTTTTAATATATAAAGATGAGGAAAGAATACCTATATCTGCTGAAAGTGCAAACTTATCTGCTATTCCTCCTTTTGAACTTATATCCAACACTGAAGAGCTTCCCCCACTAAATTCCGCACCCATTAAGCCCTTATATAAAGAAGCAGAAGAAACTATATCATCATTAAAAATAGAAAACATACCCATAAGGTGCCCTGCATTATAGACTGGCATATCATCAAGAAGTACTAGGTTTTGAGACGCAGATCCACCCCTTACCTGAAAGCCACTTGAAGCATCGCTCTCTTGCTTAATTCCAGGAAGAAGTGTAAGCGACCTGATAATATCTCTCTGCCCCATAAACGTAGGAGTTTTTAAGAGGCTTTCGACCTCTATTCTTTCTACTCCGATCTGAACGGATTCTAACCTTTGTGATGGTTTATTTGAGCTTATGACTAATTCGTCTATTACTATATTAGATAGAGACATCACCCAAACATAGTCCTGTTCCTTTTCGAGATCTACTTTTATCTCCTTTTGTTTATAATTTAAGTGATATAGGACTATTGTATTTTGAGCCTTCGGCAGTTCTAAAGTAAAACTGCCATCCGGTGCACTTAGTGTTCCTATGGTATGATTCTCCTTTGATATGATAGATATATCAGGAATAGGTTTATTTGATGTAGAATCAATTATAACTCCCTTCAGTAGAAATCCCCTCTCTTGAGCTGAGAGTTCCACCAAAAAAAAGACTTGTAACGCACAGATTACAAGCAAAGAGTATAAGAATTTGTTTTTCAAGGTCTAAAAATAATAACAAATATAGTTTTTATTTCAATAGATGCAAAATAAAAAGCCGTCCCTTTAAGAAGAGACGGCTTTATATATAAAGATAATGATTTATCTTGCTTCGTTGTTGTTATTGCGACGTCTGTCACCACCACCACGACGATCGTTGTTACGACGACCACCACGACGATTGTCATTGCCACGACCTCCTTGAGGTGCTTGTGCGTTAGCAGCTACACCAGCATTTGGAGAAAGTGAACGCTTGCCGAATACTTCACCGTTACAGATCCATACCTTGATACCTAGTGTTCCAACCTTTGTGTTAGCTACAGCTAGCGCATAGTCGATGTCAGCTCTGAATGTATGAAGAGGAGTACGTCCTTCCTTATACAGTTCACTTCTTGCCATCTCAGCACCACCTACACGGCCACTGATTTGAACCTTGATACCTTCTGCTCCCATTCTCATAGTAGCAGCGATAGCCATTTTAATAGCTCTTCTGTAAGATACTCTACCTTCAACTTGACGAGCGATGCTGTTAGCAACGATATTAGCGTCTACTTCTGGTCTCTTTACTTCGAAGATATTAATTTGAATCTCATTACCTGTGATTTTCTTTAATTCCTCTTTTAGTTTATCAACCTCTGCACCACCTTTACCGATGATATGTCCAGGACGAGTTGTATGAATAGTTACAGTAATTAACTTTAGAGTTCTTTCGATAACTAACTTTGAAATGTTTGTCTTAGAAACACGAGCTAAAAGATACTTACGAATCTTTGCGTCTTCTAATAATTTCGCTGAATAGTTTGTTCCACCGTACCAGTTAGAATCCCAGCCGCGGATAATTCCTAATCTGTTGCTTATAGGGTTAGTTTTTTGTCCCATAATCTTAATTCTCCTTATTTACGGTTTGTTTAACACCTAAAATCATAGTAACGTGATTTGAACGCTTACGGATACGTGCAGCACGACCCTGAGGTGCAGTTCTAATACGCTTTAGAGAGCGACCTTGACCTACCATAACAGTTTGTACGATAACATTTCCGTTCTCTAGTTCTTTACGATCTGCTTCGTTCTTAGACTCCCAGTTAGCGATAGCTGAACGTAGTAGCTTTTCAACACGAATAGCAGCTTCTTTCTTAGTATACTTTAATATATCCAATGCACGATTAACTTCCATACCTCTAATGATGTCTATAACTAGACGCATTTTACGAGGAGATGTAGGTACATCATTTAGCTTGGCAATAGCAGTTTGCTTCTTTATTTCTTTTAGCCTGTTGGCCATTTCTGTTTTACGAGATCCCATTATTGTAATTCTTTACATTAAGTGATTAACGATTACCCGAGTGACCCTTAAAGGTTCTTGTCGGTGCAAATTCACCAAGTTTGTGACCTACCATATTTTCAGTAACATAAACTGGAATAAACTTATTTCCATTATGTACTGCAATAGTGTGACTCACAAAGTCTGGTGATATCATACTTGATCTTGACCAAGTCTTGATAACTTCTTTCTTCATAGTGCCTTCATTCATAGCAGTAACTCTTTTCTCTAGAGCTTCTTGAATATAAGGACCTTTTCTTAGTGATCTAGCCATAATACTTTATTTTATTCCGTTATTTTTTCCTTTTTTCTATGATAAACTTGTTCGATCTGTTCTTAGGATCGCGAGTCTTGTAACCCTTAGCTAATAGACCCTTACGTGAGCGTGGATGTCCTCCAGAAGAACGACCTTCACCACCACCCATTGGGTGATCTACTGGGTTCATAACTACACCACGAACACGTGGTCTGCGACCTAACCAACGTTTACGACCTGCCTTACCATGAACTTCTAGGTTATGGTCAGGGTTCGAAACTGTACCTACAGTTGCACGACAGTTGATAGACACCATTCTTGTCTCTCCCGAAGGTAGACGTAGGATAGCGTGCTTTCCTTCACGTGCAGTTAATTGAGCGTAAGCACCAGCACTACGTGCCATTGCTGCTCCTTGTCCAGGACGTAGCTCAATATTGTGAACAAGTGTACCAAGAGGAATTTCAGATAATGTTAAAGCATTTCCAATCTCTGGTGCAACACCAGGACCAGAAGCAATCGTCTGTCCTACTTGGATCCCGTTTGGGGCAATTATGTAACGCTTCTCACCGTCAGCATATACTACTAACGCGATACGCGCACTTCTATTTGGATCATACTCAATGGTTTTCACTGTTGCAGTGTAATTGTCCTTATTACGAAGGAAATCGATTACACGGTAAGCTTTTTTGTGACCTCCACCGATGTAGCGCATAGTCATTTTACCCTGATTGTTACGACCACCTGATTTCTTGATTGGCTCAACTAGAGATTTCTCTGGTTTTGCACAGGTGATTTCGTCAAATGCGCTTATTACTTTATGTCTTTGTCCAGGGGTTACTGGTTTAAATTTACGTACTGCCATAGGATTAAATATTGCTATAGAAATCAATCTTATCTTCTCCTGCAAGTGTCACATAAGCTTTCTTATAGTGATTTGCACGACCTGTCAATAATCCCGCTTTTGTGAAGCGACTTTTACGTTTTCCGTGGTAGTTAACAGTGTTAACATCGGTAACCGTAACACCATACATTTGCTCAACCGCTGCCTTAATCTCAAGTTTGTTAGCCGCGCGGTCAACAATAAAACCGTAACGATTCAATTTTTCGCCCAGAATCGTTAATTTCTCAGTTACTATTGGCTTAATTAATATTCCCATTTCGAATATGATTATTTACGTCTTTCTACTAGAATGTCTTGAACTCCGTCGAACATAACTACATTGTATGAATTCATGATCGAATAAGTGTTGATCTCATCAACTGAGATAACGTTAACATTCTGAAGATTACGAGATGATATGTAAATATTTTTAGAATTTTCTGGAAGGACAAATAATGTTCTTCTTCCGTTTGCCTTAAGATTCTCAAGAATTTTGATAAACTCTTTTGTCTTAGGAGTATCCATTTCAAATGGCTCAACAAATGTAACAACATTCTCTTGTAGCTTGTAAGAAAGCGCAGAGAAACGAGCTAATTGCTTAAGCTTCTTGTTTAGTTTGAAACGATAGTCGCGTGGCTGAGGACCGAAAGCTCTACCTCCACCTACAAATGTTGGTGACTTGATAGATCCGTGACGTGCTCCTCCAGAACCTTTCTGACGTACAATCTTTTTAGTACTATATCTAACTTCCCACTTTTCTTTCGTCTTGTGAGTTCCTTGACGTTGGTTAGCAAGATATTGCTTAACGTCTAGATAGATAGCGTGATCATTCGG
Source organism: uncultured Muribaculaceae bacterium (assembly GCA_964369605.1). Lineage (GTDB taxonomy): Bacteria > Bacteroidota > Bacteroidia > Bacteroidales > UBA932 > CAYJFD01. Next base: position 18,057 of record CAYJFD010000006.1, on the reverse strand, counting down.
CTCGATACCGAATACTTCTGGGTCAAGTACTACTTTCTTTCCTGACTCAGTTCCGTCTATTTTGTATACTGATAATTCCATAGTGATTAATCCTCAATTATTACATAAGAACCTTTTGCACCAGGTATAGAACCCTTCACAACGATAAGATTGTTTTCAGGAACAAGTTTGATAACTCTTGAGTTAATTACCTTAACTCTGTCACCACCCATACGGCCTGCCATTCTCATACCCTTAAATACTCTTGAAGGCCAAGACGAAGCACCTAGTGAACCAGGAGCACGTAATCTGTTGTGTTGACCATGAGTTTGACCTCCTACTCCGGCGAATCCGTGGCGTTTCACAACACCTTGGAATCCCTTACCTTTAGAGATACCTGTAATGTCTACCCATCCTTCAGTTCCTCCCTCAAGACTGAGGTCAAGATCTGTGACGGTGAAAGTGTCTCCTAACTTAACGTCTTCAACGTTAAAGCGTCTAAATTCAACTAGCTTGCGCTTAGGAGTGGTTCCTGCCTTTTCAAAGTGCCCTTGAAGGGGCTTGCTGGTGTGTTTCTCTTTTTTTTCGCCATAGGCAAGCTGTACAGCGGCATAACCATCTTTTTCTACTGTACGAATCTGCGTAACTACACACGGACCAGCCTCAATAACGGTGCATGGGATATTTTTCCCATCAGCATCGAAAACGGATGTCATTCCGATTTTTTTTCCAATTAATCCAGGCATTGGTTTTTTAATTATAAATTAGTGTTTATCAATAAATTAAACATCCCGCATAAAATTTGCGGGCTGCAAAGGTAGTAATATTTTTTGATTTTCAAAGCATTAGCTGCTTTTTTTTGAATTAGAATCTCATTCTATCCATTTCACGCTGCTGGTCCTTTTCCTTGATAGAATTTCTCTTATCATATTCTTTTTTACCCCTTGCTAGCGCAATACAGATTTTCGCAAAACCATTCTCTGCAACGAAAAGACGTGTTGCAACTATGGTCATACCTTTTTCTTTTGTGGCTTTCTCTAATTTCTTAAGTTCTTTTTTCTGAAGTAGTAATTTTCGGTCTCTTTTAGGATCGTGTTTATTAAAAGATGCCCACCAATAATCAGCTACGTGCATATTTTTGACATATAGCTCCGAGTTCACGAAATAGCAATAGCTGTCAGCAAGAGAAACCTTTCCTGCCCTGATTGATTTAATCTCAGTTCCTGAAAGCACCACTCCAGCCACATAGGTATCTATGAATTCATACTCATAAGAAGCCCTTTTATTCTTTACATCTATTTTCGCTTTTTTCGTATCCTTCGCCATAAGGCTGCAAAGTTACTAAAAACTTTCTTTCTGGAAATATTTTACCGACATAAAAATAGCAGAGCATAATCTATCAATATTAGGCCCTGCTATTTTTTATAATTTTATTTACTTTAATGTTATGGAGTTAAATGAACCAAAACTTACTGTTGTTTGCTTCCCTGTTAAAATATCAAAATAAGGCACTGTCCATATTTTAGTATCTAAATTCGCAGTTGTTCCATTATCCTTAGCAGTTGTCAAATCAATATTTCCAATCTCAGTCATAACTACTCCAAAGGCTTCAATATGGACATCTGTTATTTCAGAATCTGTTGCAACTATTAATGTTTCTAGCGCATTACATTTATTAAATGCCCATTCTCCTATCTCCTCTGCCTTTGGAATTGATATAGTGTGTAATTTTGCGCAAGAAGTAAATGTTTGTGGACCTATAAACTTAGCTTTTGGTAGGCTTATAGATGTTAAATTACTACCTGTAAATGCTCCTCCTTCTAATATCTCTACTTCTGGTAAGTCTAAAGATGTTAAACTAGGACACATTGAAAATACATTAAGCCCTAAAATTTTCACTTTAGGTATGATCAGAGTCTTTAATCCCATACAAAAAGCAAATGCCTGTTGCTTTATCTCCTCCACCTCTAAAAATTCTAAATTTTCAATTTTTGCACAAAAGCTAAATGCTCCACCGTGTATAACCTCCGAATTTGGAGCACTTACCGATACTAAATTAGAAGATCCAAATAACGCTGACTCCCCTATCGATGTCGCAACAGGGGCAATTATTGATCCTACCGAAGTAACAGTCGCCAGTGTAGGATCAGCGAATGGTGTATTCTCCATCTTTGACACGTCAAATAATGCATAATGAGGTATTTTTTCAAGGTTTGGAAACTCTAAGGTTATTATCCTATCTAGCTTCTCTGCTGCCTTTAAGGCTAGGAATAGATTCTTAAAGTCACCATCTCCGATGATTGTTGGTTTTAAATCTTCATCCAAAACGGCATTACCTTGCGCATCCACCTTCACCTCTATTGCTCCACTTTCTGCGACTCTATCTACTATTACCCAGTTGTCCTCCTCAGGAAGATTCTCTGGATCTATAGAGCTAAGCATCAATCCCTCATCCGCTGGCTCAGGAGTAATATTTCCCCCGTCTTGCCAAGAAGTTATTTCTGTCACAAACGATAAGTTTCCACTATCAATACTTATATCATAATTATATGACATCCCTGATTTAAATTCCATAGCCTCTACTGGTAAGACATATACATTATCAGCTACTTCTATAGTGATGAAATCATCCATTGATTCCATAGTCTGAGGAGAAATAATAACTTTATAGCTCATATTTCCATTGCTTCCTACTAAAACTGGGGTTAAACTTCCTGTTCCTATATACGTTCTACTATCGAGGTTCACATTAACTTTAGTTCTTGTCTTTACTCTAATCTCTGCTTCTGATAATACGATATCACTCTTTACAATATCTAAAACTAACATACTCATCTTATGCTCAAATACTAGCTCAGGTTGTAGATTATCGGTCAAACCTAGTTCAGCCACCATAAGATCACTCTTAGAATAATCCACGTGCTCTGATTGATCATCATTAATTTCAAAAACAAACTCACCTTTATTTTCTTCATCATAAGGATAAACAGCTCTAAATGACAACTCTTGACCTTCACTATCAAAAGCTATCGGATTAATTCCAACAAAAACTTTTGTATTTTCATCATAAACATAAGCGACATTCAAATCTTTTACCTGAGTCATTCCTTCATCTTGAAAGGAAGACACTCCTATTTCATCACCATCCTCGAAATTTGAAGCCGTAGCTTTCGTTGTCGGATTTATCTTCGTCTTAAATGTTACTTTTTCCTTTAATGGCTCAGGATCATTATCACAAGCGAAGATAACTGATAATACTGCTAATGCCAGTAGGTAGATTCTTGTTTTTTTCATGATTTTAATTTTATAGGTTATTATTAAATTCTTATTTCTTGTACAAACTTAGCTTATTATTCCAATACTAGACATTTTGATATCTCTCACTTTGAGAAAACCATATCTCACTTTAGGAAACCTTTTATCTCATTCTGCGAACACATTGATTTTCAAAGAGTTTCAAATCCCATCATTCAATTCACAATTCACAATTATTTTTCTAGATTTACATTTTATATGTATATCTTTGCAATCTAACAACAAACTTATGCCCTTCACACCGACTAAACATCTAGGTTATTCTCTAATAATGCTTTCTTTATTATTATTCTCTTGTAAAGAATATAGGATACAAGATAATCCAAAATCAGCAGAATATATAATCAAAGATAGTACTATGCTTAAAGCACATCTAGCTAAACCAGCATTCGACACCTTAGATCTTTCTTTCCACAGACCTGTATGGAACTTTTTCTTAAATTCGGGGCGAATAAATCAAATAGTTAAAGATATAGAATCATACCATGTAGCATGTGATAAGGCTGGTTATATTAATGAAAGTAATTGGTCAGCAGTATATCTAAGTCAAGCTTACAACTTATTGAATAAAGATTCTCTATTTAGTATATACCGCGACAAACTCATTGGCATCCAAACTGACGATAAGGAGATTCTTGATGCTATAAGCTATATCCTCGCCTCCGACGCACTGAAAAATGAACTGAACTACGGAAAGGCTATTAACTACTTCCTACAATCGTATGAAAACAACAAAGAGAGCGAAAATGTTAGGGGAATGTTATCTAGTATTTGTAACATTATGAGGATATTATTTCTAAGATCAGATTCAACTGGTTTAGAGTACACACTAATAGCACAAGACTTAATAAACACACACACAGTAGAGGATGCTGTTATAATCGTAGTTCAACTTGAAATTGCAAAAACACAATATCTAAATTCAGATTACGAGTCTGCACTATTAAATATTAACAGATGCCATACTCTATCCCAAGACAATAAGATATATCACACGTTAGCTGAAATACTCTATATTCAGGCTATGATATATCACAAACAGGACAAGATAGATTTAGCCAGTGAATATTTTAGAAAATCTGCTATATATTTAGAGAATTCGCACTTTTCTATTAAAGTCGATTACTATTACTACTATGGTCTTTTTCTAGCATCTATAGGAGAGTATGAGCGTGCAATAAATTCATTTTTCACTGCTAAAAATATAGCCAAAGAAAATAATTCACTTATTCACTTGGCTTCAATATTCTCTAATCTATCAAAAATTTACAGCACTTTAGGTAGACCTGTTGAAAGGACTAAATACAATAACGCTTTCCATCACTTAACTGACAGCATTCTTCTTCATCAAAGAGAAAGGGAATTTAATACATATCGAATATTATACCAACAAGCTAAACATCAAGAAGATATTCAGAAAAATGAGATCTCTCTGCTAAAAGCAAGAAAACAAACAACACTGATTGCTACAATCTTTGGAGGAAGTAGTATTTTAATTATTTTTCTATGGATTTTACACTTTAACCGAAGTAGAGCTAACAAAACACTTGTCAGCCAACACTTAAAACACTTAAAGAAACAAGATTTACTCAGACCTCAAAACTCACAATCACCATCTAGTAAAAATCAGAGCTATTCACTCTTCCTACAAATTGAACACATTATGAAATCTGAAAAGTTGTACAGAGAAACAAGTCTAAATATTGATGTGATCGCTGAAAAATTAAACACTAACCGAAAGTATATTTCTAAAGCTATCAACGAAAATTATGGGCAAAGTTTCTTCAACTATATTAATAGTCTTAGAATAGAAGAAGCCACTGTATTGCTTTCAAACAAAAACACTCCTTTAAAGCAAATAATTATAGATGTTGGATATACTAGTAGCGCAACATTCTACAGAGCCTTTAAGAAGGAAGTAGGGTGTTCACCTTCTGAGTATTGCTCTAGCCTCAACAAAATAAAAAATATCCTTACTTAAATTATAAGTTAACTATATCGGCATTATTAATAATATATTTCCCTCCCTCTAGCTTTTGGATATAGGCTACTACATTATAACTAAGATCATAATTCACTGGCAGTTTTTTTATCCCCTCAGAAAAATCAAAACTATATTCTTTAATAAAGCTATCTCCCTGCACTAGGTCTCCTAAATCTTCGCCATTTACTCCCCCCTCAGTAATAAATGTATTGAATACATTTTGTTGCTCATAGTCTGGCGCTAAACTACTCCCACCTCCTGAAGTCTGTGGGTACATATATCCATCTATTGTTACTGCAAGCATCAACCTATACCTACCATCCTCTAATATCTGAGTATCTACTTCCGCCGTGATCAATCCTGCCTCGTTAATACTTGCCTCTAACTCTACAACACTTGCCAAAGGATAATTCTCCACTGAAGCATCCACGGCGCTTGCGATATTAGATGTATAGCTTAATATATGACTAGGGTCTGCATTTACAACACCACTCGGCAAACTAGATATCCTAAAATATTCTTCTAACTCCTCTCCTTCACTCTTGGTTAAAATATCTCCTGTATGAAAGGCTATCTCTATTATCTCATCTGGTCTTAATCTCTGAGCATATAGTACACCCGCCGACATCGTAGGACAGTAGCCGCACCACGTAGCAGTGAACCTATATAATAGAGTTCTCCTTAGTATCTCTTTAGGTCCCACAACGACCTTACATGTTTCTTTTAATTCTGGCTTTTGCTTACTAGAGACTTCAACTACTGCCTCACCCTCACTCAAAGCATCTATCACTATCTGAGGATACTCAGAATCGACTCCTGCACCTTCTACCCAAGTCACCTTAACTATACTCTCATCACTACTTGACAATAATACATCACCTGGATATGAACCAATAGGCAGCAAGGTCAAACTCACAACCTCACTTTGCTCCATAGGTATTTCAAGATTATTCGACCCTAGTATAAAGGATTTCGTAGAAACATCTTTCCCGTTAATTTTTGAATCACAAGAATAAACAAGCGATGCGGCGAAAAGAAATACGCCCAATAATAGTGTCTGTATAGTATACTGTTTCATACCTTTATATATTAATGATTTTTACAAAACTAATGAAAAGATACCATAATAATTACCTTCTTGATGTTTTGTAATCAACTTTTTACATTTTGTAAATAAATATTCTAAAGAAACAGCTAACTTTGTTCTATGATAATTTGCTGGCTAGATATTAACTCCTCATACTCTCACTCAAACTTAGCATTCCCTGCTCTACACTCTATGTTAAAGCAAGAATATCCTATAGAATGGGTGAAAGTAAATGGTACGATTAACACTCAGAGTTCTGAGATAATGAACCTACTAATCGACTATAAACCAGATATAATACTAGCAACAGCCTGGCTTTTCAATCACGAATATCTAACTTCCATTATCCAGGATTACAAAGCAATATATCAGCAGACGCGTGTTATACTCGGCGGCCCTGAATTTCTCGGCACTCCTATTGAAAATGAAAACTACCTTAGATCACGACCTTATATCGACTACGTATTTAGAGGTGAAGGCGAAGAGGTATTTGACAAAATGATAAAGAACCTTGTCGAAACCCACGACACTTCAAATAAATTAAATCCTCATCAAGGCTTATGTTTTATATCCTCAGATGGGGACTATATAGATGGAGGGCTAGCGCAGGTAGAAAACTTCGAGGAAGTATCAGCTCCTGAGTCTTCTCATTTTTTTGATTGGAGTAAATCATTTGTTCAGCTAGAAACATCTAGGGGATGTTTCAATACCTGTTCATTTTGTATTAGTGGCATAAAGAACAAACTACAGGATCTACCCCTTAAAACGCTTAGAACAAGACTAGAGTACATATATAATAGAGGTATAAGAGAGATTCGCATCCTTGACAGAACATTTAATGCTAAGCCTAAACGAGCACTTGAGCTCCTAGAGCTCTTTGAAGAATACAACCAGAGGCTGCGATTCCACCTAGAGGTTCACCCAGCATACCTAAGTAAGGACGTGGAAGAAAAGCTATACACCCTACCTACCGACCTGATTCACATAGAGGTAGGCGTTCAAAGTTTAGATGATAATGTCCTTCGGGCTTCTTGTAGACTCGGCTCTAAGGATGATACTATAGATGGAATCACTAAGCTATTGAATTCTGGAAAGTTCGAAGTGCATTCAGACCTAATCATTGGACTTCCAGAATACAGCTACCAGCAGCTAATAAAAGACACTCTCTTTCTTATAGGCTTAAAGGTCTCAGAAATTCAAATAGAAACCCTTAAATGTCTACCGGGTACAAATATGAGAAACCAGTCTAAGGAACTAGGTTTACACTACTCGCCTACACCTCCCTACGAGATCCTACAGACAAAATGGATAGATTACACTCATATATGTAAGGCCATGACCCTCTCGTCTATAATAGACCAGTGGTATAATAAGCATTCAAACCAAAACTTGTTTAAAAAGCTCATAGAACAAGGAGGAGAAGATTTTTTAACAAATATGATAGATTATTACTTTAAGCACGCAGTTCTAGGCAAGATTATGAGTAAGGAATCACGCTTTATGCTCCTATACGATTACTGCGAAGAGCACTTTCCAGAACTTACAAACCTTGTAAGTATCGCCTGGGCAGAAGCTGGTCTGTCAATGAAAAAACGCCCTGCAGAAAAGTTTAAACATTGGACAAAGGATTCTCAAATAGAAAATCCCTTACTAGATAACTCTAGACCTACATATAACTACTTCTATATAGATTCAGCATTTAATAGAGTGTGGCTCTGCTTTGATAGAGCAGATAGATCTCTTGTAAAGACGGAGGGCTTTAAACTATGCTAATTATTTTCGGAATAATGGTACTCGGGATTATCCTTGGGAGAATCTTCCTGTCTAAAAAGAAGACTAGCTATCTTCCTAAAATTATAACGTTTATAGTATGGGCGCTCCTTTTCGCACTTGGATTAGAAGTGGGTGCTAATCAGACAATAATGTCCAATCTTGATACGCTAGGTCTAAGTGCCTTCCTTATCGCCCTTAGTTCCCTAATAGGTAGCATTCTCCTTTCTTACCTGCTGTGGAAATGGATAAATAAGAATAAGAAATGAAATCAAGCCTAATTATAGTATCTTTCTTCGCTCTAGGTTGTGCTTTTGGCTACTTTGAGCTATTCAATATAAGCCTAGGCGAACTGAGCATGACTAAATATCTACTTTACTCACTTATGTTCTTTGTGGGCTTGAGCCTAGGATCAGACACTTCTCTACTAAAACAAATGAAAGAACTTAACTGGAGATACGCTCTACTTCCTCTTATGACGGCGCTAGGAACACTAGGTGCCTGCCTTCTCCTTTGGCTACTTAAGCAGGACCACCTTGCCTCCGATTACCTAGCTTTAGGCTCAGGTTTTGCCTACTACTCACTTTCAAGTATTTTTATTACAGAGCTAAGAGGCGCAGAACTTGGAATTATAGCCCTACTTGCAAATGTAATTAGAGAAATTCTTGCACTTCTTTTTATTCCTATTGTCGCGAAGAAGATTAGTCCGCTTTCAGCAATATCTATGGGCGGAGCAACGACCTTTGACAGCACTCTCCCCATAATTTCACAGTCAGTCAAGAAAAAATACATCGCAGTGTCCATTTTTCACGGAGCTGTGCTAGATTTCAGTGTTCCCTTTTTAGTCACATTTTTCTGTAATCTTCATACTTTTTCTTAATTTTGCGGAATGTTTGACTTTATCAACCTGAATATCATAGATGTCCTAGACACTATATTAGTAGCTATACTTATCTATCAGTTTATAAGACTTACTAGAGGTACTGCCGCTATTAATATCTTTTTAGGCATCCTAATACTTTATATTACATGGATAGTAGTAACAGCTCTAAATATGAGCTTAATATCGTCCATACTTGGTCAAGTACTTGGTCTAGGAGTAATATCCCTTATCATCATCTTTCAACAAGAAATTAGACGCTTCATTCTCCATATTGGCCAAGACTATCTTAGTTCAAAAAGGGCTCACCGCATTTTTAATGCCTTTTTTAATAGGAATGTAGATAGTGTACCTTATGAAATACTTGAGGATATAGGTAAGGCCTGCCAGAGGATGTCCGAGAATAGGACTGGAGCTTTAATTATCCTAAGTACTAGAGGTGGATTAGACTATATAGTGCAAACAGGTGACACCATAGATGCAAGCATAAACCAAAGACTAATAGAAAACATATTTTTCAAAAATAGTCCACTGCACGACGGCGCGATGGTGATTTCAGGAAACCGCATTCTCGCAGCACGCTGTACACTACCTATTACCGAAAACCCTAATATCCCAGCTCAATATGGTATGAGACATAGGGCAGCAGTGAGTATAACTCAAGAAGCAAATGTAGACGCGATAGTCGTATCTGAAGAAACAGGTAATATAACCTTTGTTTCCAAAGGAATCATGAAAACTATGAGTAGTATCAGTGAGCTAAAACTAAAAATCGAAAATTCCTACAAACAAGATGGCGGAGAATAAGGCACAGAAGATAGATTATATTCTTGAACAGAAACTGGGTTTCGATAAGATTCGAACATATATATTAAATAAGTGCTATACTGAATACGCTAAAGAAAGGGTAGAAAAGGAAAGATTTTCCACTAAACGAGAGGAAATAGAGCACAGGCTTAGCCTCACTGATGAGATGAGGGTTCTCACTATGTTTGAGAGCTCCTTCCCAGACTCTGGCTATCACGACTGTATTCCATTCTTAAAGCCCCTAGAAAATCAGCATAGTCATATTTCTTTATTAAATCTTCGTCAATTAAGAGACTCACTAGAAACACTTGGTAAAATCATTAATTTCTTCACGGATAAAAACAAGGAGAAATACCCTTGTCTTCATAAGCTATCTGAGCCTATCTCTAATTACCCGATTATTACCTGGCAAATAGATAGTATTCTGGATCGCTTTGGAGAAGTCAAGGATAATGCATCTGAAGAACTCCTAAGAATAAGAAGGCAGATTAGAGATAAGGATGCTGTTATATCGCGAAGAATACAAAGTATCCTTCGCAATGCCCAAAAAGAAAATATCGTAGACTCTGAGGCTACTGTTTCGCTTCGTGATGGACACGTCCTTATACCTGTTAGTGCTGGCAATAAGAAAAAGATACCTGGTATTATCTTTGACGAGTCAGCCTCGGGGAAAACAGCTTTTATCGAGCCCCTTGAAGTCGTAGAACTAAATAACCAACTAAGAGAATTACATTTTGCTCAACAGAGAGAGATACTCAAAATCCTTGTTGACTTTACAGACTTCCTTAGAGATTACATACCTGAACTCCTTATTTCCTTTCGCTATATGGGGGAAATAGATTTCATAAAAGCAAAAGCACAAGTGGCTTATCGCTTTAAAGCGGGAAAGCCTATCACTTCTGAGGCTAACGAACTTATAATTCGAACAGGTAGACATCCTCTTCTTGAGGAGAGTCTCGCAAAAGAAAAGAAAGCTATAGTCCCTCTAAATCTAAAGCTTACAAAGGATAAAAGGATATTACTTATTTCTGGTCCTAACGCTGGAGGTAAATCTGTTTGTCTAAAAACAACAGGACTACTTCAGTACATGTTCCAATGGGGCTTAGCGTGTTCTTGCTCTGAAACATCTGAATTTCGTATTTTCGACAGGATATTCATAGATATAGGTGATAATCAATCTCTTGAAAACGACTTAAGTACTTATAGTTCACATATTTTAAATATGAAGATAGTACTTGAACAAGCCTCAAAGGATTCTCTTATATTAATAGATGAATTCGGCTCTGGAACTGAGCCAACTGCTGGTGCAGCTATAGCTGAGGAGATTCTAACTCAAATAGAGCAAAAGGGATCCTACGGTATTATTACGACGCATTACAGTAATTTAAAGTTTTATGCAAATCAAAGCAACGGTGTTGTTAATGGCGCTATGCTTTTCGACACACAACAGATTCAGCCACTATTTAAGTTAGAAATAGGTCTACCTGGAAATTCGTTCGCTTTTGAACTAGCTAGAAAAATAGGCCTCCCTGAACGTATTATTGCAGGGGCAGAACAAAGAGCGGGCTCTGGTTTTGTAGACATAGAGAGAAATCTAAAGAAGATAGCCAAGAATAAGAGAGCATTAGACGAGAAGTTACAAAGGATAAAGAGTACGGATAGAACTTTAGAGCATATTACCGAGAAATACGAGAAGGAACTTACAGACATTAAGGCTGTACGTAAAAGCATCATTGAGGAGGCACAACTTCAGGCCAAAGAGATCCTAGCTCAGGCAAATAGGAAGATCGAGGCTACCATCAAGGAGATTAGAGAATCCCAAGCTGAGAAAGAGAGGACAAAGGTTGTCAGAAAGGAGCTTGACACTTTCAATAAAGAACTGGAAGAAAAGCTAAAGAATGAAACCGATCAGAAGATAGAAAAGAAGATGGAGCAGATTCTTGAGAGAAAGAAGAGAAGAGAGGAGAGAAAAGCAAAGAGAGAGAAGGATCAGGCAAATGAGAATAAGGAGCTTCCTAAGGCAGACATTGCTCCTAAGCAGGAGCTTATCAAGGTAGGATCGAAGGTAAGGATAAAATCGAATGGCCTCGTGGGAGAGGTTGTAAGCGTGTCAACGAAAAGTTATAGTGTTGCTGTTGGAAACATTATTTCTAAACTTCCTCTTGATATGATAGAGGGCATCTCTACAAAGCAATACAAGGATGCTACCCGACCATCTACTTCATATTCAACCAACACTACCAAGAGTAGCGCATCGTCCACTGCTGCATTCTCCAATCATAAATTAGAGTTTAAACCTAGTATTGATCTGCGTGGATTCAGGCTAGAAGAAGCGATCGAGGCAGTAATGCATTTCATCGATGACGCTCAGATGTTAGGGATGAGAAAGGTAAGCATTCTCCACGGAAAAGGGAACGGAGTACTCAGGGAAGAAATTAGGAAGTACTTAAAGATTACTTCCGGTGTCAAGTCTTTCGCAGATGAACAAATACAGTTTGGAGGAAGCGGCATAACTGTTGTAGAATTTGATAATTAGAATAATACGTATATAAAGACAAGCTATATGAAAGCACTAAGAATATTTTTTAACTCTCTTGTTATTGCGTCAGCACTAACTCTTTTTACGAACTGCAGTCCAAAGGAGGAATCTATCAAGGATGTTGCCAAGAAATATATGGAGGCTAGCTACAAGTCTGATTTTGAAAGTGCGGCTGCGCTATGTGGCGAGGAACTAAAAGAGACACTTGCGGAATTCTCAGCGAGTTTTGCAAGACTCCACCCTGCTGTACAAGAAAGAATAAAGGCTCTTTCTGAGGAGGTGGATATAGAGATTAAGGAACCTGTTAATACTGAGAATGAAGGTATTTACACTGTTGAATGTGTTATCACGATACCTACTAATTCTGGGGAAGCAAACATAGTTCAGCGCACCCTAGAACTTCAGTATATTAATGATATTTGGGTCATTACTAAGCAAGGAGATCCTATTAAACTTAACTAAGTTATACTACCTTTTTCTTTTTGACTTCCCAGAACCTTTTGATTTTTGAGAATCCTTACCCCTATCCTTCTTTCTGATAGAGGCCATATACTTTTCTAACTGTTCTGGAGTTAGAATTTTTCTATATGCCTCGTGTATTTTATTTTGCCAATTTTCCTGGGTTAGCTTAAAGGCCGTGGTCTCTTGAGTTCCACTCTCTTGCAACTTATCCATATCTGTCTTTAGACCTCTAAGGTTTACTTGTAGCATAGAGTCTATAAAGAATATCTGATAGTCATTTAATTTTAGTTCTTTTCCTAGCCTTTCGGCTTCTATGTAGGCTGCATCTTCTGGTGTCGTGTCTTTGTCTATCTCGCTATGTGCTCCATAGGCATTGGTATTATACCACTCACCGTTCGCACCACGTGCATATTGTCCGAAAAGTGTTACACTTAGTCCTGATAGTAAGATATAAAGAATTATTTTTTTCATCTTAATATTTATATTAATTACGTTGACAAATATAGGAAATTTTAAATATATTATGTATTATTGCATTCTGTATTTTAATTAATACAGAACTTACTCAGTATTTGACAACCCAGAAATATAAAAGTAAAATAATATTAACTAAAAAAACAATTTGATGATTAAGAATTTAATTAGGACAACTTTGGCAGTGGTACTAGGACTATTTATCACTCAGCCTACAGATGCTTGTACGGGCATTATTATTACTAAGGGGGCATCTCAGGATGGCTCGGTAATGATTACTTATGCCGCTGACTCACACCAGCTTTATGGAGAATTATATTTCACTCCAGCTGGAATTCATAAGCCAGGAACTTTAATCGACATTCACGAGTGGGATACTGGAAAATTTCTAGGACGTATTCCTCAGATAGGAAGAACTTATCAAACTGTTGGTAATATGAATGAGTACCAGCTTATGATTACAGAATCTACTTTTGGTGGACGTTCTGAGCTATATGATCCACAAGGAATTATGGACTATGGTTCTCTTATATATATCGCCCTTCAAAGGGCTAAGACTGCTCGTGAGGCGATAGATGTTATCGTAGATCTTATGGATGAGCACGGTTATGCTTCTTCTGGAGAATCATTCTCTATCGCAGATAAGAATGAGGCTTGGATGATGGAGATAATTGGTAAGGGTTCTAAGATCGTTAATGGTGAGAATGTATATAAAGGAGCTGTATGGGTAGCAACTCGTATTCCTGATGGCTATATTGCAGCGCACGCTAATCAAGCTCGTATAACTAACATAGATTTCGCTGATAGAGAAAACTGGTTGTACTCTAAGGATGTTATTTCTTTCGCTAGAGAGATGGGTTACTTCGAAGGTGAAGATAAGGACTTCAGTTTCGCAGATGCTTATGCACCTCTTGATTTTGGAGCGATGCGCTATTGCGAAGCACGTGTATGGAGTGCATATAATATCTTAGGTAAGGGTATGATTGGAGATAGAACTGCGGAGTCTTACCTTGACTATGCGATGGGTTATAACGCAGAAAATAGACTTCCTCTTTATTTCAAACCTCAAGAGAAACTTAGCCTAAGAGAGGTAGCTAATGCGATGAGAGACCATTATGAAGGTTCTCCTATGGATATGACAGTTGATGCTGGTGCAGGTGGACACAAAACTCCTTACAGATGGAGACCTATGTCTTACGAGGTAGATGGCCAGAAATATCTTAATGAGCGTGCTATCGCTACTCAACAAACTGGCTTCTGGACTCTATGTCAGGCTCGTAACTGGCTTCCTGACGTAATCGGTGGTATTAACTGGTTTGGTGTTGATGATGCAGGAACTTCTTCTTTAACTCCTATCTACGCTTCTACTACTGAAATCCCTGAATGTTTAGAGGTTGGAAACGGCAGTATCATTGAATACTCGCCAACATCTCTTTTCTGGGTTACTAATAGAGTTGCAAACTTCGCCTATATGTTATATGATAGAGTTGCTCCAGAAATCATTAATGCTATCGATGCGCACGAGAATAGAGCTCTTACTGAGATCGAGATAGCTGATAGTTTTGCTCTTAGCATCTTAGGAGATTATACTGACGGAGATACTTCTCGTAAAACTTTAAAAAAGGAAAAGAAAGTACGCGAATACCTAACTGAATTCTCTGTTAATTACACACAAAATTTATTTGAGAAATGGCAAGAACTTGACACTTATTTATTAGTTAAATATATGGACGGTAATGTTAAGGTTCAAAATCCTGACGGAACTTTCAAAAATAACGGTAATAACGACAGAATTCCAGCATCTCCTCTATTCCCTGGCTACAGCGAGGCTTGGAAAAAAGCTGCCGTTCAAAGTAATGGAGAGATCCTTAAAATGCGCTAGTAAAATCATTCTATAACTAATGCCCCTCAGGATTCAGATTACATCTGTTCTAGAGGGGCATTTTTTAAATTTTTATTCTTCTAAAACTCAAGTAATTATGGAAAATTTTGCATTAAACATATCATTCAAGGAAATTATCAGTGCATTTATGGTTCTGTTTGCTTTAATTGATATCACAGGATCCATTCCTATAATCATAGGACTTAAACAGAAAAATAAGATAGAAAGTGGGAAGGTATCCCTTATCTCGCTTCTGGTCCTTGTACTCTTTCTTTTTGTTGGAGATGCGCTACTAGGTCTATTTGGGGTAGATATATCTTCTTTTGCCGCAGCTGGTGGAATTATCATTCTTATTCTAGCCTCTGAAATGATTCTGGATATCGAGATATTTAAAACAAATAATATACAAGGGCAGTCAGTTACCGCCGTACCTCTAGTTTTTCCTCTTATCGCAGGAGCAGGAACTCTCACATCCCTTCTCTCTATGAAGGCCGAATTCGCAGCTGAGAACATTATTATAGCTATATTTCTTAATATTATCATTGTCTACATAGTCCTGAAATATGCACATTTAATAGAACGACTCATAGGAAAAGGGGGAATATACATCCTTAGAAAATTCTTCGGAATCATTCTTCTAGCTATTGGAGTAAAACTCTTCGCCTCAAACATAGGAGTCTTCTTCCAATAAACGTCTTCAAATAAATTAAATTACCCTCTCCAGGTTTTTCTGAAGAGGGTAATTTTATAGCTTAGAGTTCAAAACTCTAGAACTCTAAGAAAGCTCTAAATGGACGTGTTCCGTATTGAGCATCTGAGTTATAATTAACCGACTCATCATATAGGGTAACAAATTTTACATAATACCCACTATCTACCGTTGAAGTCCAATAACCCATATTCTTTTCAAGTCCAAGAACTAGCTGACTTTTCTCAGACGCAAGGTTAAATAGTTCTAGAAGTTCATCTAATGCAGGCATATACCAAACACCCTTAGCTCCAGAGACATAAGAACTAACATCTAAGCCTTTCGATATATTCTTCTGATGTATCCACCACAGTGCAGGGAAATTTTCTTCTGTAAATAAAGTGCCTTCTTCTAATGAGGCTATCTGTGCCATATTTGCTAAACCATCAGAAGTGCTTGTAGTTTCGTGGATTAATACTTCTTTTGCAAACAGCATCCTATTCTCAGATCCATAATAATTATTATGAGGTTTTATAGACGCTACTTTTCCACTCGCTCCTCCATTAGAAACTTCAAAGACTACACCCTCAGGATTAAAGTTATTTGGGTATAAATCATTTACAGCATATGTGGTCGGCTGTTCAAAGAAGCTATCTGGGGTGATAGATCTAAAGTTTGGAGATTCGTCACCTAGTAATGAAGTTAATTTTAAGCCTTTTACATTCACTACATTAGTTATAAGATCAATATTTGTTGTATTCATATGCTCAGTCCATTCCATACCTCCAATATCTCCTACAAAGCGAATCTTTGTAGCTAATTCTATAGAAGTTAGGCTAGGACTCTTCTCAAATGCATATTCACTCTCTATTCCTACCACTTTTGGGAAAATCATTTTCGTTATGTTAGGCATTCCCTGAACTGCCCCACGTCTAAGAATTCTTGCTTCTGGAAGTTCTAAAGAAAGAAGGGTCTCATTTTGAGTAAATGCCATTATACCTACTTCTTCTACACTATTTGGAGCTACAAAAGAGGTCGCTGAATTAATCGGCAGATAACTAATCAGCACAGTCTTATCTAAATTATAGATCACACCATCTTCTATTTTAAAGACGTTAGTATTTATAACCAAATCCTCAGGTTTTAAACGCGTACATTTATAAAATGGGTTTTGAGAAAGAAACTCCAGCTTAGGTGCATTTAGTGAAATTAAAGAAGGACTATTTACCACTAAGGTGCCTAGTTCAAGAAGCTCAGGGGCAGTAACACTAAATTTAGGTATATCACTATACCACGATGGAATAAACTGCGCATACATATTTGTCAAATGAGGGAAGATCAAAGAAATGGTAGCATCTGGTCTCTTGGCATAAACATCTTGCATAGCCGCTAAGAGTCCTCTAAAATCATCCCTACCTAGATATCCATCGGCAGAATTATTAATTACCCATGTATCTTCGGTAGGATAGCTGCTTTCTGAATAATCTGCTAATTTCCATTCTTTTATAACAGTTACTTTTATAGTGGCTGTTAGGTCTCTTAGCTTTGCTGTAATAACTGCCGAGCCTTCAGCCTCTGCGGTAATAACACCATTATTTACCGATACTACCTCCGAGTTAGCAGATTCCCATTCAAGTCCTTCGAGCGATGCCGAGTGAGGTGTTGTTTCTATTACTAATGTTTTTGATGTTCCTAAACCTAATTCAAAATCCTCTGCTGGATCAAAGGCTATTGCAGTGGCTACAGGCACTATTACTGTTACATTTACCGAGGCACTAAATTCTCCTACAGTGGCTCTGATAGTAGTAGTTCCCGATTTACGACCTACCACCGAACCGCTCTGATTTACTTCGGCTATCTCAGTATTATCACTTGACCAAACAATTGCTCCACCATCTGCAGGTTCTACTGTTGCAGTTAGTGTTTTAGCTGAATTAATATCCAATTCGAAGTCCTCTGCTGGAGTAATAGTTATTACAAGTACCTTTACTGTAACTGTTACTACACATTCAGCCGTTTTAGCTCCATCCTCGGTGGTTACGGTAATGGTTGCAGTACCATTCTTTTTTGCCAGCACATAGCCATTGTCATCAACTGTAGCTACATTTTCGTCGCTCGATTTCCACGTTACATTTTTGTTGGTAGGTTCTTTTCCTTGTTCGCCTGTGAGCGTGGGTTTTAGTGTTTCGC
>CAYJFD010000005.1:0-80677 GCA_964369605.1 uncultured Muribaculaceae bacterium | reverse complement strand
AGGAAATGTTAAGTATATATAGAGGACGATATAAAACCTAGTTTCGCGCATAATTTAATAAAAAAATATTAGGATTAAAAATTTTCGAACAACTATTCTCAGTCACTAAAAAAAATGTATTCAGAAGTAAGAATAATCAAGTAAATCTTTAAATTATTAAGTTAACTTTGTAAGACTTGAAAAAGTGAAAAACAAAATACTAACTTAATAATAGAATATTTTTATGAAGACGTACCAGACCTCAGACATTAGAAACGTGGTTTTACTTGGAAGTTCCAAGTCAGGAAAGACAACACTTGCAGAGACAATGATGTTTGAAGGCAAAATTATTGACAGAAGAGGAAGTGTAGAGCAGAAGAATACAATAAGTGATAATACAGAGGTAGAGCAGTTATACCAGCGTTCAATCTACTCGACGCCATTATATACTGAATTTATGGACCATAAGTTTAATATTATGGATACACCAGGTTCAGAAGATTTTGTAGGAGGAGTAGTTTCAGGCTTTAAAGTCTGTGATAGTGGAGTGATGTTAGTAAATGCTACTCAAGGAGTAGAGGTAGGAACTGAAATTTTTTCTCGCTATGCGGAAGAATATAAAAAACCGATCATCATCGCAGTAAATCATCTTGATGCAGAAAATGCTGACTGGGAAAAGACAGTAGAGTCTTTACTTCAGACTTATGGAAAAAAAGTATTCCCAGCGCAGTATCCTGTGAATCCTGGACCAAATTTCGATTCTTTTATCGATGTGATAAAGATGAAGATGTACAAATTTATTGGCGAGAATGGGGAAAGAGAGGAAATGGATATCCCAGAAGACCAGATAGAAAGAGCTAATGAGTCAAGATCTCAGCTGCTTGAAAGTGCTGCGTCTGCAAGTGAAGAACTTATGGAAAAGTTCTTTGCAGGTGAACTAACTCATCGTGAAATGCTTGATGGACTAATGATAGGTTTCTTAAATGCTGATATTATTCCTGTTTTCTGCTTATCTGCTAAAAAAGATATCGGAGTGAAGCGCTTAATGGAGTTTATTATAAATGCCACACCAGCACCATCATTCAGAAAAGAGAAGCTTGTAGGAGGTGGAGAATTAGAATGTAGTCAAGATGGAGAAGCGGCTATTTATATATATAGAACAGCTGTGGAGCAGCACCTTGGTGAAGTTTCATACTTTAAAGTACTTTCTGGAAAGATACATGAAGGAATGGACTTAGTAAATCCAGAAAATGGATCTAAAGAAAGAATCTCATCTCTGTATGCAGTTGCGGGTAAGAAAAGAGATAAGGTGACTGAAATGGGAGCTGGAGACATAGGTTGTACCGTGAAGTTAAAGTCCGTAAAGACAAATCAAACACTATGTGTGCCTTCAGTTGATTATGTATGTGAGCCAACGGTCTATCCTTCGTCCAAGTTTACAACAGCTATTAAAGCACAAGACGAGAAAGATGAAGAGAAATTAGGTGAAATCTTACATAGAGCAGCGGCTGAAGATCCAACCATAAAAGTTCATTACGCAAAAGAATTAAAGCAAACCATCCTTTCGGGACAAGGAGAGCATCATATTAATATATTAAAGTGGCATCTTAATAATGTAAATAAACTAGAAGTTGAACTATTTGCGCCTAAAATCTCTTATAGGGAGACTATTACTAAAGTCGCAACAGCTAACTATCGACATAAGAAACAATCAGGAGGAGCAGGACAGTTCGGTGAAGTACATATCTTAATTGAGCCTTTTATCGAAGGAGAACCAGAGAATAATCGTTTTAAGGTTGACGGAAAAGAACTAGTGTTGAACTTAAAAGGAAAAGAAGAGTTTACAATGGATTGGGGAGGTAAATTAGTATACTATAACTGTATCGTTGGAGGTGCTATCGATGCGCGATTTATGCCAGCTATTCTGAAGGGAATTATGGAAAAAATGGAGGAAGGACCGCTAACAGGATCCTATGCCAGAGATATTAAAGTTTATGTGTATGATGGAAAGATGCACCCAGTAGACTCAAACGAGATATCGTTTAAGTTGGCAGCGCGTAATGCTTTCAAGGAGGCATTTAGAAATGCAGGTCCAAAGATTATGGAGCCGATATATAACTTAGAGGTTATGGTTCCTACAGACTATATGGGAGATGTAATGTCTGATTTACAAAACAGAAGATCTCTTATCGAAGGAATGAATAGTGTGAAAAACTTCCAAATATTAAATGCAAGAGTTCCACTAGCTGAGCTATACAAGTATTCTACTTCATTAAGTTCTTTGACCTCAGGACGTGCAACATTTAATATGGATTATGCAGAATATTCACAAGTTCCATCAGATGTACAAGATAAACTATTGAAATCTTATACTGACGAGGATTCAGAAGAATAATGGATTAAATTCCAACCTATAAAAAAACAAACACCTTCGGGGTCACTTTATAAGTGGCCCCCTACTTTTTTATGCCCCTCTGCAAAATCTTGAATATTAGTCATTTACAGAAAGACTACCCGTATTTTAGCGTAGTCTTTTTGCATCTTGCTTAATATCAGCGTAATACAGGAGGGCCTCAGGGAGACTTTAGGAACTTTTTAAGGCATATATCACTTAGCAGTTCAATATAGTCAGAGCTATGAAATTCACCTTCATTAATTATTAGTTCTGAAGTAGAGAATGATTCTGCGCTACTTATTGCTTCTTTATCCTGAAAAGAGAATTCCATAAGAAGTCTAGAGACAGCTTTGCGGGTTGAGGTCTTAATTCGGCAAATGCGGTGTAGGTTAAAGTCAGCCTCTCTAAGAATCTTTGTTTTGAAGATTTCCCCCTCAGTAAGTGGGAGTATCAGCGCTATGCGTCCCTTAGGAGCAAGGAGTTTAGCTGCAGAATAGATAATCTCTTCGTGACTTAAACTATCGTCGCAGTGACGGGCCATAGTTTTTCTTACATTAGGATTCTTAAGGGAACTCTGAAAATATGGTGGGTTACTAAAGATTAAATCGTATTTCCAATCTATATTTTCGTTAGTTTCTAATTCTTTCAAAAAATCAGAAAGAGATTTGTGGTGAGCCTGGAGATTCTTAGCCCAAGGGGAGAGAGCGAAATTGTATTGAGCTTCATTTGCAGAGGCCAAGTCTATGTCTATCGCGTCAATGTTGAAATTATGACCTCTTGCCTTGATAAATCTCTGAGCTGTGATTAGAGAGATAACACCAGTGCCTGTCCCTATGTCTAACATACGAATGTGTTTGTGCTCGGCACTAGTAGGGACTATTTGAGGTGCAGATAGCCATGCTCCTAAGAGTATGGCATCTGTACCTATCTTCATCGAAGATTCTATATTCTTTAATGAAAAGTGTTTAAAGTGAAATAAACTGTCCATCAGTCATTACTAGCATTCTATCTGACATTTGAGCTAGATCATTATCATGGGTGACGATGATCACACTTATAGAGTATTTATCTCTTAATTCCAAAAAGAGACGGTGGATTTCCTCTTTTTTTGAGCTATCTAAATTTCCAGATGGTTCATCTGCAAAAAGAACAGATGGCTTGTTAATTAGGGACCTTGCGATAGCTACCCTTTGCTGCTCTCCGCCTGATAGCTCAGAGGGCTTATGCTCAAGCCTATCAGCTAAGCCTAAGTCTGTAAGTAAAATTTTTGCCTCTTCTTCTACAAGACTTTTATCTCTTTTCCCGATTAGGCCAGGTAACATGACATTCTCTAGAGCACTAAATTCTGGGAGTAGGTGGTGTGCCTGGAAGACAAAGCCTATTTTCTTATTTCTAAAATCAGAGAGTTCAACTTCTGAGAGAGATGCCAGATTAATATTGTCGATAATAATTTCCCCAGAATCAGGAGTCATAAGGGAGCCTAGAACCTGTAGGAGTGTTGACTTCCCAGCTCCACTAGCCCCCATAATCGAAACGACCTCAGCTTTGTTACTTTCGAAATCTAGTCCTTTAAGAATTCTTAGATCTCCAAAAGATTTGCTGATATTTCTCGCCGTAATCATTATCTTCTTCTTTTTCTACTTTCCGATTTTTCCTCCTCCTTAGGTTCTGGGTGCTTCTCCTTATTGTACATCTTGATAAGCTGGGTCCTAAAGCTTTCTTCGGCTATAATAAGTTTTGCCGTTTTTTCTGCGCCGATCACTTTATAGAACTTTTCAAAGAAGGTAACTTCTATTTCCTCTTGGTGTCCAAGGAGTTCAACATATTGTTCGATAATGTTTTTGTATTGTTCTTCGGTCTTAATAGCTCTATTATTTGTAAGAGCTTCGATTTCTTGAATTTTAAGACGGATATCCTTTCTTAGCTCAGAGCACTGATCTTTATACTCTTCGTATAGCGGCCAAAATTTTTCAGCCTCTTCAGAACTAATCCCTACTTTGCTTGTAATATGTGCTATTCTGGCACTCATTATTTGTTCGTGATGTTTACCATCTTTGTGCTTTTGCTCCTGAGCAACTAGGTTAGCACTTAGTAGAAAAGTTAAAATATAAATAATAATCTGTTTTGATTTCATGTTAATAGTTGTTAAAAATTATTGTAATATTCTATTAAATCTTCGTCTTCGATATAGTACTCTATCTCTGATGAAGTGATTTGGCTCATATTTATTTCTTCCTGAAGTCCTGCTACGATATCTTCTTCAAAGTCAATAGTATCGTAGTAGTCTTCTATAAAGTCGCTACTAATATAACCTTGCTCGACAAGGCTTAATAACTCACCAGTATCGGTTATCGAGTTATCGTTATTAAGAGTTGATGTTAGGCTTAGTACCCCATAGGCCATTCCAAAAATAAGTCCGAAGCTACAAGCTAGCATAAAATAAGAGCTGGTTACTTGGAAAAATCGTTTATGCCAAACTATAGACTCTTTCCCATCTGCCTTAATTTTCTCTCTTATAGAATCTTCTATGTTTGAGAAGTAATTTGATGGAACAGTGTAAGGATTAGCTTTTAGTTCCTGTCTCTGTAATATGTCTTTCTCTTGTTTCATATACTCTTTAGATATTGTTTAATGTAAAAGGTTTAATTGAAGTCTTTTAAAGTTTCTGAAATTTTCGTGTAGGCGTGGTGATAGTTAGCTTTGAGCGAACCTACGGAAGTTCCCATTATTTCTGAAATCTCTTCGTACTTTAATTCTTCAAAATATCTCATATTAAAAACAGCCCTTTGTTTTGGAGGGAGCTTAAGTATTGCATTATGCAGAGCCTTCTGTATCTCATTTCCATCAAAGTACTCGTCGGCTTCTAAATTATAACTACTTTTTGATTCAACAGAGTCGAAAGGTATAAATTTGCGAAGATTTGCCTTTTTAATAAAATTAAAAGACTCATTGCTTGCTATCCGGTATAACCAGGTATAGAGCTTTGAGTCTCCTCTAAAATTCGGCAAATTATTCCAAACCTTGATGAATGAATTCTGAAGAATGTCGTTAGCGTCATCGTGCGATCCGACAATCTTTCTGATATGCCAATAAAGACGCTCAGAGTAGTTTCTAACAATTAAGTTGAAGGCATAGTTCTCTTTGCCTCCTTCGTTGTAAATCTCTAGAATGTCTTTATCACTAAGCATTATTTTCTTTCGATAACTTTCTTTGCTGCCTCCACAATATGTGTTGCATCAAGGCCGTAAGCCTTCATCAGCTCTGCAGGAGTTCCACTTTGTCCAAATTTATCGTTTACTGCGACAAATTCAATAGGTCTAGGATTATTTCGAACTAGAAGTCCAGCTATTAATTCTCCAAGACCTCCAGCAATGCAGTGCTCTTCCGCACAAACTGCTGCTCCTGTTTTCGCTACAGAATCTAAGACAGCTTTTTCGTCCAAAGGTTTAATCGTATGTATATTTATTAGTTCACAGGATATACCTTCTTTCTCTAGTATTTCTACAGCTTGAATCGCTTCCCATACTAAGTGACCTGTTGCAAAGATACTTACATCTTTACCTTCCTTCATTATAAGAGCCTTGCCTAGCTCTAATTTTTGATCTTCAGGAGTGAAGTTCGCAACAGAAGGGCGTCCAAATCTTAGGTATACAGGGCCAATATGCTCTGCTGCCGCGATAGTAGCTGCTTTTGTTTGATTATAATCACAAGGATTTACAACCATCATTCCAGGTAGCATTCTCATTAGGCCTATGTCTTCCATAGTCTGGTGAGTTGCCCCATCCTCTCCAAGAGTGATACCTGCGTGCGATGCTGCGATTTTAACATTGGTATTTCCATAGGCTACAGCTTGACGAATCTGGTCGTATACTCTAGCAGTTACGAAGTTTGCAAAAGAACCAACGAAAGGGATCTTTCCGCAAAGAGCTAGACCAGAAGCTACTCCTATCATATTCGCCTCGGCTATACCACATTGAAAGAAACGCTCAGGATGATTCTTTACGAAATCATCCATTTTAAGTGAGCCTATTAAGTCTGCACAAAGTGCTACTACATTGTCATTTGTTTTACCTAGTTCTGTTAAGCCTGCTCCGAAGCCTGAACGGGTATCTTTATTGCCAGTATTTTTGTAATCCATATTCTTTGCTTGTTGTGCTTAAAAATCTCCTAATGTTTCTGTTAGCTGATCCATTGCTAGCTGACATTGCTCCTTAGAAGGAGCCTTTCCGTGCCATTGGTGTGTTCCACACATAAAATCAACGCCTTGTCCCATATTCGTCTTAAATAAGATTACCTTTGGTTTTTCGTTGTTGACTAGTGATTTGGCTTCTTTGAAAGCAGCTAATATGCTTGTGAAATCGTGGCCATTTGCAGTGATGCAGTCCCAGCCAAATGCTTCCCATTTTGCTTTTAAATCTCCCAAAGATAGTACACTTTCTACTGAACCGTCTATTTGTTGTCCATTCCAGTCAACCATAGCGATAAGTCTAGACACTTTATGGTGGTTAGCAAACATAGCCGCCTCCCAAACTTGACCTTCCTCACATTCTCCATCTCCGAGTAGGGTGTATACATAGCTATTATCTTTATTGATCCTCTTAGAAAGAGCAGCACCTACTGCTGTAGATAGCCCTTGTCCTAGTGAACCCGCTGCTTGTTCAACTCCAGGAAGTTCCTTCTCTACTGAAGGGTGTCCTTGTAGGCGTGAACCAAATTGTCTAAATGTTGTTAGCTCCGAAACAGGAAAATAAGTGCTCCTAGCAAGGACACTATAGAAAACCGGAGAAATGTGTCCTGCAGATAGGAAAAATAAATCTTTTCCTTCGGCTCCACGCTTCCATGTTGCAGGATCGTGATTCATCTCTGAGAAATATAGAGATGTAAGGATATCAGTACTACTTAAAGAACCTCCCGGATGACCAGAGGCCGCATTCGTAACCATTCTTACAATATCTCGTCTTACTTGAGACGCGATATGAGTTAATTGTTCAATATTAGGCATATTCATTGATATAATAGATATATCTCGCTAAGATAGGGCTATTTTGATAAAAATCCAATTCAAATTTATATCTTTGCAGTCTTATTAATTACTCGAGAATGAAAAATATAAGAAACTTTTGTATTATCGCCCATATTGACCACGGAAAGAGCACTTTAGCGGATAGAATGTTGGAAAATACTAACACTCTAAGTGAGAGAGAAATGGAATCGCAAGTTTTAGATTCTATGGATTTAGAAAAAGAGAAAGGAATCACTATTAAGAGTCATGCTATCCAAATGCATTATAATCGTGGTGGGGAAGAATATACCTTTAATCTAATCGATACTCCCGGTCACGTTGACTTCTCTTATGAGGTGTCAAGGGCTATCGCTTCTTGTGAAGGAGCCTTGCTTGTAGTAGATGCAACTCAGGGAATTCAAGCACAGACTATTTCTAATTTATATTTAGCGATAGGCAATGACCTTGAAATCATTCCTGTCTTGAATAAGATAGATATGGATGCAGCGATGGTAGATGTAGTAAAGGATCAGATCATAGACCTAATAGGGTGTGATGATGAGGATATATTATTATGCAGTGCTAGGACGGGTGAGGGAATACCAGAAATATTAGAGGCTATTGTAGACAGAGTGCCAGCACCAAAAGGTAATCCAGATGGACCCCTTCAAGCCTTAATCTTTGATTCAGTTTTTAATTCATTTAGAGGGATTATCGCTTACTTCAAAGTAGAAAATGGAAGTATTAAGAAGGGAGATAAGGTAAAGTTTGTTAATACTGGAAAAGAGTATATAGCAGATGAGGTCGGTTATTTAAAAATGAAAATGTGCCCTACATCTGAGGTTACAACAGGAAATGTAGGATATATCATATCAGGAATAAAAGCGGCAGCTGAGGTGAAGGTTGGAGATACTATTACGAAAGTAGAGAACCCTTGTGTAGACTCAATAGCTGGATTCGAGGAGGTTAAGCCTATGCTTTTTGCTGGAGTATATCCAGTTGATACAGACGAATATGAAGATTTAAGAGCTTCGATAGAAAAGTTACAGCTTAATGATGCCTCTTTGGTCTTTGAGCCAGAATCTTCTTTAGCTCTAGGTTTTGGTTTCCGATGTGGATTCCTTGGACTTCTGCACTTAGAAATAATGCAAGAGAGGCTATACCGTGAGTTCGATATGGATGTTATCACAACAGTTCCTAACGTGTCATATAAGGTGTATACAACTCAAGGTGAGGTGCTAGATGTTCATAACCCTTCAGGTCTTCCAGCGATTACTACTATAAAGTATATAGAAGAACCATATATTAGAGCTCAGATAATCTCTAAGAGTGATTATTTTGGTCCTATAATGAAATTATGTATGGACAAGAGAGGAACTTTGATAAATCAACAGTTTCTAACATCAGATAGGGTAGAGTTAAGTTTTGAATTGCCATTAGCAGAAATCGTTTTTGACTTCTATGATAAATTAAAGTCTATCTCTAAAGGTTATGCTTCCTTTGATTATCATATCTCGGGATATAATAAGGCAGATCTAGTAAAGCTAGATATACTTTTGAATGCGGAGCCAGTAGATGCTTTAAGTTCTCTTATTCACAGAGATAGAGCCTATGATTTTGGAAGAAAGATGTGTGAAAAACTAAAAGAGTTAATACCTCGTCAGCAGTTCGACATAGCTATACAAGCTGCTATCGGAGCTAAAATCATAGCAAGAGAAACGGTAAAAGCAGTAAGGAAAGATGTGACAGCTAAGTGTTATGGTGGAGATATTTCTCGTAAGCGTAAACTTCTTGAGAAACAGAAAAAAGGTAAGAAGCGTATGCGCCAGGTAGGAAATGTAGAAGTTCCTCAAAGTGCATTTATGGCAGTACTGAAATTAGACTAGTAACTCTCATATACAGCAAAAAACGTGGTTAATCATAAGATTTAACCACGTTTTTATTTAACTACTCAGTCCCTTAATCCCTCAGATACACCTTAAAGACGTGAGGACTAACTTGCTTGTGAGCAGGAGGAAAACTCATATAGTCACCATAGACATTACTTAAGTATTCGTCGTATTTAGCTGGAGCCTTATACATTTTTCCCTCAAATTCAACTTCTATGATCCCCTCAAAAACCTCTTTTCTACAGCACTCTCTTTTACCGTACCCCCATACAACTATTCCTTGGTATTCGGTGGTCATATTGTTATAAGCTGTAGCATACTTATAAAGTAGTTTATATAGTTTGCTAGTATGGATAGGGGACAAAAGTTTACGGCCGATATATCTTAAAATATCATCTCCAAGTACTCCTGTTACTTTCTTTCTTTTTTGTTTAAGATACTTCCTTAACCTAAAGCCTTTTTTAAAAAACTTAGTCCTTTCTTTGGGATCATCTGGAATGTTGTCGATAGGAAAGACGTCAATATTTACTCCCATCTCATAGTCTCCGTCCACAAAACTATTTTCGTGAAGAAGGGTGCTATTATCTGATACCTTGTAGAATGGATAATAGAAATTTGGAAAAAGTTTCTGAGACATAAGAGTCAAATTCTTACTTTGATGTATTTCCTTGAATCTCTCAAAATCTTCCCTAGGCATCATAATATCTATGTCATCATCCCAAGGAATATATCCTTTGTGGCGGATAGCTCCTAGAAGTGTTCCACCGCAGAGAAAATATTTAATGTTATTATCATCGCAAAATTTAACAGTCTCATCCAAGATCGAAATCTGGATTTTACGGATTTCGTTAAGGCTAAGTTCCTTCATTATTTAGAAATATTATTTACTACATAGACTTGTCCTGTCTCCTCGGAGATAAGAGCTTTAATAGATGTGAATGCTACCTGTTGAGCGGTAAGTAGGGTACTTTCGTCCTCTATCCCGAAATTTTTCTCTCTCATAGGAGTTTTAGTTCGTTCAGGGCAAATACAGTTCACTCTAATCCCGTCAGTATCCCATTCTTGAGCGATAGCCTGAACAAAATTTACAGCAGCAGCCTTTGTTGATGAATAAAGACTATAGAATGCGCGTCCTCTAGTATAAGAACTAGAAGTAAAGAATAGCAATACCCCTTTTGATTCTTCAAGATATCTGTGAGATGCTTGCGCAACATTGATCATACCAGTAAAATTCACATCTAGAATTCTACCTACTTCCTCTGAACTTGTAGACATCAGAGGCTTTTTAATTAGTATGGCGGCAGAGTTAATTACATAATCTATGCGAAATGTCTCATTGTAAACGGCCTCTAGGCTTTCTATTACATTCTCGCGAGATGTGATGTCAACATTGTTCTCACTCCTAGAAAAACTAAAAACTTTACAGCCTAGTAATCTAAGTTCTTCAACTATCGCAGCGCCGATACCATAACTCCCTCCAAAAATAACAGCTACCTTGTCCTTAAAAATATCTGATTTAGTCTCGGGAAGTATCTTTTCTGTTCTGATCTGAAATAGTTTATCTAACAGAAAAATATCCTCGTGATAAGTAATTTTCATATTCTGAGTCTCGCCCTTAACTATAAAGATAGGCTCCTGAGGAATATATTTCTTAACGACACCACAGTCATCACTAATATTAAGCTGAGGATCCTTTAAGGCTAACCCATAAGCTTCCCTAATTAAAGAAAGTCTGAAAGCTTGAGGAGTCTGTCCGCTATATAGAGTAGACCTAGTAGGTATATCTGTAATAAAATCTCCACTTCTTTGAATAATCGTGTCTGTTTGAGGTATAGCTACATCAACGGCTCTGTGAGTCTTTAATGCTTCCACTACATCGTTAATTATCCTATTGCTAACCAAAGGTCTGACTGAATCGTGGAAGATCATATTACACTCCTCTTCCTCACACGCTTTAATAGCAGAAAGGCTTGATTCATATCTTTCACTACCCCCATTTAGAATCTTAGAAACTTTAGTCCACTTATTACTAAGACATAAATTTTCTAGGAATTCTATGTATTGCGAGTGTACGACGATGTAAATCTCGTCTATAAATTTATTTGTCTCGAAGGTGTTAACCGTATGCTCTATTATGGTAGTACCGGCTACCTTAAAAAACTGCTTTGGAATGGATAGCCCAAGTCTACTTCCAACGCCGCCAGCTAATATGATGGCAATATTCTTCATTCCTTATTAATTATTATCAAATTTTACATTCAAAATACTTGAGAGCCAGTCAAATATTAATTTTCTATACTTAATATCTAATGTGTCAAGTGAATTTACAGACAAGAATTTAAGATTCTCATCCTTGTCGAAACGCTCGATCTTTTTTCGAATATATGAATCAGAGTGCTTTGGCTTAATAGTAAGAAGATACTTCTTATAAGACTTTAAGATGGCCCTATCCTTAAAATACCTTACTATATTATTATGCAATACCGTTACTATATACATAGAAGAGTCCCTAAATCGAAATTTAATATTAGAAACAAGCTTCTCGGGGTGTTCTTCAAAGTATTCCTCTAAAACACTCCTAAACATAGGATGTGGTGTATGCCCTATTCCTATTAATTTTCTTTTAAGACCTAAAGTAAGCGCAGAATTAAGCATCCCGTCCTTAAATCCAAATGCTTTATTCCCACCTTTCCTTGGTCTAAGTGCACGAATAAACTTTAATGCAGGAATAGAAAAATTAACCGAGTATGCGCAGGTCTTCTC
This sequence comes from uncultured Muribaculaceae bacterium, assembly GCA_964369605.1. Taxonomy (GTDB): domain Bacteria; phylum Bacteroidota; class Bacteroidia; order Bacteroidales; family UBA932; genus CAYJFD01. Next base: position 68,649 of record CAYJFD010000005.1, on the reverse strand, counting down.
ACCAACAAAAAAATCCTTAGGCCCCGTCTCCCTTAGTAACAAAACATCATCATTAAAATACACAAACTTCTCGCTAAGATCTGGAATCCTGTATATCATAGTCTCTATAGAGTTACTATTAAAAACAGGTAAATAATTTTCGTAGCCCCTAAAAATTTCCTTGTGATCCACTATCTGAATTTGAGTACTACGATCAGGGAAGTACTTGTTTACAAAAGAATCAACATTCGGATTCTGCTGGTCAGTGACGATGAAAATCTTTCTAAAGAAAGGCGCGAAGCGCAATATCGAGGCTACGCAAACAAAGATCTCACCAACAGAGCGGAAGCGAGTATCCCCTGCTAGGTCCGTAGGAATAACAGAGTTCTCAAAATGAGAATCTCTATAGCTATTAATTTTTTTGCTATGCTCAGGATCATTGCTGTCGACCCAGCAGATAACTGCGTCTATGGCTTCTTTCATTATAGGATGTTCTTGAATTTTTCGGGAATACTGATAATAAACTTCCATCCAAATACAGTAGGTTTATTCCAAGCCGTAATAGGTCTACATAGCTGCTGTATTCTTCTGACAATAGGCATCCATCGAGTTCCATCTATCGCCTTAATTTCTGTAACATACCTATTAGTACGAGTCCTTTTATTCAAGTGCCTACTCCAGCCAGCACTAATAAGATCGTTGCTTTTTAATTTAGCAACTAGCATATTATAATCAAAGCAGCCAAAATGAAAAAGAAAAAGATTTGGGTCAATATGAAAATTGTGCCCCTTTACTCTATGAAAGCCAGAACCCCACCTAAGAGGCTTACCCAATACTACAGGCTTTGTATATCTTGAATTGAGATGAGCGAATGAGCGCTGAGAAAGATACGGCAAGTCAGGGTTTATATCTGCCTCTAGTTCTGTATTTTGTGCGACATCTACACCTAGGCCAGAAAGGCAAGTTTTGATATCTTTAGAACTAAGATACTCTCCTAGGCTCATATTAAGATCAGGATTGACCACTAAAAACTCATCCACATCCACTCCTATAACAAGATCATAACGCTTAAATAATTCTTCAGCCCTATCTGATAAGAAGGCTAGTCGCTGTTTTTCTGCCGACACTAGAACTCCGTTTATCCTTTCACACGAGATGATATTTACCTTTCCGTCATCGCAGGAACTTATATCCTGATCCATCCCGTCTAAGTAGATATATAGATTCTCATTCCCAAAAATAGGACCATAATAGCTGATCCATTTTTTTGCAAAAAACTCATCGTTTCTAATTCTTGTGATAACGCAAATACGCTTCATGGTATATCATATTAAATTAAAGAGTGTTAATTCGGAATGAAATAACACTCTTTATAAGATTATCTAAAATTTAGAAATTAGCGAATGCTCGCGAATTCAATATCAGTTAATGCGCGCTCTGCTAAACATTTCATCTTCGAAGCTACTTCTAAAGCTGCCTTTGCATCTTCAACTCTACCTTCACGAGCTGCAACAATAGCTCTTAGGTAAGAAGTGTATGGACACTTACAAGCGTCTCCAAGGATGGATTTAGCTGCGTCAAGTTTACCAACTAGGATAGCAGCAAGAGCTTCGTTAACTTTCTTAGAACCAGCAAGGATGCCATAAGCTGCCTCATATTCGCCAGTAAGGATGTTTACAACAGCAACATTGTACTTAGTGTCTTCAAGAGTAGACATTTCAAAAGCCTTCATAGCCTCTGCGTAGTTTCCTAAGTTAACATTAGCAACACCTAGAGTATTGTAGTAACAATCACTCTTGTATTGAACCTTAGCAAGAACCTTCATAGCCTCTTCAGCCTTGTTCATCTGAAGAAGAGTGATAGCTGAATTAACTAGAGCTCTGCTACATGCAAATTTCTCTACCGCCTTAGCGTAAATTGCTAATTTAGTGTCATTATCTTTAATAAGCGTAGCAGCCTTTAAAAGAGCCTCATTGTCTAGAGCATCCATATTGTTCTCAACCATAGCTACTAATTCCTCGTCGCTATAATTTCTATATTCAATATTTGTTACAAATCTAGCACGACGAAGTCTAGGAAGAATGTCTTCAGCTAAAGTAGTGTAAACGTGAGACATATTCTTGATTTCTCTTTCACGTACATTTACATCTTCGTACATTTCAAGAACACGAATGATAAGTTCCTTATCTTCGATCTCTGAATTCATAACTAATTGACGGAAACCTTCCCAGTCTTCAGAAATAGTAGTAAGAACAAGCTCTGTATCTACACCAACTTTCTTATTATTAATACGCTTGAATGCCTTCATTGCAGTCTTTCCACGAGTTTCAGAAAGACTTGTATTGAAAGACTCTTGTCCATCAGGAGAAGCATAAGCGATAACATCTGTATTCATAATAGTTCTACGCTCATCATCTTTGATAGTGCTAAGGAAATCTTGGAAAGCCTTAACGTCATCCTTGCTTAACTGAGAAGGACGAACAGTTGCGCTGCTCATGTGGTAGTCAATCTGAGTTTCAGCAGTCTCGTCGATAATGTATTGGTAAGTATTAGGAGCTAAAGGAAGAGCTGCATTCTTGTAAACAAGCATATAAGTAGTGTTTGCACCGTCAGCTACATTGTAAGCAGGAGCACCGAAGTACTTCTTATCTTTATGGTGAACAGTTAATCTTACTTCTAGGCGAGATTTTTCCATTCCTTTTACATATTCAAAGGTAGCCACTTCTGTCTCTTGTGCACCTTCTTTAGGGATAACTGTATAATTATTAGTAACATCTTCTCCCTGGAACATAATAGAGCTAGCTACTGATTCTCCACCTTCGTAAACGATAACAGGAGTTAATTCAACAATTGCTTTCTTATTGAAGAACTTCTCAGGAAAATTAAATGTAAGCTCTGCGCAGATTTTGCCGTCTACTACTTCAAGGATTTCTGGGTTACATTCAAGAAGTTGATATAATTCAGCCTCTTTTGCCATCTTAGCTGGGTTTCCACAAGAGCTAAGTCCAAGACCCATAACAGCTACTGCGAAAACAAAGTGTGTAAAAAACTTTTTCATTTTAATTATTTATTTGTTGTTAATTACTAGGTTAATCTCATTTATGTAGTACATATACATAATAATTGCAAATGTAATAAAAAATATACAAACGAGCATAAATTTCGATAATCTTATTTGCGCAAAGTGGGAGATTATAATAAATTTCGATAATCTTATTTGCACGAAGTGGAAGATTAAATAAATTTCGATAGCGTGGTGATTTTAAGTTAGAAGAAGAGAGATGGCGACTAAAAACTAGATAATTCAATACAAATTCGTATCTTTGCAAGATATGGAATTGAAGGCGATAAAAGAAAGATTTGGAATTATAGGAGATGATGCTCGACTAAATGCTGCGATAGATACAGCAAGGCAAATAGCATCTACGGATTTGTCTGTCCTGATAACAGGAGAAAGTGGAGTGGGAAAAGAGTCCATCCCTAAAATTATACATAGCTTAAGCCCCAGAAAACATAATAACTACGTGGCAATCAACTGCGGGGCTATTCCTGATGGGACTATCGATTCAGAGCTTTTTGGTCATGAGAAAGGATCGTTTACTGGAGCAAATGAGGCAAGGAAGGGTTACTTTGAGGTCGCAAATGGAGGAACTATATTTTTAGATGAGGTAGGGGAACTACCATTAGCCACCCAGGTGAGACTACTAAGAGTGTTAGAAACGGGAGAGTTCATAAGAGTTGGATCTTCAAAAGTTCAAAAAACAAATGTTAGGGTAATAGCAGCTACCAATATAGATTTTATGAAATATATCTCAAAAGGAAAATTCAGAGAAGATCTATATTATAGATTAAATGCTGTTCCTATCAGCATCCCTCCATTAAGAGAGAGGAAAAATGACATTCATCTTTTATTTAGAAAATTTGCTTCTGATTTTGCGGATAAATATCAAATGCCAACGATTCGTTTGGAGCCAGGAGCTATAGCTCTACTTGAGGCATATAGATGGCCAGGTAATATAAGGCAACTTAAAAATGTCGCAGAGCAGATGTCGGTACTGGAGAGGGAGAGATATGTAGGAGCAGAGATGTTACATAAATACCTGCCTGCACAAGAAGAAAATAATTTGCCAACTCATACTGCAGACTCTAGTTATGAGGGGGATTCTATATCAGATAGGGATATAATTTTTAATATCTTATTGAAACTGAGGCAGGAGGTAGATGAATTAAGGGCTATAGTTGCAGAGCGAGGATCAGAGCCTACGAATACCTTACCAGTAGCTGCTTCGTTGTATCCATCTCAAGCGACTGTCTCGCATGAAGGACAAGATGAGGAGCCAATAATTGAGGAAACATCAGCGGTAGTCGTTGAGCCAAGTTCTTTAACAATTGAACAAGTAAATGAGAGTTTAATAAAGAAAGTTCTCGAGAAGCACGATGGAAAAAGGAAGGCAGCCGCAAAAGAGTTAGGAATATCAGAGAGGACTCTATACAGAAAAATAAAGGAATTAAACATATAAAATAATTAACTTTGCGAAGTTACTATTGAAAGAATCCGTATACATGAAAAAAGGAATAAGAAGACTATTTGCGCTAGCAGTGATATTATTTATTATATCTGCTTGTAAGATTACATACTCGTTCTCAGGGACATCCATTCAGGCTGATGTAGAAACTATTACAGTTGAACCTTTTGTGAATAGAGCAGAGAAGGTAAATCCATCACTCGCAAATTTGTTCACAGAGGAGCTAATGGATAAGTATACAAAGCTGACAAGTCTCAAGTTAGAACCTGAAGATGGTCATCTGCAAGTATATGCTGAGATAACTTCCTATACCGTAGCACCTACTGCTGTCACCTCTGATGAGGTCGCGTCGCAGAATAGACTAACTATTAATGTTAAATTGATGTATACAAATAGGTTACATCCTAGTGATAATTTTGAGAATAAGACATTCTCGGGATATGCAGATTATGATGCGATGGCCTCACTTGACTCTGTTGAGGCTACGCTGTGTGAGGAGATAGTAGATAAAATCGTAGAGGATATTTTTAATGCGACTGTTGCTAATTGGTAAAATAGGATGACTAAAGAAAGGATGCTCAGACAGCTTTCCATTATGGAGCTAGATAAATTGATAAAGGAATACCCGTGGTATACCCTTGCTCGCGCTGAATTAGCTCTAAGAATGAGTAAGTTGGGAGAGCAGCAGAAAGAAGACGGATTTAAAAGACTACCGATTTTTCATAATAGGCCAGAGTTTATAATAGTGAGAAATTTAGAAACTTTTGAACCAGAGCAAGCCGTAGAGGATGAAGCAGAAGATGTAAAAATCTATGATATGAAGACTCAGAGTCAGGAGAAGATATATGTTGTAGGAGGAGACTATTTTAGTCAGCACGAGTACGAATCTATGAATAAGTCCGAATTAAGTCCCCTAAAGTTTAGCCATAAACCTGTAAAGGAGGTAGCTGATAAAGAGAAGGAAAATATCTTTTATACGGAAACTTTAGCGAAAATTTATGCTCAACAGGAGGTTAACGATAAGGCAATTGCTATTTATGAGCAACTAATTTTGTTATATCCAGAAAAAAGCATTTACTTTGCCAGCCATATTGAAGAACTAAAGAAAAAATAATTTATGTACACAGCGTTATCAATTTTAATCATTATTGCCAGTATTTTAATGGTATTAATAGTATTAGTGCAAAACTCAAAGGGTGGTGGATTAGCTGCTAACTTTGCTTCTGGAAATCAAGCTTTTGGTTTTAGACAGACTGCAAACTTCTTAGAGAAGGCAACTTGGGGATTAGCCATCGTTATAATTGTTTTATGTGTTTTAGCAGCCGTATTTATTAACAAAGGAGTAAATGAAGGCGGAATGGATGTAACAGATAAGATTGAAGAGAGTATAAATGCAGAGGAAGCACCAGCTCTACCTACTCTTCCTGTAGAAGAGACTACTCCAGCAGTAGAAGAGCAAGAAGTTCCAGCAGAATAATACATTCTATATAGGACTAGGTCCTAAAGACTTAAAAAGCCAAGCACTTTGCTTGGCTTTTATTGTTATTTATACTTGATGAAATGTTATTTTCTAACCTTCGTAATGGGATATTTTCTATTTCCAAGAGCCATCCCAGCATAAATGCTCCCATTTATCCCTAGTGTTTTGTTTAGTGTCTTTTGCTTGTCTTGTTTGATCGCTGAACATACAAAGCCAGTGTAAAAATGAGCAAGACCTAGTGATTCTGCCATAAGTGAGGCATTTTGGTAGGCTAGGTTTGCATCCTCTACTCCAAATCTACTATTTTTTGGACCGTAAAAAAGTATAAGAGCTTTTGCATTTCGCAATATAGGGTCGTCGCCATTTCGAAAATGTTCCTCAAGCTTTTTAAGTTTTGGAATATTTCTGTAGATACTTTTCATAAATGGTTTAAGGAAGAAGCTAATAGCTGGCTTTGACAGGGTATTTGCTAATTTTGAAAAAAGAGAAATAGTAAATTCCGTAACCCCAGATAGCTTCTCTGCCTCAGTTATGACAATACATTTTATGTTTCTTGTGTTAGAGGCCGTCGGCGCAAGTAGGGCAGCTTTAGTTATGAGTTCGAGCTTCTGCGAAGCAATAGCGCTCTCTGTAAACGTTCTATTAGAACGGCGTCCTATCATTAGTTCAAGAAGCTGTTCAGGAGTAGGGTAGAGAGAGAAGTCGATAGGCCTGAGACTTTCTTGAGGAAAGAGGGAGTGATCTATTGCCTCTGAAGGGCAAATTCCAACGCAGTGCGAGCATTTAATGCAGTCTTGCGCTCTGCTTAGAGTGACATTGCTTTCAGCAAGAGAAAATAAACCGGCAGGGCATACTTCGATGCAGCGTAAGCATTTTACGCAGTTTTTGTTAACGTTAATAGTGACCATATTCTTATCTATATGGCAAATATATTGAAAATTTTATAAACCTATGACAATGTGAGAGATAAATTATATACCTTTGCAGGATAATTACAATTAGATGATAGAAAATTTTACGCAGCTGGGACTTAATGATGATATCATTAGAGCGATCAGCGAATTGGGCTACCAAAAGCCTACTCCTGTACAGGAAACAGTAATCCCTAAACAATTAGAGTCAGATTCAGATATAGTTTGCTTGGCGCAGACTGGAACTGGAAAGACGGCAGCCTTCGGTTTGCCTCTTGTTCACTCATTGGACTATAAGGCGAATTACACACAAGCTATTATCCTTTGTCCAACAAGGGAGTTATGTAGACAAATAGCGGATGACCTTAATTCTTATGCTAAGTATTCTGAAGGATTTAGTCTAGTGCCTGTGTACGGTGGAAGTAGTATTGAGGCTCAAATTAGACAACTAAAAAAAGGAGCAAAGGTAATTGTTGCAACTCCAGGAAGAATGGTAGATTTACTTGAGAGAAAGGTTGCAGATTTATCGAATGTAGTAAGGGTGGTCTTAGATGAAGCAGATGAGATGCTTAATATGGGCTTCAAGGAGGAACTAGATTTTATTCTAGGGGAATGTCCAAAGGAAAAGAGAGCCTTACTATTCTCAGCGACTCTACCAATGGAGGTGGAGAGTATAGCTAAGAGGTATATGTCAAATGCCGAAATGATTACGATAGGTAATAGAAATGAAGGGACGAATAATGTGAAGCACTATTACTATATGGTAAATGCAAGAGATAGATATAGAGCTCTTAAGAGAATCGCGGATTATAATCCAAACATCTATGCTATCGTTTTTTGTAGGACTCGTCATGAGACTCAAGAAATAGCGGATATGCTAATCAAAGATGGTTATAATGCGGATGCTCTTCACGGAGACTTATCTCAGTCGCAGAGGGATTTGGTGATGAACAGGTTTAAGAATAAATCCCTAACGATGTTGATAGCAACAGATGTTGCTGCAAGGGGAATAGACGTAAATGACTTGACTCACGTAATTAACTATAACCTTCCTGACGAGCCAGAGCAGTACAACCATAGAAGTGGAAGAACAGGTAGAGCAAACAAGACAGGTGTTTCTATTTGTATTATCAACTCTAAGGAACAATCAAAAATTCGTAGACTGGAAAAAATAATGGCAAAGTCTTTTTCTTTTGCAAAGGTTCCAACAGGAAAAGAGATTTGTTCTAAGAAGTTATATCACCTTATAGATCAGATAGAAAAAGTTGAGGTATCTGAGGAGATAAACGAATATATGAGCGTAGTCGCTGAAAAGTGGGCTTATCTATCAAAGGAAGAGGTGATAATGAAGGTGCTTTCAACTGAGTTTAATCGTTTCTTAGATTATTATCGTTATGCACCAGATATTAATGTACTAGAGCCATCAAAGAGACAAGAAAGAGAGAATGATCCGTCGCCACTAAGGGAGGCAGGAGAAGGCTTTACTTGGTTGAAAATCAATCTAGGATCTCGTGCAGGAATTATTCCTCGAAATATTATAAGACTTTTGACTTCATGCGGAATGGGTCATAAAGGAGTAGGAAGAATAGATATTAGAGGTGAATTCTGTTTGGTCGAGGTACCAAGTAAGTCAGCCCCATTTGTAATAGATACTCTTAATAACTCTGAGTACCGTAATAGAAGACTACAGGTAGTAGTGGATAAGGGAGCTCCTAAAGGAAATAGGTCGAGAAAACCAACATCTGAGAATGCTGACTGGGAGTCAATGTTGGGAGATAATGAGGGAGACTCAGGACGTTCTGAAAGAAGAAGGAGTTCGGGCTCAAGATCAAGATCTTCATCTAAACCTTCTAGATCAGAGAGGACAAGAGATAGATCTCGCTCTTCACGAGGTGGTGGACGTCGTCGTTAAGAGAGAGAAGTAAATAGATAGTAAAAAAGCCGACATCAGTCGGCTTTTTATTTTGCGTATGTTTTAATTGTCAGTTAGTTGATAAGTGGGGAGTATTTAATAAATGCAGCGAGTGCGATAACTGCAAAGCCTAGGCAAATGATGGTAGATAGAGCTACTGCGATAAATTTCCATCTCTTCATCCATACTCCATTATTTAGTCCGATAGATTGGAATGCACTCCAAAATCCGTGACATAGGTGAAACCAGATAGCAGCGAACCAAATAAGATAGAGAGCTAATATCCAAGCCTTAGAAAAAGTTTCTTCCATAAGAAGATTTGGATTAGCTAATTCACTATGAGGTACTCCTTGAAACTGAAGAAGCTGCATCTCAGCCCAGAAGTGGGTTAGATGAAATCCTATTCCTCCTAATACTATTATCCCTAGAGCAAGCATATTTTTTGCAGCCCAAGAAGCTGTTTTAGCTTTATTGCTTACTGCATATCTTGCAGAGCCTCTAGACTTCATGTTTTGAAGGCTTAGTAGTCCAGCGTAGGCGATGTGTACAACGAATCCTCCAGCAAGGATGGGTACCATTACTGTAACAAAAGGTAGAGCCATGAAGTCACACCCAGCCTTAAAGGCTTCTTCGCTAATAAGTGAAAGAGCGTTTATGCTTAAATGTAGTAAAAGGAATACTATTAAGAATAGTCCGGATATACTCATTATTAGTTTTTTTCCGATAGAGGATGTAAAAATATTTGCCATAATTGTTTTATATACTTATTTGCCACAAAGATATATTCTCGCTTGTAAATATCATAATCTTTATATACTTTTGTTAGAATTTTAAATGTAAAAAATAGTTACCTTAAAGATTTTAAGAAAAATGCAATATAAGAGAATATTATTAAAACTAAGCGGAGAGAGCCTAGGTGGGAATATCGGGCAAGGAATAGATGAGAAAATTTTGGAGAGCTACGCACAAGAAATCGCGCAGGTAGCGAGAAGAGGTGTGCAGGTGGCAATCGTCTTAGGTGGAGGTAATATTTTCAGAGGTCTATCAGGAGTTGGTAAAGGTTTTGATAGGGTTAAAGGAGATTCTATGGGCATGTTGGCAACAATCATAAATAGTATAGGCCTTTCCATGGCTATTAAATCAGCAGGTGTTGATGCAGAGGTTTTTACATCAACTCCAATGGAGCCTGTAGCCGAGTACTATATGAGAGATAAGGCCTTGGCAGCTATGGAAAGAGGCGCTGTTGTGCTTATCGCGGGAGGAACAGGAAATCCCTTCTTTACCACTGATTCAGCTTCGGCGTTAAGAGCTTGCGAAATAGGAGCGGATGCGCTTCTGAAAGGTACAAGGGTTGATGGAATCTACAATGCTGATCCAGAAAAAGATGCAACTGCTATTAAATATGACCAAATAAGTTACGATACGGCTATCTTAGAAAATTTAAAGGTAATGGACTCCACAGCTTTTGCACTATGCCGTGATAATGACATGAATATAGTAGTGTTCGATATGAATAAGGCAGGAAACCTGCTGGCGCTTATCGAGGGTGAGAAGGTAGGTACTCTAGTAAAGAAAGAAGTTTAATTCGAAAATTATATTAATATGGAAGATAATACAAAATCTATTATTGCTCAGGCAAATGAGAAAATGGCAAACTCTATTATTCACTTAGAAGATGAGCTTGCAGCATTGAGAGCAGGAAAGGCTAATCCTGCGATTTTTAATAATGTAATGGTGAATTATTATGGAACACCTACTCCGCTTCCACAAGTGGCGAGTATAAATGTTCCTGATGCACGTTCTATGATAATCCAGCCATGGGAAAAGTCTCTAATCTCTGCGATAGAGAAGGCTATCATAGATGAAAATATGGGCTTCACTCCACAAAGTAATGGAGAGAATATCCGAATTAATATTCCACCATTAACAGAGGACCGTCGTAAAGACCTAGTAAAAAAAGCTAAGGCTGAGGGAGAAACTTGTAAAATTTCAGTAAGAAATGCAAGAAGAGACTGTATCGAGGCTATCAAGAAGGCTCAAAAGGATGGACTTTCTGAAGACTTAGCAAAAGATGCTGAGATCTCTATCCAAAAAGACGTAGATACTTTCAATAAGAAGGTGGATGAACTAGTAGTAGCGAAAGAAAAAGAAATATTAACTGTCTGATTTTACAATGCTTTCAGTTCTCAAATCAATAGAACAATGGGGTCTTTTCACTACAGAGAAGAGACCCTTTGTTATATCTGGCCCGTGCAGTGCTGAGAATCCTTCAATGATTCTAGATATAGCGACATCTTTAAAGAATCAAGGAGTGAGTCTTTTTAGAGCTGGCGCTTGGAAGCCAAGGACACGACCAAATAGTTTTGAGGGCGCTGGAGACGATGCCTTACTTTGGTTAAATCAAGTACAGGCTGAGTTAGGTATGAGGGTCGCCTTAGAAGTAGCAAGTGCAAAACATGCAGAAAAGGCCCTTAATAGGGGAATAGACGTACTTTGGATAGGAGCTCGTACGAGTACAAACCCATTTATGGTGTCAGAAATCGCGCAGGCCATTAAAGGAGTTGATATTCCTGTGCTTATAAAAAACCCTGTCAATCCAGATGCAGATTTATGGTTAGGAGCGATCGAGCGTTTAGCGCTAAATGGGCAGACAAGATTAGCTGCAGTACATAGGGGCTTCTCTTCCTACACAAAATTAAAATATAGAAACAATCCATATTGGCAGATACCTGCCGAAATAAAAAGAAGGGTACCTAATTTATCGATAATATGTGATCCTAGCCATATCGCAGGAAAGAAAGAGTATGTATCGGAAATCGCCCTAAGAGCTCTAAGCCTTGGTTTTGATGGTTTAATGATAGAGGTGCATAATGACCCCATTAATGCTCTGAGTGATGCTAGTCAGCAAATAACTCCTCTTGAGTTGTCAGAGCTACTAAAGAATATTGAGCTAAGAGAAACAAATATATCTGATTCTCACACCTTATCTAGGGTTGAGGAGTTGCGTCACGAAATAGATGTTCTAGATAGTAGCCTAGTTGATATTTTAGCATCAAGAATGCAGATATCAGAAAGACTTGGAGAAGAGAAAAGAAAGGCCAATGTGAGCATATTACAGACACAGAGGTGGAATTCTCTACTCGAGTCCATTCTCCAACAGGCTGAAGGTCAGGGTTTAGATAGAAATTTTATCGAAAGAATATATAAGGTCATACACGAGGCCTCTATAGAGAGACAAAAGTAATATTACACCCTAGGTGCAGGATGACCGATGGAGTGGGATAAGGTGATAATGCAGTTCTTTCCTAAATTTAATTTGGCGCTTAGTGTTTCCCTTTCTATCATCTTAAGCCCCACAGAACTAAGCCCCACCGAGCTACAGTAAAGGTAGGTGTTCTGTGAGATATAGCCTGTATCAGCAAAGGCTGTACATATAGCCTCATCTCCTTTGTAGGTGTGAAGTCTATCTAGATTAGCAACGAAAATTAAATTACAAGCTGCACTTGAAGGAAACTGTTGAGTACCGCAAAGGGCTCTAATATCTTCAGTGCCTATGCATAATAAGAGGTTCTCATCTACCTGGTAAAGATAGTAGCCAGAAGGGAGTGCTACATATATATCTATCTCTTGTGAGTTATGAGCAGATGGCGCAGTGCGTCCCTTTTTCCTATTTCTACCCCACGATGCCCATAGGAGTGTAGATAGGGTTTGTAGATCTAGAGGTTCATTTGTGAACTCCCTTCCCGATCTTCTTTTTGCTATGCTCTCAAGTAGGGATGTTCCACCAGTTTTTGTGGGTTCAGGAAGTTGAATATTCATTTTGTTACTTTTGTTTTGTTACAGAGTTTAGGACTGTGTGGAAATCAGGGAAGGATTTATTTATACAGTCAACATTTTCGATACTAACTCTACCTTTACACGCAAGCGCTGCAATATATAAAGCCATAGCTGTTCTGTGATCTCCTCCTGAATTATAATTTCCCCCTTTTAGGATTTTACCTTCTAATTTTCTTCTAGTGTAAGACATACCGTATACTTCTAGGCACTTGTCTCGGATCTTCATCTTGACACCCATGCGCCCGAGTTCTTCTATGACAGTCGCAGTTCGAATAGGGTAATTTTCTGTAAGCTCAGAAATACCATAGAGACTACTAGTTCCCTCGCAAAAAGCAGCAAGAACAACGGCGATAGGGAAAAGATAGGGTGTATTACTAAAGTTTCTTGAAAATCCTCTTAGAAAACCCCTCTTGATGCTAATAAATCGCCCTTTCGTTTCTACTTGTCCTCCAGCCTCTCTTACTATATCTAATATTTGTTTGTCAAGCTGAATAGATGTAGTCTTAAGCCCTTCAAGGGTTATTTCTCCAAAAATAGCTGCTGCTACAGCGAAGTTTGCAGCTACTCCCCAGTCTCCATCCGAGTGCATATCTGCAGCTATATATTTTTGTTTTGATGGAATATTAAATACAAGTTTACCATCGATTTTTTTATGGGTGATCTCTATGTTGAATTTTTTTAGAATGTCTAGTGTCAATTCTACATACGAGGGGATCTCGTCAAGTCTGTCGATGATAAGTGTGGTGTCTTTCTTAATTAATGGAAGCGCTATAAATAATCCTGAAAGAAGTGGGGAGTCTTGCTTTATTTTAACTTCCTTTTCTCCTCCCTGAAGCTGACCAGAAAGTAGGGCTGGAAGAGTGTCGTTTTCAGAGAGAATACAGTTTACGCCAAATTCCTCAAGAGTCTCTTTTGCAGAATATAAACTTTTTTCCATAAGTGAGCCTTCTCCACTCATATTAGCCTCTCCGTAAAGTTGACTAATTAGTGGCATAGCAAGTTGGGCTAAGAGGTGAGTGTCTCCGACATATATAGTTTGAGGTGAGCTTAGGTCCATAATATTTGAAAAGGCTGCTGGTCGGTAGTCTTCATTTGAATTAAGTACCTTATTTGCTATTCCTCTAATAGTTAGGTTATTATCTTCGAAGTGAACTTTTGCGCCAAGTGACTTAGCGAAAGCGATAAGCGAGTTGATATCTCCTGTGTCTTGAATGTTACTTATGTGGCTCTCACCCTTTGCGATCGTAGCAGCAAGGATACTTCTAATAGCAGCAGTTTTGGATGTAGGGAGAGTAATTTTTCCTTTAACATTTTGTTTAAAGAGGCCATTACCGATATATGATTCAAATTCGCTTAAAAGGGGGGTATACTCGTTCAGTCTCTTTTTCTTTTTAAGCGCTACCTCAGTGAAAGGTGCTCCTAGGTTAATAGATTCTATCCTAGAACTTATGGCTGCCTCTCCTGTGCAATATGCCACAAGTGGAACCTTTGGAATGCTCTTGTAGTTTTGGTAGTTATATAGGTATGCTACTCTTTCATAGTCTTCTGCACTTTTAGCATTACATATTATCCGAATAATACTTGCCTTAGATTCAACGGCCTTGAGGTAAATCTTTTTGAGTTCAGCGATAGTCGGCGTATTGTTAAAGTTATTATATGTATAGATAATTCTAACTTTATCTTGTGCTATGCGTCGATCTGACTTTTTGTATTCTTCTATAGCAGAATAATGGTTGATGTTGATATATTCTACACCTCCATTGATTGCGTATTTTAGTAGGTGTCTGCTAGATTTTGACGTAGTTGCTATGAGGGGAATCTTTGCGTTGTAAAAAAGATCCATACATTCACTAGGCGTGATATTGCATAAATCAAGTCTTATTTCGGCAATAAGGTTTGGGTATGTCTTTTTAAGCTTCTCACATTTGCGAAGAGCTTTAAGACAATCATTGTAAGTCGACTCGCTGATATTTATACAAATCATAACATCGCTATAAAAGTTCCTCAAAATTAAGAAAAAAAACTTAATTATCTAGAAGTGACTGTATTCTTTGATAAGATTCTTCAATCCTTTTTATAGATATTTTTCCTTGTTTGATATAATTAATCACAGTTTTAATGAATAGCTCACTTGTGTAAGCTCCATTTGTGCTTGGATTCGAAAAGATAAGCATATCACAACCTGCATTGATAGCAAGTAGCACGCTTTCTTCAAAGGAGTAGTTATTTGTAATAGCACCCATAGTCATATCGTCGGAGATGACAACGCCTTGCCAGCCAAGTTCTCCACGCAAGAATCCGTTAATGCTGGCGTAAGAAAGCGAAGCAGGGTATTGGGAGTCTATGTTTTTATTGAATAGGTGTCCAACAAGTATTGTCATCTTTTTATCAGGATTGAGTAATTCGATAAATGGGATAAGCTCTTCACGGCTCCAAGTTTCGCTTATGTCAGTGAATCCCATGTGGCTATCACTAGTGGAACTTCCGTGACCAGGGAAGTGCTTTAAAGATGAAATAATTCCTTTCTTATTTAGTTCGTTTATGAATATGCTAGAGTGTTCAATGACCTCTTCAGGATTCGTTGAGTAGGATCTTTTATTTTTTGCTATCGCTGGGCAGTCTTCATTTGCTATGATATCCACACAGGGAGCAAGGTTGGTATTTATGTTGAGGTCTGACAATAATTCGGACATTTGCCTATAATATAGGGTTGTTTTGGAAGGGTCGTCTTCTTCTCCTATGCTTTGAGCTGATGGGGTGTTCTTGAAGCCGTCAGAGACCTTAAGTCTTTTTACATAGCCGCCTTCTTGGTCAATACATATCATAAGTTTTTCATCACGGAGGCCTTGAAGGTTCGCACATAGCGCTCTAAGAGAATCGGCTGAGTTGCTTGTATCACTCTCGCGGTAAATGTTCCAGTCAAATAAAATAACTCCACCAACCTGGAGCTCTTGAACTTCTTTTGCGATCTGACTTTCTTTGTTAAAGGTATTGCCTTCGAAGGCTATAATTAACATTTTCGCAATTTTTTGCTCAAGGGTTGTACTAGGGGCGATCGATGAAATGACTATGGAAAGGCTTAGGAGAAATGTGACCATACTATTTTGTTTTAGAAAGGAGATAGAGAAAAAATATAGATTTTCTTCCTAGACCGACCTTATTCTTAGTTATTCTTTTCTCTGCAGAAACCTTCATTTTCTTATAGTCCTTGTGCGCCCTAAGGACAGCTCTAAATGATGAAAATCTCCCAGTGATAAGATAGCAGCAGGCTAGAAAGCCATCAAGGAGCATTCTTGAAATTAGCTTATGCTTTCGATTAGAGTCCGGAAGGTTTTTGTTAAGCATTAGAAGGCTATTCCTATAATTTAGGTAAAGTTTGAAGGGAGAGTTGTTAGCGAGTGTCCCTCCGCCAAGGTGGAATATTTTTGATGATGGAACTACCCAGATCTCCCAATCTAGTTGTTGAGCTCTCCAGCAAAGGTCTATTTCTTCCATATGGGCGAAAAAGCTCTCATCTAGACCTTTAAGTATTTTCCATAGTTCAGATCTAATCATAAGGGCTGCACCTGAGACCCAAAAGACTTTTTTGTTTTCATCATACTGACCTTTGTCTTTTTCAAGTTTTGAGAGGATTCTTCCTTGACAATAGGGGAAGCCTAAATTATCAATAAATCCTCCACATGCACCTGCGTATTCAAAATATTCAGGATCCTTATAAGATAAGATTTTAGGGGAGCAAACTCCGACTTTTGGGTGTGTATCCATAAATTCCGTGAGCCTTGTAAGCCAGTTATTGCTGACTGCTACATCGGAGTTTAGTAAGAGGAAATATTCAAAGCCTTGATTTTGTAAAACCTCAAGCGCCCTATTGTAGCCTCCAGTGAAACCGTAGTTTTTATCAAGCAGTATTAATTGAATTTCTGGGAAGTGGGCATTTAGCCACGCGAGGGAATCGTCGCTTGATCCGTTGTCAGCGACTATGATTTTTGCTTCAGATTCATTAGTGAATTCTAAAACTGATGGAAGGAATTCCTCTAAATGTTTCTTGCCGTTCCAGTTTAATATTACTACTGCGGTTCTCATAAATTTTGTATAGGATGATGCCAATATTCTAATACAAAGATAGATAAAATATGTTAAATAAAAAGTTGAATAAATATTGGTATTCTAGATGAATTTA
Source organism: uncultured Muribaculaceae bacterium (assembly GCA_964369605.1). GTDB lineage: Bacteria > Bacteroidota > Bacteroidia > Bacteroidales > UBA932 > CAYJFD01. The sequence goes on along the minus strand of CAYJFD010000005.1, from coordinate 51,824 downwards.
TTTTATATTTGTAGACGCAAAAAATATATTAATAAAGGTCTAACTGTGTGTATGAGAGAGTGTTAGATTTTGACACTTAACATAGCATAGTAGTAATGAGAAATCCAGTGGTTATCATCAAAAGAGATGGAAAAGAAGTTGAATTTTCGATAGAAAAAATAAAAAATGCGATTAGAAAAGCATTTATATCTGTGAATGCCCTCGTCACGGAGGCAGAGTTGATGAATATACTTGGACGCTTAGAGATTAAGGATAAGATGGGAGTAGAGCACATTCAAAATCAAGTCGAAAAGGCTCTAATGGAGGAGAAGTATTTTGAGGTAGCCAAGGCCTATATTATTTATAGACAAAAGCAGTTTGAGGATAGAGATACAAGAAACAAACTGAAATTTCTGATTGATTATTGTAATGCTGAGAATGCAGCTACAGGAAGTAAGTTTGATGCAAATGCGAATGTAGATGTAAAAAATATCGCGACGCTGATAGGCGAACTCCCAAAGCAAAATTTTATTAGACTTAATAGAAGATTGTTGACAGAGAAATTAAAAACTCTATATGGAAAAGAATTCTCTGATAAATATGTTGATCTATTAGACAGACACTTCATATATAAAAATGATGAGACATCTCTAGCTAACTACTGTGCTAGTATCACGATGTATCCTTGGTTGCTAGATGGAACTGCTTCGATAGGAGGAAATTCGAAGGCTCCTACTAATCTAAAATCTTTCTGCGGGGGCTTTATTAATATGGTTTTTATGGTTTCAAGTATGCTTAGTGGTGCTTGTGCTACTCCAGAGTTCTTGATGTATATGAATTATTTTGTAGGTTTGGAGTTCGGAAAAGATTATTTTAAACACGCATCTAAGGTGTACGACCTTTCTCTAAAGCAGAGAACTTTAGATAAGATAATAACTGATTGCTTTGAGCAAATAGTATATTCTATAAATCAGCCTACTGGGGCAAGAAACTTTCAGGCAGTATTTTGGAATATTTCATATTATGATAAAAACTATTTCGATAGCATCTTTGGAGAGTTTAAGTTTCCAGACGGGTCAGCGCCAGACTGGGATTCTCTGAATTGGCTTCAAAAGCGCTTTATGAAGTGGTTTAATCAAGAGAGAACTAGAACATCTCTAACCTTTCCTGTGGAAACAATGGCTTTGTTGAGTGAAGATGGGGATATAAAGGATAAGGAGTACGGAGACTTTACTGCAGAAATGTACTCAGAGGGGCATTCATTTTTTACTTATATCAGCGATAATGCAGACTCCTTGGCTAGTTGTTGTCGATTGAGAAATGAAATTCAAGATAATGGTTTTAGTTATACATTAGGAGCAGGTGGCGTTTCTACAGGCTCAAAGAGTGTGTTAACGATAAACTTAAATAGATGTATCCAGCATGCAGCACAGTGTGGAATACCATATTTGAAATTCTTAGAAGAAGTGGTAGATCTAACACATAAGGTGCAATTAGCTTATAATGAAAATTTGATTTCTTTTCATGAGAAGGGAATGCTGCCCTTATTTAGTTCAGGCTATATAGATGTTAAAAGACAGTATTTAACGATAGGTGTGAATGGCTTAGTAGAGGCGGCAGAGTTTTTAGGAATAGAAATAAACGATAATCCAGAATACGAAAAGTTTACTAAAAAAGTATTAGGACTAATCGAGGATTATAATATCAAGTACAGAGCTAAGGATCTATTATTTAATTGTGAGATGATTCCTGCAGAGAATGTCGGAGTAAAACATGCCAAGTGGGATAAGGAAGATGGCTATGATGTGAGAAGGGAATGCTACAATAGTTATTTTTATATAGTTGAGGACGAGAGTCTTAATATAATAGATAAGATAAGATTACACGGAAGAAAATACATCGCACATTTAACGGGAGGATCAGCGCTACATCTAAATCTAGAAGAGCACCTTTCACAGCAGCAGTATCGTCACATTTTAAAAGTGGCAGCATTAGAGGGGTGTAATTACTTAACCTTTAATATCCCAAATACTATTTGTAATAAATGTGGTCAGATAGATAAACGTTATCTAAAGGAGTGTCCTAAGTGCTCGTCAAGTGATGTGGATTATATGACAAGGGTAATAGGTTATATGAAGAGAGTTAGTAGTTTTTCTTTCGATCGCCAAATAGAAGCAGCAAAGAGATTCTATATAAATGGGAATAAAAATAGCTAGTTATCAAGTAGTTTTTCAGGAGATTCCTGATGAGGTTACGCTTTCTTTAAATATCTCGAATTGTCCAAATAGATGTAAAGGGTGTCACAGTCCACAGATGATGGATGATGTCGGAGAGGCTCTGGATGAAGGGTTAATGGACGCTATATTAATGGCTTATGCAGAACAAGTAAGCTGCATTTGCTTTATGGGAGGAGATAGCGACCCCGTGGCGGTTGAGGCTTTAGCAAAATACATCAGATTAAAACGCCCTTTGTTAAAGATTGCTTGGTACTCAGGAAGGCAGGAATTCGCCAGCGGAATAGAAGCGCAAGTGTTTGACTATATTAAGTTAGGACCCTATATAGAGAAGTTTGGGGCATTGCGCTCCAGCGCAACAAATCAGCGTCTATATAGGATTTTAAACGGCGAATTTGTAGATATTACCTCTTCTTTTTGGAAAAATATTTCTATCTTTGACTGAATAAATTAATCAGATGTATAGAATATTGTTTTATCCACTACTTGCGATTTTAGCCTTGGTATCTTTGCTCCCTCTAAGGGTGCACTATTTCTTTTCGGGTATTATAGCTTGGATATTAAGAAGTGTGGTGAAATATAGGCTACAGGATGTGACGATAAATCTTGCACGTTCTTTTCCAGAACTTCGTTATGGGGAGATAAAAAAAATAACAAAAGAATATTATCTTTTTATGGCAGATACTATAGTAGAAATAGTATGGTCCTTTACGCGTAGTCGAAAAAAAATATCAAAAAGAATAGAAATAAAAAACCCAGAACTAATAAACGAGGTATATGCCTTGGGTAAGAATGTCGTAGTTATGGCAGCCCATCAGGGTAACTGGGAGATTTTCTCAGGAATAAAGGATTTAAAAGACTATGGAATATCTCTGAATAATAATCAGTATATATATGTCTATAAAAAATTAACTTCTAAGCTCGCAAATAATCTAATGTGCAGGATTAGATCTCAGCACAAATCAGTGGGAATAGTAGAGATGAATAATGTCTTGATGAAGATGTTAAGAGAGAGAAATGAAAGAAATTTTTATTTCTTCATAGCAGACCAGTCTCCCGGAAAGAGTGGGAAGGTGGTTGTGAACTTCCTGAATCAACCTACTGTTATGATAAATGGTCCAGAGTATATAGCTCGAAAGATGTCCTTGCCAGTTATTTTTCTAGATGTTCAGAGACCTCAAAGAGGGAAATATGTAGCTGAATATACAAAGCTGTGTGATAATGCTGCTGAATTAGAGGAGGGTGAGTTAACGCGAAAATATGCAAAGATCTTAGAAGAATGCATCTCAAATGATAAAGTTACTTGGTTATGGAGTCATAAGAGGTGGAAAAAAAGATTTAATAAAGAAAATTATAAATAATCGAATATGAAACGTTTAATCATAACAGCTGCTTTGCTTGGATCCCTTACTTTAGGCTTAGCAGCGCAAGAAAATAAGGAAATAGATCTAGGAGCAAAGGTTGTATATGCATTACCGTCTACTTCCATATCTGTAGAGGTAGAGACACAGCGTGAGACTTACATTCCTGGACCTTACGCAAAATACGCTAGTAAGTATTTGGGGATTAATGTTTCCACAAAGAAAGAAGAAAATTATTCTTTAACAGCTATTAAGTTAACTCCTTATTTGGAAGCAGATCAAAGTACAAGGACGCTTTTTGATTTTAGAGAAGTTCCATCTCTTGCTAAAGATGTATTCTTCAACTTAAACTCCCAGGGATTGTTAATGTTTGCCGATCAGTACAAAGGCACACAAGAGCATTGGAGATTCCCTCAAATAGTGGATAATGTCCAGCTCTTGAGCGGCGCAACAGATAATTTTGCATCTGTGCAAACAACACTGTATAAGTCTGTAAAAAATGAAGAGGGCCTTTATGATAGAGTCGCGATACCACAAACCCAAGTTGTGGAGAAGAGCTTAGAGAGTAAAGCAAAAGAAGCGGCTTCCTTGATTTTTGAGTTAAGAGAAAATAGACTTCAAATTATAACTGGGGATACAGATGCTACGTTCTCAGGCGAATCCTTAGGAGATGCAGTAGCGACGATAGATAGGTTAGAGGCGGAGTATATGACTCTATTTTTAGGTAAAAGAGAGTATTCAACGCAGACAAAGAATTTCGAGGTTCTACCGCAAGAGAGAGAAGGTCGTCAGCTATATATAGCCTTTAGAATGTCTGAGACCCAAGGAGCATTATTGTCTGATGATTTGTCAGGACGACCAATAATAATAGAAATTACTCCCGATTCAAGAGAGGCAGAGATAGTTGTCGCTCCTCAGGTAGAAGGAAAGAAAAAGAAAGATATAATAGTACACAAACTGTACTATAGAATACCTAATACGTGTTCGGTTAAAGTGTTAGATGGGGCAGAAGTTTTACTTCAGTCGCGTATGCCGATATATCAATTAGGTGAAACAGTCAGTTACCCAATAATTGAAAATTTAAAATAATTACTATGACATTAGAAAATTTAAATCCACAAATAGTGTGGAAACATTTTTATTCTTTAACTCAAATTCCTCGCCCTTCAAAGCACGAGGAAAAAGTCGTGAAATTTGTTAAAGAATTCGGAGAAGGCCTAGGATTAGAAACTATTGTAGACCACGTCGGTAATATAATTATACGCAAGCCAGCAACTCCAGGCTACGAAGATAGAATGGGAATCATTTTACAAAGTCACCTTGATATGGTGCCTCAAAATAATAATGATACGCAGCACGATTGGTTAAATGATCCAGTAACTCCAAGAATCGTTGAAGACTGGCTTTATGCTACAGGAACAACACTAGGCGCAGATAATGGTTTAGGATGTGCTGTCGCAATGGCGGTATTAGAAGATACCACTCTAGAGCATGGGCCAGTTGAGGCTTTATTCACTATCGATGAGGAGACAGGAATGACAGGAGCAAAAGAGCTGCAGGCTGGAATCCTAAAAGGGGATATCTTGATTAATCTTGACTCAGAGGACGAAGGGGAACTTTATGTAGGATGTGCAGGAGGATTAGATACAAATGTTGAATTCAAATACAAGCAAGAAAACATTCCTTCCGGATATGAAGTATTCAACATAAAGATAGGTGGACTGAAAGGTGGACACTCAGGAATGGAGATAAGCGAAGGACGAGCAAACTCTAATAAGTTAATGGTTAGATTACTTCTTCCATTAATGAGAGAACTCAAAGCCGAAGTAATAAGCCTAAATGGCGGTAATATGAGAAATGCTATTCCGAGAGAAGCTGAGACTAAATTTGCAGTGCCAGCAGAGAATATTGCATTAGCAAAAAGCCTAATTGAAAAAATAACAGCAGAGGTAAAATTAGAGTACGCAGATGCTGATCCAGGTGTTGAGATTACAGTTACTGAGAGTAGCGCAGATAGTATCATTGAAAGAGCAGTAGCATTAAAGGTAGTTCAAGCTGTTTATGCTTGCCCAAATGGAGTTGACAGAATGAGTCTTGAGATGGAAGGGCTAGTAGAGACATCTAATAACTTAGCTATCGTAAAGAGCGAAAACGGAGTAGTATCTATCAAAACTCTTATGAGAGGATCAATCGATTCTGCTAAAATGGTACTAAGTGAATCAATTAGAGCTACATTTGAATTAGCAGGTGGAGAAGTAATATTCACAGGTGGATATTCAGGCTGGAAGCCAAATATGAAATCTCCTATCTTAAAAGCTATGAAGCAAACTTATAAAGAGCTTTACGGAAGAGAGCCAGAAGTAAAGGCTATTCACGCAGGACTAGAGTGTGGAATTCTTTCTGGAACTTATCCTGCTTGGGATATGATTTCTTGCGGACCTACTATCCGTTCTCCTCACTCACCAGACGAGAGAGTATTAATCCCAACTGTAGAAAAATGGTGGGATTTTGTTAAGGCAAGTCTTAAGAATGCACCAGTTAAGTAGGTAATTTGAAAGGATTTAAGAAAAGAAATTTGTAGATAATTAAAAAATTACTACATTTGCAGCCCCTTTGCTAAAAGTGAAGGGGCTTATTTATAAACAATTAATAATAAAACAAGATGTTAAAGCAGTACGAAACCGTTTTCATTGCAACTCCCGTTTTATCTGAAGCTCAGATAAAGGAAGCGGTAGCAAAGTATCGTGACTACATCGTTGCAGAAGGCGGCGAGATAGTTTACGAAGAGGACTGGGGACTAAAGAAATTAGCTTACCCTATCCAGAAAAAAACTACAGGTTTTTATCACCTGATTGAATTTAAAGCAGATCCTCAATTTATCGCGAAATTGGAAACCCAATATCGTCGTGACGAGAGAATCATTCGCTTTTTAACATTCTCTATGGACAAGCACTCTCTAGCTTATGCTGAGCGTAGACGTGCAAATAAGAATCAAAATAACTAATAAGGAGGTTTACAATGGCACACAACAACGAAATACGTTATCTTAATCCTCCAACAGTTGAGGTAAAAAAGAAAAAATACTGCCGTTTCAAGAAGGTAGGTATTAAGTATATTGATTATAAGGATGCTGAATTCTTAAAGCGTTTCCTAAATGAGCAAGGAAAAATTCTTCCTCGTCGTCTTACAGGTACTTCATTAAAGTTCCAGAAGAAAGTGGCTCAGGCAGTTAAGCGTGCAAGACATATAGCTTTACTTCCTTACGTAACAGATTTATTAAAATAAGGAGGACATAGTATGGAAATTATATTAAAGCAAGACGTTGAGAGACTAGGTCACAAAGACGAAATCGTAGTAGTAAAAAATGGTTATGCAACTAACTTCCTAATTCCACAAGGATATGCTATCATGGCAACTGCTACTGCTAAGAAAATTCACGCAGAAAATCTTCGTCAAAGAGCTCATAAAGAGGCAAAAGTAAGAGACGAAGCTTCAGCTATGGCAGCTAAATTAGAAGGAATATTAGTTAAATTAGTAACTAAGGTTAGCTCACAGGGTAAAATCTTTGGTTCTATCAATAATATTCAAATCGCTGAGGCACTTGTAGGAATGGGCTTCGAGATAGATCGCAGAAGCATTTCTATCGTTGACGCTGATAACCTTAAAGAAGTAGGTACTTATGAGGCAATCGTAAGATGCTACAAAGATATCAAGGCTACAGTTAAGTTAGAAGTAGTAGGAGAAGAGGAATAATCTATCCACTATATAATACAAAAAAGGCTACTTTAAAAGTAGCCTTTTTTGTATTATATTATAGTTGTCCAGTAAAACTTTTGCACTATCCCCATTTCTGGCGAAATGGCTCGGCCGAAAGAAGATATGGCGCCAGCTTCCTTCAGATTCTACCTCACGATAGATACCCTTGCTTTATGCTAGGCGATTCCCGCTATTTGGGATCGCTAGGGACTTGCACCCATTATATTACGCCTATGTTGTGCGTACCCAAAAAAGCTGAACACGATTTTGTCGTATTCAGCTTATAGATTAAGGGTTTAAAGAGTAGCTTACTCTTCAATTAGATTATAACTGTCCCAACCTGGAACAGCAAGGTATGCTGCAATTGTTCCAGCAGGAACTTTAATCGAGTATTTCGATAATTCAGCACCTACTTTTTCTACAGTACCAAAGCTCTCTGGGAATGTACCTAAATATGTAGAATTTGGGATATTGAACGTGTCTGGATTTAAAACAAATGGATCTACAGCAGGAATATTCTCAGTCCAGTGTACAGTAATTTCTGTTAATGTTTGAATATCAGCGAATGAACCTGCCTTTCCTTCCATTATATTATTATCAATCAGTGTGATAGTCGCAGGTATATCTAATTTCTTTAGTTTTGTAGACATTAGAAATTGAGCTGGGATTGTAGTCGTTGCACTGTTAAACGTAAAGTCTTCAATTCCAGTTCTATAAAAGCAGTAATCCGCTGCTGAGAAATCTAAATGTGCTGGTGCTGAGAATGTTTTTAATGATGTACATGCAGCAAATACATTACCTATTATGTTTTGCATAGATTCTGGTAATACAACACTAGTAAGAGTTTCACAACCTGCAAATGAGGCTGCTTCAAGAGTTGTAATTGTATTAGGTAGTTCTAGTGCTTCTAGTGCTAAACAATCAGAGAATGCACGAGACTCAATAACTTCAACTTTACCCCAGTTTGTAACTCTTTTTAGTGCTATACACTGATAAAATGCTTGTGTTTGAATCTTTACAAGTTCATCTGGGAATCTGATTTCTTCTAGTGCGATACATTGACCCATAGCAGCTGCACTAATCTCTGTCATCGAGTTAGGTAGTTTTATTGATTTCAATGTACTATTTGGTCCTGCTGGGCGTCCGTTATCACCAATCACGTGAAATGCAAATGTTGGTATTGAATTAGTTTGTTCTTGGTTAAGTAAATTTGCAATTTTACCTACTACATTTACAGCACTAATGTCAATATGCTCAAATGGGATCAGTGAGGCAAAATCGGCATTATTCATAGTACCTGTCACAATGATATTTTTAGTTTCATGACCTTCACCTAAAGCATCTATAATAGCTTGACCAAGCGTATTAACTGTATTATCATTTGCGTCAGCCGTGTTGTGTATAATAGCAATTATTAGCTGTTCTACTGTTGCAACAACATCTGAAGCACCTTCGTAGCTAAGATTTACCATACCATTACGTATTGCTCCACTCTCATTTTTAGAAACCTCAAACGATATTGTACCTGGCACAGAATAGTCAAAATCTGAAATCCATTCATTAGTTGTTGTAGCTAATATCTCAGCATCAGGTTTTGGATTTTCTATTGTGTAAGTAATTGTGGCTTCACCTCCATTAATACCAACTAAAGAAACATTTGTAATAGTAATAACTGGTTTAGGATCTAATTCTTTAGTTCCACAACTCCACAATAGTAATGCACTTAGTGCAAGAAATAAAAAATTTTTCATCTTAAATAATTTAAATTTAGGGTTCAATTATTTTATCTCATTCTAAGAAGAACCCTATTTTATTCTTAATAAATGAGCATAAATATAAGTTAATGTATGAGACACATTAACACTTTAGGTTGTGTGAAAATAGGTAAAAGTCATAGAATATACAAATTTATCAAGTGCTCCGTCGTAATCCTATAAAAAACAAGAAGAAGGGAGGAATAAAAGTACATACCATTATTACATCTGATGAGAATGTACCTAGGTTTATGCGTTTTACCTCTGCTGCTATATATGACCATACTCTATTAAAGGATGTAGATGTACCAAGAGGCTCTATTCTAGTTTTCGATAAGGGGGCTTGGAAGTAAAAATTACAAATAGAGACAGCTAGAGAGATATCCCTAGCTGTGAATTGTTATATCTTATTTGTTTTTATTGAACAACAATATTTTGAGATAGTAAGGTTTACTCTTTAGTTAGAACTAGGACGCCGTTGATATAACCAGTAGATTCTTCAAATGTTAGAGTATTACCATCTATTATTCCAGTCATATCTCCAAGTATATTCTCGTTAAGTTGATTTTCATCAAAATATAAATATACGTATGGATAAGAATAGAAATAAGTGCCTGTGATATTATAATTCATAGGAAAGGCTGTAATCGCTACATCTACCTCGTCAATATGAAATTCCATATCTATAGTAAGCTCAAACGTATAACCAAGAACGTGCTCCTCCATCGAGGCGCTCCAAGTGCTACCTTCTAGCGAATCTGAAGGTATATCTGCCATGCATGAGCATAAAAGTAGTGAGACAGAGAATATAAGTAGTGATAATTTGCGCATGTTTTTGTTTCTTAATACAAAGATATGTTATTTAGACTCTTCAGCCAAGACTTTAGCTTCATTTGTAGTGCTTTTAGGCTTAAACCTCTGATGACAGCCGTCAAGAAGACTTTCAATATTCTTAGTGAACTTTGATCCCTTCCAAGCGCTAGAGTTCGTAATGAACACCCAGATACTACCATCTTTGTGTTTACGAGCCACTGCACTAGTACCCGCAAGAGAGCCAGTTCTTGTCCAAGTACCGTTTAGAGAACCCTTGCTCCACCCTATTGGAAGTCTTCCGTTTCTTCTATTTAGCATACTTGTTATGCTCTCAGATGATAGGATATCTGCTATCTCCGGATTATTATCTATATGATTAATAAATGTTGCGAATTCAATAGGAGATGCGACCCATGCTCCAGCTCCCTGAAGCCCTGAAATGTTGTTACCTCCATAGCTATGAGAACAAAGTTTACCAGAATTGTCGTATGATTGTATCGGAAGTGCGCCTTCGACTTCATAATACCTCACTTCATTGTCTCTTCTTGTGTGATAAAAACTCGTGCCAATATGCATATCGTAGCACCCAGCAGGATTTAGCACATTCTCTTGGCAGTACTCTTCATAACTCATACCACTTACTCTTTCAATAATGCGACTAAGTATAAGATAGCCAACATTTGAGTATGATGAGCTGTGCCCAGGGGTAAATCCAAGTCTTCTATTTAAGCAGAAACTTATAACATCATCAGAAGTCGGGATTCTATCTAGCTTCTCCCATATAATAATCTCTCTAGTCATAAACATAGGGTCACCATTATATATAGTAAAACCAGATTGATGTCTTAGTAGATTTTCTACAGTGATTTGCTGTACACGTTTATCTTTAAATGACCTGAATTCAGGAAGGTCTAGTATCGCACCGGGGCCGAACACTTTATCTGAAATATTAAGAAGAGAGTCTTCCTGTAGTTTCATAATGGCTGTTGCAGTTATAAGTTTAGAGAGTGATGCCGTGCGTAGGACGTGTCCAGGCTCCATCTGAATAGAGTTCTCCTTATTCGCCCAGCCATAACCTTTTGCGTAGGCCAATTTATTATCCTTGATGATAGCAAGGCTTGCCCCTTTAATGTCCCATTTGTTAATAAAGTTAGTAATGTAGTCGTCCATCCTCTTTATTTCAGGATAATCAAAGTCCACATTACTAATAAGCGTATTTAATGATACAGGGTCCTTTTTAGCAAATTCAATTATTCTTTTTCGTTCAGAGCCCCCATGATTATTAAAAACGCTAGAGGTGATAATAATAATGGCAAACGCACCTACGATAGCAAAAAAGGAGTAAGTAAGAACGAGTTTATTCTCCTTTAAGAATAATATTATTTTATCAGAGAGGCGCATAGGGCAAATTTCTTAATTAGTTCTATCTTTGAATTACTCTTTGAAAAAGCGAAATCCAAAGAAGTCATAGGCTTATTAGTCAAAGAGAGGGATAACTCTGCAAAAGGGGAGTACTCTAAATTCTCTCTTCGCTCTCCCTTAGCTAAAATTCCAATATCATAATCTCCACATACAAGCACATCATTAATCTCCTCATCATCTCTTTCAGATAAACTTATATTTATGTATGGGAAACTTTGCTGAAATGATTGGATCATATCGGGAAGAAGATATTTTGCTGCAAGTTGGTTAGCACAGATACTAAGGTTGTCTACTTTTGTATAGGACGCTTTAGGTAGAATTTCTCCATTTAGCATGTCGTATAGGCCTAAAATACGCTCCGCATAGGAAAGTAATGCCTTCCCCTTAGAAGTAAGACGCATAGAGTGATGCTCTCTAACAAAAAGAGTGTCACCGATAAGATTCTCTAATTCATTTATATGGGTGCTTACTGCAGGCTGGGATATATGTAATAATTTCGCTGCTCTAGAATAGTTTTCTTCTTGAGCAGCGAAATAAAATACTCTTAGTCTAAAGTCATCAAACATCAGACAAAGATACGATTTTTTTTATTCTTCTGGAAGAAGAATGATTTCAATCTCGTTTTCTTGATCTAGAATTTCCTTAGTGAAAGCTGCGATATCCTCTATAGTTAAGGCACTTACGATAGCCTCATATTCAGAGTCGATATCTATGCCATACTTAATATTTGTACGGACAACTCTATCCCAATAGTGATTGTTAATTCTATTCTCCGAGATATTCTTAAGGGAATTTTGAATATACTTGTCAAGCATTTCCTGAGTCGGACCTTCAGCAGCAATGCCCTCGATGCCTTTCTTCGCAAGAGTTACTAGCTTCTCATATTTGTCCTTACTAGTATCAAAAGCTATATAAAGATTGAATTCATCCTTGTCAAACTCAGATGTCATCCTACCATAAGCACTTACTCCGTAAGTTCCACCTTCTTCTTCTCTAATAGTTTTAGTGTAAACTAGGTCAAGCATCATGTTTAGCGCCTCCATCTTAACTAGATTTTCTTTAGTATAAGCTAGATTACCATTATATAGAAGGAAAACGGTAGTCTTAGGTGTTTCCATAGGAAGAACAACATCCTTTTTTAACTTACCCTTTACTAGATCCATATTTCTATCTATAGCTTTAGAAGGTTTTTTCTCGATAGGTAGTGATCCTAGATATTTTTCAACTAGAGGCTTAATTTCTTCTAGGTTAACATTACCTGTAATCGTAATAACAGCATTCTTATTATTATCAAATAATAGTCTGTAGTTTTTCTCAAACTGAGCTAGATCAAAGTTTTCAAGAAGTTTTACGCTTAGCTCGATGTTACGAGGATTATTATCAAAAATAATTTTAGTCCTTTCCTTGCTGAAGATATAATCAGGATTAGCTTCATAATTAGGAAGAAGGGCGATGTATTGATTAAGAACCGTTGTAAAATCGCTTTCTACAAAACGAGGGCTATTATAATTAAGGTAAATTAACTGTAGAAGAGTTTCAAAATCCTTAGGAGAACATCCTCCACCCATACCGTGGCTTGTAGAAGATATTTGAGGGTAATAATATACATTTTTACCAGCTGTCATCTTATCAAGGTCTGAAGAAGAGAAGTTTCCTGCACCAGCGTTCCTCATTAGTGAACCCGTAACTTCTGTCCCAAATACTCCTAGTTCTTCAGTAGGGATAAGTGAAGTACCTCCTTGTGCTACGATAAGTAAGTTGACCTCATCTTTTTTATGGTCTGTAGGTTTAATAACGACTCTAGTGCCATTTTTTAATATCCACTCAGTAGTCCCAAAAGGTCCTTCTATTTCCTTCTTAACCTTAGAGCCCTTTATTTTGCCAGAAACAAGAGGCACATTTAGGTTCTCTTCGATAGGTGCTTCCATCTCTGTATTCTTTACAGCTTCAATAGTCTCTAGGAATTCAGTCTCTGTAGGGTGAACTAAACCTTCTTTCTCTACAGAGTTGTAGATGACAACCATGTTCTTTTCTAAGTCAAGTGATGCCATCGCTTGGTTAATCATCTCAACGCTAAGTGCAGATAGGAAAGTGCTACCGATTTCATACTCATAATCAGCTGTCATATATGGTGTGCCATCTAGGAAGTGTCCAATGTAATCCCATACTATGCTACCACTTTCTATCGTAGCTGCACGGTCACGGCTAGCTTCAAGGCGCCTAAGGATAGATGCTTTAGCTCTTTCAAATTCCGCGTTAGTGAAACCATATCTCTTTGCTTTTTCTAGTTCAAGCATTAAGGCGTTAAATCCGCTAATCGCTTTACCGTCCTGGCAGGTGAAGCTTGCTGTAAAGGCGTCCTTACTTCTAGCTAAGCTTCCAAAGTATGCATAAGCGTCAAAGAAAGGAGCATCTACTTCCTTCGTGATATCAGTAAATCTTTCAGAGAACATCGAAGATATAAGTCTCTTTACTAGATTGTCTGCATAAGAAAATCCATATTTTTGATACTCTGTTGGGATAGGGTCACTTTTGAAATATACGGTAACATCAGTCGAAGTAGCCTCAGGATCTGTAACGATACCAACAATAGGCTCTACGTTGTCTGGAATAGGGAAAATTTCTTTCTCCTTAGGATTTTCAGTTAAAGGGATATCGGAGAATAAATCAATAATCTGTTGCTCCATAATATCTACATCGATATCGCCCACTACGATAAGGGCTTGCAGGTCAGTTCTATACCAGTCGTTATATAGATCAAGAAGCTCTTGACGGTCGAACGTTAGAATGTTGTTAACGTCTCCGATAACTGTGCAGTTAGCATATTTTGAGTCCTTATAAAGATACTTATCTGATGCGTTACGAAGTCTTCTTTGGGCATTATTTCCAGTCCTCCACTCCTCTTCGATAACCCCGCGCTCTTTCTCCACCTCTTCAGGATCGAAAGTTACAAATGCAGAATAATCGTGCATAACTAGAAGCGCAGTGTCTATAATCCCTTGTCTTGTAACAGGGATATTGTTTAACATATAGAAGGTAACCTCTACTCCTGTTCCTGCATTAATATTTCTTCCAAACTCAGCACCTACACTCTGAAAGTAATCAAGAAGCATATTGTCAGGTAGATTCTTTGTTCCGTTGAAACACATGTGTTCAAGGAAGTGAGCTAGTCCATCTTGTGCAGGAGTTTCTTGAATAGCTCCAACACTGGTAACTAAGTAAAACTCTGCTCTTTCAGCAGGTCTTTTGTTCTGTTTTAGATAATAAGTTAGGCCATTCTCAAGTTTTCCGTATCTTACGGAAGCGTCGTTTTCAAGAACGCTTTGAGATAATTTAGCCACTTCATCCTGTCCGAAAGACAAGATAGACATTAGGCATAGCAATAAGCCAGCGCATAAAAATTTTTTCATTGTTGTTCTAAATTAGTAATATGTAACAAAGATAAAAAAAAATGTTATCAAGCAGAATTTCTTTATTAAAACTTCTATCTATATCTTTGCGCTATGGCAAGTTATCTTCAAATTGAGAATATAAGTAAATCATACGGAACAAAGGTTCTATTTGATAAAATAAGTTTTAATATAAACGAGGGCGATAAAATAGCGCTTATCGCTCCAAATGGGACTGGTAAATCAACCCTCTTATCAATCCTTGCAGGAAAGGATAATTCAGATACGGGAGGCAAGATTACATTTTTAAAAGATATAAGTATTGGATTTCTAGAACAGAACTATGATTTTGTTCCGGAGAATACTATTTTTCAGGAAGTAATTTCTTCGATTAAAGGCCTCGATGAGGCAATGTCTGAATATGCAGCAGCGCTAGAAGCGGAGGATAAACTACGTACAGAAAGAGCCTTTGCACGGATGGAGAATCTAGATGCTTGGTCGGCAGAGCAGAGAGTAAAAGAGGCTTTATCGTCTCTTGGAATTAATGATTTCGAGAAGAAAATGAAGCTTTTATCAGGTGGTGAGCTTAAGCGAGTTGCGATAGCTGCTTTGATGATGTCGAAGCCTGATTTTATAATAATGGATGAGCCTACAAATCACCTTGATATAGAGGTGATTGAATTCTTAGAAGAATATTTGCAAAAGTCTAGGTGTACCTTATTTATGGTGACGCACGACAGGTACTTTCTTGACAGGGTCTGTAATACTATTTATGAGTTAGATGGGGGTGTTCTATATAGTTACAAAGGAAATTACTCTTATTTTTTGGAAAAGAGGGAGGAGAGAATATCGAATTCTAATGCAGAAGTGAGTAAGGCGAAATCTTTACTCAAGAGAGAGCTGGAGTGGATTCGAAGGACTCCGAGTGCAAGAACAGGAAAGGCAAAATATAGAGTTGATGCTTTTGAGGATATTAAGGATAGAGCAGAGGGAAGAGCAGTGGAGAAGCAGATGAAAATAAATGTACAAACTTCTCGATTAGGAAAGAAGTTAATAAACTGTAAGCACCTGACTCATAATTTTGGAGAGCGATGTATGCTCGAAGATTTTACATATAATTTCTCTCGTTTTGAGAAGGTCGGAATAGTCGGACCAAATGGTGTAGGGAAGTCAACATTTTTAAATATTTTGACAGGAAAATTGCAGGCAGATGCTGGTGAGATAGAGCGAGGAGAAACGATTAAATTTGGATACTACCACCAGTCTGGTATTTCTTTTAAGCCAGGACAGACAGTATTTGATGCAGTCCATGAGATCGCTGAAACTGTTACCCTAGCAGATGGGACAAAGGCATCTGTGTCATCTTTTTTGAATTATTTCTTGTTCCCACCTCATACTCACTATACAAAAATCGAAAGATTAAGTGGAGGAGAGAGAAGGAGGCTGTATCTTTTAACAGTATTGATGCAGAATCCTAATTTCCTGATTCTGGATGAGCCTACAAATGATTTAGATATATTAACACTGAATGTATTAGAGGATTATTTAATCAACTTTCAGGGATCAGTGCTAATTGTTTCTCACGATAGGTATTTTCTTGATAAAATCGCGGATCATCTATTTATCTTTTATGGTAACGGAAAGGTAAAGGATTTTGTTGGAAGGTGCAGTGAGTATAGGCAGTATATGGTCGCATTGCAGAGTCAAGATTCGGCGCCAAAACAAGCAAAGAATGATATTGCGGCGCAGCCGCCTAAAAAACAAAAGAGTGTAACTGTCAAGAAGCGTTCCTTCAAAGAGGAGAGGGAATTAAAGGAAGTGGAAGCTCAAATAGAGGCCCTAGGTTTAGAAAAGCAACAACTGGAGCAAACTTTAAGTGCAGCAGAGGTTAATATAAACGAATTAACAGCTCTTAGCACTAGGCTAGGGGAGGTGATAGATCTTCTGGATGAGAAGGAAATGAGGTGGTTGGAGCTAAATGAGTAAGTGCTAGCCTAGCTCCTTTAGTCTTTCTCTGAACTCATTCGGAGTCATCCCTACAATATCTTTAAAGATGCGGTAGAATGTATTTATAGAGTTGAATCCAACAGTTACTGATATGTCTTTAAGGCTCATTTCTTGCGTAGAGTCAGAAAGTAGTGCTATGCTATCGTCGATACGAAGGGAATTTATGTACTGGGTAAAAGACATATTTGCATTTTCTCTAAGTACTGTTGATAGGTAGGTTCTATTCGTCTGAAGCAGGTCGCAGGCCTTTGTTCGGTTGAATTCAGGATCTCTATATGCTTTTTGGGTTGAAAGTAGATTTTGTAGTCTTGAGAAGAGTAAATCCTCAGTTTCTGCAACGATAGTAGGGGTATTATAGTTTTCGATCGTTTTTGGACGTTCTATTATTTCTTTTTCTTTCTGTTTGAACTCTAGTTCTGCTTTATATTGTTTCACTATAGCAAGGTGCATTTTATTCCTTTGGATATAGCTGCGGTACAAGAAAACAGTGATAATGGCAAGAATGATTAGCACTAATCCAAAAATCCAGACTTGATTTGTTTTAGTCTTTATGGTTAGTTCTTTTTGTTCTAATTCAGAAAGGGTTTGCTCCATTTCATATTCTGTAACAAGTTCAAGGGTTTCTAGCTCCTTCTCAATATTGTATAGAAATTTGTATGTCTCGTGGTATTTTGAATATGCTCTAAGGGCTAGTTCCCATTCGTTAGTCTTACTGTAGGCTAGGTGTAAATTATAGTAAAGATCTTCTCTGTGAAGAATATTATCACTTTTATTGCCAATGCTGATACCCTCGTTCAATATTTTGATAGCTAAGGATGCTCCACCGTATTGAGGGTGATTGAGCAAAAACTTACCATAAGAAAGACAGTGATAGATGGCTGTTGTTTTACTCATAGTATGAGTGAAGTTCATAGCTTGCTGGTAGTACTGATTTGCTAGATCATATTCACCAAGGGCATCCATTATATTCGCTCTAAGGCTATGAATAAATGGATCATTGTTGTGATTTTCATTCTGAAAGGCTATGTTTATGAAATTTTCTGCATTTTCGTAATCTTCCTTTAAAAGGAACATCATCGCACAGCAATATGCTCCATAGTATTCTGTGAGTGTGTGCCCTCTATTTTTTCCACTAGAGTATAGGTCGAGAGCATATTTAAGGCCTGTTGAATCGTGTTTGACAAAGAATGTACATATTAGATTATATGTCAATATAGCTATGTAGTCTTGGTTCTTATTATTCTCTGCGTATTTTATGCCCTCTAGAAAGTTATTTACAGCATATTTGAAGTTATTCTCTTTAATAAGTTCGTATATTCCAAGGGAGTTATACATCACACAGATATAGGAGTTATCATAAACAGTTTTTAGGTTTGTGTCTAAGTCCTTGAAATATGAGTTACCCCTATTTAAAAAGAAAAAGGCGCTGTCGTATTTTTCGTTAGATAATAGTTCATTACCAAGGGTGATATATTTAATTAAGGAGTCTACCTTTGTTGAATCTACTTTCTGCCTGCCATTTTCTAGGTAAGCAAAGGCATAAAACTGGCTAAGCGTCAGAAATAGAACCGAAATAATAAGGAATTTTATAATAGAAAAATGTTTCACAGGTGGTAGTAGGTTAAAGTTTTGTTAGTGTGTTTACTTCTTTCTGATTTTTCGGAATCTAAGACCAATAACTCCCCAAAAGGCCTCTCCAAAAATGGAACTACTCATCTTTGAGGAGCCTAGTTTCCTATCTACAAATATAATTGATACTTCCTTGTGAGATAGGCCAAGTTTCCACAGGGTGTATTTCATCTCGATTTGAAATCCATATCCTTTCATCGCGATAGAATCTAAATTCATAGTCTTTAGAGCTTTCGCGGAATAGCATACAAATCCAGCTGTTGGATCCATAATCGGCATATTTGTAATTCTGCGGACGTAGAAAGATGCTCCGTAAGAAATAAGTAAGCGTTTTAGAGGCCAGTTTACAACATTGACTCCTTCTGAATATCTAGATCCGATGACAAAATCCACACCCTGATGAGCCGTATTGAATAGTTTGATTAAATCTTCTGGATTATGAGAAAAATCGCAATCCATTTCGCAGATATATTCATAGTTATTCTCTATAGCCCATTTGAATCCTGTTATATATGCAGTGCCTAGTCCTAGCTTTCCGCTACGCTGAAGTAGGTGTAGTCTTGTAGGAAAGGATTTTTGCAAATCTATGACTATCTGTGCAGTGCCGTCAGGTGAATTGTCGTCAATAATTAGAATGTCTAAGTCTACATTATGATATAATGAAAATAATCGCTCAACCATAGAGCGTACATTTTCTTTCTCATTATATGTTGGTATGATTACTAAATTTCTCATCCTTTTGTAAATTTTTTAGGTTATCCTATTACTGTGAAAGAACGTAAGTTGATAAAAATCACCACTTAATGCCCTATTTTATCTTAGCGCTTACGTTGATTGCAGTAAGAAGAGTCAAAGGTAATAAAAGTTGCTTGACTTTACAATAGAATAAAAAAAACCACTCGAAAATTTCGAGTGGTTTCGCTCCTCATCTAGGACTTGAACCTAGGACCCTCTGATTAACAGTCAGATGCTCTAACCAACTGAGCTAATGAGGAATTTTGTGTTTTGGGACTGCAAATGTAGAACGTTTTTTTTTAATATCCAAAAATATTTGCAATTTTTTTTTATCTTTGTGCTAAAATAAGACAAGAAAGCGTATGGATGAAGTAATTTTCTCAAAGATAGTCAAGGAACTACTGCTCTTAAAAGGGAAGGTAATACTGCCTGGCTTTGGCACATTTATTTCTGAAATAGCTCCAGCCTTCTTCTCAAATGATGGTTTGACGATCTATCCACCGTCAAGAAGAATCTTCTTCAGGAATCTTAGAGTGGCTTCAAATGATGAAACCTTCTATTCCTTTTATGCAAGTAAGCAGGGTTTGAGAGAAAGTGAAGCAAAAGAACAGGTCTCTCTTTATCTTGAGAAGATTCAAGCGAAGTTATATTCGAAGAAGAATATAGAGTTGCCAGGCCTTGGTAAGCTAAGGACAACAAGGGAGGGTGATTTATTTTTTGTGATGGATAGGAACCTGGATTGTTATATAGAAGAATTCTCCCTAACACCTGTAAATTTAAAAATTAAGCAGAGCTCCGATCCGAGAAGAGAGGTAGTTGAAGAAGTGAAGGTTCTGCATAAGCAGCCAGAGATGCCAGAGAAAGAAGAAGAATTCTTAGAGCCAGAATCGAAAGAAGATGCAAAAAATATAGAGGAAACTAGCACTGAGGCATATGAAACTAGTGCAGAAACATGCAAAAAAAGACTAATAATTAAGCGAGTATTTACGATACTGCTCTTATTAGCCTTAATCTTTTTTATAGTTATAATCATCGCCGTGATATATAACCCAGAGGCACTTGACTACTTGTTATATAATTCTGAGGACTTTGATTATGTAAATCCTATTAAGGAGTTCTGATGTCAGCCCTCCTTAATAAGTTTATCTTTTCTTAAAAGTTTACATATAGACTTAAAAATAAGTAGGTCTCGCACTCTGATGAACCTTCAGGTCTGAAAGATTGAACGTTAGGCGATATTTTAATGTATTTGTTAGGAGAGTATTCTAG
Organism: uncultured Muribaculaceae bacterium; assembly: GCA_964369605.1. Lineage (GTDB taxonomy): Bacteria > Bacteroidota > Bacteroidia > Bacteroidales > UBA932 > CAYJFD01. The sequence continues at coordinate 31,476 of CAYJFD010000005.1, read as the reverse complement.
ACCTCCTATTGTTGTAGATCCTACTTTCTTAGCACTTGCAAATAAGCTTGTAGAAGTTGTGTAGTCGTAGCGTGCAAATAGTTTAAATTTATCACTTGCTCTAACTGTTAAATATGAAGATATACCACTATAGTTTAGGTCTTTGATAAAGTCATCATTCATGATATAGTTGTATTCTAAACCAACAGAGAATAACTTATTCTTGTAAGCTGCAAAAGCAGAAATAATCTGTGTGTCGTCATCTTCATTTGCCGTGCCAGGGATAGCAGAATAATAATCATAGTATGCTCTTAGGTAGAACCCTTCGAATGGTTGAAGAGTCGCACCGATTCCGTAGCGATAATTGTTGTTAAGTTGAACCTTCTTGTATCCTTCTCCGTTAATGAACTGCGCCTCTACAGAGAGTTTGTCGCAAATATCGTAAGAAGCAGAGATACCTATATCTGCACTACTTGCAAAGCTGTATTTGTCAAGATAACTCTTTGCCAAATAACGGTAACCCCAAATTTTCTCTTGAAATGAAAAATTTTGTGTCTTAATCATACCGAAATTAACATCAAGTCCACCTTTGTGCCAAGTAAGACTTGCTGCTTTAAGATAAGCAACTAGATCGAGACTTGCACCGTCTATGCCTGTACTTCCGACATCAAATACAACCTGTGCGCTGAATTCTTCATTAAATTTAAACTTGTAACCTAGATAGGCTCTTTCGATATCGAATCCTCCTACCTCATCAGAGAAATCGTAGTTGTAGTTAGAAAATAATGTAAAAACTGGTTTAGCCGTAGGCTCAGTTGCTTTTGCTTCACTTGCGTGTGCGAAAAAAGCAAGGCTCATCATCGTGAGAGCGATAAATATTCTTTTCATCTAGTATAATATATAAATTAGTTTCAAAGGCAAAAGTATTAATTTATGGGTTCCTCACCAAATGATAATACTTTCTAAAGATAAATGTAACAAATATTTAACAAAACGCCAGGTTATCGAACGGTTTCCCAAAGTACAAGACCGATAGATACTGAAACATTAAGAGAGTGTTTTGTTCCCCATTGTGGAATTTCGAGAATAAGATCAGATTTGTCCACCACCTCTTGTGCTACGCCCTTAACTTCGTTGCCAAATATAAATGCATATTTTTTCTTCGGGTCAGTTTGAAACTTATTTAGAAATGTAGAATTCTCAGTTTGTTCTATACTTATTATAATGTAGCCTTTGGATCTTAGTTCTTCAACAAGCTTGTTAGTGTCTGAATAGTATTCCCAATCAACAGAAAATTCTGCTCCTAGGGCAGCTTTATGAATCGCTGCATTAGGTGGGCAAGCGCAAATGCCACATAGATACAGTTTCTCAACCATAAATGCATCAGATGTCCTAAATGCAGAACCTATATTTTGCTGACTACGGAGATTGTCTAGGACGACTACAATATTATTTTTTTTGGCAAGTTTATACTTGTCATTGTCAAGTCTGTTTAACTCGGAATTCAATAATTTTCGAAACATTTTTTTTGAATGATATTTTTTACTTTCTTTGCAAAGTTAAAAAAAAAAGCAAACTGACGCTTAGTTTATCTATAATGTAGAAAATAAATAGCTAAGTGCCTGAATTTTGAAATAAGACATTAAGAAAAAAATAAAATTGTATGAAACAAGATCTTCAAATTTCTGAGCTAATCAAAAAGGAAGAAAATAGACAACTTCACGGAATTGAGCTAATCGCTTCTGAGAACTTTGTATCTGATAACGTAATGGCAGCCCTAGGCTCTTGCCTAACAAACAAATATGCAGAGGGTTATCCTGGTGCAAGATACTATGGTGGATGTGAGGTTGTTGACCAAGTAGAGCAGTTAGCAATAGATAGAATTTGTGAACTTTTTGGAGCAGAATATGCAAATGTTCAGCCTCACTCAGGAGCGCAAGCAAATATGGCTGTATTTATGGCATGTTTAAAGCCAGGTGATACGTTCATGGGATTAGACCTTTCTCATGGTGGACACCTTTCACACGGTTCTCCTGTGAATATGTCAGGAATTCTATATAATGCAGTATCTTATAAGGTTAAAGAGGAGACGGGAATGGTTGACTACGACGAGTTTGAGAGAATAGCGTTAGAGTGCAAGCCAAAGTTAATCGTTGGTGGAGCTTCAGCTTACTCAAGAGAGTGGGACTGGGCTAGAATGAGAGCAGTAGCTGACAAGGTAGGTGCTATCTTCTTAGTAGATATGGCTCACCCAGCAGGTCTTATCGCAGCGGGTTTACTAGAGAATCCAGTAAAACACGCGCATATTGTAACATCAACAACGCATAAAACCTTAAGAGGTCCTAGAGGTGGTATTATCCTAATCGGAAAAGATTTCCCAAATCCTTTCGGAATCACTACTCCAAAAGGTGAGGTTAAATCTATGTCTGCTGTAATTAATTCAAGTGTTTTTCCTGGAATTCAAGGAGGACCACTAGAGCACTGTATCGCATCTAAGGCTGTTGCTTTCTTCGAGGCTCTTCAACCAGAATTCAAAGAGTATCAGTTACAGGTTCAAAAAAATGCTACAGCTATGGCTGAGGCCTTTATCGCGAAAGGATATAATGTAGTATCTGGTGGTACAGATAATCACGTATTATTAATTGACCTTAGATCAAAGTATCCAGATCTAACTGGTAAGGTGGCTGAAAAGATATTAGTATTAGCAGATATCACTGTAAATAAGAATATGGTTCCATTTGATAGTCGTTCACCTTTCACTACATCTGGAATTAGAGTAGGTACACCTGCTATTACTTCAAGAGGATTAGTAGAAAGAGACATGGCGGTTATCGTTGATCTTATAGATACAGTATTATCAAATATCAAAGACAAAGAGGCAGATCCAGCGGTATTAGAGACAGTAAGAAAGGCTGCTAATGCGATGATGGTTGGTCGTGCATTAAATGTATGGTAGAAGCTAGAAGATAAAATTTATCTGATTAAAATATATGAGCTGATAATCAACCTAAATTATCAGCTCATTTTTTTTATCTAAACTCAGAACTATTCTGTAACGTAGGCTAGTGTAGCTACGCTGATTTTTATACCTTTGATATCCTTGAGGGCCACCCAACAGCCTTCGAGTGTTGCTCCTGAAGTGTAAACGTCATCAACAAGTAGAATGTGTTTGTTTTCAAGAATTTCACTTTTAACTGCTCGAAAGGCATCTTTAACATTTTCCCATTTTGAGTCCATTCCCTTCTTAGTTTGAGAGGATGTAGCCCACTTTCGTTTAAGAATCTTCTTTAATATTTTTATATGTGAAATTTGAGCTATTCCTCTAGCTATAACTTCTGCCTGATTATACCCCCTACTAAGAAGCCTAAAATAGTGCAGAGGAACAGGGATAATATAATCGATTTCACGGAGTAGATTATTCTCAAGTAAATATTTGCCTAATATAGATCCTAGGTATTCGCCTAGTTCGATATCCATACTATATTTAATATAGTGCGTTAAGTTTGTATATCTACTTTCCCTGGTGTAATAAAATAAAGATACTATATAGTTAAAGTAACACCTTCCCCACATTCTTTTCTCCGCAGGGTTCTCTCTCCATTTCCAAAAATATGTAAGGGGCAGATCCTTATAACATTCTTGGCACAAGTGTCTCTCTTTGATCTTTAGGGCAGAGTTACAGGCGACGCAGTACCTTGGAAATATGAGGTCTAAAACAAAGATCTCAAAATAATATATATAAGTGGTCCATTTCATTTGTGTAAAAATATTCTCGCTTACTCTTATAAATCTAGTAATATTCATACATTTGCCGATAAAATTTATTTAGAACAAAGAATATTATCTTTTTATAAAAATATGGGTGAGAAATTAGAAGTGGATAAACGAATATTGAAGTTTATATCCCAGCATAAAGTGATGAGTTTAGCAGTAAAAAGTGGCGACGATCTGTGGTGTTTTAATGCTCTATATGTCTACGATAAAATAAATGTAGGGTTTATAGTTACCTCCTCTGTTAATACTAGACATATTGCTATATTAGATGACGCAAATAATTATGACAATGAGACGAATATAGTGGCTGGAACTATTGTGCTAGAAACAAATAAGGTAGGAGTTTTTAGGGGTTTACAGTTTAGGGCAAGGATGACCAAGGAGGATAATAGTTTAAATTCACCATCAAGACTGATGTATCTCAAGCGTTTTCCCTTTGCTATTCTAAATGATTCAGATTTATGGCGTCTAGAGCTTCAAGAGATGAAGTATACAGATAATCGCCTCGGATTTGGGACAAAGATACTGTGGGCAAACTAATATATCACCGCATTCCCACCTACCACGGAAGATTAAACTTAGGGCTAACGCCATATCTTCCTTAGGTAGCTGGAAATGCTTTCATCAATACTCTCTCTCCAAGAAATGAAGATAGTGCAAAAGTTTTATGGGATAACAAGACTAAAAAAAACCGAGGCTAGAATTGATTGATATCTAGTCTCGGTTTTATGTATATTAACTTGGGCTTGTTTATGCCTTGAAATGCTCTTTAATTAGGTCTACAGAGTCAAGTAGTTCCCATGCGAAGAATTGAACAGTTTCCATAACTGCCTTTCCTCCTCTTACAAGTTCAACTTCTTGGGTATAAGGATCTCTACCTAGGTGGCCATAGCTAGCTGTTGCTTGGAAGATAGGATTCTTTAATCCGAATTTTTGAATAATAGCAGCAGGACGTAAATCAAAAATCTCTAAGATTTGTTCAGCTATTTGACTATCGCTCATGGCTACTTTATTTGTTCCATAGCTATTTACGAAAATACTAACCGGTTTTGCAACACCGATAGCGTATGAGATCTGAATAAGTACCTCATCCATAATTCCTGCAGCTACCAGGTTTTTTGCAATGTATCGAGCAGCATAGGCAGCAGAGCGGTCAACTTTACTTGCGTCCTTTCCTGAGAATGCTCCTCCTCCGTGTGCACCTTTTCCGCCGTATGTATCTACAATAATTTTTCTTCCAGTTAAACCAGTGTCTCCGTGTGGTCCACCGATTACAAATTTACCTGTAGGGTTTACGTGAAGAATAATATCGTCACCAAATAAAGCTCTGCTTTTCTCTGGTAAAGCTGCGATAATACGAGGAAGTAATATCTCTCTTACATCTTTTTCAATTTTTGCTTGAATAGCCTTGTCGTTTGCGTCAGAGCCAATACTTAGTGATGGGTCAGCTTGAAATTCGTCGTGCTGAGTAGAGATGACAATAGTGTGTACTTTTATTGGTTCCCCAGCATCACTATATTCAATAGTAAACTGACTTTTTGAGTCAGGTCTTAAATATGGCATTAGCTGTTCAGATGATTTTCTGATTTTTGAAAGCTCTAAAAGAGCAATATGAGATAGTGCTAAAGGAAGAGGCATATACTCCTTTGTGTCAGAGCACGCGTAGCCAAACATCATTCCCTGATCTCCCGCACCTTGTTCTTTATTGTTGCCCTCGACAACGCCACGGTTAATGTCTGCTGATTGTTCGTGAATAGCAGAAAGAATTCCGCAAGATTTAGAATCGAATTGGTATTCAGCTTTTGTGTATCCTATTTTTTCTATAACCTTTCGGGCTACTTGTTGGATATCCACATAGGCATCTTCGCTTTTAACCTCACCTCCAACTACAACTAGTCCAGTGCTTACGAATGTTTCGCACGCTACTTTTGCATCTGGATCTTGTCTTAGGAAATCGTCAAGGATGGCATCTGAAATTTGATCAGCTACTTTATCTGGGTGGCCTTCAGAGACTGACTCTGATGTAAATAAATATGACATAACTATAAAAATATATTAATGTAAAACTATGGGGAGTTGTGCCAATATCAGATAAATACGCAGACAGAAATGTCTTCTTTAGCATTTATTTGAGTGGTTGCAAGCAGTCAAATCCCTCCACTTTAAGCGGCAAATATAGCAAGATAATAGTAAAAAGCAAAAAAATAAGGTAAAAAATGAAATTATAATGCAGAGATTCAAAGGAATAAGGATATTATAAAAAAATATTGAATAAAATTTGCTATATTTGAATCGGGAAACGAAATCCCAGAACGATAACAATAAAAACAACAACAATTATGAAACGAAAATTATTAATGCCCTTCTTGGCATTGGCGCTTTTATTCTCCTGTAAACCTGACGTAGTGACCTATTCATTAGAATTTGATCCAAATGGAGGGATAGGTATAATGGAGTCGATAAAAGTAGAAAAGGGAGAGTCTGTAAGCCTCCCGTTAAACACTTTTGACGGACAAGGAAAAGACTTTAAAGGCTGGGCTACTTCCAGCACAGGTGAGGTAGAGTATAATAATGGGGCTAGCTACACTCCGACGTCCGATGCAGTACTGTATGCAGTTTGGACTTTACCTGGAGACTTCGGAGAAGGTCATAGATCAATGATCTTTGTTCAAGGCGGCACATTTATTATGGGAAGTGATTTTGATATGCAGTATTTTTCAGATGAAATGCCGATGCATGAGGTAACCTTAAGTTCATACTACATTAGTAAGTATGAAATTACACAAGGCTTATTTGAGGAAATTATGGGGTACAACCCAGCAAAGACACAACCTGCAGAAGGTGTTAGCTATAAGGAGCTCCCAGTTGAAACCGTAACTTGGTATGAAGCCGCTGAGTTTTGCAATAAGCTAAGTGAGGATGAAGGCTTACAACCTGTATATACCATCTATAAGGATATTAAAGATCCAGAAAATATAAGCGATATAGATCAGATGAAGTGGTTGATCGAATATGATTTCTCAAAGAATGGATATAGACTTCCAACAGAAGCTGAGTGGGAATTTGCCGCAAGAGGCGGAATCGAGAGTCAAGGCTATTTGTACTCAGGAAGTAATGATATTGAAGAGGTGGCTTGGAGAGGAGCGAATTGTAATCATACGCCTCAGCCTGTTGGTACAAAGAAGGCAAATGAATTAGGAATTCATGATATGACTGGTAATGTGAACGAGTGGTGCTGGGACTGGTTTGGTCTTTATACTGAAGATGCTAAAGTGGATCCTATAAACGTAGATCCTTATACTCCAAATGGCTTACACTTTATGGTGCGTTGTCTGAGAGGAGGAGCGGCTATTCAGTTTGAAACAGTAGAATCGTACCGTACAACTAGGAGAATGAGAATCGACGGAGACTTTAATTTACAAGCAGACATAGGATTCCGTATGGTTAGAAGACTATAATTTTGTAAGTATACGAATGTTATAAAATGAGTTGATTCATCTTTTTGATAAGTCAGCTCATTTTTTTATGCTTAAGGTAGTAAAACTAGAATAAAAACTATATCTTTGTAAGGTGGATTGTAGGGGATTAAATAGGGTGGAAGTCGGGAGGAGAGCAGAGAGGATAGCCTTAGAATATCTAACGACTAGAGGTTTTAAACTGAGGGATATGAACTGGAGGAGTCGACATCTAGAGTTAGATTTGGTAATGGAATCGGATAGGACAATACATATCGTAGAAGTTCGCTCGTTGCGGATGCCCATTCTTAGAGAACCTAGCAGTACAGTAGATAGAAAGAAGCAATATTTATTGTTTAAAGCAGCTAGTGCTTATGTCAGAAGGTATAGAATAGAAAAGGAAGTATCTTTCGATATAGTCTCAGTTGTTTTTGATGGAGTAGACTATAAAGTAGAATATATACCTAGGGCTTTTTATCCTATAATAACTTATTGAAATAATAATAAACATGAATAAAAACTTTTATTGTGTAATAATGGCTGGTGGAATCGGAAGTCGTTTCTGGCCAGTTAGTAGAAATGATAAGCCAAAGCAATTTTTAGATTTTCTAAATTGCGGACGCACATTCTTGCAAATGACTTATGATAGATTCTCAAGAATCATTTCTCCTAATAATATATTCATAGTTACTTCTGATGCTTATGCAGAAATGGTGGCCGAGCAGTTGCCTGCCCTGTCTCCTAAAAATATTCTGACTGAGCCATGTAGGAGGAATACTGCACCCTGTATTGCGTATGCAACTTATAAAATAAAGAGTATAAACCCAGATGCAACAGTTGTTGTGGCTCCTTCTGATCATTTTATCTCAAATGAAAATCTTTTTATTCAAACTATTGCTACAGCATTAGAATATGCATCAGCTAATGATAAGTTAATTACGATGGGAATAGAGCCAACGCGTCCTGAAACAGCTTATGGTTATATTCAACTGAATATGAAGCAGTCTGAGCAAATTAATGGTTATGAGGTATTTGATGTGAAAACCTTCACAGAGAAACCAGAAGTTGAGATGGCTGAAGTTTTCTTAAAGAGCGGAGAGTTTTTATGGAACTCAGGAATTTTTGTGTGGAAGATAAGCTCTCTAATACCGGAACTTGAAAGGTACTTACCTGATATTGCGCAAGCATACGCTAGTTGTACCTCTTATAATACTGCGGATGAGAAAACAGATATAGATAGAATCTACGAAAACTGTGTTCCTATTTCTATAGATTATGGAATAATGGAGCAAACCGAGAAGTCTTGGGTTTTCAGAACATCTTTTGGGTGGTCTGACCTAGGGACGTGGGAGTCTTTATTTCAGTATTTTGGAGCGCCAGATAAAGCTAATATAGTAAAAGCGAAGACCACAATAATAAATAATACGGAAAATACTGCAATCTGGTCATCAAATGATTCTAAGTTGATAGCAGTTAGTGGGTTGAAAGATTTTATGGTTGTTGAAACACCAGATGTTTTGATGATCTGCCCTCGTGATGAGCAAAGTATAAAGAATTTAATAACAGATATTACTGTTGAGGACCTAAAGTCTTTCCAGTAGAATTATCGTTTATAAAATAATAAATAGATGTCAAAAGATACATTAAAAATCCAAGTGCAGTCAGAGATAGGCAAGTTAAATGCTGTCTTACTGCATCGTCCTGGCTATGAAGTAGAAAATATGACGCCTGAGATGGCGCAAAGAGCGCTATATAGTGATATCCTAAATCTTTCGATCGCACAAAAGGAGTACGAGCAGTTATCTGGGGTGCTATCAAAAGTGACAAAGGTATATCAAGTAAGTGATTTATTACAGTCCCTTTTAGATATACCTGCGGAAAGAGAACAGTTGATAAAGAAGATATGTGTTGCTGAGAATGTTGAGGCCTATTATGAAGTGCTGATGTTAATGACTTCGGCTAATCTAGCTCGTACATTAATAGAGGGGCTACCTGCAAAGATAGATACACTTACTGCCTTCTTAAAGGATGAATATTACGCTCTATACCCTCTATATAATTTTTATTTTACTAGAGATGCTGCAGTTACGTGCGGAAATACTGCCATAATATGTAAAATGGCAAATAGAGTAAGAATGAGGGAGTCATTAATAATGGAAGCTATCTATAGAGGAAGTGGACACTTTCAATGTTCTATTATGGATGGTTACCTTTTTAAACCAAATTCCCCAGAGATATTTATGGAAGGAGGTGACATTTTGATGGCGAGAGAAGATATAATGTTGATAGGTAGTGGGATTAGAACAAGTGCCCAAGCGATTGACCAAATAGTAACTAGGTTAGCAACAAATTCAAGTGAAGGGAAGAAACATGTAATCGTTCAGCAGTTACCTCATACTCCAGAGTCGTTTATTCATCTAGATATGGTCTTTACCTTATTGGATCGAGATAAGTGTATGGTATATGAGCCTTTAATCTTAGGTGAAAACCAGTACCAGACAGTGCATATCGAGATAGATGGAAACAAGATATCAAAGATAAGAAATGTAAATAATATTCCTACTGTATTAAAGAAGTTAGGTATGGATTTACAGCCAATAATATGTGGCGGCAGGGCTGATGAGTGGAATCAGGAAAGAGAACAGTGGCATAGTGGGGCGAACTTCTTTGCTTTTGCTCCAGGGAAAGTACTTTCTTATGCTAGAAATGTACATACCTTAGAGGAAATGGCGAATAATGGTTTTGAGATAATACCTGCTTGGGATGTTATTTCAGGAAAGAATACAGTAGATGGTGATAAACGATGTGTTGTAACTATTGATGGTTCAGAGTTGCCACGTGGTGGTGGTGGCGCAAGATGTATGACTATGCCGTTAAATAGAGATGCAGTAAATTGGTAAAATTTTATAAGAATAAAATAAGATGAGAGAAAGAATAGAAAATCTTTTAGAGGAGATAAAGAATTTTAATACTAGCACAGAAGCGGAACTAGAAGATTTTAGGGTACGTTTACTTGGAAAGAAAGGAGAGATAACAAAGTTGTTTGAAGACTTTAGATCTGTGAGCCCGGAGCAAAAGAGAGAATTTGGACAAGTACTAAACCAGTTAAAGAATACGGCTCAAACAAAAATAGATGAGTTAAAGAACACTGTGTGTGATGCGCCAGTAGTAAATAAAGATAGTATGGACTTGTCGAAGCCTGGTGATAGCTTTGAGTTAGGATCTAAACATCCTATTTCTATCACAAGAAATGAAATAATATCTATATTTACTAAACAAGGATATATCATAGCTCAGGGACCTGAGATAGAAAACGACTGGCATGTCTTTGGGGCTTTAAATTTCCCACCTGAACATCCAGCAAGGGATATGCAAGACACCTTTTTTATCGCAGACAAGGGAGAACAGATACTGTTAAGAACTCATACCTCTTCTGTTCAAGTGAGAACAATGGAGAATAATAAACCTCCAATAAGAGTAGTATGTCCAGGAAGAGTATTTAGAAATGAAGCTATATCTGCCAGGGCGCACTGTATTTTCCATCAAGTGGAGGGCCTGTATATAGATAAAGATGTAAGTTTCGCTGACATGAAGCAAGCTATCCTATTATTTGCTCAAGAAATGTTTGGAGAGGATGCTAAAATCCGAATGAGACCATCATATTTTCCGTTTACAGAACCTAGTGCTGAGGTAGATGTTAGCTGTAATATCTGCAAGGGAGAAGGTTGTAATATCTGTAAGGGAACAGGTTGGTTAGAAATTATGGGCTGTGGAATGGTAGATCCAAATGTTTTATCTGCAAATGGAATAGATCCAGAGGAATATTCAGGATTTGCATTTGGAATGGGAGTTGAGAGGATCGCTATGCTAAAGTGGCAAATCAAGGATTTAAGGCTATATTTTGAGAATGATATGCGATTCTTACGTAATTTTGAGAGCAGTTTGTAAAAATATAATGAAAAAGCATTAAAAAAGACATATTTTTTTGGATAATTAAAAATAATGTCTACCTTTGCAATCCCAAACGCGAAAATAGCTCAGTTGGTAGAGCACAACCTTGCCAAGGTTGGGGTCGCGAGTTCGAGTCTCGTTTTTCGCTCTAAAAAAGTCACTAGAAATAGTGACTTTTTTTATGCATATATTTGAAGAATACTATATCTATTAAATATTTATTTCTGCAACGAGCGTTGCAGGGCCGCTTAGGTATATGTCACTCGCGCCAGATGATGATGAAATAAACTCTACAGTTAGGGTCTCCCTCTGAGTGTGAATTTTCGCATTTATAGCCCTATTGCCCTCTCTAAACATATATATTGCAGCAGCTATCGCTCCTGTGCCGCAGGCCCAAGTCTCTGCCTCTACTCCTTTTTCGAAAGTGCGCATAAAAAGCTCGTATTCGCCACGTTGTTCGATAAAATTCACATTTGTTCCTTTGGGTGCGAAATGGGGGTGATGTCTGTATTTAGCGCCATATTTGGCAATGTCAATATTCTTAATCTTTTCTGCTAATATGCAGAGGTGGTATGTTCCTGTATTTAAAAAGCACGGAGAGGAGAGGAGAGGGAAGTCTTGACTAATTTGGTGACTCAGCTCATCAAGAAATTCTACCTGAGTTACAGGATTCATAGAAATGCGGACTTGAGCCACTTTAGAATCGAAGTCTTCGTTCAGAATAGCGCACTGGTGGATGCCATCTGCTGCCTCAAATGAGTTGTGAGGTATCCCAAGTTTCTTTGCGAAAAAGCAGATACACCTTCCACCGTTGCCGCACATCATCTCGGCACTCCCATCAGGATTATAGAAGACCATCTTAAAGTCGGCAATGGAGCTATTTTCAAGCAGTATGATGCCATCAGAGCCTATTCCATAGTGTCTGTCGCATAAATTTATGATCTCTTCGGTATTTAAATGAATGCTACCTTCTCTATTGTCTCCAATAATAAAGTCATTGCCAGCCCCGTGGTATTTGTAAAATTTCATTCTGCTAATTATAACAAGTTCGCTACAAATTTAGAAACTTCTTTCGAATATGGGCATAAAAAAAGCCTTTTAGTCAAACTAAAAGGCTTTTCTGTACTCGGAGCGGGAATCGAACCCGCACGGGCATCGCTGCCCACAGGATTTTAAGTCCTGCGTGTCTACCTATTCCACCATCCGAGCGAAAGGAGAGCGCAAATATAGGGCTTTTTTTTGTATCTGCAAATTTATTTTGCTGATATTAGAAAAAACTGCGCGATATATTTATATTATCTAGATTTAATATATGACTCTACTACTTCTGGGAAGTGATCTTGCTCTAGAATGTGAATCTTAGCAGCTAAGCTCTCAGGAGTGTCCTCTTGGGTCAGTGCACAGGTAAATTGGGCTAGAGTTTCTCCTTTATCATAGAACTCATCGATTACGTGAATGGTTATGCCTGATTCTTTCTCTTTAGCTGCTATCACTGCGTTATGTACATTCATTCCGTGCATACCCTTACCTCCATATAATGGTAGCAGAGCTGGGTGTATGTTAATAATCTTATTTGGGAAGGCCTCTAGTAGGAAATGAGGCACTTTCAATAAGAATCCTGCTAATACGATATAATCTATCTTGTACTCTTTTAAAAGATCTAAAAATAGATTAGGGTTTGGACAGCTCCCGCAAAACTCAGAGTATTTGAATGTGAAGGTTTCTATGTTATTTCTTCTTGCTCTTTCCAGTACATAGGCATCTTCTTTATTAGATAGTACTAAGTTCACTCTCGCAAGAGAAGAGTCCTTAAAGTGTTGTATTAAGTTCTCAGCATTTGTTCCTGATCCCGATGCAAATATCGCAATGTGTTTCATCTATATATTTTTTAGCTATTAATAATATTCACAATTAGCCGTGTTTAATGCTCCTTTGGAATATATAAAGTGCAAAATTACTTTAAAAAAATGGAGATATTAAATATAAATTTTAAAAATTGGATTTTTTTAACTTAATTTGCACCCTAATTTGGTGGAATTTTGACAAATTGTACTTAAAAACAACACAAATATATTAATCAATAAAAATTTAAAATTATGGCAGATATTGCAGCAAAAGTTAAAGAAATTATTGTAGACAAATTAGGCGTAGATGAGAGCGAAGTAACTCCAAACGCTAGTTTTACAAATGATTTAGGTGCTGATTCACTAGACACAGTTGAATTAATTATGGAATTTGAGAAAGCATTTGATATCACTATTTCAGATGACGCTACTGAGAAAATCGGAACAGTAGGTTCAGCTATTGAGTACATCGAGGCTAACATCAAGTAATAATTAACTTGAATAAAAAAAGCTACCAAAAATGGTAGCTTTTTTTATGCTTAAATGCTTAGTACTGAGTAGACTAATTTGAGTGTAGGTTTTCTGTCCGCTAAACTGCCGTTCAGTGTTGCTCGCGTGCCTGAATCGGTTTTAATCTCAAATTCATAACTCTGAACTGAGGAGTCGTACCATTTATATACGGGTATGAACCACAGATCCTTTTCTTTATAACTATCATCTTCATGATATGACTTTATCTGGTCTTGTATATAAGAAGTGACATCCATTAAGTAGTCTTGATGCGAACGATTAATATCCCCCGTGTGATAACTACCATAAATCTCAGAAGGTAATTTAAAGTAGTCAAGTTCATCGTAGAGTAAATCCTTTACACAAGGATAAATAGCCCACGGGTATTCTCTATCAACTATGGAGAAGTCGCTAGGCATCTCGTAAGGTAAAGAAATGGATGCTCTAGAAATTACAACGGAGCCTTTAGGGTATCCGCTCTGCTCTACCCACTCGTTTAATAGCTTACTTATATACTCTCCATTTATGAATGGTTTTACTCCTGAGAGTCCTTCGAGGTAAATATTCTCCGTAAGCTCATCTTCTGCAAGCATATCTCCAGATTCTGTTTCGTAAATATTTACTGAGTTGACTGCTCCTAAGAAAAATGATTTAGCAGAATCCTGCTTAATAATATTTTCCTCTGCATTAGTGTATTTATATTTTACATAGATTCTTGATGTAGAAAGGGGAATATAGTTTAACCTTCCACCTGAAGGGTAAATATTGTCATCTCCACAAGTAATATATATACCTTTGATTTTTTGTGTAAAAAGGTCAAAATCCTCAGACTCCTCAGATGTTACAGATAATAGTTCCTCTGCATATTTCTGAGATAGACGGATTTTAAGAGAATCTGTTCCGAAATACACAGGTGACCCGATACTGATAGGTTCAGGATCTACATCGGACATAGAGAATGAGGTGTTAAAAATAGTAGTAGTGTCAATAACCTTATTCAACTTGTATATATGGATGTTCTGAGCTATACCATCGTGTCCAACAACATTAGAATATGTTGAATCAATGATAAGGTTAACATAGGCGTCTACAAATTCAGGATCATCTCCAAAGTCAAGAGAACTAGAGGTCGGGGTTACGTACGAAACTGATGATGACTTCGAGGTGCCGAAAACATCATCGCTTATACTTCCTATTAGCATGTGTGATGTTGAGAAACCTTGTATGCTATCTACTTTTTTACTTGTGACTTCAAGAGAAAACTCTGCTGTATCTATCTTAATTATATATTCTTCAGGGACAAAATCCTCCCCTAGAATTCTATCATTTACAACGCAGGATGATACGAGTATCCCGAAGATAAAACATAAAATGGTGCAACTATACTTCATTGTCGTTTAATATTCTATCGTAGAATTCGTTATAGGAGTTAATGTAAGTATTATCTGGATGGTCGATAGGTGTGTATTCAAGAATTGGAATATTTAACTCTTGTATATACTGTCTTATCTCATCTCTTGTATTAGGAGATCCGAAAATTACGCCATCTGCAAATTTGATGGCAAGCTTTGCAAGACCTACACCATTAGATTCAGCTAGCTGTTCTACATCTTTGTTTTTTACGCCATTAATTAGAATTTTCTTTTTGAATGCCTCGTCAAAAGTCATATCTAATTCCTCGTCATAAATAGACAATATCACCTTACTATTAGAGAATATAGGGTCATTATGGTAAGTCTTTTTTAAATATAGAGGAAGTACGTTTGAAATCCAACCTTGGCAG
The DNA here is from genome assembly GCA_964369605.1 of uncultured Muribaculaceae bacterium. Taxonomy (GTDB): domain Bacteria; phylum Bacteroidota; class Bacteroidia; order Bacteroidales; family UBA932; genus CAYJFD01. The sequence goes on along the minus strand of CAYJFD010000005.1, from coordinate 16,180 downwards.
TGTATCATGTCTGGGGCCCATCTTAGCTTCTTTACGGTTTCAAGTATCCCTCTGGCGTAGAACATGGCTCTCTCGTCATTATCAGGAAATTCGTTGCCGTCAGCATCGTGATAAATAAATTTCCTGTGGAAGTAGTCATCGTTATCAATAAAATATACCTGCTTCCTAGCCGCTGGGATAGAAGATACTTTGATAATTAATGGGCGGTCTAGCTCATTAATAACTATGTTCATTCCAGAGAGTCGGATGACCTCATGAAGCTGATTTCTACGTTCATTGATATTGCCATAACGTGGCATAAATGTACGAATCTCTTTTCCACTTTCTTGAATGCCTTGTGGAAGATAACGACCAACGGTAGAGATCTTAGTTTCTGGTAGGAACGGAAGTATTTCAGAGTTTGCGAATAGGATCCTTCTTTGATCTTTCATCTTATTATCTTGTATTTTAATATCACAAAGGTATGAAAAATTTTTTAGATAATTAGTTTTAATTATCTTTGGAAATTATATCTTGAAAAAAAATGAAGAAAAAAGAAATTTCTAATCTATTATACGGACAGATTATAAGATCTTACCTATCATCTGTAATTAGTATTAGTCTTGTTCTATTTTTGGTAGGAATGGCGGGTTTTTTAGGAGCAAATGCCCGATTTGTCTCGAATTACTTTAAAGAGAACATTGTCGTAAGTACGATGTTAAATCTAGAAGTTCAAGAGGCAGAGGCGCTTGAACTGGTAAGAGACCTTGAGAGTACAAGATATGTGAAATCGATAGATTATATTTCAAAGGAAAGGGGAGAGATGGAGATGGAGGAGCTTCTAGGTGAGGGCTTTCTAGATGTTTTCGAGGCTACACCTATTCCGATTTCGCTAGATTTGTATATTACTGCAGAATATATGGCAGTTGATAGCCTAGAGATGATAGTGCAAGAAATAATGCAATATTCGCAAGTGAGCGAAGTTGTTTACCAAAAGTCACTTGTGGATGTGTTAAATGCTAACATTGAAAAATTCGCATTGGCCTTCACTATACTGATAGGAGTATTATTAATTATTTCCTTTGTTTTGATAAATAACACAGTAAGATTGAATGTTTACTCAAAACGTTTTATTATTAGAACGATGAGGCTAGTGGGTGCAACAAAATACTTTATAGTTAAACCTTTCATAGGAAATGCATTTTTTCAAGGTTTTATTTCTAGCCTTTTAGCGGTTACTGCCTTATTAGCAGTTGTTTACCTAATCAGAGAGGAGTTTCATCAGTTATTTATGATGATAGATGATTTAATGCTGTTTTATGTTATAATAGGCGTAATATTAATAGGAATAACAATATGTATTGTCAGTACACTCTTTGTTGTACGTAAAATGATAACATTAAAAAAAGACGAATTATATTAAAATGAAAGAATTTGCAGTATCTAAAAAGAATTTCTTATACATCATAGTAGGCTTTCTAATAGTCGTACTTGGTTATGCTTTGATGGTAGGAGGAGGGTCAGATGATCCTAACGTATTCAATTACAAGATGTTTAATGCTCAAAGAATAATTATAGCACCTCTTCTAATAATAGGAGGGTTTATAGTTCAGATAATATTTATACTTAAGCGTCCAAAAAATAAGTAAATGAACGAACTAGAGGCGATACTTCTTGGTTTGATACAAGGCTTAACGGAGTTTCTACCAGTGAGTAGTAGTGGGCATCTTACTTTGGGAAAGGAGTTGCTCGGAGTAGAATCTAGGCATCTAGTATTTGAGGTCGCAGTGCACGCAGCGACAGTCTGTAGTACGCTTGTAGCGCTAAGAAAAGAAATATTTAAATTACTGTTAGGTATATTTAAAGGTCAAAATGAAGACATTAAATATATGTTATATATAATGGTATCCATGTTCCCAGTGTTCATTGTAGGAGTTTTCTTCAAAGATTACGTAGAGGCAATATTTGGATCTGGTTTGCTCGTGGTGGGTTGTATGCTATGTATAACCGCTATACTATTATATGTGAGTGAAAGGTTAACTGTGAAGCAGCAGGAATTAAAAAAGAAAGCAAAAGAAATAGGATATAAGGAAGCGTTTATAATAGGTATTGCTCAAGCAATAGCAGTACTTCCAGGCGTTTCGAGATCAGGATCTACGATAGCCACAGGTCTACTGCTTGGCGTGAAGAAAGAAAAAATAGCACAATTCTCCTTCTTGATGGTAATAATTCCAATTTTAGGACAGTCTTTCCTAGATGTAATTTCAGGAGAGTTTTCGGTAGAGGCATCAGGATTGAGACCAACAGTAATCTTGTCAGGAATGTTCGCCGCATTTATTTCAGGTTATTTTGCATGTAAGTGGATGATAAATCTAGTTAAAAATACGAAGCTTTATTATTTCGCTATCTACTGTATACTTATTGGTCTAGTGTCGATCCTAATATCTCTAATATAATGGATAATAAAAAATTATATTATTTTTTGTCAGATGTACACCTAGGTGTAAAACATGATGATCCCGCAGCAAGGGAAAAAAGTTTTTCAATATTCTTATCATCTCTCCCAAAGAATACCAAAGCCCTTTACTTGCTAGGTGATATATTTGATTTTTGGTACGAATATAAGTATGTTGTCCCTCGTGGATTTACGCGAGTTTTAGGACAGCTAGCCTCCTTGGTAGATAGAGGTGTAGACGTATATTTCTTAAAAGGGAACCACGATATATGGGTGTTTAACTATTTCGAGAAGGAGCTTGGTGTAAAGGTGTTGGACCAACCACATATAATTGAAATCGAAGGGAAAACATTTTGCCTAGGACATGGCGATGGTTTGGGGTATACTACACCGGGATTCAGAGTATTGAGGTGGATTTTTCACAGCCCTACTATACAGAAGGCTTTTAGTGCTTTACATCCTAGGTGGGCCTTGGGTTTTGGCAATGCGTGGTCGAATAGTAGAAAGAAAAATTACAAAAAGAGCAGTGTGTTTACAGATGATCTAGATTCAGTGCAAATATTAAAGAAACTACCTATATATAAGTACTCCGAAAATTTTCTAGAGCAGTATAAGTATAAGTACAAGGCAAATATAGACTATTTTATATTTGGTCATTATCATTTTAATGTAAGTGCAACTATAGGCGAAGACACAGATATATACTTATTAGACGACTGGGTAAAAAACGAATTTGCCTATATCTGCTATGACGGAGACGCTATGAAAGTATGCGTTAAACCGGCTTTTGACGGTAGCCATTTAGAGGACTGACTACGGGTTTAGGTGGTAGATTCCTAAATATACTATAATATAACCTATCAAATTCTCCTTTTTGGTAAATTAAGACTAACTCCTCGAGGTTTTTATCGTTTCCTTCTCTATCGTATGGCCTCTTTAGGTCAGAACCAAAGACTCTGGCTACACCTTGCCAAAAGCCAGCAGCAACTCTGCCTTTGTAGCCCTGAATAATTTCATAAGAATTTTCACCTATCTCTCTTTCAATTAACCTGAGTAATATTCTTCCTTGCGTGAAAGTCAGCTTTCTAAGAGGAGCTTCAAAAGTATAGAATAAATCTTTTTCAAAATTCTTAATAAATTTCTCTCTATCGTTGCCTTTTAGGTCCTTAGCTTTAATAAAGGCATTTGCGTCATTAATCTTCTCTTTTGCTACCAGCGCGTAAGGATAGGCTTTTGAGAAATTGTGCACCAATCTATAGTATTTCCTCCATTGTTTTCCTTTTTTACGAGGTGCATATTTAATAATTTGGGAGGCATCGATATGGTCCGTATATACGGTATCCCCATTTATGATGTCGTATCGCATGATGTTGGAATTATCATCGTTCTGCCCAAACGTGATAAAACTGCATAACATTAGGGTTAATATAGCTACTAATTTTCGTTTCACGCTGCGAAGATAAAAAAAAAATTTCGCTGACCAAAATATGATTTTTAAAAAATACTAGTGTAATATAATCAACTGAAAATGCTGTAATTAGCTGTAAAAAATGTCAGACCAAAATTGTAAAAAAAAGTTAAAAAATATTTGTAAATAAGAAAAAATTCATATCTTTGCAGACCCAAATTAATACTAGTGGGCATCTACTAGTTTGAAAATGAGGAGATTAAAAGAAATTAAGTTAAAAAAAACTGTATAAAACAATGTTACAACCAAAGAAAACAAAGTTTAGAAGGCAGCAAAAAGGTCGCATGAAAGGAAAGTCCTATAGAGGAAATCAACTTTCATTTGGTTCTTTCGGAATCAAGACCCTAGAGGCTTGTTGGTTAACAGGTCAACAATTAGAAGCTGCTCGTCAGGCTATAGTTCGCTATATGAAGCGTGAAGGAAAAATATGGATTCGCGTTTTCCCTGACAAACCATTCACTAAGAAGCCTGCTGAGGTACGTATGGGTAAAGGAAAAGGTAGTCCTGAGGGATTCGTTGCTCCTGTTACGCCAGGTCGTATAATATTCGAAGCAGAAGGAGTACCAATGGAGATCGCTAAAGAAGCACTTCGTTTGGGAGCACAGAAATTACCTGTGACTACTAAGTTTATCGTACGTAGAGATTATGTTGAACAAGTTTAATGGATAGAGTTATGAAAATAAGTGAAATTCGTGAAATGTCTGTAGCTGATTTACGTGAGCGTATTCAGACAGAAAAAGCAAATTTAGACCAAATGGTTATCAATCATGCTATCTCTCCATTAGAAGACACTTCTAAGATTAGAAAAGCAAAAAAAGACATCGTTCGTATGCTTGCTGTGCTAACAGAAGTAGAAAGAACCGAGAATAAATAAGGTTTATGGAAAGAAATTTACGCAAAGAAAGAACAGGTGTTGTAGTAAGTAATAAGATGGATAAGTCTATCGTTGTTGCTGTTAGAAGAAAAGAGAAACACCCTATTTACGGAAAATTCGTAAATAAAACAACTAAATTTGTCGCACATGATGAAACAAATCAGTGTGATGAAGGAGATACAGTACGCATTATGGAGACTCGCCCATTGAGTAAATCAAAATGCTGGAGATTAGTAGAAATCGTAGAAAAAGTTAAATAAGCTATGATACAACAAGAATCACGTTTACAAGTAGCAGATAATAGTGGAGCTAAAGAAGTTCTATGTATTAGAGTTCTAGGTGGAACTCGTCGTCGTTATGCTACAGTTGGTGACAAAATAGTAGTTGCCGTTAAAAGTGCTATCCCTAATGCAGATGCTAAAAAAGGTTCTGTATCAAAGGCAGTAATAGTACGTACTAAGAAAGAAATTCGTCGTGCTGACGGTTCTTATATTCGTTTTGATGACAATGCATGCGTATTGTTAAATAATCAAGGTGAAGTTAAAGGAACACGTATCTTTGGCCCAGTAGCTAGAGAGTTACGTGAGAACTATATGAAGATTGTCTCTTTAGCACCTGAAGTGTTATAATAATAAAGGAGTAAGGGTATGAATAAGAAATTACATATTAAGAAAGGAGACCTAGTAGCAGTAAATGCTGGAAACGATAAGGGTAAGACTGGTAAAGTCTTAGAGATCATCGTTAAAAAAGAACGAGCTATCGTTGAAGGAATCAATATGGTTAGTAAGCACACTAAACCAAACGCGAAGCACCCTCAAGGTGGAATTATCAAACAGGAAGCAGGAATTCACATATCTAACCTACAAGTTGTAGATCCATCAAAAGGTGGTCCTACAAGAATTGGTCGCCGTGCAGGTGAAAATGGAAAGTTAGTGCGTTATGCTAAAAAATCTGGAGAGGAGATTAAGTAATGGCAAAGAAAGCTGAAAATAAAGAAGTACAAGTTAGCTTGGGCGGATATGTTCCAAGTCTTCAAAAAAAGTACAAAGAAGAGATAGTTGCAAAATTAGTAAAGGACTTTAATTACTCGTCTGTTATGCAGGCTCCAAAATTAGAGAAGATTACTATTAACCAAGGAATGGGTATCGCAACATCTGATAAGAAGTTAATTGATACTGCACAGCAGGAGCTTACATTAATCACTGGTCAGAAGGCGGTTGTAACTCTTTCAAAGAAAGACATTTCAAACTTTAAACTTCGTAAAGGAATGCCTATCGGTGTGAAAGTAACTTTACGTGGAACTAAAATGTATGAATTCCTAGAAAGACTAATCGCAGTTTCTTTACCACGTATTAGAGATTTCAACGGAATCAGCGAGAAGTTTGATGGAAAAGGTAACTATACTTTTGGTATAAAAGAGCAGATTATCTTCCCTGAGATCGATATCGATAAAATTACAAAAGTATTAGGTCTTGAGATCACTTTTGTAACAACTGCAAAGAAAGACGAAGAGGCTTATGCTCTTCTTCGTGAATTTGGATTGCCTTTTAAAAACAAGAAATAATATTAGGATATGGCAAAAGAATCAATGAAAGCTCGCGAAGTAAAACGCGCTAAATTAATTGAAAAATACGCTGAGAAACGTAAGGCTCTTAAAGAAGCTGGTGATTGGGCAGGCTTAGATAAGCTTCCTAAAAACTCTTCACCTTGTCGTCAGCATAACCGTTGTTCTTTAACAGGACGCCCAAAAGGTTATATGCGTATTTTCGGAATTAGCCGTATTCAGTTCCGCGAAATGGCAAGTAATGGTCTAATACCAGGAGTTAAAAAGGCTTCTTGGTAAAAAATAAATAAATTAATAACAATTGGATATCGGGCGCAGTGCGTCGAATCTATTAAAACTAAAAAAAAATGACTGATCCAATAGCAGACTTCCTAACGAGAGTAAGAAATGCTTATCTTGCAGGACATAAGGTAGTAGAAATACCATCGTCTAAAATGAAGCAAGAGATTACAAAGGTGTTACATAACAAAGGATATATCCTTAGCTACAAGATAGTTGAAGGTACTCCTTTTAACACTATTAAGCTAGCGCTTAAGTACCATCCTGAGTCTAAGAAAGCGGCAATCAAGAAGATTATCCGTGTAAGTAAGCCAGGTTTAAGAAAGTATGTAGGCGTTGAAACTATGCCTAGAGTTCTTAATGGCTTAGGTATAGCAATCCTTTCTACATCAAAAGGAATTATGACAGACAAAGAAGCTTCAGATTTAAATATCGGAGGTGAGGTAATTTGTCACGTTTATTAATCGTTAATAATTAAAATTTAAAATAATGTCAAGAATTGGTAAATTACCTGTAAACCTGCCAGCTGGAGTTACTGTAACAGTAGGTTCAGATAATATGGTTGTGGTTAAAGGCCCTCTTGGACAATTAACTCAGGATGTTCATCCTGATATTAAGGTCGAAGTTGAGGGAGATGTTCTTACAGTAACTCGTCCAACAGATCAGCCTCGTCACAGATCTATGCACGGACTTTATCGTGCGTTGATCCAAAATATGGTGACAGGAGTATCTACTGGCTTTACTATAAGACAAGAATTTATTGGAGTGGGTTATCGTGTAACTGTAGAAGGTCAACTTCTAAACATGAGTCTTGGTTACTCTCACGATATTCACTTTATGCTACCTGCTGAGGTAAAAGCTGAAGCGGAACCTGTTAAAAAAGGACAGAATCCTATCCTTTCATTAAAAAGTATGGACAAACAACTTTTAGGGCAAGTAGCTGCGAAAGTACGCTCTCTACGTAAGCCTGAACCATATAAAGGAAAAGGTATTAAGTTTGTTGGTGAACAACTTCGTCGTAAAGCTGGTAAGTCAGCTGGCGCTAAATAATAAGGAGAAGATTTATGGCTATAAATAAAATTGAAAGAAGACAAAGAATTCGTTATCGTATTCGTAAAGTCGTAAATGGAACTTCTGAAAGACCTAGACTGTGTGTTTTTAGAAGTAATAAGCAAATTTATGCTCAAGTAATTGATGATATAAATGGTCTTACGTTAGCATCAGCGTCATCTAATGAAAAAGCATTAGTAGAAGCTGTAGCAGGAAAAACTGCTTGTGAGATAGCAGGTATCGTTGGAAAATTAGTTGCAGAAAGAGCACTAGAAAAAGGTATTACTACTATCACTTTCGATCGTGGAGGATACTTATATCACGGAAGAGTTAAATGTTTAGCAGAAGCTGCTCGCGAGGGTGGCCTTAAATTCTAATCACTATGGCAGATAATAATGTAATGAGAGTAAAAACTACTGATTTAGAGTTAAAAGATAGATTAGTAGCAGTTCAAAGAGTTACAAAAGTAACTAAAGGAGGACGTCACTTCAGTTTCTCTGCTATCGTAGTGGTAGGAGACGAAAAAGGTGTTGTAGGATACGGTCTAGGAAAGGCTAACGAGGTTACAACAGCGATCTCTAAAGGAATTGAAGATGCAAAGAAGAATCTAGTTAAGATACCTCTTAGTAAGAGAACTATCCCACACGAGCAAATCGCAAAGTTCGGTGGCGCTAGAGTATTTATGAAGCCAGCAGCTCCTGGTACAGGAGTAAAGGCGGGAGGTGCGATGCGTGCCGTATTTGAGTCTGTAGGAGTACACGATATTCTTGCAAAATCAAAAGGTTCATCAAACCCACACAACCTAGTTAAGGCTACAGTTAAAGCTTTAACTGAGTTACGTGACGCTTACACTATCGCTGGTGTACGTGGAGTATCAATGCAGAAAGTATTTAAAGGTTAAGGAGGACAAGCAATGGCAAAAGTAAAAATTACACAAGTAAGAAGCACATGTGGTGCAACAAAAAGGCAGATTGCTAATATGGCTTCCTTAGGAATTCGTCGTATAAATCACAGCGTAGAAATAGAGTTAAATCCTGTATCACAGGGAATGATTCAGAAAGTTCTACATCTTGTTAAAGTTGAAGAAATTAACTAAAGGAGGAAAAACAGATGAAATTAAATAATTTAAAACCTGCAGAAGGTTCTACTGGAACTGGCAAGCGTTTAGGTCGTGGAGAAGGTTCAGGTCGTGGACAACAATCTGGTCGTGGACACAAGGGAGCAAAATCTCGTTCAGGATATTCTCGTAAGATCGGCTTTGAAGGGGGTCAAATGCCAATTCAAAGACGTTTACCAAAATTTGGATTTACTAATCCTACAAGAGTAGAATACAGAGGTGTGAACCTTGCTGCTTTACAGCAAATTAGTGAGAAATTAAACTTAGAAGTTATTAATATCGATGTATTAATTTCTGCTGGTTTCGTTTCAAAAAATGATAATGTAAAAATCTTAGGAAATGGCGAGCTTAAAGCAAAACTAGATGTTACAGCTAACGCGTTTTCGAAATCTGCTATTGCTAAGATCGAGAGCAACGGTGGTAAAACAACAGTAATCTAAGAGATGAAACGATTTTTACAAACTATCAAGAACATCTATAAGATAGAGGAGTTACGTAAGAGAATAGGTTATACCTTTCTCTTACTCCTAATCTATCGTCTAGGAAGCTTTATAGTACTACCTGGAATAGATCCATCAATGCTAGCAAACCTAGAGGCACAAACCTCTTCAGGATTACTAGGATTGTTAGATATGTTCTCAGGAGGTGCGTTTAGTAATGCTTCCATTTTTGCTTTGGGAGTAATGCCTTATATCTCCGCTTCGATCGTAGTTCAACTACTAGGAGTGATGGTTCCTTACTTTCAGAGATTACAGAGGGATGGTGAGAGTGGTAGAAGGATGATGAATCAGATAACTAGATATCTGACTATCATTATTCTTTTATTACAAGGACCTACTTATATCACTAACCTTCAAGCACAATTACCTGCAGAGGCCTTTATTTTAGGTCTAGGCTTATCTTATCAAGTCTTCGCGACTATCATTCTTCTATCAGGAACTATGTTCGTAATGTGGCTAGGAGAGCGTATCACAGACCGTGGACTAGGTAATGGTATTTCTTTAATCATCATGGTGGGTATCATTGCTCGTTTACCTTTTGCGTTTGTTGCTGAATTAGGTGCGAGATTTAATGGTACTGCTGGTGGTCCTTTAATGGTAATCGTGGAATTAGCTGTTTTACTTTTTATAATTGTTTTCGCTATCGCATTGGTACAAGGTCAACGCCGTATACCAGTACAGTATGCTAAAAGAATAATAGGAAATAAGCAGTATGGCGGAGCTCGCCAGTACATACCGTTAAAAATAAACGCGGCTGGTGTTATGCCAATTATCTTTGCACAGGCAATTATGATGTTCCCTCTTTTACTTGCACAGTTTGATGCATCAAGAGGATTAGCAGCTACATTGAGTGATGTAACAGGTTTCTGGTATAACTTTATTTTCGGTGTACTAATTGTTCTCTTCACATATTTCTACACTGCACTTACAGTAAACCCTACTATGATGGCAGAAGAAATGAAGAAAAATGGCGGTTTCATTCCAGGTGTTAAGCCAGGAAAGAAGACAGCAGAATACCTTGACGCCGTAATGTCGAGAATCACTTTCCCAGGATCAATTTTCCTAGCGATAGTGGCAATTCTTCCGGCATTCGCAATGATGTTGGGGATAAACAATCAGTTTGCTCAATTTTATGGGGGAACTTCGTTGCTTATCTTAGTAGGAGTAGTTTTAGACACATTACAACAGATAGATTCATATCTGCTAATGCGTCGCTACGACGGTTTGATGAAATCTGGACGTGTAACAGGCCGTTCAGGGATGTAACCTAAAATAAATAAAAGGAGAGATGTTTAAAATTAAGACCGAAGAAGAAATCGCTATACTAAAGGAGAATGCACTATTAGTGTCTAAAACTTTAGCAGAAGTAGGTCGCCATATAATTCCAGGTGTAACAACTATGGAGTTAGACAAATTGGCCGAAACTTACATTAGAGATCACGGTGCAGAACCAGGCTTCTTAGGTTATGGAGGTTTTCCATACACTCTTTGTATATCGGTTAATGATGTTGTAGTTCACGGATTTCCCTCAAATGAGAGATTAAAAGAAGGCGATATCGTCTCTGTTGACTGTGGCACTATTTATAAGGGCTTTTGTGGTGATTCAGCTTATACATTTCCAGTAGGAGAGATAAGCAAAGAAAATCAGTTGCTATTAAGTACGACAAAGGAGTCCTTGTATTTAGGTATTGCGCAAGCAATAACAGGAAATAGAATAGGAGATATAGGCCATGCTATTCAATCTCACGTTGAAAGAAGCGGCTACTCTGTAGTAAGAGAAATGGTAGGACACGGAATAGGTGCAAAACTGCATGAATCACCGGAAGTGCCAAATTATGGAAGAGCTAGCTCAGGAAAGAAGTTAATTGAAGGAATGGTTCTTTGTATAGAACCCATGGTGAATCAGGGAACAAAATCTATTTTTATCCATGATAACGGATGGGCAATAAGTACAACAGATAAGAAAAATTCTGCACATTTTGAACTGATGGTTGCAGTGAGATCAGGAAACCCCGAAATTTTATCAACCTTTGAATTTATTGAAGGACAATCAAATATTTAATTAATTATAAGGAAATTTTAACTATGCCAAAGCAAACAGGAATAGAGAAAGAAGGTGTTGTTATCGAAGCATTATCAAATGCGATGTTCAGAGTAGAACTTGATAACGGCCACATAGTAATAGCACATATCTCAGGAAAAATGAGAATGCACTATATTAGAATCTTACCAGGTGATAAGGTAAAAGTCGAGATGTCCCCTTATGATTTAACTAAAGGAAGAATTTCTTTCAGATACAAATAAAATTTACAGAAATGAAAGTAAAAGCATCCATTAAAAAACGCAGTGAGGATTGTAAAATAGTGAAGCGTAAAGGTCGCTTATATGTTATTTGTAAAAAGAATCCTAAGTTTAAAATGCGTCAGGGATAATTTTAATTAGTATAACTAAAAAGTAAAAAAGAATATGGCACGTATAGCCGGAGTTGATTTACCAAAAAATAAGCGCGGAGAAATAGGTTTGACTTATATCTTCGGAATAGGACGCAGTTCTGCGCAATCAATCCTAACTGCTTGTGGTATTGATTTTAATACCAAAGTAAAAGATTGGAATGATGATCAAATAGCAGCTATTAGAAGTATGATAGCTGATCAGTATAAAATTGAAGGAGAACTTCGTTCTACTATTCAATTAAACATCAAGCGATTGATGGATATAGGATGTTACAGAGGAATACGTCATCGTATCGGTCTTCCTCTACGTGGACAGAGCACTAAGAATAATGCTCGTACTCGTAAGGGTAGAAAGAAAACTGTAGCAAATAAGAAAAAAGCAACTAAATAATAAAAGTTGAGATATGGCAAAAAAATCAGGAACAACAAATAAAAAGAGAGTTGTAAAAGTAGACGCATATGGCGAGGCTCATATTTCTTCGACTTTTAACAATGTAATCGTTACTCTTACAAACAGTATAGGTCAGGTAATAAGCTGGTCTTCTGCTGGTAAAATGGGTTTTAGAGGTTCTAAGAAGAATACTCCTTATGCTGCACAAGTAGCTGCAGCAGACGCTGCAAAAGTTGCTTATGATCTTGGGTTACGTAAGATCAAGGCTTATGTAAAGGGACCAGGTGCTGGACGTGAGTCGGCAATTCGTACTATTCATGGAGAAGGAATTGAGGTTACTGAGATTATTGATGTAACACCACTTCCTCACAATGGATGTCGTCCTAAGAACCGCCGTCGTGTATAATGTTTAAGGTATTAATTTAAGAGAATTTAAAAAATGGCAAGATATACAGGGCCTACAACAAAAATAGCCCGCAAATTCGGTGAACCGATCTTTGGACCAGATAAGGATTTTGAAAAAAAGAACTATCCTCCAGGACAGCACGGTTTAGCTAAAAAGCGTAAGAAGGTATCAGAATACGGAACTCAGTTAAAAGAAAAGCAAAAAGTAAAGTACTCTTATGGTCTTTTAGAAAGACAGTTTAGAAGCCTTTACAACAAAGCTTCTCGTATGAAAGGTCAAACAGGTCATAACCTACTTTTCCTTTTAGAGTCGAGATTAGATAATTTAGTTTATCGTATGGGAATAGCTCCTACGCGTGCAGCTGCAAGACAATTAGTTTCACATAGACATATTTTACATAATGGTAAATTATGTAACATCCCATCTGTAATAGTACAGCCAGGTGATACAATAAGTGTACGTGAAAGATCAAGAAGTCTTGAAGTAATTCAAAATTCAATAGGTGAGACAGCTAAGTACTCTTGGGTTGAGTGGAACCAATCAGATATGACAGGAAAATTTTTAAATGTTCCTGAAAGAACTGAGATTCCAGAAAACATCAATGAGCAGTTAATAGTCGAATTATACTCTAAATAAAAAATAAAACACAATGGCAATTTTAGCATTTCAAAAACCCGATAAGGTTATAATGCTCGACGCTACCGACACTTTTGGTCGTTTCGAGTTTCGTCCTCTTGAACCAGGCTTTGGTACTACAGTAGGAAACGCTCTACGTCGCATTCTTCTATCTTCGTTAGAAGGATTTGCCATCACCTCTATTCGCATACAGGGAGTGGATCATGAATTTGATACTATACCTGGTGTTATAGAGAGTGTAGTTGAGATAATTTTAAACCTAAAAGGAGTAAGATTTAAAAGAGAAGTTCCTGAAGAGGATAGTGAACTTGTAAAGTTTACTGTCTCTGGAAAGCAGGAGTTCACAGCAGGTCTTATCTCTAAAGGCTTAACGAATTTTTCTATCCTGAATCCAGATCATCATATATGTTTTATGGATTCGAATGTATCAATAGATTTCGAGATAAGAATAGGGAAAGGAAGGGGTTATGTTCCTGCAGAGGAAAACAGACTTGAGTCTGACCCAATAGGAACTATTCCGATAGATTCTATTTTTAGCCCGATAAAGAATGTAAATTACTGGGTAGAAGATTATCGTGTTGAACAAAAGACGGATTATAACAAACTGAATCTTGAGATAAGCACAGATGGCTCTATCCATCCAAAAGAAGCTTTAACAGAAGCTGCAAAAATTTTGATATACCATTTTATGTTGTTCTCAGATGAGAAGATAACATTAGAGGTAACAACTGAAAAGAATAATCCAGAAGTGTTAGATGAGGAAGCGTTACGTATGCGTCATCTATTACTAACAAAACTATCAGATATGGAATTATCTGTACGTGCTTTGAATTGTTTAAAAGCAGCTAATATCGAAAATTTTGCAGAATTAGCAAGCCTTCAAAGATCTGAACTTAGTCGTTTTAGAAACTTTGGTAAGAAGTCAATGACAGAAATTGATGCTCTTATGGAAAGGGTTAAGTTAAACTTTGCAATGGATGTAAGTAAATATAATATTGAATTAAAGAAGAAGAAAATAGAAGAAAACAATGAGGCATAATAAATCATTCAACCACTTAGGACGTAAAAGTGGGCATCGTAAAGCGATGTTAGCGAATATGGCATCATCATTGATTTTGCATAAGCGTATTGAAACAACTTTAGCTAAAGCAAAGGCTCTAAGAGTTTACATTGAACCGTTGCTAACAAAATCTAAAGACGATTCAACTCACTCACGTCGTACTGTTTTTGCATATTTAAAGCAAAAAGAAGCAGTTGCTGAGTTATTCCGTGAAGTAGCACCTAAGATCGCAGATCGTCCAGGTGGATACACTAGAGTAATAAAGACAGGCTTCCGTCAAGGAGATGCTGCTGACATGGCATTCATCGAATTAGTGGACTTTAATGAGGCAGCTCTAGCAGCTGCGCCAAAGGCAGAAAAGAAAACGACAACTCGTCGTAGTCGCAAAAAAGCTGAGGTTCCAGCACAGGAGACTCAAAGCACAGAGGAGTAATATTTCTCTATAAAATTAAAGGCTGTTTGTATTTTACAAATAGCCTTTTTTTTATTTTTCTGTTTCTGAGCTATTCTTTCTGCTATTTCTTCATATTAGTTTATTAATTATATTTGCTTATTTAAAAAAAAGAAACTAGTTTTGTACCTAGATTAGTAGAATACTCTTTAAAGAGCAGTATTAGCTATTTTAAATAAAGATAAATTATATAATAATTAATAATTTTTTTAACAAATAATACAATGAAATTAAAAAACTTAATCAAAGGTTTTGTGGCATTAGTCACAGCTCTGTCGTTAACAGTTTCATGTCAAGACTTTAAAGGAGATATCGATGATATCAACAAACGTCTAGAAACGATTGAGGCAGAAATTACAGCATTAGAAGATGCAGTAAACACAGGAAAGCTTATCTCAAATGTAGAGGCAACAGCAGATGGTTATATCATTACATTTAGTGATGGAAGTGTAATCGAATTAGAGCATGGAAAAGATGGTTCTAATGGTCAAGATGGAAAAGATGGTCAAGACGGTGAAGATGGAGAAGACGGTCAGGACGGTCAGGACGGCTTTAATGGAATGGATGGTCAAGATGGAAAAGATGGAGAGAAAGGCGATAAGGGCGATAAGGGCGAGACAGGAGATGCAGGTCAAGACGGAAAAGACGGAGTTGATGGAATTACCCCTATCACTATAATCAGTGTTGATGCAGACGGTTACTTAGTAGTAACAGAGACAGGAGTTGAAGCAAGAAGATTAACAAATGAGAATGGCGAGCCAGTAATGGCTACTTATCCAATGATGTTAAATATCGTAGGCGACGAAGTTGAAGGTTACCAATTAATGATCGGTGATGTATTAGTAGATTTAGTTCTTACTTCTTTACCACACGTAATTTTCACAGAGTTAGAAAATGCTAACTACTACCAAATCGTAATGTTAGATTCAAACAACGAGCCAGTAGTCTTTACATTTAAGGAAGGATCAGCGCTTTACGGTTTAGATTTTATTCCTATGGCTTATGCGTCAATGCTACCTGATTTTTCTATCGAGAATCAATTGAAGATCGAAGAGATTATGGGGCTTTACGAGTTCGCTCCAGGATATTATACTCATGATTTTGAAGACGACTTAATCGATGCGCTTCCTGTAACAGCTTATTACAGACTAAACCCAACAAATGCAGACTATAGCAATACTACTTTTGAATTTATCACAAGAGGAGTTGAAACAAGAGCAGAGGGTGATATAAGAGGAGCCTTCAAGGTAATGGATGTTAAGCCTTATGGTGAAGGTGCTATCGCAGTAACTGCTACGATCGACTCATATTATGATTTAGGAATCTCTCCAGATACAGCACCTATTGTTTACTTAGAGGCTTCTACACCAGAGGTAGATGGTAAGGTATCAACAATTGTTTCGGATCATGCTTCATTAAGACTAAATGCTTATTCTGCTGATATCGTAGATATCGATGACGAGATGGCATTCGACGGACTAGATTACTTAGAAGAAT